>JBDKJY010000056.1:0-30639 GCA_039796295.1 Verrucomicrobiota bacterium
TCGCGTTGCGCGGCTTCTTGTTAAATTGGAAAAAGACGGCCTCGCTGAACTCGTCGTAAGGCGGCGCGTCCGTCTTGCCGAGCAGGATGGCGGTGAGCTGCTCGGCGGCGTTGAGATACTGCTCCATGCGCAGTGGCGAGATGCTGAGCACATCGCCGATGTTGTCGAAGCCGTAGCCCACATCGTCCCCGGCGAACTCGTCCGCGAGTTTCAGCGACACGCCGAAAAGGTCGCGGATGGTGTGGTTGTATTCGGTGCGATTGAGCCGCCGCGCGGTGACACGGCCCGGCGGCACCGGTTTGGAGGGATCCACATGAACGAGCGCCCGCTCCAGCCACGCGATGGCGGACTCGCGCTCGGCGACGGCAGGCCGTTTCTTGCCATCCGGCGGCATGGCACCGGCCTTGAGCTGCTTGACCACTTTTTCCCAAGGTTTGCGATTCGCCAACATCGCGTCGGGCGTGAGGAAAGGCTCCAAATCGAAGTCGCCCTTCGCCGTGGCAGTGTCATGACAACCCATGCAATAGCGCTCCACCATCGGCAGCACCTTTTGATCAAACTCCGCCACGCGAAACGGCTCCGCCGCGAGGACGGAACAGACCGATAGAAAGACAAAGCCGATGAACAGGGCGCGGTGCATCAAAAGCGGATTATGCTAGCTCCAACCCCTTCAGCGTCCCGGTGGAGGCACCGAAGGATTTGTCGTCCATGCCGAGTTGGTGCAGGACGCTGAGGTAGAGATTGCTCAGCGGCACGGCGCCGGGTGCGAGGGCGAGGTGCTGGCCGTGTTGGAAGCGACCTCCAGCGAGGATGACGGGCAGGTCTTTGTTGCTGTGGCTGGAGCCGCTGCCGAGATTCGAGGTGATGACGATGGTGGTGCGGGCGAGCAGGTTGGAGTCGCCTTCTTTCGCGTTCTTGAGGTTGGTGAGCAGCGTTTTCAGCTCGTCGAAGAAGGCGAGTTCGACGCGCTTGAGCTGGGCGATGTTGCCCTCGTCCTGGCCGTGGTGGGAGAGGTTGTGGTAGCCGACTTTGACGCCGGGCACGGCGACGGTGTCCTGGCGGAAGTAGCCGAAGGTGATGACGCGGGTGGAGTCGGTCTTGAAGGCGAGGTAAGTGAGGTCGCAGACGTTGCGCATGTTGGTGATGATTTCGTCCTGGGCGAATGGCGCGGGCGCTTTGACGCCGACCTCGGGCTTGGGCGTGTGCATCCATTCCTCGGATTTCACGAGGCGCTTCTCGGTGGCGCGGACGGACTCGAAGTATTCCTCCAGCTTGTCCTGGTCGCGCTTGGAGAGGCGCGGACGCAGGTCGCTGGCCTCGTCGAGCACGAAGTCGAGGATGCTTTTGCCGCGTCCGATTTCGCGGAGGACTTTCGTTTTGTTGGTCGCGCCTTCCTCGGCGAAAAGTTTCGCAAAGGCGTCGCCGACGTTTTTCTCGGCTGGCACCATGCTGCCACTGTCGGTCCAACTGAAGTCGTTGGCCCCGGCGCTGAGCGTGAGCGTGTCAAAGCGCGTGTGCTGGCCGAGCGCGGCGGCGACATGCTGGTCGAGCGAGCGGCGATTTCTCTCCGCCGAAGGCACTCCGGTGAAGATGCGCGGCTGCGAGGCATGACCACCACCGACGCCGGGATGTTCGAGGCCGGAGATGACGGTGAACTGGTCGCGGAAGTCCTGGAGCGCGGTGAGATACTCGGTGGCCTCGTAGCCGTTGCCGGTCTGCTTCGGGATGAGGGCATCGCGAAAGATGCCGAGCGGCAGACAGACGAGCAGCAGGCGGCGCGGTTCCTTTTCCACATCGGCGGCGTGCAGGATGCCACCCATGGACTCCAGCCACGGGAGACTGAGCGTGATACCGACGCCGCGCAGGAAATGGCGACGGGTGGAGAGAGCGAGATGGGGATTCATAATGCGGTGCACGGTTCAGGGTTGGGTGAAGACGGGACTGGTGATGAGGTCGAGGACGAGGGTGCTCATGCCGCTCTGGTCTTTGCGCGCCTTGGCGGCGATGGTGCGGAGCGGTTCGCGGTCAGCGAAGCCGGGCTGGCGACCGAGGGCGAAGGTGGCGAGCTTGTTGGCGAGGTTTTGAATGACGAGGTCCTCGCGCTTTTTCACCAGCTCGCGGAACTCCTGGAAGCTGTTGAAACGACCCACACCCGCCCATTCGTCGGCGGGATTGACCGGCTGGCCGTCAATGAGCTTGGCGCGGGCTTTGGGCGTTGGTTCGCTGAGGGCGCGGTATTTTTCACGCCAGCCGCCGATGACGTCGAAGCTCTCCATGGCGAAGCCGAGCGGGTCGATTTTTTTGTGACACGAGGCGCAGGCGGCGATTTCGCGGTGCTTGGCGAGCTGCTGCTTGATGGTGGTGGCGCCGCGAATGTCCGGCTCGATGGGCGGAACATTGGGCGGCGGTGGTGATGGTGGTGTGCCGAGGAATTTCTCCAGCACCCATACGCCGCGTGCGACGGGCGAGGTGGTGCTGCCGTTGGAAGTGACCGCGTGAATGCTGGCCTGCGTGAGCAGTCCGCCGCGAACCGTTTTCGTTTTGTCCAGACTCACGCGACGGAAGTCCGGCCCGAGCACGCCGGGGATGTCGTAGTGACGGGCGAGGCGCTCATTGAGCATGGTCCAATCGGAGTCGATGAGCTGGTGCAGAGGGAGGTCGCGGCGGAACATCTCGGCGATGAAATGCTCCGTCTCACCGCGCATGGCGGCCTCGAGTTCGAGGTCGTATTCGGGGTAGAGATTTGCATCCGCGCGCATCACGCCGACCTCGCGCACGCGCAGCCATTGGCCCGTGAAATCCTTCAGGAAACGCTCCGCCCGCGCATCGGCCATCATGCGCTGGGCCTGTGCGCGGCGTTTCGCGGGGTCGAGCAGGCTGCCATCGGCGGCGGCGGCGAGCAGCGCGTCATCCGGCGTGGAGCGCCAGAGGAAAAACGATATGCGTGAGGCGATGGCGTGAGCATCGAGCCGGTCGGGCGGCTCCTCCCGGTAAAGGAATCGCGACGAGACCATCATCGTGGCCAACGTGCCGCGCAGCGCCTCGTCGGGGGTCATCGTCTGCGTGAACTTCTCGAACAGCGCCCGATACTTGGCGACGGTCGCAGGCGTGACGGGGCGGCGGAAGAGCTTCGGCGCGAAGTGAGCGACGATGGCGGCTACTTTCTCCGGCGTGGGATTGGCGGCGTCGATGTCGCCAAACAGTGTGCGATGCCCCGGCGGCGGCCAGCTCTCATAGATCGGCCCCTCGATGGTGAAGGAGCGGATGGCGATGAACGGGCCGGGCTGGTCAATCATCGTGCGACCCTGGCTATGCGGTGCGCCATCCATGATCGTGAACACCACGCGGTCGCCCGGCTCCAGGTAATAGCGGGCCTCGACCTCGCGCGGTTGCTCGTCGGTGAAGGCGAAGACGCTCACCGCTTTCGGCAGCTTGCCTGAATAACCCTCATGGACGGTGAACTTAAGCCGCGCGGGCTTGCCGTCGTTCTTCAGCGCATAGGCCACCGCTTTCACCCGATACCAGCCGCGCCCGGCGGGAAGGCCGAATTGGGGCTCACCGCTGAAATACTGCTGCACGGTGATCACGGCGTCGAGCTGCGGGCCGTCGTCGGGTTTCGGCGGGCGCAGCACCCCATTTTCGCGCACGGGGAAACGATAGCCATAAGTGGGGTCGTCTTTCGCCGCGGCCTGTATCTGCAGGGTGTGCTTCTGCTCGACGGGCCCGAGTTTGTCGAAGTTGGCCAGACGGCCCTCGAGCTCCTTGCGGGCGAGTTCGATGCCTTTGCGATTGCCCTCATGAAGTGTCATGGTCTTGCTCACGGTCTCGGGCCGCTTGGCCAGGGCGATCGCCCGGGCGAGCACAAACTCAGCCGCCTTCATGTATTCCTGCACCTGCGCGGCCGAAAGCATGAGCGCCGCACCGTTGTTGTCGAATCCGTGGTCGAGGACGTCATCGGGAAACCCGGACGTGAAGTCGCCATGGACGTCGAACAGGTCCGCGATGGTGTTCTTGTATTCGGCGCGGTTCAGCCGCCGCAGCACCACCGCACCCCCGGTGCCTTTGATCACCATCGCGGCGCGGGTCAGCTCGGATTGAATCCAGGCCGTCACCGGCTCGACCTCCGTCGGCTTCGGCTGCTTCGCTTTCTCCGGCGGCATCTCGCCAAGGTGCAGATTGTCCAGCACAAGCTGCCAGTTCTCCGCATCCGCCGCCGTGGCGGAAACCTTCAACGCATCGACGCGGAAGTCGCCCTTCTGCTTCTTCGGCCCGTGGCAGTCGATGCAGTAGGTCTGCATGAAACCGCTCACCGGAGCGGGCACCGCTGCATCCGCGAAGGACACCATGACGAGGAATGTCAGAACAATCGGTTTCATGGGAGAGATAGTGTCACGCCGTCTGATCACGGGGCCACGAGGCCGAACGCGCCAGCACTCAGGCCTTGAGCGCCGCCTTTGATATCGGGAGCAACGTATTGAAACACTTCCTGCCAAGTCTTGCCGTCGTCGGTGCTGCGCTGGATGCTGGTGCGCTGCGGGTGGATGCTGATGAGCGTGCCTTTGTCGCTCGCAATCACCTGGCCTTCGGGGACGGCGGCAGGCAGATCGCGCCAGGCCTTGCCGTCGGTGCTGGCGCGGGATTTTTTTCCGCAGAGCCAGAACTCGCCATTCACGACGCTGAGCGCGGCGCGCTCCGTGCCGGTGGCGTGCGGGCCGTCCCACGTCTCACCGGCATCGCTGCTCGTCCATGCGTTCGCGCGGATGGGGTCGGTCATGACGAGCAGCTTGCCGTTGGATGTCAACGCGCCGCGACCGGTGGTGGCGTCGAGGCCTTTTGGTGCGAGCCATTTCCAGGTTTTGCCGAGATCATCGCTGGCGAAGAGCTGGCCGAACTTGGGGCCAGATTCGCCGCGATTGTCGCCGAGCGCGAGGAAGCGTCCGCTCGCATCGCCGCAATACACCGCGCCGATGTGATGCGTGTTGAGCTTGCCGCGCGGATCGTCCTTGAATGCGCCCCAGATGCCGAAGGTGGTGAATGTTTTCCCGAGGTCCGCCGTGGCGCTGAAGGTCATGTAGCCGCTGGAGACGAAGGCACCCTTGCCTCCCGCCAGGCCCCAGGTGAAGCCAGTCATCAAGCGCGGATCACCATTGCTTTGTGGCAGCTTGGTCGCGCCGCTGGTGAGGTGACGCCAGTTCACAGCATCGTCCGAGGCGAGATAGATAGTCGGCCCGCCCCAGGCCACCGGCACTGCGAAGACGCCGCTGGTGTAGGCGACGGATTTCGTGGCCCACGGGCCGTGATCGGCTCCAGGAGCGGCGAAGAAGGCCTGCTTCCACGTCTTGCCGTCGTCCTTCGACACAATGATGCGCGCTCCGTGACTCACCACGACGAACGCGCCGACTTTCGGATTCGGCTTGAAGTCACCGCCGAGCGGAATGGAGGCGCGAATCTTCGCATCCTCGGGAGATTCCTCCGCAGCGAAAGTGGTGAACGAGAGGATGGCGGAAACGAGGAGGTGGAGCAGTGGTTTCATGGATGAAAATGAGGGCTGGGAGGGGGCTTGCTGTCTTTCTGATCACACGATTTCCTTGATGATGCCATCAGCCTCACCGCCTTGAAATTTGTCGGGCACTTTCACGCCCATGACGCCGAACATGGTCTGCCAGAGGTTGCCGAGGCGGACATCTTTCTTGGCGATGTGGCCCTGGTGCTTGATGCCGATTTTGTGGCCGCCGACGAGCATGGTGGGCAGTTCGGTGTTGTTGTGGGCGTTGACCGTGCCGCCGCTGCTGCCCCAGACGAGCATGGTGTGGTCGAGCAGGGTGCCGTCGCCTTCTTTGGCGCTTTTGAGCTTTTCGATGAAGTAGGCCCAATCCTCCATATACCAGGTGTCCACGGTGGTGAGCCACTTGAGCTTGTCGGGGTCTTCGCCGTGGTGGGTCATCTCGTGGTAGCCGTAGGGGCAGCCTTTGTAGGCGTAGCAATGGGTGCCGTCGTTGAGGTCGCGGCGGGCATAGTAGTTGATGACGCGCGTGCTGTCGGTCTGGAGCGCGAGGGTGATGACGTCGAACATCAGGCGCTGGTAGCGGCGGTAGTCGAAGTTGCCCTTCGCCTGCAACTCGGGGTCGAGCGCCTGGACGTTCTTGCCGAAGTCGAGCGGCGCGACCTTTGGCTTCGGCTTGTCGAGCCAGGCGAGGTCGGTGGCGATGCTCTGCTCCACGTCGCGGATGGAGGTGAAGTATTCGTCGAGCTTGGCGAGGTCGTCTTTGCCGAGGCGGTTTTGCAGGTTCCTGGCCTCGTCGCGCACGGCGTCGAGCACGCTGCCGGTGCGGCCGGCGCCGACCCTGCGGGCGGCGACTTCGTCGGGGCTTTCGGCGCGGAAGAGTTTGTCGAAGAGAATGTGCGGGCGGTTCTCCGCCGGGATGGGCGTGCCGCCGCGGGTCCAGGCGAGCGTTTTGTCAATCGTGCCGCTGCCGAAACCGGTCCCGCGATTGATGCCGAGCACGAGGCTGGGGTAACGCGTGGCTTTGCCGATGGCCTCGGCGATTTCCTGGTCGGCGGAGATGCGGAGTTTGGCGTCGGCTTTGTGCGTGGCAGTGCCGGTCAAAAAAGTGCGGTCACCGCCGTGGCCGCCGGAATGCGTGAGTTTGAGACCGCTGATGAGGGTGAAGTCATCGCGCAAATGGGAGACGGGCTTCAAAATGGTCGTTGCCTCCCAATCGCGGCCAAATTTGGCCGGCGTGTAATCGCGTCCGTTCATGCCGAGGCCCCACATGGTAAAGAGGGCGCGTTTCGGTCGCTCGCTCTCCGTGATGCCGCCCGCGGTCGATGCCGCGCGGGCCAGCGAGGACATTGATTCGAGCCAGGGCAGCGCGAGCGAGACGCCGGTCCCGCGCAGGAATGTGCGGCGGTCTATGGAGCGGTGTTTGAGGATGTTCATCTTGGTTATTTCGTTTGAAAGGGTTCAGCGGCGACGACGGCTTGCACGAGCGATTGCAGGCGCGGCTCAGATTTCAGGATGGTTTCGATGATGGCGTGGTCCACATACCCCACGGGGCGGCTCAGGGCGTAGGTGAGAAGTTTCTCGGTGAAGGCGCGGATGAACTTGTCCTGCTCGGCCATCAACGCGGCCTTGTAACCGGGGAGGTCTTTGAACGCGCGGCCGGATTTGAGTGCGCCGCTGGCGTCGATGACCGGTGCCTTCGGTCCGCTCATGCCCTCGCCGTTCTGCTTCTCACGCCAGGCTCCGATGGCGTCGTAGTTTTCCAGCGCGAGGCCGTAGGGGTCGAGCCTGGCGTGGCAGCTCGCGCAGTTCGGCTCGTTGCGGTGCAACTGGAGACGCTCGCGCACGCTGAGATTCTTTCCGGCGGTGTTCGGCTGGATGTCGCCCGCGTTCGGCGGCGGAGGCGGTGACGGGTCGTTGAGCAGCTTCTCCAGGACCCACGCGCCACGACGCACGGGCAGCGTGCGAGTGCCGTCAGCCAGCAGGGTCAGCAGCCCGGCCATGCCGAGCACGCCACCGCGATGATGCTCCGGCTTGAGCGCGACTTTTTGAAACGTCTCGCCGCTCACGCCCTCGATGCCGTAGTGCTGTGCGAGCCGTTCGTTGATGACGAGGAAGTCAGAGTCGAGGAAGCTCGCGACCGGCAGATTGTCCGTGAGCACCTGTTGGAAAAACATCAGCGGCTCCTCGCGGCTCGCCGCCCTCAGCGCATGGTCATAGCTCTTGTATTCCTTCGCCGGCTCCACGCTGCCGAACTGCTCCACATCGAGCCACTGACCGGCGAAGTTCTCGACGAAACGGCGGCTCTTCGCATCCGCCAACATGCGGGTGACCTGCCCGCGCAGCGTCGCGGGTTGCCTGAGCGCGCCTTTGGCCGCGAGCGCGAGCAGCGCGTCGTCCGGCAGGCTGCTCCAGAGGAAATAGGAGAGCCTGCTGGCGAGTTCGAAGTCGTTCAGCGGCCGCGTGCCCTTCGCGGTTGCGGCGCGCGGTTGCGGCTCCTGGATGAAAACGAAACCCGGCGAGCAGAGCATCGTTTGCAGACCAAGACGCAGCGCATCTGGAAAGGGCACCTTCTCGCGCTCGATCGCACCAGCGGCGATGCGCACGAGCTTATCCACTTCTGCTTGTTCGACAGGCCGACGATACGCTCTCGGCAGCAGCCGAGCGAACACCGAGCGCAATCCGTTTTCATCTTGCGGAGTCTTGTCATCGACTCCGAGCGCGACATGACTCGCCGGAGGCCATTCCTTTGGCAGCGGACCTTGCACTTCGATCCTGTCTAGGAAGAGGCGCGGCGCGGTGGCCGCGTTGTGCGTCGGATGCGGAATCCAGCGCGGCCCGGTGAAGGCATCCAAGTCCTTGAGCACCTGCTCGCGCTCGACCTTGAGACGTGCGACCTCGGCATCGTTGCGTGCCGCCGCAGCTTTCGAGAGTTTGCCCTGCGAGTTGAGCCAACGCTGGTGGACGGCGCCCCATTCGGGATTGTTGACGCGCAGGTTGTTGATGCCGTTCCAAGTCGGCACCAAGGGCTTCTTCTGGTCCGGCTGCCCGGCCCGCAGGAAAAGCACCGTCTCCGCCACGCCAGGTTTCTCCAGCGTTCCCTCGATGGTGATGTCATGGATGCTCTCCAGCGGCGTGCCGGTGGCGTAGGTGAGGCGCATCACCACCGGAGTGCCCCGCGCACCGGGCGAGGCCCCGGCATGAACGCGCACGCGATAGTAGCCGTCCTGCGTGACCAGCTTTGTCAGGTCCGGGCGCGGTCCATGCGGCACCATCGCCCACGTCTTATTATCTTCATCGGGTTTGCCGCCATGGCCCGCCCACATCTCGACGCCGGTGACTTTCTTGTCGTAAAAAGTGGGACCGAGCGGAATCTGATGCGCATTTGCCTGCGCCACTTCCACGGTCGGACCTTCGTTTCTGTTGAGGTGCTTCTCCGCCTCATAGACATAGGTCTCCGCCTTCGGCGGCGCGCTCTGCACCGCCTCGCGGGCAATCTGCCCCGCCCAGTCGAGATAACCAAGCATCTGCGTCTGGTCGAAAAACAGCGCGCTGCCGATGCGGTCGAAGCCCTCCGCTTTCCCGTCTGCAGGCAGCTCGCGTTTCAGCTTCTCGACAAAGTTCGGGTCGAGCCGGAACAGGTCACCCACCGTGTTCGCATACTCCTGCCGGTTCAGCCGCCGCATCAGGATGCGTCCGCCCGCCATGCGTGCCTGGCGCTCCGCGTTCTTCAGATTTGCGCCCACCCATTCCACCACGGCAAAGGCCGCCTTCGCATCTGGCCTCGGCTCTTTCTTCGGCGGCATTTCGCCGCTGTTGATTTGATTGATGACCTCGTGCCAGGCGTCCGCCGTCTTGCCGCTGAGGAAATCCGTGCCCAATTCATCAATGCGAAAGCCCGCCTTCGCCTTCTTCGCATCGTGGCAGGAGTAGCAGTGCTGTTTCAAAAACGGGCGCACCTCGCGCTCGAAATCGGGCACGGCGGCAAAGCCAGCCGGGACACATGCGCCAAGCAGCAAAGAGAGAATGGGAAAACGCTTCATAGGCTCGCGAAGATTACTTTTTGCGGAGCTGCTCGATGGCTGCCTTCAAGGGAGCGGCGAGTTCGGGCGGTGCTTGCTTCGCGATATTGGCCGCGGCACCGCTATGACGCTTAACGATTTCCTCGGGCGTGAGCAGTCCGGTGATTTTCATATTCGGATGGTCGGCCTTGAACTTATCGAGGTCGGCGCGCGAGGCGATGGACATGGTGATGTTAAACTCGACGAGCTTGTCTTTCAGTGGCGCGAGGTGCGCGAAGCCGTCGGTGTAACTGATGTAGCATTCCCCGAAGCCGATTTTGTTCACGTTGGGAATCTTCGCAATCGAAGCGAGAGCCTTCCCCGTGAGGAGCGGCTTGCCCATCTCGCTCACGGAAAAGCTCGTCAGCCCCGAATGTCCCTCGAAGAATGCGACACCCGCATCCGTGACCCGCGAATGAGCGACACCAAAGCTGCGCAGCGCTTTGATTTTCGCGCATTGCTCCATGCCCTTGTCGGAAAAGCTGAGACCCATCTTGATGTCCGCGAGCTTCGAGTCCGCGAGCGCGTCAAAGCCGCTGCCGTCATACTCCGCGGCGCGCGGGTCATTGCTCAGAAAGCCATTGTGGTCCATGCGGATGATGCGCAGCTCCGGCAGAGCCTTGAACGAGCGCAGCGTGCTGTTGCGCAGCCAATAGCCATTGCCGGTGATGGCCAGCACATGACCGGCCTTGTCATGCGTGACAGTGAAGGCGAAGGCTTCCTTCTCTTTGACCTGAACCGTCACCGAGGCGAGGTCGTCCTTCGGCACGCCGAGACTGGCGAGCGTTTCCGCAGCGCCTCTGGCCGACCACCCCGGCTTTGACCCGAGCACGACTTCAACGCCCTCTGTGGCAGCGATGCCCTGGATGATTTTCGCTTCGGCGGGAAGCAGCGGGAGGTTCAGCTCGGCAGCATTTGTGAGCAGCGGAAGGGACAGGAGGAAGGCTTTGAGAAGGTGTTTCATGGGATGGGTTGGTTGGTGCTTGATGAGAGACGAATGAAGACGGGGTTTGTGACATTGCTCACCGCAGCGTGAGCGTGCCGCCGTCCACGGGGTAGGCGCTGCCGGTGATGAAGCTGGCTTCGTCGCTGCACAGAAACAGCGCGGCGGTGGCGACTTCATCGGGCTGGCCCATGCGGCCGATGGGTTGGGTGAGGCTGAGCTTTTCAAACATCTCTGCCTCGCGGCCGGGATAGTTTTTGGCGATGAAGCCATCGACGAAAGGCGTGTGGATGCGGCCTGGGAGGATGGCGTTGCAGCGGATGCCTTGCGCGAGGAAGTCCTTGGCGATGGAGTAGGTCATGGCGAGCACCGCGCCTTTGCTTGTGGAGTAGGCGAAGCGGTCGGCGATGGCCATCTGCGCGACCGTGCTGGCGAGATTCAGGATGACGCCGCCGCCGTGCGAGGTCATGTGCCGCAGCGCAGCCTGGGTGCAGTGCGCGACGCCGTTCACATTCACGCGCTGGATGCGGGCGAAGTCCTCGGGCGTGGTGGTGAGGGCGTTGCCGACATGGGCAATGCCCGCGTTGTTCACGAGGATGTGCAGGCGCTCGTGCCGCGTGAGGATGCGCGCAAAGGCGGCGTCCACCGAAGCGGGCTCGCTGACATCGCAACTCTCGCCGTGCGCGCTGTGGCCGGCGGCGCGGAGTTCGGTCACGGCGGTGTCGAGCGCGGCTTGTTGGAGGTCGAGGATTTCGACGGCGGCTCCGTGCGCGGCGAAGCGCCTGGCGATGGCGAGTCCGATGCCGGACGCGCCGCCGGTGATGACGGCGGTTTTGCCCGCGAGGCTGAAGGCGGGGGTGTTCATGATGTGAGGTTGGCCACTTTTGGTGGCAGGTGGATATGTGGCAGGGGGATGAACTGGGCAGTGCCGTTTGACACTTTTGCCACCCGTTCCATTGCCATCACATCCCCCTGGTTTTCTTGATTCGGAATGCGGCCAATCATCGGGTATTGCTCCGCATCGAAGACGGTGCCGCTGATGGGGCGGCTGACGGGACTGACCCAGTAGAGCGCGGCTTCGGCAATGGCTTCGGGCATGAGCAGGCTGCCGGAAGGCACCGCGTAGGGCGGCAGTGTTTCCGGCCAGTCGGGCCGCAGGCCGTCGCCGAGTTTGGTTTGGTATTCGTTGTCGGTGAGCGTCCAGCCGACGTTCATCTGGTTCACGCGCACGCGGTCGGGGCCGAGCGTGTCGGCGAGGTTGCGTGTGAGGGTCATGAGGCCGCCTTTGCTGATGGAGTAGGCGACGAGATTCGACTGCCCGCAGTGGGCGAGGACGCTGCCGATGTTCAGCACGCAGCCTTGGGTTTTCTTCAAGGCGGGCAGCAAGGCGCGGATGAGCATGAAGGGCGCGCGGAGATTCACGGCGAGCAGGCGGTCGAAGAACGCAGTGTCGGTGTCGGCGATGTGCGCACGGGTGGCGAGCGCGGCGTTGTTCACCAGCGCGTCAACTTTTCCAAAGCACTCCACTGCGGCGGCGGCGAGTTGCGCGGGATGATTTTCATCGGCGAGGTCGCCAGCGATGAAAGCGGCATTCTCCGCACCGAGTTCCTCGCGCAAGGCCTCGCCGCGAGCGGTGTCTCGCCCGTGCAGGATGACGCGCGCACCTTCCGCGACGAAGCGCCGCGCCATGGCGGCGCCGATGCCGGTGGTGCTGCCAGTGATGAGGATGACTTGGTTTTGCAGGCGCATGATTCGGATTTCGAGTTTCGGATTTTCCTCAATGATTGTGCCGGGGCACCGTGGCGCAGACGGCCCGGTATTCGCAGGCGAAGTCGAGGCACGCTCCCGTGTGGAGCTGGCCGACGTGGCTGCGGTAAAGCTGCTGCCAGGGCGTGGCGTTCGGCGGTGGAGTGTCGAACGCGGTCGTGTCGCGCGCGTTCCATTCGGCCTCGGGCACGAGGGCATCCACGCGGCGGGTTTTCAAATCCACGCGCACGCGGTCGCCGGTGCGCAAGCGTGCGAGGCCGCCGCCCGCGTAGGCTTCGGGCGAGGCATTGAGGATGGACGGGCTCGCGGAGGTGCCGCTTTGGCGACCGTCGCCGAGCGTGGGCAGTTCCTTGATGCCAGCGCGCAGCAGCGCATCGGGCGGTTGCATGTTCACCACCTCGCCGCTGCCGGGAAAGCCGATGGTGCCGGTGCCGCGAATGACGAGGATGGTGTTCGCATCCATGGCGAGCGCGGGGTCATTCAGCCGCGCATGATAGTCCTCCGGCCCGTCGAAGACGACGGCCTTGCACTCGAAAGCTTCCTCATCGCCCGGCGTGCTGAGATAGCGGCGACGGAAGTCCGCGCTGATGACGCTGGTCTTGATGAGCGCAGCCTCAAAGAGATTGCCCGAGAGCACGAGGAAGCCCGCCTGCGTGCGCAGCGGCGACTCCACCGTGCGGATGATTTCGCCATCGGGCGCGGGCGCATCCGCCACATTCGCGGCGATGCTTTGGCCCGTGATGGTGAAGGCTTCGCCATCGAGCAAGCCATGCCGCAGCAGCTCGCGCATCACCGTCGGCAACCCGCCAGCGCGGTGAAAATCCTCGCCGAGATGCCGGCCCGCAGGCTGGAGATTGACGAGCAGCGGCAGGTCGTAGCCCGCCGTCTCCCAGTCCTGGATTTGCAACTCCACGCCCGCGTGCCGCGCGATGGCGAGCAGGTGCGGCGGACAGTTCGTGCTGCCGCCGAGCGCGGTGTTCACGCGGATGGCATTGAGCAGCGCCGTGCGCGTGATGACCTTCGACGGTTTCAAATCCTCGCGCACCATTTCGACGATGCGCTTCCCCGCCGCGTGCGCCATCTGCCCGCGCTCGCGATACGGCGCGGGAATGCTCGCGCTGCCCGGCAAGGCCATGCCCATCGCCTCCGCGAGACAGTTCATCGAAAGCGCGGTGCCCATCACATTGCAATGACCGGCGCTCGGCGAGGAGGCAGCGAGCAGGTTCATGAACTTCTTCTCATCAATCTCGCCCGTGCCAAGTCTGCGCCGTGCTTCCCAAATGATGGTGCCCGCACCGGCGAGTTCGCCGTCGAGGTAGCTGTTGAGCATCGGCCCGCCATTGAAGATGAGCGCGGGCAGGTCCGTCGTCGCCGCCGCCATCAGAGCAGCGGGCGTGGTCTTGTCGCAGCCCGTGGTGAAAATGACGCCATCGAGCGGATAGCCATGCAGCACCTCAACGAGGCCGAGGTAGGCGAGGTTGCGGTCCAGCGCCGCCGTGGGCCGCCGCACCGATTCCTGAAGCGGATGCATGGGGAAAACAAACGGAACGCCGCCCGCGTCGCGCACGCCATCGCACAGCCGCGTCACCGTCTGCAAATGCGCGCGATTGCACGGCGCGAGGTCATTCGCCGACTGCGCGATGCCGATGACGGGCCGCTCGCTTTGCAATTCTCCCGGCGTGAGGCCGTAGTTGAGAAAGCGCTCCAGATAGAGCGCGGTCATGCCGGGATTCGACGGGTCGTTCCACCAATTTTCGGAGCGGAGTTTCATGAGGCGATGACGGGCTTCGGCATGGAGATGACCTGCGTTTCGAGAAACTCGCGGAGGCCCTCCTCGCCGCCTTCAGCGCCGATGCCACTTTGCTTGATGCCGCCGAAGGGAATCTCGGCCTTGAGCGGCCGCCATTCGTTCACGCCGACGATGCCGGCTTCGATGGCGGAGGCCACGGCGCGGCATTGCGCGAGGTCGCGGCCATACACATACGACGCGAGACCGTAGGGCGTTTCGTTGGCGCGGCGCACGGCGTCGGCGACGCTGGTGTAGCGGAGCAGCGGGATGACGGGGCCGAAGATTTCCTCCCGCGCCACGCGCATCTCATCACGCACGCCGGTGAGCACGGTGGGCGGGAAAAAGCTGCCTTCGTGCAGAGTAGCATCACTTTCGTAACTGCGATTTTCGCAAACGATGCGCGCGCCCGTGGCCACCGCTTGCTCGACGAGCGCGCCGACTTCCGCGCAGGCCTGGCGATGGATGAGCGGCCCGGCTTCGATGCCATCGGCGAGTCCATTGCCGAGGCGTGCGGCGCTGATTTTCGCCGCGAGTTTTTCCGCGAGCGCGGCCTCCGCATCGGCGTGAACGAACACGCGATTCGCGGTGACGCAGACTTGGCCGGAGACGAGCAGCTTCAACCGCGTGAGTTGCTCGGCGACGAAATCGAGGTCGGCATCGGGCAGCACGATGAAGGGCGCATTGCCGCCAAGTTCGAGCGAGAGCCGCTTGATGCCCGGCGCGGCGGCGACCATGAGCGCGCTGCCGGTGGCGGTGGAGCCGGTGAGGCTGAGCACGCGCACCGCCGGATGTTCCGCGAGCACCGCGCCGACCACGGAGCCGCGCCCCGGCACGATTTGCAGCACGCCATCCGGCAGCCCCGCCTCGCGCATGAGCGGGCCGATGGCGAGCGCGATGAGCGGCGTGAGTTCCGCCGGCTTCCAAACGGCGCTGCATCCGGCGGCGAGCGCAGCGGCGACTTTTTTTGCACCCTGCGCCAGCGGAAAATTCCACGGTGTGATGAGCCCCGCGACGCCCGCCGGTTTGTGCTCGATAAAAAACTCGCGCCCCGCCTCTGGATGCGCGGCGATGCGGCCATACACGCGCCGCGCCTCCTCGCCGAACCACTGGAAGAAACTCGCCGCATACTCCACCTCGCCCGCCGCCTGCGCATACGGCTTGCCCTGCTCGGCGGTAAGCAGTCGCGCGAACTCATCCTTGCGCGCGAGCAGCAGCGCGGCGGTGCGTTTCAAAACCATGCCGCGCTCGACAGCAGAGACTTCGCGCCACTCGCGCTGCGCCTTCACCGCGCCCTCGATGGCGTGCGCGACGACGGCGGCATCGGCCCGCGACACATCGGTGATTTTCTCCGCCGTGGCGGGATTGCGAACGGTGACGGTTTCGCCTCCGGGATGCCATTGGCCGTCCATCCACGGACGCGGCTCGAACCAGAAATCGGGAAGAGTTTTCATGCGGGGATGGCGAGGACGATTTGATAAATGCGCGTCGCGTCAGCTACCGTGACCTCGCGCGGATTCGGGTCCATGAGACGGCGGTTCGCAACGGCATCGGCGGCCATCGCGGGGATGACTTCGGCGGGCACTGGTGTCTTTTTCAAAGCGGCACGCAGACCGATGCTGTCGGCGATAGCGTCCAGTCTGTCTGCGAACGCATCCGGCGACAGCGCGCCCCAGCCGAGCGCCGCGCTGAACTCCGCGAAATCCGCCGCGCACACGGGCGCATTGTGCCGCATCATTTCGCCCGCGAAACAACCGGTGATGACGCCATGCGCGATGTGAAAGCGACCGCCGAGCGGGAGCGCCAACGCGTGAACCGCGCAGCACGACGCATTGGCAAACGCCATGCCCGCCAGATGCGAGCCGATGGCCATGCCATCCCGCGCGGCGGTGTTTTGCGGCTCGCGACACACCACCTCCAGCGCGCGTCCGAGGTGCCGCGCCGCCTCCAGCGCGAGGCCGCGCGCGATGGGCGTCGCGTTCTTCGCGATGAACGCCTCCACCGCATGAACCAGCGCATCCATGCCCGCCGCGGCGGTCACGTGCGCAGGCAGTCCATCCGTGAGCGCGGGGTCCACGATGGCGATGTCCGCGAGGATGCACGGGTCCACCACGCCGACCTTGTTTCCCGTCGCCATGTCCGTGAGGATGGCCACAAACGTCGCCTCCGAACCCGTGCCCGCCGTCGTGGGAATGAGCACGGTCGGCAACCCGCGCGCGCCCGCTTTCCGAATGCCGAGGAACTCGCGCGCCGTCTTCCCATGCCGCGCACACAGTGCCGCCACCTTCGCCGCATCCATCACACTGCCTCCGCCGAGCGCGATGACGACATCCGCGCCACTGGCCTTGATGCGATCCGCGATGGTGTCCACCACATCAATCGGCGGCTCCGGCGGCACCTCGGCAAATGTCCCTGCGAGCAATTGCGCATCGAGCAAGGGTAGCGACACTTTTCGCATCAGCCCCGCGCCCGCCACGCCGGCATCACTGACGAGAAAGACCTGCCGCCAGCCATTCGCCCGGCAGAGTTCGACGAGCGATTCGCTCGCGCCGCGTCCGGTGATGACCCGGCGCGGCAGATGGTTTTCAAAGCAGGTCATGGGTGCGTTTATACGGGAGAAGTATCGCCATTCGACGGGCAGAAATCTCACCACTGCGTCTCAATAACTGCCCGCATCGTCTCATGCGATTCGACAAAGCTTCATTGGGGGTGATAATATCCGGTCAATGGCCATCCTGCTCGAAAACATCCGCTTCGCCCCCGATGAATGCCTCCGCCTGCTGCGCTGGCAGGGAAACGCACGCACCCTGCAATCCCGCGAAGCCGGCGGACGCCGCACGGCCGCGACGGGCGTGGGTGGTCGCTGGCACAGCCACGCCGAGATGGAGTTCACCATTTTCCAGCGCGGTTGCGGGATGCGCTACGTCGGCGACCACGTCGGTGCGTTTGGGGAGTGGGACTGCGTGCTGCTCGGCAGCCACCTCCCGCATTGCTGGATGGAGCAAGGCCGCACCGATGGCTACGTGCTTCAGTTTCATCTGCCGCCCGAGCACCCGCTGCGCAGGCTGGGCGGCGAGCGCGAAATGCGGCGGCTCTTTGCCACGGCGGAGCGCGGCATTTCCTTCCGACCCGCCACCGCGCGGGCCGCACTCGTCCTGCTGGAACGCATGGCCGCCGCCAGCAAGCTCGCGCGCGCCGGTCTGCTGCTGGAACTCCTCGCACTGCTTCACGACGCTCCGAAGAAGCAAACCGTCACGCTCAGCCAGACCCGCGTCTTCGCCGAAGCCGATGCCGCCACCCGCCCGCGTCTCGAAGCCGTCGTGCAATGGGTGCTCGAACAATTCACCGAGCCGCTCACGCTCGAAGAAGCCGTGAAACGCAGCGCCATGAGCCGCGCCACCTTCTGCCGCCAGTTCCTCAAGCACACCGGCAAGACCTTCATCGCCTTCGTCACCGACGCCCGCCTCGCCTACGCGCACCAACTGCTCACCCAAACCCAACGCCCCATCACCGACATCGCCTACGCCAGCGGCTTCGGCAGTCTCACGCGATTCAATGCGGCCTTTCGCGAAAAGTTCGGCCACGCGCCGAGAGAACTCAGAAGCAGTCTTTGGCCGAAGTGATGTTCGCCGCATGATGGGCGGCAACTTCACTTCCCCTGCTCACGGACGAAGCGCACCATCTGGCGCAGGTCGTCGCCAAAGGTGGGCGACTCGAAGTTCTCGTATTCCAGCCCGATGTGCCCCTGGAAGCCTTGTCGCTTGAGTTCCGCCAGCACGGCGGCGACATCCACGCGACCGGTGCCGAAGGGCACGTCATTCACCTGCACGCGGGCCACATCCTTGAGGTGCAGGCTGCGAAGACTGCCCGCGCAAGCACGGGTTACTTCCACAATGTCGAGCCTGGAGCGCGCGGCGTGGCCGGTGTCGAAACAGATGCCCATGCGCCTGTCGCGGTGCTGCGCTTCGAGCTTTTTCGCCGTCTCGGCAGGATTGCCGTAGGGATAGGGTGCGCCGAAATAGTCCGCATGAAAGCCGATGGCGTGATTGTGGATGGCAAAGGTGAAGTCGTATTCTTTGAGCAGCTTTTCCTTAGCAAAGAAATTTCAACCAAGTGGCTCCGCCCGGTGAACTTCGGTTGCGGAAAGCGGAATTCTATCCAAATAAGCGACCATGAGGGGAGTCTTCCAACGTGGGAATTCCCAACAGCGAGTCCACTGTTGGGATACGCCGCTGTGCATTTCATCATCTCGGAGCCGAGAAGAGATTTCACACTGCCTGTGCGGGTTTTCGCGCTCTACGTTGCACCGGAATGTGCCTCCGCGAGGCACGAATATGCCTTTGCTCAAAACCCAACAGTGCTATCCCGCTGGGAGAGGGAGAAACGCAGTCCGCGTTGGATGAACACTCCGCCGCGTGCCTAGTTGTTCTCCAACCTGGCTTTTGTCGCGCGCTCGACGGCGGCTTTGAACTGCGGGTCCGCTTTGAAGCGCTCGAAGAGCGCCTCTGTAGCATCCTCGTATTTCGCAGACTCGGATCGGATCCTGTCCAATCGCTCAAAAATTGCTTTCGTCTGTGCTGTCGGATTCGGGTTGTCCATGAGCTTTGGATACTTCTTGAGCAGCGAACCAAAAGCTTTTTGGAGGGCAACTTCTGACGTGGTCGAGGCATCCACAAAATCGGCTGCCGCCTTTGCAGATTTAATTCCAGACACTTTTTTGATCTGGGCTAAGAGTGCTTCTCCGCGTTCAACAGCCAAGATCAGTTCTTTGTAATCATCCTTGCCGGGGAGATCCCCTGGCCCAATTACCACGCCAGCCGCCTTCCGCCGTTGAGCTGCGGCAGCTTCTGCGGCAGCTGTGGCTTTTGCCATTGCCGCTTCCATCGCAGCTTCTTGAGCCTTTATGTTGGCCTTTGCGCGCTCCTGATCCGGGTTGAGGGGTTTTGTGTCCGGTGAAGCTTTTGAAGCAATTGGTGCCGGGCTGGGTTCCTTGCACCCATTGGACGAAACCATGACGGCAAGCAGGCCCAGCAGAAACCACGGGGGAAATGTCTTCATAAGAATTGTTCCAGCCGTTGGGCGTGTTGGCACTCTGAGCTAACCCACATTCACCCCACTCACCTCACTCGCCGGACCCACGCCCTTTGAGTTCCGAGGCACCACTTTGAAGTCGTGATTGCCGGCGGCCAGGCCGGAGGCGTTGTAGGTTTTGTCGATGGTGTCTTCGGCGACGAGGAGGAAGTCGGCGTCGCCGGGGCCTTTGCGATACACGTCGTAGGAAGTGCCGTGCGGGGCTTCGTAAACGAGGTGGGCTTGGTTCGCGGCGGGGGAGGTCGCCTCGGTGATGATGGCTTTGCCGGGGGCTTGTTGGGCGGGGGTGGTGGGGATGGCGTCAATCACTTCGCGCTCCACGGTGCCGTCCGGGAACTGGCCGCGGCCTTGGATGAGGGCGGCGGTGATGATGTCGTCGAGGATGCGGTCGGACTTGTGCAGGTTGCCTTCTTCGACCTCGAATTGCTCATCCGCGTCGTCCTTGAGTTCCGCTTTGGTGGCGATGGTGGTGAGGTAGGCGGTGAATTCAGCCAGGCCCATGGTCTCCCACGCCTTGAACGGGGTGAGGGATTCAGGGGGATTGGGCAGGCGGGTCCAGAGGCTGATGATGAGTTCTAGCCGCTTGATGGTGGCGGCGGGGGTCTGGTCGTCCACGGGGAGCTTGGTGATGGCTTCGAGGCTCGCGCTGTCCAGGCGGAAGCGGCTCTTCATGATGGGATAGACTTGCACGCAGATGCCGTGCCCAGCGGCCACGGCGGCGTTGTAGGTCCCAAGGGCGAGGTCGAGGGTGGACTTGGCGTTGATGTAGGCGATGCGCACGGCCAGCGCGGTCGTGATAAGGGTGAGCACCTGCGCGGGGGTTTTGCCGTCCGGCCGGTAGGTGGCAAAGTCGTCCATGGTGCGTTTGACGAAGCGCAGTTGGAGGAGGCGGAAGTCATAGGTTTCGAGCATAGTGTTTGGGGGGAGTTATGAGTTTAGAGTTAAGAGTTCAGATTTGAAAGGGGGCGTGGGCGGGCTTTGCGGCGGGTAGATCGGTGGCTGCTGACTGGAAAAGGGCGGCGGTGGGCCGACTGGATGGTGCGTCGGGCAGGGATAATTGGTCATTTGGCACCAATGAGTTGGCGTCTGAGCGATGCTTCGGAACGTCAGGCACTATTTTTAGGACGTCCGGCTGGCGGTGTGTGGCGTCTGGCAAAAGTTTTATGGCGTCAGTGGGAAGTTTTTTGGTTTCCGTAATCCGGAGGGCTGCTTTCTCCTGCCGGAGGCGGTTTATTTCATGCCGGACGTGGGTAAACTTCG
This sequence comes from Verrucomicrobiota bacterium, assembly GCA_039796295.1. GTDB lineage: Bacteria > Verrucomicrobiota > Verrucomicrobiia > Limisphaerales > SXTU01 > SXTU01. The sequence goes on from JBDKJY010000056.1 coordinate 20,412, forward strand.
GTCGGATACAGCGGGTCAGGAGCCGGACGGGTTGCTCCTTTGGTGGGAGGTTGGGCAGCTTCACGCGGACGGGTGGCGGTTCTGGCTGGAGGTGACTGGCTCCCTTTCCGACGGCCGGCAAGTCCTGTCGCACACGCTGACATTTCAGCCCGCGAGGAGAAATCGGGGGTGCGCACCCGCAAACCTTCATTGGGAAAGCGTTTTCCTTCCGGGTGGGGCTCGTAAACCTCGCCTGGTTCCATTGCTCGTTCAATCGCACAGTCTTCTTCTGCGCCAGCATCTCTATGCCTTTCACGAATTGGTAACGGCGTGATCCCATCGGAATTCCGGGCGGTTGTCAACGGCGAAGTTCCTTCGATCCGCATTTTTTACAGGTGGTTTTTTTAACGCGGTGGCAGGGGAATTGGGGCATGGGAATGGACTGTTGAAGCGATGGAACGAGCCGCCTTGCGAAAATCAGTGGGAATTTTGCATTCCGACCTGGAATCGCCCTCTCCCAACCGTCAGCCAGCCCGTGCTAGCACGCCCCCTGCGCGTTGCTCGCGGGACGTAAAACGGATCAAACCGCGCACGAACCAGAGCCAATCTAACCCCTCCCACGGCCAGCGGAGTCGCCCGCCCAGCCCTCAGCCCAATAGCCACGGCGCTCCGACCGCCTCGCCCAGCCCGCGCAACGTCCGGCACAGTTCCTCCGACAGCGGAATGCCGTCGCGCGTGCGAGCGGCGAGCTCCGACTGCTCCGGGTCGCCCGCCACTAGCACGGGCTGGCTCTCATCCGCGCGGCGGCTTGCCCGCAGCGCCAAGAGCATCGCATCCAGTCCCCCTTCAAACTCGCCTTCCTCCAAGAACGCCTTCGGGTCCAGCGCGAGGAAGAAATGGCCGACGTTGTGGCGCGGCGCGTCGGGATGCTCCTGGGGGCGCGTCGCCGCGAAGAAGGAACCGCTCAACGTCGTGGACAACACCTCCACCATCGTCGCCAACCCGTAACCCTTGTGGCTGCTCATCTCCGGGAGGCCACCGAGCGGCGTGAGCCGGATGCTCTTCACCGCCGCCGCCGCGTCCGTCAGCGGCTGGCCTTGCGCGTCCATCGCCCAACCGGGGCGCAGTTCCTTCCCGTGCCACGCGGCCATCTTCACCTTGTTGAAAGCAACGGTGCTTGTCGCCATGTCGAGGCAGAGGGGCGGACCGGCCTTACCCGGTGCGGCGAAGGCAATCGGGTTCGTCCCCAACATCGCATCCGCGCCGAACGTCGGCACGATGCCCGGCCGCCACGTCGCGCTGGTGACGAAGCCAATCAAGCCGCGCTCCGGAGCCATCATCGCGTAAGCGCCCGCCGCGCCGAAGTGGTTCGAGTTCCGCACCGAGACGACCCCCACGCCGCACTTCGCCGCCTTCTCGATGGCCAGTCGCATCGCGCGCTGCGAGGGCAGGTGGCCGAGGCCGCCGTCGCCATCGAGCAGCGCCGTCACCGGCGTCTCGCGCACCACGCGCACCTGCGGGCGCAGCGTGAGCTTGCCCGAGCGCCGAAATTCATCGTAGAGCGTGAGCGTGGAAACCCCGTGTGACTCGATGCCGCGCAGGTCCGCGTAAAGCATCACCTCGACGGCAGCGGCGATGCTGTCGTCATCGAGCCCCCAAGCTCGGAGGATGGCGGCGGCTTGGGCGGAAAGTTGTTCAGCGGGGATGTTCACGACTTAAATTTCGCCGCCAGCGCCTCCGTCCCGCGCGCGAGGATGCCCAAATCCGAACCCACCGCCACATACGAGCAGCCCAGCTTCAGCCAGTGCTTCGCGTCCTCTTCGACTGGCGCGAGGATGCCCGCCGCCTTGCCGGTCTTCAGGATGCGCGGCACCGCAGCTTCGATGAGCGCCTTCACGTCGGGATGCCGGTTGTTGCCGAGATGGCCCATGTCCGCCGCCAAGTCGCTCGGGCCGATGAACAGCCCGTCCACCCCGTCCACCGCGCCGATGGCCTCGATCTGCTCCAGCGCCGCGCGCGTTTCGAGCTGCACCAGCACGCAGACCTCGTCGTTCGCGCGCTGATAGTAGTCCGTCACCCGGCCCCACTGGTTCGCGCGGTGCGTGACGGCGACGCCGCGCAGCCCCTGCGGCGGGTAGCGCACGGCGCGCACGGCGGCGCGGGCTTCGTCCGCGTTCTGCACCCAGGGCACGAGGAAGTTCTGCGTGCCGATGTCGAGGAGCCGCTTGAAGAGAATCGCGTCGTTCCACGCCACGCGCACGACCGGAGCCGCCGTGCCGCCCACGCACGCCTGCAAGTGGTTGAAGACGGCGGGCAGCTCGTTCGGCGCGTGCTCGGTATCAATCAGCAGCCAGTCGAAGCCCGCGCCCGCGACGACCTCCATCGCGAGGCTGCTGCACAGGCTGCTCCACAGACCGATTTGGGGACGGCCCGCGCGGAGGGCTTGTTTGAACGGGTTCGGCGGCAACGTAGTTTTCATGGTGAATGCGTTGCGGGGAGAAACACCGCCCCACCGAAACACGCAAGAAGTTTCTCCGGCGGGACTGGAGTGCGGGTCTCCGACCCGGTGTGAACCATTTCCATGAACCACCCGGTGGGGGCGAGCGTCCACGCGAGCCTTGGGTCTGCCGATGCTCGGACCTCGGCTCGCGAGGACGCTCGCTTCACCGGGCGCACCAGCCACCACCGCACCAGCCACCACCGCACCAGCCACCGCCGCGCTTGCCCCCATCCGCGTGCCCGTGCTACGGAAGGTTGTGCCATCGTCACGCCTTTTACCCGCCTACCGCCCGATTCGCAAACGCCGCCCTGACCCGGCGGAGTTCGAGGATCCATCGCTGCCATCGCGCGACCCGCTGCGCTGGCTCAAACTCGCCACCACCATTGTCGAGCAAGCTTCGCGTGAACGCCCTGCCGACACCTTGCTGCGTCAGCACTTGCGCGACGCCGGACGACTGTCGAACGAAGACGCCGCGCAGACGAGCCAAGCCGTCTTCGCCTACTTCCGCTGGCTCGGCTGGCTCGACACCTCGCTGAAGCTCGAATCCCAAATCCGCAGCGCGCTCGAACGCACCGCCGAGTTCGCCATGCACCCGCACACCTTCCGCGACGCCGACCTGCTCGCCCGCACGTTGCCCGCGTGGGTGAACGACGCCGTGACCGTCAGCGCCGCGTGGCTGCGCGCCATTCAAGCCGAGCCCACGCTCTGGCTCCGTGTGAAGCCCGGACGCCTCCAAGCCCTCGCGCAAGTCCTCGGCCACAACCGCACCAGCCCGTTGCCCGACGCGCTCGCCTACTTCGGCGAGGAAGACCTCTTCCGCCGCCCCGAGTTCCACGCGGGTGAGTTCGAGATTCAGGACGTGGCGTCGCAAGCCGTCGGCATGGTCTGCGGCGCGAAACCCGGCGAGACGTGGTGGGACGCGTGCGCCGGCGAGGGCGGCAAGACGCTTCACCTCTCCGTGCAAATGCAAGGCAAGGGGATGATCTGGGCCAGCGACCGCGCCGAGTGGCGGCTGAAGAAACTCAAGCTCCGCACCGCCCGCGCACAGTGCTTCAACTACCGCGCCGCGCAGTGGGAAGGCGGCGCGAAGCTCCCGACCAAAACGCGTTTCGACGGTGTGCTGGTGGACGCGCCCTGCACCGGACTCGGCACCTGGCAGCGCAACCCGCACGCACGCTGGACCGCGACGCCCGAGGACGCGCGCGAACTCGCCGCCGTTCAAACGCAGCTTCTCCACCACGCCGCACCCGCCGTGAAACTCGGCGGAAAATTGATTTACTCCGTCTGCACCCTGACCCGCGCCGAGACCGTGGAAGTGGCCGCCGCCTTCCAAGCGGCGCACCCCGAGTTCACGCCCCTGCCGCTGGCCAATCCCTTTCACTCCCACGAGCCGGCCCAGCCGCAACAGCTCTTGTGGCCACACAAGACCGGCGGCGGCGGGATGTTCATCGCGGGATGGCGGCGGAGTGGGTAGTCGGCACGGTCCGAAGACCGCGAGTTGGAACCATGAGGCCAACGCGGGCGAGTCGGCCAACCGAAGCAAAGTCGAGCCGTCGTTCAGCGGTAAATCAGGAACGGCTCGCGACGTTTCTTGAACGCCTCCAAGTCCGCCGCCCACCCGGCCTTCAACTCGGCCACCGTCTTTCCCGACTTGATTCCCGCCAGCACGGACGGCTCGCGCAGCAGCACCTGCATCTTGTCGGCGGCGAAGTTCGTCCCATAGAGCCGCTGCATCGTGACTGCGATGGTCATGCCCACGTCCACGGCGTTGAGCGCGTCGCGGTCCGTCAGCACGATGCGCGCGCCGCCGCAGGGCTTATCCTTGAACGTGCTGTAGGTCGGCGTGAAGCGCACCGCGTGGAAACGCACGCCGGGCAGGCCCGCGCGGTTCAGCTCGGCGGCGAACCGCACGTCGTTGGTCACATACGGCGCGCCCACGACCTCGAACGGCGTGTCCGTCCCGCGCCCGACGCTGATGGCCGTCTCCAGCAAGCCGACGCCGGGATAAAGCGCCGCCGCCGCGAGGCTCCGCATGTTCGGCGACGGGTTCGTCCACGGCTGGCCGAACTCATCAAACCACTGCGACCGCGACCAGCCCTCGACGGGAATCACCGTGAGGTCCGCGTCGAAGCCGCGCTCGGCGTTCACCATGCGCGCGACTTCGCCGAGCGTCATCCCGTGGCGAAGCGGGACCTTGTGCCACGCGACGAACGAGTTGGTGCCAACGAGCAACGGCCCTTCCACCGCGTTGCCGCCGATGGGATTCGCGCGGTCGAGCACGATGAACTTCTTCTTCGCCTTCGCCGCCGCTTCCATGCAGTTAATCAGCGTGGCCGGATACGTGTAGAAGCGGCAGCCGATGTCCTGAATGTCGAACACGAGCGCGTCCAGCCCCGCGAGCTGCTCCGGCGCGGGCATGCGGCGGACCCCGTAGAGGCTGAAGACCGGCAAGCCCGTCTGCTCGTCCTTCGAGTCGGAGACCTTCTCGTCGAGCGCGCCGCGAATGCCGTGCTCCGGGCTGAACAGCGCGACGAGCGACACGCCGTCCGCCTTGTGCAACAGGTCAATCGTCGCGTTGCGCGCGCGGTCCTGGCCGGTGTGATTCGTGATGAGGCCGAGCTTGAGTCCTTTGAGCTGGGCGAACTTGTTCTTCGCCAGCACATCAATGCCGTTGAGCACGGGCGCGGCGGTGTCCACGGCTGCGGCGCTGGGTCGCAATCGGCCTGACGTGGCTGCGTCCTCGCGTGGAGCGAGCGCGCCGGGCACGTAGGCGAAGTTGAAGTTCTTGACCGCCTCGGCTGCGAGCGTGCCGAGCTTGCTGCGCAACGCGACGACGCTGCCGGCTTCGGTCGGATGGTTTCGGTTCGAGAGGAAAATCAGGAACGTCTTCGAGAACGGGTCAATCCAGAGGCTCGTGCCGGTCCAGCCCGTGTGCCCGTAGGAGCCGATGGGGAAGAGCTTGCCGCGCGGGCCGCTGTAGCTCGTGTCAATGTCCCAGCCCAGCCCGCGCCGGCCCGCGACGCCCGGCGGCGTCTGCACCGAGGTCCAGAGGCGCACGGTCTCGGGCTTGAAGACGCGCGTGCTGCCGAGCGAACCTTCGTTGAGCATCATGCGAGCAAAGAGCGCGAGGTCGTTCGCCGTGGTGAAAAGTCCCGCGTGTCCCGCCACTCCGCCCATGCGCCGCGCACGCGGGTCATGCACGACACCGCGCACCGGCTGGCCGTTCTCGATCTCCGTGGGCGCGATGCGCGCGAGCTTGCTGCGCGGCGGGTTGAAACCGGTGTCTGCCATACCGAGCGGGCCGAAGACCTCACGCTGCACGAACTGGTCCAGCGGCAGTCCGCTGACGCGCCGGACGATTTCGCCGACGAGATACAAGCCGGTGTCGCTGTAGATGATTTTGGTTCCCGGCGGCGCGGAGAGCTTCTCCTCGCACGCGAGTCGGATGGCTGCATCGTAGCCGTTCCAATCTGGTTTGAGGCTGATGTCAGGCCGCAACCCGGACGTGTGCGTGAGCAACTGCCGGACGGTGATGACTTCCTTTCCTAGCGTGCCGAACTCCGGGATGAACTTCACCACGCGGTCTTCAAGGCCGACCTTGCCTTGTTCAATGAGCCGCATGATGGCCGACGTAGTGGCGATGACCTTGGTGAGCGAGGCGGCGTCGAAGATGGTGTCCTCGGACATCGGTTCGGGAGCGGGGACGATGGAGCGAGAGCCGAAGGACTTGCGATATTCTGTCCCGTGCAACTTCTCGAGCCAGAGCACACCACCGGGAAGTCTCTTGTCCCCGATGGCCTGCGCGATGGCGGTATCCAGTTCAGCCAGCTTGTTGGGGTGAAATGTCCATGAAACTTCTGCTGGGAAGAATGGGTCAACAATGGGCGGTAAGCTGAGGGGCTTCCGTTGTTCCGGAAACACCGTGACCCTCGGCACGGGCCGCGGCGACTGGCAGCCAACGGCGAGCAGAACAGCGCAGAACGACACGACGAGAAGCGATTGAGTGCGGAGCAAGTGCATGGCTTGAGTGCGGAGGTTCTACGCGGCGCAGGCGACGCGGGCAAGCCAGCGCGATGGATCTTACGCCCATTCCCGATGCCTGTCGGTGGCATGCCAACAGGGCGGCACGCCGCATGTCCGCTCCCATCCTTGAATGAGGGAGAGCCCCAACTGCCCGCCAATTGCTGTGATTTCAGCCGTGAACCTGCGGTGGTAGGCGCGCTGTCCTCCGCGCGCTCCCGAGCGCCTTCGGACTCAGGGTGGGCGCCAGCAACGCATCGCCACCAAACGCTCCGCGCAGCCGCGCGCCGTGGGGGGTAACCGGCACGCAGTGGCTCAGCAGGTGCGCTGAAACATTTTGGTTCGTCAGCGCCCGCCGGTTTCGCTAAACCATCCGCATTGCAACCGCCTGATACCAAACCCGCTTCCCCCTCCGCCCTCGCCGTCGAGTGCCAGCATCTCACGCGGCGCTTCGGCAAGGTGGACGCGCTGGCGGGCGTGAGCCTCAACGTGCGGCGCGGCGAGTTCTTCTCCCTGCTCGGGCCGTCGGGCTGCGGCAAGACCACCCTGCTCCGCATCATCGCGGGACTGGATTTGCCGGATAACGGCGAGTTGCGCATCGGCGGCGTGCCGGCGTTGCGACTGCCGGCCTGGAAGCGCCCCGTCAACACCGTCTTCCAGTCCTACGCGCTCTTTCCCCACTTGAGCGTCTCCGAGAACATCGCCTTCGGCCTGCGCATGAAGCGGATGTCGTCCCACGACATCGCCCGACTCACGACCTCCGTGATGGAGCTGACGCAAATCCTGGAACTCGCCGGCCGGCATCCGAACGAACTCTCCGGCGGCCAAAAGCAACGCGTGGCCCTCGCCCGCGCCATCGTGAACGAACCGCAGGTCTTACTCCTCGACGAACCGCTCGGCGCGCTGGACCTCAAGCTGCGCAAGGAGCTGCAGTTCGAACTCCACCAGCTCCAGCAGCGGCTCGGCATCACGTTCGTCCACGTCACGCACGACCAGGACGAGGCGATGGCCCTGAGCGACCGCATCGCCGTGATGAACGCGGGTCGTGTGGAGCAGCTCGGCACGCCGGAGGAACTTTACGAGCGGCCCAAGACGCGCTTCGTCGCGCAGTTCATCGGCGCGTGCAATCTCCTCGAAGGCAAGTTCGTCGCGCACACCGGCGGCACCGTGGAGGTGGAAACGCCGGTCGGCTTGCTGCGCGTGGAGGTGACCAGTGCGGGCGTCGAGCTGGCTGAGGCGAACAAGTTTTCACTGGGCATCCGGCCCGAGCGCATTTCCCTGGAGGGCGGCGCGCCCGGCGACAACCGATTGATGGGCCGCATCGAGTCCATCGCGTTCAACGGCGCGGAGAGCCATTACCGCGTGGCGGTCGGGCGCGCGGAGGTGCGCGTGACGGAGCTGAACACCGGGCGGCGCACGCTCGGCCTCTTCGCGGGCGACGCGGTGGAGCTCTTCGTGCCGCCGAGTAACATCTTCTTGCTGGAGAGCTGAATGGCCGACGCGATTCCCCAACCCTTGCCGAAACGCCGCCGCATCCGGCGCACGGTGCATTTCGGCGAGCCGATGCCGCCGGGCGCGCAGACGTTCCGCGCTGCGTGGCTGTGCGGGCCGGCGCTGGCGTGGGTGACGGTCTTCCTGCTGGTGCCGCTGCTGTTCGTCATCGCGTTGAGTTTCGCGCAGCGCGGGGACGCAGGGGAAATCGTGTGGCGCTTCACCGGGGAGAACTACGCACGCCTCCTCGGCCACGGCGCGCTGGGCTTCGACCCGGTGCAACCGCTCATCCTCGCGCGCAGCCTCGGCGTCGGCCTTGCCACTGCCCTGCTCTGCCTGCTCACGGGCCTGCCGGTTGCATTCTTCATCGCTAGTCTGTCGCGCCGGTGGAAGACCGTGGCGCTGACGCTCGTGGTGATTCCTTTCTGGACGAACCTCCTCATCCGCACTTACGCGTGGCAAGTCCTGCTGGCCCCGGAAGGCTGGCTGGCGGAAACGCTCGCCTCCGCCGGGCTGCTGCCACCGGGCACGGCGCTCTACCCCGGCTGGCCCGCCGTGATGCTCGCGATGGTGTGCGACTATCTGCCGTTCATGGTGCTGCCGCTCTACGCGAGCGTGGAGAAGGTGGACTGGTCGCTCATCGAGGCGGCGGAGGACTTGGGCGCGTCGCCGCTGCGCGCGTTCTGGCACGCGGTGCTGCCGCAGATTCGGCCCGGCATGGTGGCTGGCGGCGTGCTCGTGTTCCTCCCGGCGACGGGCCAGTTCGTCATCCCCGACCTGCTTGGCGGCGCGAAGGTCGCCCTGCTCGGCAACGCGGTGCAGCAACAGTTCAACGTGAGCCGCGACTGGCCGTTCGGCTCCGCCATCGCGGTGGCGGCGTTGCTGGTGATGTGCCTGAGCCTGTGGCTGCACACGCGCGTGACGAAGGGGCGGCGGGAGGTGGCCCTGCCATGAACCGCCGCCGCTCGCCCTTCACCGCGCTGGCCGCGCTGTGGTGTTCGTCTTCCTCTACGCGCCACTCGCCGTCGTCATCGTGTATTCCTTCAACGCGGCCCGCTACGGCGTCGCGTGGCAGGGCTTCACCGTGGACTGGTATCTGCGCTTGCTGAACAACGACCCCGCCATCGCCGCCGCCATCAACACCCTCGAACTCGCCTGCACGAGCACGTTCTTCTCGGTGCTGCTCGGCTCGGTGCTGGGCTACGGCATGAGCCGCTACGAGTTTCCGTTCAAACGCCTCTTCCACCACGTCCTGCACGTGCCCGTCTTCATCCCGGACATCGTCATGGCCGTGGCGCTGCTGCTCTTCTTCGCCGTGCTGCGGCAATGGCTCGCGGGCTTCGAGTTGGGCATGACCACGATGGTCATCGCGCACATCACCTTCCAAATCCCCTTCATCGCCATCGTCGTGCGCGCCCGCATGGCCGACTGCGACCCGCAGCTCGAAGAAGCCGCCGCCGACCTCGGCGCGGGTCCGTGGCAGACGTTCAAGCTGGTGACCTTCCCGCTGATGGTGCCAGGCATCGTCGCGGGTGGACTGCTGGCCTTCACGTTGAGCCTGGATGACTTCGTGGTGAGCTTCTTCACGAGCGGCCCCGGCGCGACGACCTTGCCCATCCTGATTTACTCCTCGGTCAAGCGCGGCCTCACGCCCGACATCCACGCCCTCGCCAGCCTCATCGTGCTGGTGTCCGCACTGTCAGTGGTGACCGTCGCGTGGCTGCGCGGACGGACGGAAGTGAAGAACTGAGCCGCCCCGGGCCAACCGGCAGTAAAGGACGGTTTATTTTTCTTAAACCGCTACCCAAAAGCGACTTGCATCCAAACAGACTGAAGCAACACCAAGGTAAAGCTCACTCATATTGCTCCAACATGAGTCAATATTCCCTCAGTATGAGCGAAGCTTCCCTCAGTATGGGTCAAGATTCCCACAGCATGAGTCAACTCTGAGCCAATCTGAGTCAACTCCGGGCCGATCTGGACAACCATTGCCGCAGATTGAGTCAACCCTGGGCCGATATGCGTCAAGGTTGCTCCAGAATGCGCGCCCCCTGGCTCAAGATGAGCGAGCCTTGCCCCGAAGTCAGTCAACCTTGGGCGAGTTGCAGTCATGTAAACGCCGGTTGAAAAGTGAGACGGGGTCACGGATGTGACGCGGCGGTCCAAAAGTGCAGCACCTTCATTAACCATGAAGCATGTATCGCACTATGGAAGACTGGACCGACATACGGGAGCGGG
>JBDKJY010000057.1:0-30440 GCA_039796295.1 Verrucomicrobiota bacterium
TGGCGCGCGAGGACGCTCGCCCCACCGGGAGGTTCATGGTGTGGGTGAGGGTGAGGGAGAAAGGCCACGCACTCCGATGCGGTGCTGGTAATCTCACAGACCTCGCTGCCGTTCTCCCTCACCCCGGCCCTCTCCACTGCTGTTGGCTTTTGCACTGTTCTTCAGAAGTTGGTAGATACGAGAAGGTTATGTCGATTTCGCCGTCGCCGATGACGATCTTTTCAATAAGCGCTTCGGCAATCCGGCGCTTCTCGTCGGTCGCCATCGTAGGCCAACGGTCGTAAAGCGCGGTCGCTTCGGCAAGCACTTCCTCGCTGCTCACCTCCGTCACACGTAGGCCATCCACGTCAGCTTGCAGCTTGGGCAGGGAGGCATTGAGCTGGTTCAGGCGTTCCTCGGCGGGTTTGTAGAAGTCACCGAAGCCTTGGGGGGTGACGTGACCGTCGAGATAGAGCCGGTGCGTCCGGGCCATCTCCTCGCGCACCTTGGCAATCTCGCGCGCGTGGGCGGCGAGCGCCTGTTCCTTCTCGGCGAGGTTCCGTTTGGCTTCGGCAGCGTGACTTGCGAGCTTGGCCGGGGAGGCGAAGAACGCCTTTAGCTCCTCATGGACGACGCCTTCCAAGTCCACCATGGGAATCTTGTTGTGGCACTTCCGGCAGACGTATTTGGCGCTGCCGCTCCGGACATACATCTTTGACCCGCAGACGCACTGCGCGAGCGTGCCGAAGGTCTGCACGGGAAGCGGGCCGGGACGGCTCCAACTTTTGAGCTGTTCCTCGATGATTTGGTTGACCTGATTCCAGAGCGTCTCCGAGACGATGGGTTCGCACGTCACCTTGCCCCACTCGCTTTCGGGTTTCTCGGCACTGCGCCAGGTGCCGTGCTTCTTGACCCGGTTGAAGTAGTAGATGCCCCTGGCGGAGGTTTCGATGAGGACACGGCTGACTTGCATGTCCCGCCATAGCTTGCCGTCGCGGGTGCGGTGGCCCTCGGCATTGAGCCGCTTGGCGACGGTGCCCTTGCGTCGGAGTTCAAGGAAGAGTTCGTAGGCTTTCCGGCGGATGGGAGCCTCGTCGGGCTGGATAACGAGCTTCTTGTCCTTCCATTGGTAGCCGTAGGGGGCCTTGCCATTGATGGTCTTCCCGAGCTTGGCCAATCTCTCGAAAGGCCGTCTCGGTCACGACAAGGCGAACCTGCTTGGTTCCCTGCTCACGACGCAGTTCCAGCTTGCGGCGATGGCCCGCACGAGCCAGCCGGAGCACGAGCGCCGGGATTTTTACCTGTTCATTGATGAGTTCCAGAATTTCAGCACGGATGCGTTCGCGGCGATTCTGGCGGAGGCCCGCAAGTATCGCCTTTGCCTCACCCTCTCACACCAATACGTTGACCAGCTCGCGCTGCCCATCCGCCAGGCCGTATTCGGCAACGTCGGCACGCTGATTTCCTTCCGCATCGGCAACACCGATGCCGAGGTGTTGCAGGCCGAGTTCGGCAACGAGTTTACGGCGCAACAGTTGGTTGACCTCGACCGCTACGAGGTCATCGTGAAGCTCTTGGAAGACGGGGTAAACAAGCAGCCCTTCCGGGCGAGGACGCTCGCGCCGTTGAAGAACCGGGTCGGTCGGCGTAAGAATCTGATTGCCCGCTCTCGCGAGCGCTTCGCCGCGCCGCGCTCGATAGTGGAAACGAAATTGAACCGTTGGCTGGATAGCCCAAACAACAGGAGCGCGTAAGCGCTCCCATGCCAACGACACGCGCAGGAATCATTTCCAGTTTCGGCATTGCTCAACGAACGCGATGAAGGCGTCGTTTTGCAGAACTTTTGCGCGTCCCCACACCACGAGCGGAATTGGCAGCGAGAAAAACCACCAGACATCGCGGCGCAACCCTTCGGGTTTGACCACCAGTTCGTCGCGCAAAGCATGGAAAACGCTGCTCAGGTGTTGGATCACAAGGTTGACGAAGATTTCCTCATCGCGGTTGACCGGCTGTTTTGTCGTGTCCGCCGTTGTATCCAGCACACGCGCCAACTGCGGATTACGAAAATACTCCGACCACAGTGCGCGGTGGTTCTGCGTCAACGTGAGCAAGTTCGCGACGCGGCGGGTTTTGGTTTCGGAATGGAGCGAGATACCCGTGAACAGCAGTCCACCCACCACGCCAACCGCGTTGAGCAGAGTGAATCCGTTTTCAATTGTCCACCGTAGACCTCCCATCATGGCGACATTCTACCACGAGCACGAACCGACGGACAAGGCGGCGGCTAAACGGATTCGGGAATGTCGCGCTTGGCGAGGACAAGCAGCTTGCGCGGGACGCGGACAATGGCTTCGTCGGGCGCGCACCCGGCGGAGGGCGGGAGCAACGCGGCGCTGGCGGTGATGTTCGCGCCGATGATGGCGAAATCACCGTCGGCGAGTTCCCAAATGTCCGGGCAGCCGAAGGTGCCGTAGCACGGAAGTTCGCGCGCGGCGGGAGCGGGTCCAAGTCGCTTGATGAACATGGCAGAATGTAACTATAGTGGCCTCTGCGGTCAACTTGTTTCTCGGCTACCTTCCGAGCGTGTCCGACGAAAAGTCCCACCAAGCGATTTGCTCGCAAGTCGCCCGCTTGCTTCACGAGGAGCGGGTGCTACAGGGCCTTTCCCTGAAGACACTGGCCGAGCGAGCGGGGCTATCACGCCAGATGGTCAGCTACGTTGAGCAGGAGGAGCGGAATCCGACCCTGGACACGCTACTTCGCATTTCGACCGCCTTGGGCGTTAAGCTGGAGGAACTCATCGCGCAAGCGCAGGCCACGGTTTCAAAGAAGAAGTCCAAGTAACCTTCTTTCCGTGCGGCATGGTAGAATGAGGGGATGGAGTCCCTTCGCCTTCCCCGGTTCAGACGCGTTCCCGAAGTTGCCGCCATGCAACTCACGGAGCGTGACCGCGACATCCTTCGGCACGTTCGCCGGCATCGTTTTCTCCGTTCCTCGCACCTTGCCGCGCTCATCGGTGGCAGAACGCAGCACCTCCTTCGGCGGCTGCGCTTGCTCTACCATCACGGCTACCTTGAGCGGCCCCGCGCGCAGATTGACTACTACCACCGGGGCGGTTCGCGTTGTCTGGCCTATGGCCTCGGCAAACAGAGCGCAGCGCTCTTGCAGCTGGAGCGTTCCTCATCCGACTGGAGCGCGAAGAATGACGGGGTGGGCCGGTCGTTTTTGGAGCACGCGTTGATGGTGTCGGACGTGATGGTATCACTCGAAGTGGCCTGCCGGCAGAATGGCCGTGTCCGATTGCTCATCGGCGAGGACATCCCGATGCCCGCCGAAACGAGGATCCAGAGCGAGCCGTTCCAGTGGCGTGTGACGTTGGCGAGCAGGACGAAGCTGGGGGTGATTCCCGACCGTGTGTTTGCTTTGGAATTCCTCGACCAGCCGCAGGGACGCAACCGTGTCCTCTGCTTTCTTGAAGCCGACCGTGCGACCATGCCGATCGCGAGGCGCACGCTCACACGCAGTTCCTTTCAGCGAAAACTTCTAGCCTACGAAGCGACCTGGACGCAGGGCTTGCAGCAGACGCGGTTTGGCTTCCAGCGCTTCCGTGTCGTCACCGTCACCACGAGCACGGCGCGGGTGGCTTCGCTCGTTGAGGCGTCGCGTCAGTTGTCGCGCGGCCACGGCCTCTTTCTGTTCACCGACCTCGCCACGCTGACCTCGCACGATGATATGCTCACGCTCCCCTTTCAGAGCGGACGCGCCGGCCAGACCACGACGCTGCTGGACTGAGTTGCCGGAGCGATTTGGACACGACGACAATTCTGTGGCGTAACCGGCAGGGGGGCTGGTTTTTTCGGCGCGTTTCGTGGTAGGATGCTCGATGGAAAAGCGGCTCATTTCGAGCCGCGTTTAGTTCACCCCGTTCTTTGAAAGGAGTATCCCATGTCCAAATCCCAATTCGTTGACTTCAAGGCGGTGAAAGCCGCCGTGACGATGGAGCAAGTGCTTTCGCACTACGGCCTGCTTGAGCAGATGAAGCGCAGCGGCGACAGCCTCAGCGGGCCGTGTCCGATTCACAACGGCACCAACCCGACGCAGTTTCGCGTGAGCGTCAGCAAGAACTGCTGGAATTGCTTCAGCGATTGCAAGTGTGGCGGCAACGTCCTCGACTTCGTCGCGAAGAGGGAGGACATCACGGTTCACGCCGCCGCGTTGAAACTCATTGAATGGTTCAACCTGCCAATGGCTGATAAACCGCCGGAAGAAGAAGACGAACCACCGCGCGCGGCAGCGTCCACCCAGCGTTCACCCGCCCCGACACCCACGGCCTCGAAAGAAAAGTCTCAGCCGGAGGACGGCACGCCCAACGTGCCGTTAAAATTCCGGTTGGAACAGCTCGACGGCAAGCATCCCTACCTGACCGAGCGCGGCCTGACGCCGGAGACCATCGTGGACTTCGGCTTGGGCCATTGCGCCAAGGGCATGATGGCCGGGCGCATTGCCATCCCGATTCACAACGTCGAGGGCAAGGTCGTGGCCTACGCAGGCCGCTGGCCGGGTGAACCCACCGAGGGCACCCCGAAATACAAGCTCCCGCCGGGCTTCCGCAAGTCGCAGGAGCTGTTCAACCTCGACCGGGCCAGCAAGCAGCCAGGGCCGCTTGTCATCGTCGAAGGTTTCTTCGGCGCGATGAACCTCTGGCAGTGTGGCGTGAAGCGCGTGGTGGCCCTCATGGGCAGCACGCTCTCCCCCGCGCAGGCGGAGCTGATTCGCAAACACACCGACTCGCGCAGCCAGGTCATCGTCATGCTCGACGAGGACGAGGCGGGCCGGGCCGGGCGTGAGGACATCGTGTCCCGGCTCGCGCCGTGGCTGTTTGTGAAGGCGCACGTCTTCGAGCAGGCCGGCCAGCAGCCGGAGCACCTGACCGCCGAGGAGGCGCACGCCATCTGCGGAGGTGCGCCATGAACGGCCTTCCCGTGCAAGGCGAGCTGTTCGGCCTCTTCTGGCAGAAGCCAGACCCCTTGCGGCTGCGCGTCAATGACGTGGTCCGCATCGACGGCCGGTTGGGCCTTATCATCCGGGTCAATGACTGTGCCGCCGTGGTGCTCATGCACCGCCCGGCGCGGGTGTTCAAAACCCGTTTCGACAAGCCGGTCTGCTTCCAGCAGTCGCCGATCACCTTCCGCATCTCGACCTACTCGGTCGCTGAAATCCTCAACCGCAAGCGACCCAAGGGGGGAAGGAGGACGGCATGAAGACGTATGCAGGCAGACGCGAAGGCCATGCGGTCATTGTTGAAGTGGATGACCGACCGCTCAATCCCCGGCTCGACCTGTGGCAGCACAGTGTCACCGGCTTCGAGTGGGGCTATGGCGGCAGCGGCCCGGCGCAACTGGCGCTGGCGTTGTTGGCCGACCATCTCCGCGACGACGAACGGGCGCTGGAATTCTACCAGCGCTTCAAACGGGCGGTGGTGTCCAACTTCCCCTACGCGGGGTGGACGCTGACCAGCAGACAAATCAACCACGCGCTGGCATCCCTGCCGGCGTCACCGAAAGGAGTTCCCTCATGGACGTGCATTGTTCCACCTGCGGCGAGCCATGGGATGTCTATCATCTCTGGCAGGACGCCATCTTCGAGACGGGCTTGAGTCACGCGGAAGCCGAGGCGTGGGGGTCACTCCCGCGCGCCGAGAAGCTCTCCGACCACTACCGAAAGGAGTTCCAAGCCGTCGGCTGGGAATTCGGGCAGGGCGTCATCAATGTCGTCCACTGCCCGTGC
The DNA here is from genome assembly GCA_039796295.1 of Verrucomicrobiota bacterium. Lineage (GTDB taxonomy): Bacteria > Verrucomicrobiota > Verrucomicrobiia > Limisphaerales > SXTU01 > SXTU01. The sequence continues at coordinate 5,767 of JBDKJY010000057.1, forward strand.
TGTCCCAAGGACGCCCAGCCCAATCTCGCCCGCGTGGAGACGAAGGCAGGGCTGGAGGAACTCATGGGCGACGACGAGGACGGACTGGCCGCAACCTTCGAGGACTATCGCCTATGAGCGCCGCGAAGTTTCCCTTGGGGCGGCTGGTTGCCACCCCGAACGCATTGGAGCACATCCCCCACCCGGAGATTCTCGCTGCTTTGCAGCGGCATTTGACCGGCGATTGGGGCGACGTGGACGAGCATGACCGGGAGGAAAACGAGCTTTCCCTCAAAGAAGGCTTCCGCCTCCTCTCCGTCTATCGCTCCGCGAAGGGAGTCAAATTCTGGATAGTCACCGAGGCCGACCGTTCAAGAACCACGGTGCTGCTTCCCGAAGATTACTGACCCTGTGGCCTCTCTCCCCGCGAGCAGAGGCTACTTTTTTTCCAGAACCATTTCCGCCCGTTGGCGGCAAAACCTTTCGCTGGAAATTCAATGACCGTCCCGCCTCCAGCGAGAGTTACCACACCAGAGGCAGCCCGGTTGCACGGGTGGACGGCCAGAGAAAGAGTTACATGAAGAAGGACGTTTATCAAATCATCACGGACCGCATCATCGCGTTGTTGGAAGCCGGCACTGTTCCCTGGCACAGGCCTTGGAAAGGCGGCGATCAGGCACCACGAAACTACCTCAGTCGGAAAGCGTATCGCGGCATCAACCTGTTCCTCTTGCACACGGCGGGGTTTGCATCCCCGTTCTGGCTGACGTTCCGGCAGGTTCAATCGCTGAACGGCCACATCAGGAAGGGCGAGAAATCGTTTCCCGTCCTCTTCTGGAAAATGTTCGAGGAGCAGGAAAATGGGGAGAGCAAACGGATTCCGTTCCTGCGCTACCACAGCGTCTTCAATGTCGCTCAGTGCGAGGGCATCACCGTGCCCGCTCCCCCCGAGGCGAACGGGACTTTTCAGCCCATCGAGCAATGCGAGGCGGTCGTGGCCCAGATGCCCCGACGCCCGGCGATTGCGCATGGCGGCGGACGGGCCTGCTATTCCCCGCGTGAGGACCGCGTCAGCCTGCCGGAGCCGCAATCGTTTGAATCCCCCGCCACCTACTACAGCACGCTCTTCCACGAGCTGACGCACGCCACCGGGCACCAATCCCGCTTGAATCGCAAGGAAGTGACCGGCCCGGTTCACTTCGGCAGCACTCCCTACAGCCGCGAGGAGTTGGTGGCGGAAATGGGCGCGGCCTACCTCTCCGGCCATTGCGCCATTGAGGCTGCGACGCTCGACCAATCCGCCAGCTACATCCAGAACTGGTTGGCACGCTTGCGGGACGACCGGAAGTTGGTAGTTCACGCCGCCGCTCAGGCGCAAAAGGCCTGTGATTTCATCCTCGATGTTCACCCCGAAGACGAAGAGCTGGCACCGCAGCAGCCGAAGGAGTTCAAAGTCGTGGCGTTGCGGGAATGTCCCACGCCCGAGGAAATGCAACTCTGCGACACGCCACAGCGCGCCGCCGACTACTGGCGGGCGCACATCACCACGCACCCTTATTTTAACCCGGAGTGCGAGTGCTTCGTGGTGTTGCACTTGAACACCCGGCGGCGCATCCGGGGTCACAACTTGGTTTCAACGGGCACGATGGACACCATTCTTGTCCATGCACGCGAGGTGTTCCGCACCGCCATCGCCACCGGGGCGAGCGCCATTGTGCTCATGCACAATCACCCCAGCGGAGAGCCGATGCCAAGCGAGGCGGACATCAAAGTGACCCGCGACCTGATCCGGGCGGGACAGCTCCTGAAAATCGACGTGACCGACCACGTCATCGTGGGCAATCCCACGCACAGTTCTTTGCGAGAATTGGGTTACTTCTACAACTAACCCCACGCCCGACCTCACCCGTCGGGCGTTTTTCGTTGTCATCCATTTGGATGACACGCGTGTCGTCCGTTTTACGTGTTGCGCCCTCCACAGTTCTTGCTGAAATGGTGAAAATTTATCCACCATATGGACCCTACTCCCACACCGGAAACCACCGTGCCCCAGCCCGCCCCTTCATCCCCAACTCCACCGCCCACCAGCTCGGGTCGGACGCAAATGGCCAACCTGTGCGCCGCCGGACTCGCCCTCTGCTTCTTCCTGCCGTGGATGGATTTCGGCCTAGGCAAGCTGTCCGGCTTCGAGATTCAGAAGCACAGTGACGTGGGCAAGTTCTTCTGGCTCCTGCCCATCCTCTGCGCGCTCACGATCTTGGCCGGCGTCACCGGGAAGAGCCAGCAGATCGCCGGTCAGCTCGCGGGAGCCGCGCCCTTTGCCATCCTGGCATACGGCCTCTCCCAGATGGGACGGAGCTTGTTCGATGTGCTCGCGCCGGGTGGATGGCTCGGCCTCGTCTTGGGAACTGTGCTCTTCCTCGTCGCTCGCCGTTGAGGTGCCCTATGTTCAACTCCTTCCAGAAAAAGGCCGACGTCATTGAGCACTGGATTTCCTTCGCCGAGGATTTCCAATTTCCCTCCAGCGACTTCTACGACGCCATCGAGAAGGAGCTGGAGGCCCGGAAAGTGCCGGGTCTGGAAAAGTCCCGTGTCGAGTTCGCCGAGGGTGGTTTGCTTTCCGACAAACGGGCGTATCTGCGCATGGTCCGCGAACGACTGGTGTTCGACGTGTGCGCCGCACCTTTTGGCTCCCGGTTCTTCTTCTCCTGTCGAATGGCGGAGATTCCTGCGGTGATTGAACTCTGGCAGCTTGCTACCGTCCTCATCAGCCCCCCTCTGTTGGCCGGGCTCCTCTGGCAAATTTTTGGCTTTTCTCTCGGCTCGGCTCTTCTGGTCGTGACCCTACTTTCCCTCGTGTATCTGCTCCGCAACGCCGTGGCACTCGGCTTGCAAGACCTCGACGCCGCTCTCATCAAGTCACCCGTCCTTGGCTCCATTTACGAACGCTTCTTCCGCAAGGAAACATACTACCGCCAGGACACCCGCCTCATGTATCTCGACACCGTGTCGAACGTGGTGAAGAAACTGGCCGAGGAAGTCACCGGCGCGAAGGGTGTGAAGTTGGTCCGTCAATACGAGCAAGCGCCCATCTTGGGTGAGCTATACCGCCCCGTGTTGCCGCGCGTCGAAACCGAGCGCAAACCGTAGCGCCGCATGGCCTGGGTGGACGAACAACTCTCCGCGCAGTTCCGAACGTGGGAACGACGCGGACGAGGCTGGCGTGTGTGGCCCACGCCGGTGATTCCCGAACCTCCGTTCAAGTTCTTCCCCGGCCACTTCCTGCCCGCCGCTCCCATCGCCGACGATGGACGACGACCGACCGCGCTCAGTTCCTTCGTGCAACGGCTCGCGCGCACGCTCAAGCCCGAGCCGCCACCACTGCCAGCCGAACCCGTTGCCGAGGAGGAGCCGGAGGCGGAGGCGTTGGCTCGTGGCGAATTGGTCGAGTTGCAGGCATCCCTGCCGCCCAAGCTCAACGCTTCACCGGAAGCGTTCGGACACTTCCTTGGATCGCTCGCATACTTGCGCGAACCCGTCGGTTTTGAACTGCTTGGGTTGCCGGAGGCCGTCATCACGCAGTTCGTCACGCACCCGGCGGACGCGGCCACCGTGCAACGCCAGTTGCAAGCCCACTTCCCCGACGCCGTGTTCATGCCGAAGGAAAAGGCGCTCGTCACGGCTTGGGACGCGCTCGCGGACACCGACACGGCCGTCGTCGAGTTTGGCCTCGCGCGGGAGTTTGTCCTCCCCCTCGCGACGAACCCGCCGGACTTGCTCATCGGGTTGACGGCCGCGCTCGCCAGTGTGCGGCCGGGCGAACTCGGGCTGTTCCAAGTCCTGTTTCAACCCGTGGGCCACCCGTGGGCCGACAGCCTGCTTCGTGCAGTTTCCAACGTGGAGGGCAAACCCGCTTTTGTGAACGCCCCGGAGCTACTGACCCAGGGAAAGCGCAAGGTGTCACAACCGCTCTTTGCCGCCGTGGTTCGGATTGCCGTCAGGAGCGACGAACGGCCGTGGGAAATCGCCCGTGAGCTGGCTTCCGCCTTGGCTGGCCTCTCCGACTTGCAGGGCAACGAGCTCATTCCCCTCGCCAATGACGACTATCCGTTCGACGACCACGTTGACGATGTTTGCCGCCGGCAATCTCGCCGCAGCGGGATGGTGCTCAACCGCGACGAACTGCTTGGCTTCGTGCATCTGCCCACGTCCGCCGTGCGTTCAGCGAAGCTCCGCCGAGAACTCACGAAGACCCGGCTCGTTCCGAAAGCGGCACTGGCCGACAGCGGATTGTTGCTGGGGATCAATGAGCACGCCGGCCAGACGACCGAGGTGCGCCTGACCACCGAGCAGCGCGTGCGGCACTCGCACATCATCGGTGGGAGCGGCACCGGCAAAAGCACGCTGCTCTTCAATCTCATCCGGCAGGACATCGAAAACGGCGAAGGCATCGCCGTGCTCGACCCGCATGGCGACCTCGTTGACCGGATTCTTGGCATCATCCCGGCGCACCGCATCGGCGACGTGGTTCTTGTTGACCCGTCCGACGAGCAGTATTCCGTCGGGTTTAACATCCTCTCGGCACACTCCGACCTCGAAAAGAATCTGCTGTCATCCGACCTCGTTTCCGTTTTCCAACGGCTTTCGACCTCGTGGGGCGACCAGATGGGCAGCGTCCTTTCCAACGCCATCCTCGCGTTCCTCGAAAGCGAACGCGGGGGCACGCTCGCCGACTTGCGGCGCTTCCTGATTGAACCGGCCTTTCGCGCCAAGTTCCTTGTCACGGTGCGCGACCCGGACATCGTGTATTACTGGCAAAAGGGCTTTCCGCAGTTGTCGGGCAACAAGTCCATCGGCCCCGTGCTCACGCGCCTGGATACGTTCCTGTCGCCCAAGCCGATTCGCTACATGGTGTCGCAGCGCGAGAACCGGCTCGACTTCGCCCACATCCTCGACACCGGAAAAATCTTTCTCGCCAAGTTGCCGCAGGGACAAATGGGCAAGGAGAACGCCTTCCTGCTTGGCTCGTTATTGGTGGCGAAGTTCCAGCAACTTGCCATGAGCCGGCAGGCGCAGCGCGCCGAATCGCGTCGCCCGTTTTGGCTCTATGTGGACGAGTTCCAGAACTTCATCACGCCGAGCATGGCGGAGATTTTGAGCGGGGCACGCAAGTATCGGCTGGGATTGATTCTGGCCCATCAGGAGTTGCGTCAGTTGGAGCGCGACCGCGAAGTCGCCAGCGCCGTCCTCTCGAATCCCCACACCCGAGTTGTATTCCGTGTCGGCGACTCGGACGCGAAGACGTTGGAAGGCGGCTTCGCGAACTTTGAAGCACGCGACTTGCAGAATCTCGGCACGGGCGATGCGATTTGCCGGTTGGAGCGAAGCGACGGGGATTTCAATTTGCGCGTGCCGTTGCCGGAGGAACCGGACGCGGACGCAGCGGAGGCTGTTCGGCAGTCTGTCATTACGGCTTCGAGAGCAAAGTATGCGACGCCGAGGGCAGACATTGAGGCGGCGTTGCGGGCCAAATTCGACGCCGAGGAATCCGAGCAGGGACCGGTCAAAGCGAGGCCGTCTGCCCCACCGGTGCCGAAGGCTGCGGAACCGAAGGCTGCCGAAACTCCGAACGTGGCGGTTACAGAAACGGCACCTGTCGCCAAGCCAGCGGCAGCGCCGGAAGTCGCACCGGAGCCACCCGCGCAAGTTGAGAAGCAGCGGTCCGCCGACCCGCCGCAGGACTTGGGCCGGGGCGGAGCGCAGCACAAGGCAATCCAACAGCGGGTGAAGGGCGAGGCCGAGCGACTCGGCTTTCATGCGACGATTGAGCAGGTCATCCCGAATGGCAGCGTGGACGTGGTGCTCACCCGTGGCGAACACACCATCGCGTGCGAGATTTCCGTGACCACGACGGTTGACCACGAGGTCGGCAATGTGCAGAAGTGCCTCCGGGCAGGCTATGACCATGTCGCCGTCATCTGCGGGGAGGCGGCGAGGCTGGGGAAGATTCAGGCGGCCGTGCAAAGCAGCTTGGGTCAGGAAGTCTGGTCCAATGTCCGCTTTTTCACACCAGATGACTTCCTCACGCAGCTTGCGGAGCTTGCCGCAGCGACCATCCCTTCCACGAGCCAGCCGGCCTCCGAAAGCCAGACCGTGCGCCGGGGCTACCAGGTGAAGCGCAAGTCCGCCGCGTTGTCGCCGGAAGAGCGGCAGTCCCGCGAGCAGGCCGGCATCACGCAGATGGCGAGCGTGATGAAGCGAGGGAAGAAATCGTGAGGCTCACTTCCGTTCCAGCCGGTAATACGGGCCGGCCACCTGGTAAGGCGAATACGCTTCAATCATCCGAATGCGCAACCGGGTCAGGCTTTGTTCCGGGTTTTCTTCGGCCAGTTGCACCGTGGGCCGGGTCACGCCGAGTTCTGCCGCCGCTTCGATTTTCGTCCGCCCGGACTTGGCGCGAAATTCTTTCGCCAGGGACGCCAGTTCCACTTCCGTCACGTGCCGCTTTTTTGACATGCGCGCGAGCGTGCAAGAAAGTTTGCCGTTTGCCAACTTTGTTCTTGGCTTCCGCCCGCCGTTCGGGCATGAAGTAGTGCAGATTGGAAAATTGCGCGCATGAAGACCACCATCACCCCGCCCACCGTAGGCAAAGCCGTCGGCATCTGGATTCGCGTCTCCACCGAGGAGCAGGCCAACGGCGACAGTCCCCAGCACCATCTTGAACGCGCCAAAGCCTACGCCGTCTCCCGTGGCTGGGTCGTGAAGGAGGTTTACGACCTCGCCGGCCAGAGCGGCAAGGCCGTCACCCAGCACCCGGAGGCCCAGCGCATGATGCGCGACCTTGAGCGCAAGCACATCACCGGCCTAGTGTTCAGCAAGCTCGCGCGGCTCTCCCGCAACCTCCGCGAGGTGCAGGACTTCGGTGACTTCTTCCGCAAGCACGACGCCGACCTCATCTCGCTTTCCGAATCCATTGACACCAGCACCGCCGGGGGCCGGATGTTCTTTCATTTGCTCGGCGTCTTTGCCCAATGGGAACGGGAGGAGACATCGGAGCGCGTGGCCGCATCGGTGCTCACCCGTGCGATGAACAGCCGTTGGTTGTCCATGACGAACGGAATGCTCACCTTGCTTTTGACCTGGCCGAGAATGTTCCGAATGACCGGGTTCAGGAGAAACTGCCCCAGCTTGTTCTGAATCGGCGCGATGGCCTCGCGACGGAACCGCTCGTCGTATCCCCCGAACTCGTTCGCCCAAAAGTCGCGGATGAACGGGTCGCGGACCTGGCGCACGACCCACGCGCGATAAGCGTCATCGGTCAACAGGCGATTCACTCCAAGCAAGGTGGTGTTCTCGCAGTCCAGCAACGCGGCGATGGCGTTGTAGAGCAGGTATTCGAGGCGCGGCCCCCACGACTCGCGCCAGATGCCCTTGAACGCGCCGACGATCCCGGACGCAACCAAGTGCCTGTCATCGGGTGCGACGTTGGCAAGCAGGTTCAGGCCGACGGGAAAGTCGAGGTCGCCGGGGTGGAAATAGACTAGATGGTCGGCACGACACGGCGGAATGTGGTCGAGCAGTTCCTCGGCGAGGTCGCCGTGCGGGTCAATCAGCCCGACGCCGTGCCCGGCGGCGATGTGCTGCACGATGAGATTGCGAAGCAGCGTCGTCTTGCCCGAACCGGTCTTGCCGATGATGTAAAGGTGCTGCCGTTGGTCGATCGGGGAGATACCAAAAGCCACCGGGTCGCCCCAGCCGTGCTGCTCGCCGATGATGATGTGGTCTTGGTTGTTCATGGTTCCCAAGCCAGCCGCCACTCCTACCGTGTCGAAGGTTTCCCGTGTCGTGTAAAACCTGGGGACACGGCGGACGGGCGGCGAAGGCCACTCGCTTGCGCCGACATGCGTGTTGGGGACGAGCCGGCGAGGTAATGGCGACTGACTTTGAAACCCGAGACAGTTTCTATTCTACCACGGCCAAATCGCGCGCGCCTGCGGCGCGACTCGTTTTTCAATCGCCGCATTCGCGGCGGCGCTTTTTCCCGCAGTCATGCGGAGCAGTCCTCCGCTCGTCGGAGCGCCGCGGTGAGCGAAACCCGTCGTGGTCTTCTTAAAACCAGTCCCCCAAGGTGTCGTGGGCTAGCGACGATAGTAGCGCAGCGCCCGACTTCGCGCTGTTTGGTAAAGGACACCGGCTAGGGGGACTGCCACCCGATAGCCCGCAGGGAAAAAGCGCGAAGTCGGGCGCTAGCCGACGACACGTTGGGGAGGTAGTAAGCGGCAGTTGAGCCGTGGAATAGTGGCCGGTGCGGCTCGCACCCCTACAAACCATGTTTGTCGCCCCGTATGTAGGGGCAGACAGGCTCCCGTCATTCGACGGGAATCAGTTCACGACGCGGTTGCCGGCTTGGGCGGTAGCATCCGCTGATTGACCAGCGTCGTGGGTATCCCGGCCATGTGCGGATCACGATGAACAAGCGTCGCGCCATGCTGTTTGGCGCTGGCAGCGATCAACGCATCCACAAGTGGCAGTCGCGGGCGTGTGGCAGCGCGCAGTTCCATGGCGGCATCGGCGGTTGCGCGTGTGAAAGGCACCGTCGTCGTGAGCGTTTCCGTGTAAAGCCTGAAAGCGCGCTCCGCCTCCGTGGCATCGGCAACCAGCTCCGTCAAACGGCCACGCAACTCCACCAAGGTTATCAGGGAGACGCCGGTTTCCTCCGGCCCGCGTGCCAGAATGACGTTCACTTCCTCCGCACCCGGCTCGCGCAGGTAGTGCGAGAGCAAGGCGGATGTGTCGAGAACGTGAGTGATCACAAGCTGGCCTGACGGTCCGCGTCGTCACGCTCGCGCGCGAGTTCGGCCTGCGGGTCAACGCCGTGGCGCAGGTGTTTCCGGCCCGCCCCAAGCAAGCTCGCGGCCAGCGCGGCATAGTCGGGAAGAATCTTCACCGTGAGCGTGTCGGGCTGCGCGGTTTCCTTCCAATCCAGACGGCTTCCCGGCTTGATGCCGTGCCCCGACGCCAGCGTCGCGGGGATCGTCACCACGTTCCTGTCCATGACCTCGCTAATCATGGGGGGAAGCCTAAGCGAGGGAATCGGGCCGGTCAATTCGCGACCGCGCCCAACTGGACGCTTGAAAATCGGCTGGTTGACAGGCTGGCCTGTTCGTGGCGCGACGCTCGCCGTGGGCAAAATCAATGACTGGCATCTCGTGTTGTTCGACCATCGCACGGATGACGGCGCGCCCGTGGTCGTCGCGTAGCAGAATGTTCAACCACTGAACGAAAAGCTCGTGTTGCTCTTCGTCCCGCATCTTCTTCCCCTTCAAAGATTCTTGAATCTTCGGCTGATGATTATTCTTTGTATTACTCATTGTATTACTCTGTGGAAGTTTCCTTCCGGGGTGGGCGGAAGTTTTCTTCCTACCCTCCCGGAAGTTCGCTTCCTACCTGCGACCGGGGCGGACGGTCATCCTGTGGATAAGTTCACCCTTCAACTGCGTCAGTTGCCGAAGCTGCTCATCGCGCACACGCGCATACTTCCCGGCGGCGTGGATGACGCGCTCATTACGGTTTCGAATCGCAACGGTGATGAAGCCCTTGTCCCGGAGCGAGCCTATGTGGGTGCGAATCTGGCGGTCGCTGACGCCGAAGAAATCGCCGAAATACTTGTTGGAGGCGTAGCAACCGCGCTCGTTGTCGAGCGAGTGGATTTCGACGAACAGAACTTTCTCCATGATGGACAACGACGAAGAGAGCCAAATTTCTTTGGAAATCCAGATGCCCTTGAAATCTCTGCCAGTGCCTCCCATGGCAGGCAGCTAGCACACGCGACAGTGTTTCCACAAATGGACCCCGCGTCGTGGTTCGGAAGACGCGCCAGTAGTTTCCGTCGCGAGCGCGCGTGTGGTAGAATTTAGTCACGATACCCCGGCCACTTTCTTCCGCTCGGCGCATCGAATTATTCGCTCACGCAATCTCCATGGACAGCCACCCACAATCGCAGCCGATGCCGAACGGTTCGGAACCGTTCCGCACAGTTCCGCAGACTTCCGAATCCTTCGGCAAAGTTCCGCACGCTACGGAAAGTTTCGGCAACCTTCCGAATACTTCGGAACGGACGGACAATCACACGCTGACAGTGCGCGAAGTCGCGAGGATGTTTGAAGCGGCGGGCGTCGCGCGCACCGAGCGCAGCATCGTGAACTGGTGCCAGCCAAACCGACAGGGCATCGCTCGGCTAGACTCCTATTTCGACATGAACGAGAGGAAATATTTCATCACTCAGGAAAGCGTCAAGTTGGCGACGCAAGAAGAACTTGCGAAAATGTCCAAGGCGGGAGAACCCGCACGCACGGAACCGTTTCCGAACGATGCGGAAAACCAAACACGGGCAAAGATTCCGGCCGATGAAGCCAAGGTATTGCGGCAGGAGGTCATGGACTTGAAGATAACCAATCGAGCGAAGGATATGTTCATTGAGCAGCTTCGCAGCGAACGGCAGTCATTTGCGGACGAGCGCTCGGAATTCGTCCAGCGATTGATCGTGGCCAATAGGAAAATGGGTGAATTGGAAAGTGATTTGCGGAGAATCGAACAGCCCCCAATGTCTTTCTCATAAGCAGTGCGTCAGATAACCCGACTTTGCGGTGGTCAATGGCGGTTTGAATCGAACAGGTTTACATTGGCCCCACGGTGACGGCTTGGCGCATTGTGAAAGCACTTTCAGTGGTTCGACGGACGGCCAAAGACGTTCGGATATTGGCGAATCTGTTCCTGAAGGGAGCGGTCATATCGGATGGGAATGACCCGATATACTCGGCTGGTCAGTTCTTGATGCAATTCCACGTCGCGGGCGGCCTGTGCCGGCTCGTCGTGGACGGAGCCATCGCAGAAGACGCAGATGTTTGGCCCGTAGAAGAAATCCGGCATGCAGCGCGGTTCGGGAATGGGCTTTTGCGCCTCATCGGGCAGCCGATGGAATCCGGCGGCAATCGCGTCGAGAAACCTTCGTTCAATTTCGGAACGTGAATCGGTGAGCCCTCGCAACCATGTGAGATGCCCGTTCCAATCGCGCCCGGCCGCGCGCGGAAACATGCGGCTGCCTGAAAGGTCGGGCAAGTGCTGCCGAAGGCCATGGCGGTCCAGGATCAAGGACTCATACTCGTTGCCAAAGCTCATCAAACACTCGTAGCACGCGGCCAGACAGGTGGGACGCAAATCCGTTCCTGCGGCGTTTTCCATTCCACACGACTCGTAGCGCACGCGGCCCGGTGCTCCCTCGGGCAATGCACGGATGAAATCGACGTAGCTCAGACCGAACTTCTGCTTCTGCTGGCCGGGATTCCAGACGGGGATGTCGGTCCACCAATAGCCGATGCAATGGGCATCCTTCGCGGTCTTGTCGGCGATGCCTTGGATGTGCTTTCGCGATCGCGCGTGAAAGGCCGGATCGAACACGTCCTCGTAGAGATGCTTTCGCTGACCCTGCCCGGTCACGGTGCCGGGCGAGCCGGGGAGACGGTCGGCATTGTGGATGTAGTTGAACTCCGCGCCGAGGTCCGGCACGTAGCCGACCGCGTTTAAGTTCATGTCGCGCAGGTCGGTCTGGAGATTTTCCAGTGCCTGCTGTTTGCGAGGGCCGAGCAATCCCTGCCACGCCCCACTGACGTGCGAGAGGCCGAGGATGAGGAAAGGGTTACCCTCCGGCGTGACGAGATGCTGGCGGCAATTCGTGGTGCCAGAGTCGCCGTGCAAACTCGCCGCGCGTGAGTCGTCCCTCGGTGGGCTGGGTGAAATTGAAGTCGTAGTCGTAGCAGTGCTTTGCGAGGAAACTGCGCGTGGTGGTTGGCAACTCAACGGCGCAAAGCTGCGCAGTGGCGAGGGCGAGAATTGCGAGGCAGCGTTTCATGGTCGGGAAAGTTTCTCGTGCATCCAGCGCAGCGAAACGCGGTTGTTCGCTTCCTCTTCCGCGAGCTGTTGAGGCATCGGTTTTCCGGCGATGGATGGTGGCGGCTTCTTGAGCGGGTTTGCTTTCACGCGTTGCATCGCGGTTTCGAGATGCGTGGCTTTGCGCTCGGGGAAGGTGGCGAAGAAGCCTACGGTGAGGCACGGGATGAGCAAGGGATCGCGCGTGGCCATCTCGAGATTGAAGCGCAGGTTCGGGTTCGCCTTGTTCAGCGTCGCGACCATGCGGGGCAGGTCGAGGAAGCCGTTGCCGCAGGTGACTTCGCTGAGTTGAAAGCCGGTCTCGTGCGGCTGCACGGCCATGTCCTTGAGATGCACGCTCATCGCGAACGGCGCGAGCGCTTCGACGGCGGCGAGCGGGTCTTCGAGCAGCGCGAGGTTGTTGCCCGTGTCCACATTCACGCCGAGCCAGTCGCTGCTGAACTCGCGCATGAGCACCGCGAGTTCGTCACTCGTGAGGTCCTTGTGATTCTCGACGGCGAGCTTGAGCCGATGCTTTTTCACAATGGGCTCGACCATCGCGAGGTGCTTCGAGGCCTCGGCGCGGAACGATTTGAACTCGTCCATGGTCTTCCACGTCTCGTAACGGCGCGAGCCGGAGAGATACGTGCGCGCCACGGTGCCACCAGCGGCCCGAGTGAGCTTCACTTCCTGCTCGAACTTCTCCAGCTCGCTCTCCTTTTTCGGCAGGCGAATGTCGCCCTCGTAGTAACCGCCGGTCTGCTCCACTAGCTCGCGGAAACGCGCGGCGGCGGCTTCATCAATCATCCCCACGCTCGTCTGCGCGCCATCAGCGCCGAGTCTGCGCGCGTAGTCGTAAAATGTCGGGCTATCCGCGAAGGACACTGGCGCGGACTTGTCGCGCACCGCCTGCCAGGCGCGATGACACGAGAACGAGCAGATGCCGATGCGGCTTTTCGCGGCGCCCGCAGCCGCGAGCGCGTGACGCGCGGCGATGAACGCGGGCAGTGTGGCGATAAAGGTGCGGCGGTTCATGCGAGCAGGGCTTTGAGTTCCGCATCCCAAGGCGCGCGATACGTGCGCACGAGCATCGCGTTGGCCTCGGCATCGCCGATGATTTCCTCTTTCTCCGCGTCCCACACGAGCTTGCGGCCGGTGCGCAGGGAGATGTTGGAAAGATGACACGCGGTGGCGACTTCGTGGCTGCTTTGCAAATCGGAGAGCGGCTGCTTCCGCGACTTCACGCAATCGAGGAAGTTCCGCGCGTGGCGGGAGTAGTCTTTGATAGCGTTGCCGGTGTCGTCTTTCTCGGGCGTGGCCCACATCTGGCCGGGCTCCCACGGCTCGATTTGCGGGCCGCCGACGGGATGACTTTTCACGCCGAGGATGCTGGCGACGGTGTTGTTCGGGCTCACCTTTTTGTCGGGCACGAGTTCGAATCCCGCGCGCGACACGGGCAGCGAACCGTGCGTGCCCTGGAAAGTGAGGCCGCCCATGCCGAGTCCGCCGAGGCCCGCGCTCGCCTCTCGATACTGGCAGGTGACGGTAAGGCCCGGGTATTCCATGATGACGTCCTGCGTGTCGGGCGTCTCGCAGTTGTCCTTCAGGAACCAGCGTCCGCCGGTGCTATAGACGGACTTCGGCGCGCGCACGCCGAGCATCCAGTGGACGAGGTCGAGCGAGTGCTGGCCGAGGTTCGTGGCCTGGCCGCCGGAGTAATCCCAGAACCAGCGGAAGTGGTAGATGGAGCGGTTCGGATTGTAGGGCCGCTTCGGCGCTGGGCCGAGGAACAGGTCGTAATCGAGGTCCTGCGGCGGCGCGCCATCGGGCGGATTGCCAAAGCCGGGCGAGATGTTGCGCGAGTTGTTGTTCGACACGGAGACGATGGTGCCGAGCCGTCCGGCCTGGATGAGTTCGCGGGCGCGCTGAAACGGCGGACCGGAGCGGTTCTGCGTGCCCACCTGTATGACGCGGTTGGTGCGTTTCATCACGTCGAGCATCCAGCGCCCTTCGCGCACAAAGAGCGTGGTCGGCTTTTCCACATACACGTCCTTAGCCGCGGCGCAGGCCATCATCGTCATCAGCGCGTGCCAATGGTCCGGTGTGGCGACATAGACGGCATCCACATTTTTGTCCGCGAGCAGTTTTCGGAAATCGCCGTAGCGCGCCGGATTGCCGCCCGCCATTTCCGCCGCCGCCTCGACGCGTCCGCGGTGCACATCGCACACGGCCGTGATGCGCGCATCCGGATGTTCCTGGATGGCCGCCATGTGAAATCGCCCGATGAGGCCGAAGCCGATGAGGCCGACGCGCACGCGGTCGTTGGCGCCGGTGATTTGGGAGTAAGATTTCGCCGTCATCGCGGTGGCGGCGGTGGAGAGTGCGGCAGTGCGGATGAAGCCGCGGCGGGTGATGGGAGTGGGTGTGTTCATGGTTGGTTAGGTGGGTGGAGTGTTGGAGTGCTGGAGTATACTGGAGAGGCGCGGCGCGGGAATTTTTCATCACTCCAGCACTCCACTACTCCATCACTCCGCTGGTTTATTTCTTATCGTTGGATTGCATGCGTTTGACGATTTCCTCGCGCGGCACCACGCCGACGCGTCTGGCCCAGGCTTCGTGTTGAGAAACGAGTGAGGCGACTCTTTCTGACTGCTGCGCGGCGAGGTTGCGGGTTTCGCCGGGGTCGGTGGAGGTGTCGTAGATTTCCCACGCTCCGGTGCGCGGGCCGGTGGTGGCGATGCCGCCGTTCTCTGCGGACGGGCCGTAGCCACGCACGAGTTTCCAGTGGCCCTGGCGCATGGCTTCGTTGCCCATGCGTTCCCAGAATAGCGGGCGGTCCATCGGCAGCGTGGGGACTTCACCCCGCAGGGCGGGCAGGAGGCTCGTGCCTTCGAGTGGCTGCACGACATGACCGGCAAAGGTGCTCGGATGTTTCGCGGTGGCAGCGGCGAGGCACGTCGGGAACACGTCCATGATGTGCGCGGGGCCGGTCACGATCTTGCCACGCTGCTTCGGCGGAATGCCCGCAGGCCAGTGAGCGATCAGGGGCGAGGCGATGCCGCCGTCATGCACCCAGACCTTGAACTTGCGGAAGGGCGTGTTGCACACCTGTCCCCAGAGCGGGCCACGCACTTCGTCGGAGCCGTTGTCGCTGAGGAAGAGGATGAGCGTGTTGTCGAACTGGCCGCGTTTGCGCAGCGCTTCGACGATGCGGGCGAGGTTCTGGTCCACACGGTCAATCATCGCCGCGTAGTTGCGCATCCATTGCTCGTTGCGCTCTTGCTTTGCCTGTTTGGCTTCCTCAGTCACCGTGTCATCAAGCTGGGGCAAGGTTGCGGATTCGGGAATGAGGCCGAGTTCCTTCAATCGCTGGAAACGGCCCTGGCGGATGGCATCGGGGCCTGCGCGATACGTTTCCGCATACTTCGCCACATCGTTCTCATGGGCTTGGAGCGGCCAATGCGGCGCGGTGTAGGCCAAGTAACCGAACCACGGCCGCGCTGCTTCGGATTCCTCGATGAAACGCAGCGCGTGGTCCGTGAAGGTGTCGGTCGTGTAGAAGCCGGGCGGGAGTTTTTCGACCTTCTTGCCGTTGAGCACGAACTTGGTGATGGGTCCCTTCTTTTGCCACGAGCGATAACCGGTGAACTGTTCGCAAGCACCTCCGATGAGCGCAAAATGCCGGTCAAACCCGCGCTGCCCCGGCCAGCAGGACTCATCCTGACCGAGATGCCATTTCCCGGCCATGAACGTCTGGTAGCCCGCCTCGCGCAGAGACTCCGGCAAGGTCACGACGCCCTCTTTTTTGAAGCCGAGATACGCTGGCGAGCCAATGCGCCGCCACAGCTCATTCGCCGCGCCCTGTTCGTTCATGTCGCCCACGCCGGCCTGATGCGGATACAGCCCGCTCATGAGCGAGGCGCGCGAGGGGCAGCACTGTGCGCAATTGTAAAACCGCGCCAGCCTCACGCCATCTGCAGCGAGCGCACCCAGGGTCGGAGTGCGCACCTCGCCACCGTAGCAACCGAGGTCCGAGTAGCCCATGTCGTCCACCATGATGAGGAGGATGTTCGGGCGCGCGGCAGGAACTTGATTCGGAGCCGCAGGGGCGAGGCGAACGCCGAATAAAGTGAGGAACAGGATCGCGACGATGCGTTTCATGGCTTTTTCTTTGCGGGAGGAGCTGCGGCGGTGCGGACTGGCCAATTCGGATCATCGCGATGCGCTTGCTTCATCAAGGCTTCGGCCTTGGCGACGACTTCGGGGTTCTTGGCGGCGAGGTTGTTCGCCTCCGCAGAATCGGTGTCGAGGTCGTAGAGTTCGATGGGGGCGACGGGGTTTTCACGCAGCGCCTTCCATTTGCCAAAACGCACGGCGCTCAGCGGTGTGGGGCGTGTTGTTCCTTGGTGAAGCTCCCAGTAAAAATAGTCGCGCTGCGGTGATGGGCCTCCTTTGAGGAAGCTGACGAGCGAGAGGCCATCGGGCTGGAAACCCTGCGGCAACGTGGCTCCGGCGAGTTCGGCGGCGGTGGGCAGGAAGTCCCAGAACGCCCACGGTTCATCGCTCACGCGACCGGCGGGAATCTGCCCCGGCCAGCGCGCCATACTCGCCTGGCGCAGTCCGCCTTCATACATCGTGGCCTTGGTGCCGCGCAGCTTCGGCCCGTTGCCGGAGAGCAGTGGCAGGCTCTGCGGGATGTGTCCGTTGTCGCCGCTGAACATGACGAGCGTCTTGTCATCGAGGCCGAGTTCCTTGAGCAAATCGAGCAGGCGGCCCACGTCGCGGTCGAGCCGCGTGACCTGCGCGGCATAGGCCTTTTGTTCCTGCGGCCACGGCTTGTCCGCGTAGATGCCCAGGTCGTCGATCTCGTGTTTTCCATGTGGCAGCGTGACGGGGTAATAGAGAAAGAACGGACCGTCTTTGTCGTCGCGCACGAACTTCAGCGCGGCGTCGGCGATGAGATTTTGCGCGTAAGTGCCGCGCTGATTCTTGCCATCATTGCCGGGCAGCTCGAAGCGCTGGTCGTCGCGATAGAGGTAAGTCGGAAAGTAACTGTGCGCATGGCGCTGGCAGTTGTAGCCGAAGAAATGATCGAAGCCCTGCTTGAGCGGGCTGCCCGTGGTGTCGAACATCCCCATGCCCCACTTGCCCACCGCCGCGGTCGCGTAACCGGCGCCTTTCAGGATCTCCGCCACCGTCACCGTCTCGGCCGGGAGCGGATGCTGTCCTTCGGGTTGGATCTCGCGATTGCCACGCACGGGTGTGTGGCCGGTGTGCAGACCGGTCATCAACACCGTGCGGCTCGGTGCGCAGATGGGTGTGCCGCAGTAAGCCTGCGTGAAGCGCGTCCCCTCCCGCGCCATGCGGTCGAGGTTCGGCGTCTGGATGTTGGTGTTGCCGTAACACCCGAGGTCCCCCTGCCCGAGGTCGTCGGAGAGGATGAAGATGAGATTGGGGCGGAGAGGCGCGGCTGAAACCGCGGAGACAATCAAGAGACTGAGGATGATGAGGAACGGGCGCATGGTGAAGGTAAGGAGAATGGATGAACCGCAGATTGGTGACGGACGCAGAGCTTGGATTTAGATTGGTTCAACCTAGAGACGGCGATGGGAGCGCACAATTCTGACCGTAACATTGGCCTTAGACATCCGGCACGGCGCTGCCGCCGAAACGCGTGACTGTAGGAGTCGGTTAATTTGCACGTCACAGCCACGGCTTAGTTTCTTGGCAACGGCACCTGCGCGGGGTGCATGAGGTAGGCGATCAGATCGCGCACTTGATCTGGCTGGAACACCTGCAGCAGTCCTTCCGGCATCATGGACAAGGGTGAAACCTCCTGCTTGACGATCTCGGAGCGCTCGATCGTGACAGGTTCCGTGGGCGTGCGTAGGGTGAGCGTGCGCTCATTCGTCTCCGCCACCGCTCCGCTGAGGATGCGGCCATCTTTCAGCGTGAGCGTGCTCATGCGGTAGTCCGCTGGGACGACGGCGCTGGGATCGACGATGTTTTCCAGCAGGTAATCCAGATTGGCGCGGCCTGAACCGGTGAGGTCCGGGCCGATCCGGCCGCCGCTGCCATACATCGTGTGGCAGGCAGCGCAGACGTTTTGAAAAAGCACGCGGCCCTGGCTCAGGTCGGCTTTCGCGAGCACGGCGGGTGTGAGTTTTGTCTTCAGACTCTGGATGAGCTGTCGCTTGTCCTCGGTGGACTCACGCAGTTCGCCCCACACTTCGGTCAGCTTCTTCGTCAGCGCAGCGTCGCCAAAGGCGCGGATCTGCCGTGCGTGGAAGGCGGTGATGTCCGCGCGCGGGATCTGCGATTTCTCATCGCCGATGTTTGCCAGCATCGCCTTTGCAGAAGCGGCACGCGAGAGGAGGAAATTCATCACGGCAGGGCGGTCGTCTGGATCGAACTTGCGATAGTCCGCAGCGAGCCGCTGGCCGAGAGTGGGGTCATTCACCAACGCCAGCCCGCGCACGGCGATGCTGCACAGCCGCTTCGTATCGAGAAGCTGGGTGCAGATGGTCTGCAAATCCGGCGGACGGTTTGCGATCAAGGTCTCCAGTGCGGCCTGCCGCTGCGCGAATTCCGCTCCGGGATCGAGCGCGATCTTCTTCACATCATCGAGCGCGCGGCCATCGCCGAAAAGAATGCCGAGGTCCCGCACCAGATCCTTGTGCGGCGACTTCGCAGCGACCATCTCCCACGAGGCGGGTTTTGGAGCTTTGTGCCAGCCCTTGAACGCAGCGGCCATGCCTTCGAGCACCGCGAGTTGCCGCCACTGCGCGTCCGAAGCCACCGTGCTGATCAGCAATTCGTTGAGCGGTTCTGGCTGCCGTTCGAGCTTCATGGCGAGGTAGCGCGCGGCCCAGCGAACGGTCTTCGGCCAGGTGCAGACTTTCGTGACGGAGAGCAGCGCCGCTGGGTCCGCATCGGCCACGGGGATGAGCCCGAACCAAACCATCGCCGGAAGCTGCGCGTCGTCGGCATCCTCGCTGTGCGCGACGAGCGCGGCAGCGAGTTCCGCGCGCTTCGCCACCGGCAGGCGTTGCAGTGTGGACGCGAGCGAAAGCCGCACCAGTCCGGATGCGTCCTCCTTCGCGAGCTTCACGAAGCGCGCGAGCGATTCATCGTCGCTTGGATACACCGCGTCCTTGCGCGGGCCGACGATGGTATCCAGCGGCCAGAAGTCCGTGAGCAGGCGAACGGCCCACACGCGCACATGCTCATCGGTATCCTGCAAAAGTCCGCGCAGCATCTCAGGCGTCGTGCTGCCCTCTTGATATTGTTTCCACAGCGCGGGCAATTTGCCGGGGCCGTTCATGCAAGCAGGCGTGAGCATCGCGACGGGCCGCTTCGGGTCACCGTAGCTGACCTTGTAGATGCGCCCGCTGGTGCGATGCACGCCCGTGTGTTCGTGGCACTCGCCGATGTCGCTCCAGTCGAGCACGAAGGCATTGCCGTCCGGGCCGGTGCTGATTTCGAGGCCGCGAAACCAAGGGTCCGCGCTGAGCATGAAGTCAGGCTCATGCCGTCCCACGTAGCCGCAACCGAGGCGCTCCAGGCGGTCCATGTTCGCGCGCCGTCCGTGCATGTTCAGGGTGAAAAGTTTGCCGCGATAGTTCTCCGGCCACGTGTTGCCTTGGTAGATCATCATGCCGATGTGTGCGTGGCCGCCGCCGAAATCGTTGGCCCTCCCACCGCGCGAGTTCGCCCAAGTGCCTTTCGTATCAAAGTGGTAATGATCGGCGATGGTGTCGAGCCGCTCGAATACGCCGGGATTCGGCGATGGCCGTGAATCATGCAGATGCGCCCCCGGCATCAGATGCCAGAGATGCCCGGTGACCGTGTTGATGAAGAACATCTCGCCATTCGCATCCCAGTCGTGACCCCACGGATTCGTGGTGCCATGCGTGAGCACCTCGACGATTTTGCGTCCCGGATGATAGCGCCACACGCCCCCTTTCATCGGGACGCGCAACTCATCCGGCGTGCCCGGCAAACCCAGACGCCCCGGACACGAGTGGCCGCAGCGCCCGTAGAGCCAGCCATCCGGTCCCCAGCGCAGGCCATTGGCAAAGTTATGATAGTTGTCCTTCGCCACCGTGAAACCATCGAGCACCACCTGCGGCGGACCGTCCGCCACGTCGTCCCCATTCGCGTCCGGGATGAAGAGCAATTGCGGCGGACACATGAGCCACACTCCGCCGTGGCCGGTCTCGACGCTGGTCAGCATCTGCACTTCATCCGTGAAAACCTTGCGCGATTCCGCGCGACCATCGTTGTTCGCGTCTTCGAAGATGATGACGCGGTCGCGCAGCCCGAGGTCGAAGCGTTTGGCCTTTTCGGCATAGGTGTAATTTTCCGCCACCCACATGCGACCCCGCGCATCCCAGGCCATGGCGATGGGATTCTGCACATCCGGCTCTGCGGCGAACACGCTGACCTTGAACCCCGGAGGCACCTGCATCTTCGCCGCCGCCTCCGCGGCAGGCATGAGCGGCGTCGTGGTGTCTGGCTCAGTGTTATACGGCTGCGGAAAGTCCGACGCCAGGGCGCAGGCACAGGAGAGAAGGATGATGGAGAGGAACTTTTTCATGCCAAAATGGGGCAGTCACTGCGCCGTCCAGCCGCCATCCACGGTGAGGGTGGCTCCGGTTACGTAGCTGGCGGCTTCACTGGCGAGGTAAATGGCCGCGCCCTGGATTTCTTCGAGGCGTGCCCAGCGCTTCAGCGCAGTCGCACCGACGACGAACTTCTGGCCGTCCTCGGTGTCCGCGATGGCGGTGTTCATCTCGGTGAGAAACGGACCGGGGCAGATGGCGTTCGCGGTGATGCCATCGGCGGCGGCTTCGAGCGCCAGCGTGCGCGTCATCTGGATGACGGCACCCTTGCTCGCGGTGTAAGGCGTGCGGCCTGCAAGTCCGACGAGTCCGAGGGCGCTGGCGAGATTGATGATGCGGCCCCATTTCCGCGCCCGCATCCCGGCGAGCACGGCGCGGCAGCAAAGCCAGGTGCCGCGCACATTCACGCGCATCACTTCATCGAACTGCTCCGGCGTCAGTTCCGCGATGGGGGCGCGGATGTTGATGCCCGCGCTGTTGATGAGGATGTCCACTTTGCCCAGTTCGCGCTCGGCGGCGGCGAGCATGGCGTCCACCTGCTCGGCTGAAGTCACGTCCGCGCCGTGGCCTGTCGCTTTGCGGCCAAAATCGCGGGCGATACGACCTGCGGCGGCTTGCGCTTCGTCGGCATGACGGCTAACGAGCATGACATTGGCCCCTGCGGACGCGAGACCGGCCGCCATGGCATAGCCGAGTCCTTTCGAGCCTCCGGTGATGAGCGCGGTGCGACCGGTGAGATTGAAAAGCCGGATACCCGGCAGTGGTGTGGTTTCGTTCATCTTTCTACTCCGCTTTTCAGTTATGCCACCGCCTCGGGCGAGGCCCAGCGCTCGACGCCGCGGCCGTTGGGGGCGGCGAGGATTTCGGCGGGGGTGTTGGTTTCGATTTTCAAGATTGGAATGGTAGTACTTCAGCTTTTCAAGAAGTGCAAAAGATGGAGTTATCCGAGCGTCAGCGCGCCCGTGCTGTCGCCGAAGCGGTCGAGTTTGGTGCCGGCGAGTCGGGCGGTGGTGACGAAGAGGTTGGCCATCGGCGTTTCGCCGGGGAGGCGCAGGTAGCGGCCGCCGGTGAGTGCGCCGCCGGCGTGACCGGCCACGACGCAGGGCAGGTCGCCGTGGTCGTGCTTGCGCCCATCGCCCATGGCGCTGCCGAAGGTGATGAGGCAGTGGTCGAGCAGCGTGCCTTCGCCCTCGGGGATGCTTTGCAGTTTGCCGACAAAGCGGGCGAACTCCTCAGTCATGAAGCGGTCGATTTTCTGAATCTCCGCCTCCTGGCCGTTGCTGTGGGTGAGCTGATGATGGCCGGAGGTGATGCCGAGGTGGTCATAGACGCGGTTGGTCTGCGCGTTGGCCGTCATGAAGGTGATGACGCGGGTGGCATCGGTTTGATACGCCAATGCCATGAGGTCATACATGAGGCGGATGCGCTTCACGGTGTCGGCGGGATCGGCCTCGGGACGGCTGGTGCCGGGCACTTCGATGGGCGGCAGGCTGGCCATTTGATCGATTTGTTTTTCCACGGCGCGGACACTTTCAAAATACTCGTCGAGCTTGCGGCGGTCGCTGCCGCTGACCTGCCGCTGGAGGCGCTTCGCGTCGTCGGCGACGAAGTCGAGCACGCTCTGTCGCGCGGCGGAGCGGGCGCGGAGACGCTCGCCTTCGCTGCCGCTGGCGCCGAAGAGCCGGTCAAAGGCGCGGCGCGGGTTGATCTCGATGCCGCTGGGCTGCGTGGCGCTGCGCCAGGAGATATTCGACATGTAGATGCAACTGTAGCCGGAGTCGCAGCGGCCTTCCTTGCGGCTCGGCTCTGTGCCCAGCTCCAGCGAGGGCAGGCGGGTGTGCTGGCCGATTTGGCGTGCGATGACCTGGTCGATGGAAATGCTGGCGTGGATGTCCTTGCCACCGGTTTTCTTGGCCTGCACTGCGGTGAGGTAGGTCGCGCCGTTGCGCGCGTGGTCACCGCCGGTGTCGCCGTTTTCGCGGGCTTTGTCGTGGGCCAGATTGCCGATGAGGGTTACGTGGTCGCGCACGGGAGCGAGCGCGGCGTTGGTCTGATTGAACTGGAAATCGCGGCCCTCGCCCTGTGGCGTCCAGAAATCGCGCACCATGCCGTTGGGGAAGAAAATCCAGCCAAAGCGCAGCGGCGGTTTCGTTGCTGCGGTGGCGGCGTGGAGGGATTCGAGGAAGGGCAGGCCCACCAGCGCGCCGAGGCCGCGCAGGAAGGTGCGTCGTGAAGTGGAATGACGGTTCATGGTTTTGAATCGGAGGTTTGAGTTTGCGTGAATCGAAAGGGACGGCTGACGGCGACCTCGCGCACGAGGTCGCGGAAGCGGAAGCCGTCCGGCTTGGTGTTGCGGACGATCTCGTCCAGCGCCACGCGGTCGTAGTATTCGACACCGCGCCCCAAGGCGAAGGTGAGGAGCTTGCTGCTGAGGTGGCGGACGAAATCTTCGTCGCGGCGGGCAAGGATGCCGATGAGTTCCTGCGGTGTCTTGAAGGCTTTTCCGCCCGGCAAATCGCCGCTGGCGTCAATCGGCCGCCCTTGGTCGGTGTCGCGCCATTTGCCGATGCCGTCGAAGTTCTCCAGGCCAAAGCCGATGGCGTCCATGGTGCGGTGGCAGGAGACGCAGGTGGGATTCACGCGATGCTGCACGAGCTGCTCGCGCAGGCTGAGATTCGGCGCGGCGGCGCGGGTGCGTTCCAGTTCGGGAACGTTCGGCGGCGGCGGTGGCGGCTCTTCGCCGAGGATGGTTTCGAGAATCCACGCGCCGCGCCGCGTGGGGGACGTGCGGTTCGGATACGACGTGAGCATCAGCAGGCTGCCGTGCGTGAGCACGCCCTGGCGCGGTGTGCCCTGCAGCGAAACGCGCTGGAACTCCGCTTTGCGATCGATGCCCGCGATGCCGTAGAAGGCGGCGAGCCGTCCGTTGAGAAATGAATAGTCGGCGGTGAGCAACTCCAGCGCGGGCCGGTTCTCCCGCACGATGGACTCGACGAACATCGTGGTTTCGCGGCGCAAGTCGTCCTTCAACTCCGTGCTGAAGGTCTTGAATGTCCCACGGTCCATCGTGACCTCCGGCACTTTGCGCAGGCCCAGCCATTGCCCGAAGAACGCCTCGGTGAACGCGGCCCCGCGCGGATCGGCCAGCAGCCGCTCCACTTGGGCCGCGAGAGTCTGCGGCTCGTGCAGCGTGCCTTTGGCTGCCAAGTCGAGCAGCGTGTCATCCGGCATGGATGCGGTGAGAAAATACGAGAGCCGCGAGGCCAGCGCGTAGTCGCCCAGCGGAGCGATGTCGTCCTTCCCCGGCGGGAGTTCGACGTTGTCGAGGCGGAACAAGAACTTCGGTGAGACGAGCATGGTCTGCACCGCGAGTTCCACGGCGCGCTCGAAGTCATCGCCCGCACTTCGCCTCGTTTCGACGAAGCGCAGCAGGTCCCTCAACTCATCGGCTTTCAAAGGCCGACGAAAAGCGCGGTCGCCGATGGCGCGGAGGATATTTTCCGCCGCCGCGCTTTCGCTGAGGCCGGAAGCGGGCCGCGTTTTCAGCAAGGCTTCGTGCGCGGGAGCCAGTTTCGCCGCGCCAAATTGCAACGGCCCGCGCAAGGCCACACGCCGCACACCGAGACGCGGAGCGAGCAGCGGCTTTTCCAAATGCGCGGCGATTTGCTCCGCGGTGAACTCGCGTGGAAAGCGGTGATGCACGCGAATCGTGTGCACACCCGCCTGCGCGGTGAAACGCAGCGTGTGAATCTGCCGGCTGGCGGTGGTGCCATTTCCGGGCTGCACTGGCACATGGCCGATGAGCTGGTCATCGCACAGCAACGTGGCCTCCACCACTGGCCGCGCTTTGGGGTCGAGCGGATAATCTTTCTCCAGCCAGCGCTCGTTATTGCTCCGGTCCTTTTCCTCCGGCTTCTCCACGCCCCACGCGTAAAGTTTGATCTCATACTCGCCGGGTGCCGGCAGCTCGAAGTCGAGCCAGAGCTGTCCCTCCGGCACGACTTCCCAGCCGCGGTCACTCGCGTTGCGCGGCTTCTTGTTAAATTGGAAAAAGACGGCCTCGCTGAACTCGTCGTAAGGCGGCGCGTCCGTCTTGCCGAGCAGGATGGCGGTGAGCTGCTCGGCGGCGTTGAGATACTGCTCCAT
>JBDKJY010000058.1:0-29701 GCA_039796295.1 Verrucomicrobiota bacterium
CGCGCAGCGCTGGGATCACCAACCCGCAGAGCGCTCAGGCATGAAAGCCAGGCGCTCGCACGCGCTTTTCCTCATAGCTCATTCCCAGTTCACCCCAAGTTAGCCATGAAATTCCCCGAATACCCGAAAATTTCAAAGGGGACTTCAGCGCGGCCGGAGCAGCATGGCACCAACTCGAATCAAACCCGCACGCAAACATTCAGACGTTCTTGAAAGGCGTGCGAGGCCCGACGGCACCTTGATCAACTATTCTCCTCGCTTGAAAAACTCCGTCTTCTTCGCTTCCACGCTTGGTCCCCAGACCTTGATGCTCGTCACCATGCCGATGTCATCGAAGGAGCCGAAGCCGATGTGGCCCTTCAGGAAGGTTTTGTCCTCCGCGAGCATGAGGGGTTGGCCATCGAAGAACACACGGTAGGTGCCGGCCTGCGTGTCGCGCTCGGCGCGGACCTTGTGCCACTCGCGTTCGCCCCAGGTGATGCCTTTGGTGGTCTCTTTGGCGAAGTTCTTCCTCGGCGCGTTGTTCACGATGAAGACGTTGTGCGCGTTCGGATCCGCCCCGACCGCGATGTGATTGTAGTAGTAGCCCATCGGCCCGGTGAAGCCGAAGAAGAGGCACATGTCCTGGTGCGGGTAGGGCTTCTTCGTCGAGAGCAGTTCGACCTCCAGCACGAAGTCGCCGAAGACCCTATCCGCGATAAGGGCGATGTTCAGCGGCGAGCGGTGCTCGGGCTTGTAGGCGCTCTGCTTGTGAAGCTCCAGCGCGGACTTGCCCTGCTCCTTCGCCAAGCGCCACGCCGACGGGTCGGTGAAGACGAAGTCCTTCAGCGCGCCCGGCTTGGTGAAGTCCTGCTCGTAAAGGAGCTTGTAGCCAGCGGGCAGCTTGGGCGCGTCAGCCGCGTGGGTGGAGAAAGCGGCGAGCAGGGCCGTGGCGGTAAGGAGGAATTGGCGTGTGTTCATCGTGTGGGCGCATCGTGGACGCGGTTCCGGGAACTCGGCAAGCGGGAAGACGGAGTGGAGCGCGGACGCCTACGTCCGCAGCAAAGCCGGCCATACTTCCGGGCTGCGAACGTGGGCGTCCGCGCTCCAAGTCGGCTACTACTTCGCCCCCACATTGCTCGCCGCCGGGATACGGTAGCGCTCCAAAATGCGCTTGGTCGCCGCGTCCATCTCCCCCGCGTCCACGACGATGCGGCGGAGGTTGTCGCCACGCAGGAACTCGACTGTGTGGAAGCCGGCTTGCGGCTTTTGCAACGCGGCCTCCACGTCGGCGAGGCGGCTGATCTTCTGACCGTTGATGGCGTCCACGACGAGGAAGCGCGCGTCCTGATAGCCGACCACATACGGGTCCGGCAGCACGCTGGTGAGCACGACGAGACCGGTGCGCTCGGCGCTCCGGGCTTCGCCCGCGTAGTGCGCGAGGCGGAAGGGCGCGCGGCGTTTCCAATCGTCGCCGAAGCCGCGCAGGAGCGGGATGTTCAAGGGCTGGAGGACGAGGCCGCCGGCGATGAGATACTCGGGCGCTTGGTCGAAGGTCTGATCGGCCAGCAGCTTCACCGCGTAGTCGAGCTTGGGCAGGCGATAATCCAGACTCACCTCCGCGCCGTCGCGCCAGACCTTCATCTTCACCACGTCGCCGGCGAACTTCCGGCGCGAGCCGAGGTTCTCGACGATGAGTTGGCCGTAGTCGGGGTCTTTGTAATAGCCCTGATTGTCCACGTTGAAGCCGTCCACTTGCAGGATGAGGTCGCGCGGCTTGAGGTTCGGCTCGACCGCTGGCGTAGCAGGCACATCAATCACCAGCGCGCCGCGCGGCTCGCCGGGGAGTTTGAGGAACTTAAAGGTCGAAGGGTTTTCCACCGGCTGCCAGGTGAACGGGAAGAAGCCGAGGCCCGGATACTTGCCGGCCTTGCGCGCGGTGAGAATCGGCTCGATGAACGACGCGGGAAGGAAGCGGGCGTTGGTGCCGCCCTGCCCTGTCGCGAGGCCGACAACCTT
Source organism: Verrucomicrobiota bacterium (assembly GCA_039796295.1). GTDB lineage: Bacteria > Verrucomicrobiota > Verrucomicrobiia > Limisphaerales > SXTU01 > SXTU01. The sequence goes on from JBDKJY010000058.1 coordinate 1,999, forward strand.
GCCGTTCGCGACGAGCGGCTCGGCCCAACCCACGGCTTGCATCTCGGTGCTGGCTTCGAGCTGGAGGTGCTGGATGAACGAGAGCCGCGCGTCCTCGACGAGGAACTGGTTGAACTCGGCCTTGCGGGTTTCGAGGTTGCCGTTGCGCCAGCGGACGATTTGCAGGCCGTCCTTGGGCGGCTTACCGCTGTAGAAACTCGCGGGCTTCAAACCCTGCCAGAGCGTCGGGTCCTGCACGGTGAGCACGGCGAGGTTCGCGTGGTAGTCCAGCCACACGACCTCCGCGTTCCACCACTTGCCGCGCCCGCCCTTCTGCACGCGGACAAGGGTGCGGTCGGAGAGTTCCTCGGCGGTGGTCAGGATTTCGCGCGCGCCGATGACGAGACCGTTCTTCTGCACGGTGCGCGCCTTGGGTGACCACGGCTGGAAGACTTCGTAGGCCTTCCGCGTGACTTCGAGATAAACGAGGGAATTTTCCCAATCGCTCGTGGGAGCGGCGGGGGCAGGCGTGCAAAAGAGCAGGAGCGTGAGGGCCAACAAATGCGGAATGCGGAATGCGGAATGCGGAATCAGGGGATGCCACGGGGTGGACGGCACCGCTCCGTGTTCGTGGCTTTTCTCCCTCACCCCAACCCTCTCCCGCTGGGAGAGGGAGCGACGCCGTCCGCTTCTCGTTTCAACGGGCCCGTCGGTGTGCTGCAGGGCTGACTGACTGGCTCCCTCTCCCAGCGGGAAAGGGCCGGGGTGAGGGAGAACGCTTTCGAGCGCCAACGGGGAGAAACCTTCGCAAGTGTGCATGAGAAATTGGGGAGTGGACTTTCCAAGAGGATGGGCGGCAACCGTCGGCCGTTCACAGCCGCCGGTCCTTTGGCACGCCATACGTCTTTAGAATCTGCGTGTTCGCCTTGTCGGCCTCGACCCGTTCGAGGCATTCGAGCGTGTTCTTGGGCATGAACTCCAGGACGTGCTGGCCGTTGGCCGGCTGCTCGAAGGCGCGAATCACATCCTCCAAGCGCTCGATGCGGACGCCGTTAATCTTGTCCACGAGAGCGCGCCCCCGGGTGCGAAAGTTCGCGTTCACCTCGTCCGCCAAAATGGTGGACAGCACGATGGGTTCAGAACGCACGGTCTTGGGCGACTCGTGGCGGCGGTAGAAGAGTTCGTAGGTCAACTCCGCGCCCGCCGCGTCCGACCAGCCGCGCCCGAAGGTTTTTAGGTAGTCGAGGCTCATGGGCGTGAAGACCAGGCCGGCATACACGAAGTAGCGCGGGGGCACATCGTATTGGTTGCCCAGCACGCGGTCGGTCACGCTCACCTCGACGGGCAGGGCGACGGTCTGCTCCTTGCCTTCGCGCCATACTTTCACCGGGATGCTCTGGCCGTGCTGCGCCTCCTGCACGGCCATCGCCAGCGCCATGCGGTTGCCCTCGTAGATGATGGTGCCGTCGCTGCCGACCTCGTGCTTGCCGACTTGCAGAATCACGTCGTCGGGCCGCAGCAGTTTTTCGGCGGGCGTGCCGGGGAGGGCGGAGTCCACACGCACGCCCTTGTCGTTGTCGGAGAGCTTGAGCTTGCGTCGGTAGGCGGTGTTTTGCAGCGGCGCGGTGCGGACGCCGGCGCTGGGGAAGCCGTCGTATTTGCCATCCTTGATGTCGTCGAGGAAGTGGTTGATGACCGGCGGCGGGATGAAGAAGCCGGCGTTTTCGAGGCCGGGCATGCCCTGGAACGCGACGCCGATGACCTTGTCGTCCTGAATCACGGGGCCGCCGGAGTTGCCGGGGTTAATCGCCGCGTCGGTCTGCACGCCGAGCAGCGAGCGGTTGCCGATGTGCGCGTAGGTCTGCAACTCGATGCGCGAGACGACGCCGCGCGTGTAGGAGATTTGCTCACCGCCCGCCGGGTAGCCGTAGGTGACGACGGTGGAACGAACCTTCGGCAGCGGCCCAAAGTCCAACGCTTCGACGCCTTCGTAGAAATGCGAGTCCTCCACCTCCAGCAGCGCAAGGTCGCAGTCGTGCCCGACGAAGACGACGCGCGCCGCGTAAGGACGCGGGTCTTGGTAGCGCTTCACCATGAGCTGCCGCGCCCAGCTCACGACGTGGGCGTTCGTCATGATGCGACGGCCCTTGATGATGAAGCCGGTGCCGCTGCTGCGCCGGAGCTGCTCGAACTTCCACGGTTCATCCCAGTCCGCGCCCTGGCTGAAGGTGAAAATCTGGACGACGGCCTTCTCGGGGTCTACCGCGAGCAAGCTGAGAGTGGAGAGCGCGAGCGCAGCGAAGCAGGAGCAAATGAACTTCATGGACACGCCGGAAAAAGTGGGGGCGGGTCAAAGGAGGGTCAAGCTCCGGCTTCGGAAAATGCCGAGGCATTGCGCGGTGTCCCTCATCTCCGTGATCCCTTCGAGATTTTAACTGCGTAGTTCCGGCTTAGGTTCAACCCGACTTCTGAAGTCGAGCGGCGCAATTGCCGTAGCGCAGACTTGCAGCCTGCTGTTTCACCGGCTTGCAGCCAGCGGGCCGGCCCTTGCGCCATGCGGTGCAGAATCGTGCGCGGCCGCCGCAGGTTGAAAACCTGCGCTACAGCCGCCAGCCCGTTGGGCGACTTCGGAGTTCGGGTTCCGTCGCGCTCCGAAGGGACGACCGCATCCTCCCCCGCTCCGGTTTGACGCCCCGCGGCCATTCGCCTTAACTGTCCCCGTGTCTTCCGCGCGCCATATTGTTCTCTACGACGGCGAGTGCTCCCTCTGCACCTTCCAGATGAAGCTGCTCACCTGGCTGGACTGGTGCCATGTCGTGCGCCTGCTGCCCATCGCCGACCCCGAGGCGGCGCAGGTCGCGCCCACGCTCACCCGCGAAGCGTTGCTGGAGGCCATCCACTGCCTCGCCACCGATGGCACGATCCATCGCGGAGCGCGCTGCCTGCGGTTCGTGGGCCTGAGGATGCCGCTGTTGGTGCCGCTGGCGCTCATACTGTGGCTGCCAGGCGTCATCTGGGTAGCCGAACACATCTACCAGTGGGTGAGCCGCAACCGGCTGCTCCTGAGCAAGGTCTTCGGCTGCAAGGACGCCTGCGCCATCCTGCCCGCCCGGCGACGCGCGGAGGAAAGCCCCTTGCACCCGCACGCCCGCCCCCCGGCCCCGAAGTAGTTTCACCCGCCGAACCCGGTAGAGCCTTGTTGGATCAAGGCCTCGTTGATCCGAATGGAGGGACGAGGCCGACCACACGTCGGCCCTGCCAGGCTCATGGGTCGGGGCGAAAACCATTCCCCCATTGCCGCTTCGAAAAGGGCTCCCTCCCGTGCCCCATTGAAATCCGTTGGCATCGCTGCGGCAGGCGAGGACACCTGCCGCCACCGGTTCAAGGGCTATAACCGCGCCCCGGCGCGTCTCTGCGGTTCCTTCGGAATCATCAACTGCCTGACTCCCGCTGACTCCTCCCCCCTGCTCCGCCCGCCCTACCGCTTCTGCCCCTTATCCGTGATTTCCTTCGGCGTCAGCGCCGCCGCCGGGATGATTACTTTCTCCGCCCCGCCCACGCTCCACCACAACTTCGCCGAGGCGAACCCCGTGTTCTCGAAATACTCCATCACCACGTCGTAGCTCTGCCCGGCTTCGAGTTTGAGTTCGCCCCGGTGTTCCGTCGCGCCCTGATCCACCCATTGGTCCACGAGCTTCTGGCCGTTCACCCACAACCGCGCGCCATCGTCCGACTCCGTGATGAACGTGTAGGTGCCTGCTTTCTCCGCCTTCACCTGACCGGTCCAGCGCACGCAGAAATCTTCCGCTCCCGCGCCTCGCACGCCGGGACCGCCCTCGCCCCAGTCGAAGGCAATTTCCTTGTCGATGCGCAGCGCGGGCTTGCCGGCGAAGTCCCGGCCCTTGAAGTAATGCCCCAACAGCCCGCGCGCGTCCGGCGGCAGCTTCGTCGCGTCCAGTTCGGGCGGCGGCGCGAGTTCCTTGGGCGTCAGGCGGAAGCTCGGGATGAGCTGCTTCATCGTCGAAGGTCCACTCCACATCAGCTTCGCCGCCGCCCCGCCGCCGTTCTCGAAATACTCGATGATCAGGTCGTAGCGCTTGCCATCCTCCAACGCCACCTCCACGGCGCTCTCCGCCGGCGCACGGTCCACCCAGTCGTCCAGCACCAGCTTGCCGCCGAACCACACGCGCACCCCATCGTCCGTCTCGAGGATCAACTTGAACTTACCCGTCGCCGGTGCCTGCACCTGACCGCTCCAGCGCACGCTGAACTGATCCGCCGGCAAACCCTCCGCCGCCGCTTCGGGCCAGTCGAAGTTCACCTGCGCATCCACGCGCTTGAGCGCCGGTGGACCCTCCAAGGTCATGTTCTTGAAATACTGGCCGAGCAAACCGGTTTTGGCGTCCGCCTGCGCGAACGTGGAGCAAGTGAAGAGCAACGTGGGCAGCAACAGGAGCAGGCGTTTCATAGGTCTGAGATTGGAGCGTAGGAAACTTTTCTTGCCCCGGCAACCACCCAATCTCACGCACCGCAGCCGGAGCAGCATCAGGCTCAGGATCAAGCCGAAGCGCACAAAGCCAGCATCCCCTCAGCCTCTTAATCTTAATCCTACTCCTAATCTTAATCCCAATCCCGCTCCCCCGTGAACACTCCCCCCTCCGGCTCTCCCTACAAGCCCTCCCCGCCCGCCTCCGGGTCCAGCCCCGCACTCGTGATCCGCGCCAGCCGCTGGAGCGCCTTCGCCCCCGCCGGCGTCCCCGGCTGCTCCGCCGCCAGCCGCCGGATCAACGCCAGCGCGGCCCCCGGTTGCTTCAGCGGACCCGAGTAAATATTCGCCAGCCGGATCGCGATCCAACCCCATTGCTCCGGCGGGAACTTCAGCGTCAGCGCCGCCTCATAGTGCCGCGCCGCCCTTGGAAAATCATGCAGCTCCTTGTCATAAAGCTCCGCGATCCGCAGCGCTGAATGCAGATGTTGCGGATGCTGCTTCACGATCAACTGCAACACCTGGATCGCCCCCACATGATCCCCCTTCAGCGCGAGCTGCTCTGCCCGCTCCGCCTGCGCGTTCCGCTCCGACCGCGCATCCACATACGACACCTCCTTACCCAGCCGGAATTTCAACAAATGCCCGAAGTCCTGCGCCACCACGAAACCCAGCCCCACCACCGCCACCGCGAACCCCACCGTGAACCCCAGCAGATGAAAATAACTCCGCCCCACGCGCCGGCCCACGCGCACCGCCACCGGTTCCTCGCCCTCCTCCCCCGGCCCCACCACCACCGCATTCGCCCCCTTCGCACCCACCTTGGTCGCAGTGGTGCCCGGCGACGTCTTCGTTGCGCTGACCTCCGGCGCATTGGTCCCCACTACCGGCGGCGCATTCGTGCCCTTGCCCGGCTTGGCCCTTGCCCGGCGTGCCAGATCGTGCCCCTCCTCCGACATCAGCGCCGCATAATCCCCATACGCGCGGCTCCCGCACCAGTAACAGGCGGCCACCAGCCCCACATAAAGCAACAGCTTCCAGACCGAGCGCATGATTCGCAGTCAGCTCGCCGACCGACTGCACGCGACAGCGAGCAAAAACGGAACGGCGTTGCGCCACTGTTAGCAAACCCCCGCCCAACTGAATAGCCGCAAGTGCAACCGACCGCCGACCGCCGACAGCATTCAGCATTCAGCCGACAGCACTCAGCGGACAGAAATCCGCCGACAGCGCCCGCGCCGCTCTTTCAACTCTCAACTCTCAACTTTCAACTCTCAACTTCCCCCCACCCTGTAGCGGCGATCTGTGACCACCGGCCCATCCGCAAACCCCCTCTTTCAACTCTCAACTTTCAACCTTCAACTCCCCCCCCGTGTCATCCAAACGGACGACACGCGTGTAGTCCATTTTACACCTTGGCCCCGCCGCTCCCCGCCCCATCATTAAGCCCCGTTGGCACCGCACCGTAAATGCTCGCCTGAGCCGCGAGCCTCAAACAAACTTGGTGCCGACCCAAAACCGAGCTATGTCCAGCCATCGCCTCGACCCTGCCGCGGCCGCCGCCGAAACCTTCTGGCGACCGCTCGCGGTGCGCGCCCAATGGGACACCACCGCCGCCGCGCAACTGCTGGGCCTCTCCCAGCGCCAGCTTGAACGTCTCTGCCAACGCGACCTCGGCTGCTCCCCACGCGCCTACTTTCAAGGTGAACGCATGGCCACCGCCGCCCGTCTCCTGGCCTCCGGCCGCCTCGTGAAAGCCGTCGCCCTCGAACTCGGCTACACCCTCTCCGCCAACTTCAGCCGCGACTTCAAACGCCACCACGGCCGCCCTCCACGCCTCTTCGCCCCCCGCCCGCGGCTCGGCCTCCCGCCTTCGCAGCCCAATCCCGTCCTCTAAATCCGTAGTCGCCGAGGTCAGGAGGCGGACGCCACTGCGCTCGAACACCTCCGCCTCCTCACCTCGGCGGCGACTGCGCTCCACCACCCCTCCCCTTCTCAACTCTCAACCCTCAACTCTCAACCTCCCCCATCCCTCACCCCAGCGTCTTGATGCGCCGCAACAAATCCTGCCGGGGAATCAAATCCACCACCTGCACCCGATCCGGCAGCAGCCGGAAGAGCAGCCGGAAATCACTCCCGATGCGCTGCCGGAAGATGCCGTGACAGGCCTTCAGCCGGACGATCCCCACAAACGCCGCCGCCTCCCCCGCCGCCAGCCGGCCCAGCATCGTCAACGTCCCCCGCGCCACCGCGCGCGGCAGGCTGTTCAGCCCCGCGTGAAAATCCTTGGGAAACTCGATGAGCCGCACGGGTTGCGGCGTGGGCGGCTCTGGCGGCAGCAACAAATCCGCCTCCGACTCCGCGTCATGCGGGTCTTCCACGCGGCCGGCAGCCGGTGCCGCTGCAGGACTGCGCAGCGTTTCCAGATTCGCCTGCGCCTTCTGGAGTTCGCGCCGCAGTTCATTGCGCTCCAGATGCCGCTCCTTCAACGCCGATTTCAATCCCTCCACCTTGCGCCGCAGTTCCTGCAACGCGTGCTCATCTACCGGGGCGACCGCGCTGGGCACAGTCGGCGCGACGTCCTTCACCGGAGCCTGCTCCCGCGCCTTCAACTCCCCATGCAGCCGCTCCAGCCCCTCCTTGAGCACCCGCACTTCCCCGGCCTTCTCATCCAGCCGGTGCTGCGCCTCCCGCAACGCCTCCGCCTCCTTCCCCTCCCCGTGATCCTTTACCCGGAACCGCTCATCCATGATCTCGCCGAAGGGATCGTCAGGCGGGAGATTCAGCCGGTCGCGCGCGTCCAGCAGCCGGTCGTAGAGGAACGTCACGCGCTTGCGCTCCAGCAGCGGCACCATGCTCCGCGCCACCAGAATGCCCAGCGCGCCGAACTTGGACATCACCAGCCCGTGCGCGAAGTTCATCAACTCCTGCTCGTCCTCCGTCTGCATCAGCTTCAACGCGCCCTGCTCCAGCAACTCCAGTTGCGCCACCGGGTTGTCCTCCGCCAGCGACAGCCGGAACGCCAGAAACAAGTCCGCCTCGCTCCCCGCCGTGGCCGGCCGCAGCTTCATCAGGCGCAGGGCCAGATCCTTCCGCCATGCGTGCCCCACAAAATACGAGACATGCTTCCATGCCACCTCCCGCTCCTGCGCCCAGCCCAATATCTCAAACGCCTCCACGGCCCGGTCCAGCAGATGAGACGCCGCCAACTTCACGAAATACTCCTCTTGCAGCTCCGGCTTGAGCTTGCGTGGATCCCACCCGAGGGCTTCATGCACCTCCGCGCGCTGGAGTTTGAACACGGTCAGATGCGGCTCCGGCTCGGCCAGCACCTCGTCCACCGTCTTGCCCGCCACATCCGTCGAGAAATGCAGCCGCTCCTCATCCTTCGCGATACAGCAGTGCTTGTATTTCTTCCCGCTGCCGCACGGGCACGGCTCATTGCGCCCCACCCGCGCCACCGAGCGCCGCATCGTGAAACCCTGCGCCAACACCTTGGGGGGCGCGGCCGGCACCAGCTTATGGATGGGTCCCCGCCAGATCTTCACCAAATCATCAGCCAGGCTGCCCGCCAGTGCTTTGACTTTTTCGAACTTCTCCGGATCGGGTCTCGGAAAGCGTTCCTTGATCACCGCCCCCAAGCCGGCATCCTTGGTGAACTCTGCGAAGGCGATCAGCAACGGCTCGCCAATCTCCGACAATTGCTTCACCCGCGCCAGACCGCGCGCCATGGGAATCAGTCCCTCCGGCAAAGGCCGGTCTCCCTGCTCCCGGCACCAGACTGCGATCAACAGCATCGTCGCCGCCTCCACCTGCGGCCGGAGCCGGGTGTGCTTGAGCGCCTCCATTAAAGGCTCCGCCACCTCCCCCTGCATCTTCAGCGCCACGATCCCGATCAGAAAATGATCCGTCAGCATCATCGCCCCGCCCGCCAGATGCCGCGCCTGCACCGTCCGCCCCGCGTCGAGCGCCGCCAGCACGATGTAAGCGAACCCAAACTGAAAATGCTCCCGCACCGTCTCCGCGATCAACTCATCCAGTTCCGCGTCATCCGCTGGCAGCAACGCCAGCACCTCCCGCAACGTCCCATGATGCAGCTTCGACCGGTTGATCAACAGGCGTAGTTCCGGGCTCATGGCTGCCACATCAAAGGCAATTCCCCCCCGCAACGTCAAGCCGCCCCCCGCTTGCCCACGTTCCACCAAAACCCCGGCAGGGCCGAGCTGCGCGCGGCCTCAATCCCCCTGCAACCATCCACGATCCGCGCCCCTGCGCCACCCCTCGGGCTGTAAGCCCGTCCTGTGACAGCTTGGGCTGAAGGCCCAAGAACCCGAACCCACCAAACCCTCCCCGCCCTGTAGGGGCGGAACCTCCGGCACGACGAACCGCGCCCCAGTCGTCTCGGCCCTTCAGGCCTTGATTCGTTTGGTGGCCTCCCATTCCCGGGCCTCCAGCCCGGGCTATCCCATTGCGGGCCTTCGGCCCTTTCCAACTGGCAAATCACAAGCCCATCCTCCCCTTGTCGAAGCTCATTGCGCACCCTCCGCCACCTCTCGGGCTGTAAGCCCGTCCTGTGACAGCTTGGGCTGAAGGCCCAAGAACCCGAACCCACCAAACCCTCCCCGCCCTGTAGGGGCGGAACCTCCGGCACGACGAACCGCGCCCCAGTCGTCTCGGCCCTTCAGGCCTTGATTCGTTTGTGGCCTGACATTCCTGTGCATGTGGCCCCGTTGAATAAGCTCGTTATGCTGGCCCTTGGTGCTCTACGGTGTGCCCAGCATCCGCCACAGTGTCAGAGGAAAGTCCGTTCGGTTGTAGCGCTTCTTTATAAAGACCGAGCTTGGACAAGAGCGCGAAAAGCACCTTAAAATTCTCGAACTCAGAAGCTGGGAGCAAATCTACAGCTTCTGCAAACTTAACCTTCCCACTTTCAGCAATTTTAAATATTTGGCTGCCGGGAAGTGAGGAGCCACGCATTGACTGAGCGTCAATCACTTCATCCGAAAAATAGTGCTCGATCTCCAGAAAACGGAGGGTGATGTCTAGCGCGGCAGCGCTGTTAAATGTTCCGAAAGCGGAGTTGAACGGGCCGGAGGGCGGGCTGCACGCGGTGTCCGTCGCAGCTTTTCAACTGCCGGTGCAGGCAGATTTGAAGAAGGGGTTTCTCGGCTTCATCATTCATATCGGCGGTGCAGCCTCGGTGAGTGCCGCCGGACGGGTGTCGCTGACGACATCCGTGAATGGGCGCGGCAGGAGGTGGCACGGTTGAATCTGGTGGAGGGGACGGCGGGGGATGTTCAGATCTTTCACGAGCAGTTTGGCGTGGAGCAGCGCGTTGCGGCGGAAACCAATCCCAACGTGCCGCCGGTGGAGCCGTTGCTGGTCACGCTCACGCTGGGCGGCGAGGCGGGGGACCGGGGTGGATTACGCACCCCTGACATTGGATGGGATCGAGCCGCTCGCTTGCTTCGGATGGGCGGGTGGCGCCACGCCGCCTTTGCTCAGGTCGGGCTGCCGGCGGAAGGAGCTGTGCGGCTGCGGGTAAGTTGCGCGATCACCGCGCCCCGCTACATCACCTGCTTCGCCTCGTGCCGGGGCGTCTCCTTCAGCACGCGGCGGATGATGTCATCCACCTTGATGCCCTCCGCCTCCGCATTGAAGGTCGGCACGATGCGGTGACGCAGCACCGGAAGCGCGAGCGCCTCGATGTCCTCTACCGTGACGTGGAAGCGCCCGCGCAACACCGCCCGAACCTTCCCGCCGACGACGAGTTGCTGACACGCGCGCGGGCCGGGGCCCCACGCGATGAGTTCCTTGGTGAACGCCGGCGCATCCGCGTCCGTAGGCCGCGCGCGGCGCACGAGGTCCAGCACGAAGTCCGTCACGTGATCGGGCACGGGGACTTTGCGGACGGTCTTCTGGATGGCGATGACCTCCTCGCCGGTCACGACCGGGTCCACATCCGCCGAGTAGGCGCTGGTGGTGCGCTTGATGATTTCGCGCTCCTGCTCGCGGGTCGGGTAGTCCACGCGGACGTGGAACATGAAACGGTCTTTCTGCGCCTCGGGCAGCGGGTAGGTGCCCTCCTGTTCGACGGGATTCTGCGTCGCGAGCACGAAGAACGGCTGCTCCAGTTTGTAAGTGTGCCCGCCGACGGTGACGCTGTGCTCCTGCATCGCCTCAAGGAGCGCGGCCTGCGTCTTGGGCGGCGAGCGGTTGATTTCGTCCGCGAGGATCATCTGCGCGAAGAGCGGACCTTTGAGGAAGGTCAGGTTGCGCCGGCCCGTCGCGGGGTCTTCCGAAATAATGTCGGTCCCTGTGATGTCCGCCGGCATGAGGTCAGGCGTGAACTGCACGCGGCGGAAGGAAAGTTGCAGCGCGTCGGAAAGGGTCTTGACCATGTAGGTCTTCGCCAAGCCCGGCACGCCCTCCAGGAGGCAATGGCTGCGCGAAAAGATGGCGATGAGCAACTGTTCGATGACCTCGTCCTGGCCGACGATGAGCTTGCCCACTTCCGCCGTGACGCGCGTGTAAGCCTCGGTGAGCCGCCGCGCCATCTGACTGTCTTCCCCACTGGCAGCGGCCCCGGGCCGGGCACCCAACTTGTGAACGGCCGGAAACAGTGGGGGCAGCGGCGTGTCCGCCTGGCTCCTGACTTCTGCCTCCTGACTCCTAGCGCCCGAGTCTGCGCTGTGGGGCGGCGGCGGTGGCGGTCCTTGCGGACGGCTGACCGCGGACGGCTGACCGCTGGCTCCCCCCTCTGGCACGAACGAGACCTTCAAGCATGTCGGGCAGCGGAACTCTGTGCCCGCGAGGGTGTCCGCGACGCGAAAGTCTTGTTCACAGAGCGGGCACTTGAAGGTGATTTCCATATCTAGGCACGGGATTGACGGCGCAGAGGCTGCCGGAAAGTCGGGGCGAGGGGAATTCCTTTCCGTCGTCAGTTTGACAGGGCGTATTCACCCTGCGGTGGCAAGGGAATGGCAGTCAAAGGAAGTGAGGCGGAGGGAGAAAATTTCAAGGGGTTTCCTGCCAACAGCTTTGTGTTGCGCTCTTTGCGCCCGTTCGTGGCCGTTCCATTTCGGAGTTCGGTTTCAGTCTCATCCACGCCTCGCACACGAGTGGCTGCTGGCGCGGACAGCCTGCCTGCACTCGTCGTCGCCATTGCAATTCACCCAGCTCGCCGAAACACTTCGCCCGCAGCCGCGTTCAACCACGAAATCATGTTGCTCAAAGACCCACCCACGCCCGCGCCCACGCCGCCGACCGCGACGGAGTTCCCCGCCTCGCAGCAGATCCGGCGGCTGGTGGAGAACGTCTCGCGCGTGTTCATCGGCAAGGAACAGGTCGTGTCGCACGCCGTGCTAGCGTTGGTGTCCGGCGGGCATGTGCTCATCGAGGACGTGCCCGGGCTGGGCAAGACGCTGCTGGCGAAGGCGCTTGCGCGCTCGCTCGCGGCGGACTTCAAGCGCGTGCAGTTCACCGCCGACTTGCTGCCGTCGGACATCACCGGCGTGACGATCTTCGCGCCGGAGCGGCAGGAGTTCACGTTCCGGCGCGGGCCGGTCTTCACGAACATCCTGCTGGCCGACGAGATCAACCGCGCCACGCCGCGCACGCAGTCGGCGTTGCTGGAGGCGATGGAGGAACAGAGCGTCACGGTGGATGGCCAGCGGCACGCGTTGGAGTGGCCGTTCTTCGTGCTGGCCACGCAGAACCCGGTCGAGCTGGAGGGCACGTATCCCCTGCCCTTCGCGCAGATGGACCGTTTCATGGTGCGCCTGAGCATCGGCTATCTCGACCGCGCCACGGAGATGAAGCTGCTCCAGATGCAGCAGCACGACGACCCGCTCGCCAAGCTGGAACCGGTGATGACGCCGGACGTGCTCGCCCAAGTCCACGCCGCCGTGCGCAACATCAGCATCGAGCAATCCCTCCTCGGCTACCTCGTGGACATCGTCCACGCCACGCGCGCGGCAGACTCGTTGGAACACGGCGCGAGTCCGCGCGGCAGTCTGGACGTTCAGCGCTTCAGCCAGGCGCTCGCCTTGCTGGCGGGCCGCGACTACGTCCTGCCCGACGACATCAAGCAAGCCGCCCGGCTGGTCCTCCCGCACCGGCTCATCACGCGGCGCGGCACGCGGGCCGTGACGGTCACGGCGCGCGGGGTGATTGACCACATCATCGAGAGCGTGCCGGTGCCAGTGTGAGCGTAGCGGCGCGCCGGCATTGGAGCTTGGTCATTTATTGGGGGGCATTGGTGCTTTGGAATTGGTCATTCTCCCCCCGTGAATTCCCCTCCCCACCGTCCAGTCCGTTCCCCCCGTCGCTGAAAACCAACTTGCCACCCATGAAACTGTCCCGTCTCGTCCCTTTCGCCGCCGCCCTGCTCCTCGCCACCGCGAGTGCCGAGGCTGCTGCCAAGCGCATCCTCGTCATCACCCAGTCCAAAGGCTTCCAACACGGCGTCGTGAAGCGCTCCGCGCCCGACCAGCTCTGCCTCGTCGAGCAGCAGATGAAGGAACTCGGCGAGAAGTCCGGCATCTTCACGACTGACTTCTCCCAGGACGCCATCGCGGTGCTCACGAAGGAAAACCTCGCCAAGTATGACGCGCTGTTCTTCTACACCACCGGCTCGCTCCTGCCCGCCGGCGACCCGCGCGAGGCCTTGCTTGACTTCGTGAAGCAGGGCAAGGGCTTCATCGGCACGCACAGCGCCACAGACACGTTCAAGGACTTCAAGGGCTACACCAGTTTCATCAACGGCAGCTTCGCCGGCCACCCGTGGGGCAGCGGCACCACCGCCACCTTCGTGAACCACGAGCCCTCGCACCCGACCGTCGCCATGCTCGGCAAGGAGTTCATCTGGAAGGACGAGATTTACCAATACACCGACTACGACCAGAAGGCCGTGCGCGTGCTCTACAGCCTCGACATGGCCAAGACCAACCCCAAGCGCCCCTACCTCGTCCCCGTCTGTTGGGTGCGCGAATTCGGCACGGGCCGACTCTTCTACACGAACCTCGGCCACAACGAGGCGACTTGGAAGGACGCCAAGTTCCACGAACACCTGCTCGCCGGCATCAAGTGGGCGACGAAGCTCATTGACGGCCCCGCCACCCCGAACCCCGAGGTCCAGCAGCAGCAGCACAACCTCTCCATCGTCGCCTACGCCGCCAGCCTCGCCGGCAAGGACGCCGCGCCCTACACCGCCAAGGCCACCGCTAACGCCGCTTGGCTAACCGAGCTAACCGCCGCCGCAAGCGCCGTGAGCAAAGCCCAGGACGCCGTCAACGGCGTGCGCGACCCCGACCCGAAGAAGACCAAGCCGGAGGAACTCGAAGCCCAAAAGGCCGCCACGAAAACCAAACGGACCGAGTTGCAAGCCAAGTTCGAGGAAGTGAAGAAGAGCCTCGTCGCCGCGCTGGAAAAGTAATTCCAACTGCCCGCGGATAACGCGGAACACACGGATGAAGACGCCTTGCCACCTTCCTTATCCGCGTCATCCGCGTTATCCGCAGGCCAAACAAAATTCTTTATGAAAAACCTGTTCCTCATCCTCACTGCTCTCTCCCTCACCGCCACCGCCTTCGCCGCCGACAGCGAGGACGGCTTCAAGCCCATCTTCAACGGCAAGGACACCGCCGGCTGGAAGCTGCGCCGCGCCGATGGTCACAACAGTTGGACCATCGAGAACGGCGTCTTGAAGAACACCGTCAACAAAGGCGAGCACGGCACCGACCTCGTCACCGAGCAGAAGTATTGGAACTTCACCGTGCGCTACGAGTTCCAGGTGCCCGACGGCTCGAATAGCGGCTTCTACCTACGCGGTCGCCACGAGATTCAGATCCTCGGCGACTTCAAGAGTGGCAAGCCCGGCAAGCAGGGCAACGGCGCGATCTACAACCAGACCGCGCCCAGCGAGTTCGCCAGCAAGCCCGGCGGCGAGTGGCAGACCTGCGAAGCCACCATCATCGGCAACAAGATCACCGTCATCCTGAACGGGAAGAAGATTCACGACGCCGTGGAGTGCAACGTCGCGACCGGCAGCGAGCTGGACAAGCTCGTGACCGAACCCGGCGCGCTCTTCCTGCAAGGCGACCACGGCACCGTGTGGTTCCGCAACATGCGGATAAAGGAACTGGCGAAGTAAGGCCGGGCTGCGGTTTCTGGTGTCCCCGCAGGAAGGTGCTTGACGACCGTGCGCGTTGCGAAAGGCTCATGGCCAGCCATGAAGCCCCCATCGCGCCGTCTGCTCCTCTGGCTGGCGCTGCCCGTATTGCTCATGGCGGTGGCCGTGTGGAGTTGGACACCCCGCGAGCCAAGCTGGGAAGGGCGCTCTCTCAGTTCGTGGCTGGAAGACTTGGAGACTGACACAAGGGGAAAACTGGGGGCCGTTGGCGAACAGAATGCTGAGGCTGCCGAGCGCGCCATCCAAGGTATGGGCACCAATTGCCTGCCGTCTTTGCTCCGACGGCTGGGGCAGCTTAAGCCCTCTCCACTAGAAAAGAAGCTCATCCGGCTGGAGCAACAACTTCGCACGCATGAAGTTAGCGTTCCTTGGGATTCCACGGAGAATCGCCTCATTTTGCAATGGGACGCCCTCCATTCCGCCTTCAAGGCGCTCGGGCACGCCGCGGCGCCGCTAGTCCCAGAATTGGAGCGGTGGCTGGCTTCCAGCGTTGAGGAGAAGGCGGGGGCTGCGGCGCAGGTATTAGCCTTGATCCATCCTGAAGGCACAGCCGCATTGGTCAGGGCATCCACCAACCGAACAATTGCCAGCCGTTTCATCATCCTTGTGATGTTGGACCAACTGACTCCTCAACACCCCGAGATGTTGGCCGCCATCCTAAGGATGGCTGATGATCCCGACGCTCACATCCGAGGTCACCTCGGCCATACCTTATCCAAATACGAGAGCGAAGCCGCTTCGGTCCTGCCCGTCCTCGTGCGGTTGCTCGGCGACACAGACCATCTCGTGCGTCAATCCGCCCTGATTGGCCTTTACCAATTCAAAGGTGATGTTCGGGCCGCCGAGTCCGCCCTAACCGCGCTCATCGCCAATCCCGGAGTGAAACATAGTATCGCCGAACAAGGCTTGCTCAAAAAAATCAAAGCCCAATCCGTCACCCCGCCGCCCCTCACGCCCGCGCCGCCGTGAACCACCTACAGCCCGGACAACAATGCCCGGTTACCACCCGCAGCAGCCAAGCGTTTCACCAAAGGAGTTGTCACGGATACCTCGTTCAAACCGGGGTTTCCGAGCGCGGTGTCGGCGCTGCGTTCTGCCACCGCACTGCATAGGGCGCTCGCTTTTCTCGCGGGACGTTCAAACTTCAAATGCCGTCGCTCAGAAGTGCGTCCGCTAAGAGCCAAAATCATGACACCAAACTTCTCAAGCTCACTTGTCCCCCTCCGTCGCCTCGCCCTCTGCGGCGCGCTCCTCTTGGCCCTGTCCGCTCCGGCAGCGGAGCCGAAGCCGCCGCTCGTCCGCGAGTTGAAGGAGTTTGGTGACACCAGCGGCAAAGCACTCCGCGAGACCTACGAGAAGGCCATCGCTGAACTACGCAAGACCGGCGGTGTGCTGGAAGTCCCCGCCGGCGACTGGAGCGTGCTGCAAAACAAACCGCTGCCGCTCCAAGGCCTCACCCGCACGCCCGCACCACCGGAGGAGACCAAGCGCTGGGCCGACCAACCCGGCGTCGTTGTCCTCTCGCACAATGGCAAGAGCGTCGTCGTGCAAATCCCGCCCGTGACCGGCCTGCGCCTCGAACGCCCCGTGCGACTCACGGAGGGCGACAGCTTGCCGCACTGGGGCACGCACCCGGCACTCACGCTCGACAGTCAGATTACTTACGGCTCAAGCAGCTACCTCGACTGGTTGCAGGAGCCGGTGAAGAAGGGCAAGGACCAGCGGTTCTACCTCCCGACCGTGCGCGGCATTCACCCCGGCCAGTTCATCAACATCCACGGAGGCAAGGGCTACGGCGGCGGTGTCACGCGCGGCCTCGTGAAGTCCCTCGGCTACGACGTGGAGAAGCAGATGAGTTACTTCGTCGCCGACACGGACATTGACCACGCCGCTGGAGCCATCATGCACAACAAGAGCAACACCGGCCTCGTCCACATGCTCCAGACCAGCCACAACGACAACCAGACCTACGACGTGAAGGTCATCCGCAACCAATACGCCCACGGCGACACCTACATCTACTACTGCGACTTCAACTACATGAGTAACATCCACTCGGCGGCGGGCGACGAGAACGGCAACTGTTACGCCGCCTTCATCCGCACGTTGGAAAACAATTTCCGCAGCACCGTCGAGTCGGTGGATTGGATCAAGGCCCAGCTCGTCTTCAACAACGCCGCGCAGAACGTCGGCTCACTCGGCGACTCCCGTCCGCTCATCAACCTCAACGCCAAGAAGCACCTCACCGCCGGCAAGGTCATCGTCGTCGCGGGCCGCACGGACTACGACTTGCCGGACAAAGCGGCGAGCATCTTCGAGGGCAAGGACTACACCACCTCGCTGGCGAAGAACGAAATCTCCGGCAGCACTGAGCGGAAGTTCGGCGGGCTGATTCGCGGCGACAAGGACTGCGGCTGGACCAAGGACATCGTCGGTCGTTACTTCGCGCTGACCGACGCGGGCGAGAAGACGCCCAAGGGCAGCCTGCGCTGGTATCAGATTTCCAAGTTCACCGCGAACCCCGACGGCACGAAGGAAATCGAAATCCAGCGCTTCTGGTGGGGCGCGAAGAGCGCGGGCAGCCCGACGCTTTACAAGACCGAGAACTACACGTGGGACGGCCACATCCGGCCTCTCAGTTACGTCATCGCGCCCGGCGCGTATGTGAACGACGTGGCCCGCGCCATCCCCGGCGGCGACCGCGGCGGGCAGCGCATTCTCGGCCTCGCGCCGCACCCGGACGCTGGAAAGCCGCACGACTTCGAGAAGGGCGACGCCATTGAGCAAGCCATCGGGCCCGACCCGTTCAAGCCGACGGCCTTCCGCGTGTGGACGTGGGAGGACGTGCCCGGCCAGTTCCCAGCGGCGATTGTCGAGGCGGCAAACAACGGCGCGACGGCGCGCTACTCCGTGGTCAGCGCGCGCGGCGGCCCGGCGAACCTGGACGACCTCGCCAAGCGCCACGAGCCCAAGCCCGCGTGGGACAACATCATGGTGGTGGATTCCGCCGCGACCATCGGCCTGAACTTCAAGGCCGACTTCGCGCGCGCGGCGATTCTCTTCCAGCAGCCCTACCACGAGCAGGCCATGCAGTGGTTCTACGGCGCGGCCCCGCTACCAGCCGACGACCAGGGCAAGACCGGCATCACGAAAGCCATCTCCACGCCCGCGCGCCCGACACAAGTTGCGACCCTCAAGGTGAACCGCGAGAGCGGCGAGTTTCAGTTCGAAGGCGGCGGCGTGCGCGCCGGCGGCTCCGTCTCCGGCGTCACCGGTTTGTCCGGCGATGCGAAGCCCGCGAAGAACTTGCGCGGCAAGAACCTTCCCGTCGCCGCCAGCGCGACCTCGCTCAAGGTGAAGTTCCCCACGCCCGAGGCCGACGCCGACTACGCCGTCTTCCTCGAACAATCCTGGCTCGGCCAGCGTGCCATCTCGGAGAAGACCCCCGAAGGCTTCACCGTCACCTTCGACAAACCCGCGCCACCACAGGCCAAGGTGGACTGGATGCTGGTGCGGTGAGGTTGGCGCGCAGTGAGCAGCCGGTTGATGCAGGGCGAAGGCCGTTTTCCACCCTCACCCTGAAATAGTTTCACTGGTTTTGAATGGCCTTCCATCCGCCCTAGTCTGCAAACCATGCCCGTTTCCGAGCGCATTCTTTTCGCCCTCGCCTGTTCGGTTGGAGTCGCCTCCGCCGAGGTGGATTTCCGCCAGCAAATCCAGCCCATCTTCGAGAATGCCTGCGTCCGTTGCCACGGCGCGGACTCGGCCAAGGGCAGCCTGCGCCTGGACACCAAGGCTGGCTTCCTCAAGGGCGGCAAGCACGGCCCGCTGATTGATGCCAAGGACTTCACGAAGAGCGAACTGCTCCGCCGCATCGCCCTCCCGCGCGACCACTCCGACATCATGCCTCAGGAGACGGAGCCGCTCTCCGGCCCGCACAAGAACTGGCTCACCGACTGGGTCCGCACAGGAGCAAAGTGGCCCGACGGTGTCGTGCTCAAGACGCGAAAGAAGGAAGTCCCGGGCTTGGCCGAGCGCCAGTTTATCCCTGAGAAAGCGCCGGCCTCCATCGCCGCCGCCGCCGCGATTGCCGACCAGATTCTCAAGCAGGAAAACGCCATCGCCAAAGGCGGGGCGGCACCGCTCGCGGGTGTCATTGACGACCTCGCCTACCTCCGTCGCGCGACGCTGGACCTCATAGGCCGCATCCCGACCGTCGAGGAAGTCCGCGCCTTCGAGCGCGAGAGCGCCGGCGACCGCCGTGCCAAGCTGATTGACCGCCTCCTCGACCATCCTCGCTTCGCCGAGCGCTGGACGGTGTTCTACGCGGATATGCTCCGCGTCCGCTCGCAGCAGGATGGTGGGCCGCAACTCCTTGCCTACGTGAACCGCAGCGTCGCCCAGGGCAAACCCTACGACGAAATGGCCCGCGAACTCATCGCCACCAACGGCCGCCCCGAGAACACGCCCGCCGCTGGCTTCGCCCTCGGTGACGCTGCCAACCCGATGGCCCTCGCTGGCGCGACCGCGCAGATTTTCTTGGGCGTCCGCGTCCAGTGCGCCGAGTGCCACGACCACCCGTTCGATGACTGGAAGCAAAAGGAGTTTTACGAACTGGCCGCCTACTTCGGCACCATCAAGCGCGTCGAGCAGGGTAAGAACATCAAGCGCATTTACACCACCGAGGCCAAGGAGACGGCGGTGAAATGGCCCCCCGAGCGCGAGCAGGCCCCGAAGCGCGACGGCGTCGCCCCGAAGTTCCCCTTCGAGATGGTCAACTACACCACCAAGCCGCACTTCATCAGCCGCCTAGAAGACCGTCGTAAGCCGGACACCGCCGGCCAGAGTGCGGCCGCCGTCAAGAAGGCGCTCGACGAACTCGTGGACGGCTTCAGCGTCAAGCAAGCCCTGCGTGACTCCAAGTCCGAGGCTGAAATTCTCGAAGAGGCCAAGGCCGCTGCGAAGAAGGGTGACGACGGCAAGAGCGTTTACGTCCAGAGCGAGGACCGCAAGAAGCTCGCCGCGATGATTACCGACCCGCGCAACCCCTACTTCGCTCGCACCTTCGTAAACCGCGTCTGGGCCGAACTGGTCGGCCGGGGCTTCATCGAGCCGCTCGACAACATCTCCGCCTACAACGAAATCCGGCACCCGCAGACGCTTCAGTTCCTCGCGCAGGAGTTCATCGCCAGCGGCTACGACCTGCGGTCCCTCGTGAAGCTGACCATGCTCACCGAGACCTATCAGCGCGGCCACCTCGCCGCCGGAGCCAGCGTGGCCGACGTGGCGCGCGCCGAGGAATCATTCACCGCCACCCGCGCCCGCCGGATGCTCGGCGAAGTCCTCTTCGACAGCGTCGCCGCCGCCGGCCACCTGCTCTCCCACAAATGGCCCGAGGGCGCGAACGTCCGCGAAGTGAAGCGCCAAGTCCGCATCCCGCTCGCGCCGGCCGCGATGCTGGATGCCGCTGAAGACAAGAACACCAACCAGCCCGCCATGATGGCGATGGCCAAGCCTGCCCAAGCTCCCGCCCCCTACGACCTCGAAAAGGGTTCCAGCCTCGACTTCGAGGCGCTGCTCAAGCCCGAGAAGATGAAGAAGGGTGAAGACAAGTTCGCCGACGTGCTCACCGAGTCGAAGATGGACCTCGAGATGAACAAGAAGATGGAAGACGACGCCATCGAAGCCGTGCGCCAAGCCCGCATCCGCCTGCTCCGGTCCGGCAATGCCGAGCGCTTCCGCCTCGAGACCGTCTCCGCGCTGGTGGATGACAACCCGAAGTTCGACACAACCCTCCGCATGGCCACTCCCGCGCCGCCCTCGCACTTCCTGCGTGTCTTTGGCCAGCCGGCGCGCGACAACCTCGGCGAGTTCCGCGACGAATCACCCTCCCTCCGCCAGGAGCTGATGATGCTCAACGGCAAGGCCACCCACGAAGCCTCCCGCGTTGGCCCGCTGGAGCCGGTTCACGCCCTCATCGCCGGCCCCAACGCCAACGCGGGCAAGGCCGTTGAGTTCGTCTATCTCGAAATTCTCACCCGCCGGCCCACCGCCGAGGAGTTGTCCGAAGCCCGCGAAGTCATCGCCGCCGGCAAGACCCCTTCGGACGGCCTCGCCGACCTCCGTTGGGCCATGCTCAACTCCCACGAATTCCGGTATCTGCCCTGAACTGTTAAACATAAAAACACATGAGCTCCTGCACTGACTACTACACGTCCCGTCGCCGCTTCCTCGCGCAATCTGCCGGCGTGGGCGCGTTGCTCGGCATGCCCATCAACCGCCTTGTCGCCGCCATTGGTTCCGCGCACGCGCCGAAGGCCGAGTCCGTCGTCCTCTTCTGGAACGGCGGCGGCATGAGCCACATCGACAGCTGGGACCCGAAGCCCGGCCGCGAAGTCGGCGGCGAGTTCGAGCCCATCAAGACTAGCGCCGACGGCATCCAGATCAGCGAGATTTTCCCGCAGCTCGCCAAGCAGATGCACCACTGCTCCATCATCCGCTCCATCGCCGGCACGAACGGCGACCACGGGCGCGCCACCTACGAGCTCCAGACGAGCCACCCGCAAAACCCGGCCCTCGTCCACCCCGGCCTCGGCTCCTTCGTCATCAACGAGAAGCAGAAGAACGGCGACCTGCCCGCCTACATCAGCATCGGCGGCATGGCTCCCCGCGCCGGCTACCTCGGCCAGCGCTGCGAAGCCTACTACATCGG
The DNA here is from genome assembly GCA_039796295.1 of Verrucomicrobiota bacterium. Taxonomy (GTDB): domain Bacteria; phylum Verrucomicrobiota; class Verrucomicrobiia; order Limisphaerales; family SXTU01; genus SXTU01. The sequence continues at coordinate 23,368 of JBDKJY010000058.1, forward strand.
CCTGCCCGGCGAGCGCGACCCCTATCTCGCCTTCCCCGACGGCATCCACCACACGCAAGGTCAACGGCGCCTCGAAGTGCTTGCGAAGATGAACCTGCGCACCTCCGGCAAGCTCGCCGCGAGCGACCTGAAGGAAGCCGACGTCGCCCTCAAGGACGCCGTCGCCCTGATGAAGAGCCCCGCCCTCTCCTCCTTCGACCTCGACAAGGAAAACCCCAAGACCCTCGAACGCTACGGCCTCACCGAGTTCGGGCGCGGCACGTTGCTCGCCAAGAAGCTCATCGAGACCGGCGTGCGCTTCGTGCAGGTCAACCGCGGCGGCTTCGACAACCACATGGATGTCTTCCCCGCCATGCGCAACCACGGCTCCGTCATGGACCCCGCCGTCGCCTCGCTCATCGAAGACCTCCACCAGTCAGGCCGCCTGGAGAAAACCCTCGTCATCATGTTGAGCGAGTTCGGCCGCACGCCGAAGATCAACAAGGATGCCGGCCGCGACCACCACGCGCGCGTCTTCAGTTGCTTCATGGCCGGTGGCGGCATCAAGGGCGGTCAGGTCATCGGCTCGTCCGACAAGGACGGCATGGCCCCGGAGAACCGCCCCGTGCAAGTCGCCGACCTCCACGCCAGCGTCTGCCACGCCCTTGGCATTGACCACACCCGCGAACTGACCACGCCCCTCGGCCGCCCGATGAAGCTGGTCAAAGAAGGTGCCAAGCCCGTCGCCGAGCTGTTCGCCTAAACCTCGCCTCACCTCAAAGAGCGCGGACGCCCTCGTCCGCGCTCTTTGCTTTTCCAGCCGTGTGCTTTGGCGCGCGCCAGGCTGGACACGGCTATGAATAGCGCTAGTGAAAGGGCACCGTCCACCCAGTCGTTGAAGCAGCCGGACGCGGTTTGCATCCGGGTCCATCCGTGGTTCAACTCCGGCGTTCGGGTTCAATTCACCGCACCAGAATATCCGGGCGCAGCCAGAGGCCGTCTTCGTCCTCCACGCTCACCATCGGCCAGTTCGTCGCGGGGGTGATGACTTGGGTGCCTTGGGCGGTGGCGAGGATGGTGTCCTCGCTCTTGGTGCCGGTGATGGAGGGGTTCCAGGCGAAGGGTTGATTCTCCAAGACGACGCCGGGCGCGGTGGGCGTGCCGAGATAGTCGCGGCCTTGATAGCCGCAGGGGCCGCCTTGGTGGTGAAGTTGCCATTCGTCCGCGAACCCGACGGCGTCGTAGGCGGCGACGGCTTGGCGGAAGATGTCTTTCACCGGCGTGCCGACTTGGGTGGCGAGGTGCAGCTCGGTGTCCACGGCGCAGACGGCGTTGTGGCGGCGGCGAAGGTCCTTGGAGATGGCTCCGAAGTGAACGAGGCGCGTGAGGGCGACGATGAGGCCGTGCTGCCGAGCGCAGAGGACGACCTCGGCGAACTTGCGGAGCTTCTTCGTCGTCGGGCGCGGGTGGCGGTAGTGCTTGATGCGGTCGTCGGTGGCGACGAGGACGACGATGGGGGTGAGGTTGCGGGCCCAGCAGCGTTCGGAGAGGACGCCGGCGATTTGGAATTCCGTCTGGCCGGGCTGGAGGGCTTGGCAGGTCTCGTTCAAGGCCGCTTCTGCTGCCTTGCCGAGCGCGCGGTAGCGTTTCACCTCGGTCTCACTGAGCGAGTAGTGCAACGGCGCGAAGAGGTCGGGGCGCGCGGTGGTGCCCCAGTCACCGCAGTCAGAGAGCGTCTTGGCGGGGTCGGCGACTTGCTTGAGGGCTTTCACGGCGGTGGCGCTGTCGTGCCACTCCCAGAGCAGCGGCTTGGCCCCGAGACCCTTCACGACTTCCTCCTGAAGGCAGCGCATCTCGATGCGGTTGGCGAGGAGGTGGAAGCCCTTCGCGGTGACAACGAGCTGGCCAAAGCTGAGGTTGCTGTTGAGCGGGATGTGCGCTTCGCCGCCACAGGCGAGCCAGGAGAAGTTGGGTTGCAGCCCGAGCAGCGCGGCGTCGGCGGACTGGGCGTTCAGGAGGGCGCGGACTTGAGTGAGTTTGGTTTTGAGTTCGGGGTTCATGAATCAGTTCTGAGTTCTGGGTTTTGAGTTCCGAGTTGGGCGTTTGCTGCCGCCGCTCGGGAAAGGGATTGCCGCTGGTTTCCGGCTCCCGATATAGTGCGGGCATCCTAAGCGCCGGTGCGCTCAACTCAACTTTATTGATGACCGACTGGAACTTCCAAAGCCGCGCGCACGCCTGCCAGGCGTGCGAGAAGCCGTTCGCAAACAAGCAGGCTTACCACACGGTCCTGGCCTTCGACCGGCACGGGTTAGCGCGGCAAGATGTGTGCGGGGCCTGCTGGACGGCACAGTTCAGCGAGGGCGCGAGTGACCGTAAGGGCTTCATCTCCCACTGGGTCGGAGAGTATCAGACCCCGCCCGCCGCGCCGCCGGACGCGATCCAGAAGGAGACGGCGGAGACGCTGTTGCGCAAACTCATGGAGAAGAACGACCCGCAGTATCGTGGCGCGGCGTTCATTCTGGCCGTGATGCTTGAGCGCAAGAAGCTGTTGAAGGTGAAGGCGCAGGTGAGGGAGAACGGCACGCGCGTCATCATTTACGAGCAGCCGAAGACCGGCGACGTCTTCACCATTCCCGACCCGGATTTGCAGCTCAACCAGCTCGAAGCCGTGCAGCGACAAGTCGCGGCGCTGATGGAAGGCGGCTTGGACACGCCCCCCGCTGCACCTGCCGCCTACATCGTCCCGCCAGAACAGCCGCCCATCGCCGCGCTGGTGGGGTTGGTCGAGGAGGCGGGGCAATGACCGCCCTTCCGCCAGCACCCCGGACGCGGCCCGTGGTGCGCCCCGTTCAACCTTCAACCTTCAACCTTCAACCTGTCCTCCGTGTCTAGCCTCGACGCCCTCCAAGCCCGCCTGGGCCACTCATTCCGCGATCCGGCGCTGCTGCTGCTGGCGCTGACCCATCCCTCCATCTCACACGAATCCGGCACGGACCAGAATCACAACCAGCGTCTGGAATACCTCGGCGACGCCGTGCTTCAGCTCGCGCTCACTCGCGAACTCTACGACCGCTACCCGCAGCACGACGAAGGGCCGCTCACCAAAATCCGCGCCCAGCTTGTGAACCAGGTTTCGCTCGCCGAACAGGGCCGCCTGCTTGGTCTCGGCGAGCATCTCATCCTCAGTCGCGGCGAGCATCTCAATGGCGGACGCGAACGTCCCTCCATCCTCGCCGACGCCTACGAAGCCTTGCTGGGCGCGCTCTTCCTCGATGGTGGCTACGACGTCGCGCGCGCGTTCGTCCTGCGCTCCTTCCAAGAGTCGCTGGGCGACATTGAAGCCGGGGCCGCGACGGACAACCCCAAGGGTGCGCTCCAGGAAATCATGCAGGCCATCTCCTCCGAAGCGCCGCAGTATCAAATCCTCGCCGCCACCGGTCCGGACCACGACCGCAGTTACGAATGCGCGGTGTTCCACCGCGGCGAGGAAGTCGGGCGCGGCAAGGGCAAGAGCAAGAAAATGTCGGAAAGCCAGGCGGCGGCGGCGGCGCTGGAGCTGTTGCGGGCGAAGAACCAGGTGAAGGCCTGAACGGCACAGCTCCGCCGACCCGCGGGACAGCCGGTGCCGAGGCTAAGTGCATCCCACCAGCGTTTTTCACTCTCCCCCTTTGCCAAAGCCCACCCCGTTCGCCTACGCTGCGCCGCATAACTCATGAAGAGCTTGTTAGTCTGGCTGGTTGTTCTCGGCACCTTGGGCGGTGGCGGTTACTACGCCTACCAAAAATGGCCGGATAAGGTCGCGTTCTGGAAGCCCGCCGCGCCGGCCGACGCCGCCAAGAAAGCCGCCCGTCCCACCACCGCCGTCGTCATCGCGCGCAACATCAGCTTCGCCATCAGCGCCGCCGGCGAGATCACCCCTGCCGAGCAAGTCTCCGTGCGGCCCGAGGTCAGCGGGCGCATTGCCACACTGCCGGTGGACATCGGCGACAAGGTGAAGAAGGGCGACATCCTCTTCACGCTCGACGACTCCGACTTGCAGATCGAGCGCAGCCAGCGCCAGACGGAGATCGAGGCGACCAAGCTTCAGATCGAGGGTGCGCGGCTCACGCTCGAGAAGCTGCAACTCGACTACGAGCGCACCAAGCAGATCTTCGAGAAGAAACTCCCGCTCGATCGCAGCCAGCGGCAGACGGAAATCGAGGCGGCCAAGCTCCAGATCGAGGGTGCCCGGCTGGCGGTCGAGAAGTTGCAGCTCAACTTCGACCGCTCCAAGCAGCTCTTCGCGGACAAACTCCTCGCCAAGGAAGTCTTCGAGAACGCCAAGACCGAACTGGACCAAGCGCGTAACAACCATGCCCTCGCCCGCAACAACTACGACAAGCTCCTCGCGTCGGAGGTCCTGGAGAACGCGAAGATCGAGGTGGACCTGGCCCGCAACAACCACGCCCTCGCCCGCAACAGTTACGAGCGTTCCCTCAAGGCGCTGCAACTCGTCGAGGACCGGCTTTCTAAGACCAAGAACACCGCTCCCTTCGACTGCACCATCCTCACGCGGCCCGTGTCCGCCGGCCAAGCCGTGTCCGGCTCCGGCGGCGTCAACAGCGGCACCGAGGTGCTCACCATCGCCGACCTGAGCGAACTCATCATCAACGCCCACATCAACCAGGCCGACGTGACGCGCTTGACGGTGAACCAGAAAGTGCAGATCGAGGTCGAGGCCGTCGCGGGCTTGAAGCTCTTCGGGCGCGTGGACCGCATCGCCCCGCAGGCGACGATCAAGAACGGCATCAAGGGTTTCTCCACCCGCATCATCGTGAAGAACGATGAGAAGTCCGGCGTGCGCCCCGGCATGACCGCCAACCTCACCATCCCCTTGCAAGCCGCCGACAACGTGCTCGCCGTGCCGCTCGCCGCCGTCTTCAGCGACCAAGGCGACCGCTTCGTGTATGTGATGCAAGGCGACAAGGCCACCCGCGCCCCCATCCTCATCGGCGTGACCGACTACGACTTCGCCGAGGTGACCAAGGGCTTGCAAGGCGGCGAAACCGTCTCCCTCGTCACGCCTGCCGAGGAAGCTGGCAAGGTGCAGCAAGCCTTCGGAGCCGCCGCCAAAGGTGGCAAGGGCGGCAGCAAAGCCGGCGGCAAAGGTGGCGAAGGCAAAGACGCCTCCAAAGGCGGCAGCGGCGCAGGCGGCAGTGGCGGCAGCAAAGGCGGCCCGCCCGGTGGCGGCGAACGCAAAGGCCCGCCCGGCCAATAGCCCCATCGCCTATTCCCCATTCCCTATTCCCTTCCCCCTCCCCGCATGGCCCTGATCGAACTCCGCGGCGTCAGCAAGATCTACCACCTTGGCGGTGAAGAGATCCGCGCGCTCGACAACGTGGACCTCGACATCGAGGGCGGGGAGTTCATCTCCATCATCGGGCCCTCGGGCAGCGGCAAGTCCACCCTCATGCACATCCTCGGCTGCCTGGACTCGCCCTCCAAGGGCAGCCTCAAGCTCGACGGCACCGAGATCGCCACCGCCTCCGCGCGCGAGCTGGCCCGCATCCGCAACCAGAAGATTGGGTTCGTCTTCCAGTTCTTCAACCTCCTGCCCAAGCTCAACGTGTTGCAAAACGTCGAACTGCCCCTGGTCTATGCCGGCTGCGGCTCCCGCGAGCGCCGCGAGCGCGCCATGGAAGCCCTCCGCCTCGTCGAGATGGACAACCGCGCCAAGCACCGCCCCATGCAACTCTCCGGCGGCCAGCAACAGCGCGCCGCCATCGCCCGCGCCTTGGTGAACCGCCCAAAAATCATCTTCGCCGACGAACCCACCGGCAACCTCGACTCCCACACCGGCGAGACGATCCTAAAACTCTTCCACGCCCTCAGCCTCAAGGGCAGCACCATCATGCTCGTCACCCACGACCCGGAGATCGCCGCCGTGACCCCGCGCAAGATCGAGATTCGCGACGGCAAGATCGCCAAGAACGTGGACGCCCGCTTGGCCGGGCAGTTGGATGGCCCCAAGTTCACCGTGGGCGAAGCCATCACGCCGGCTTCACCCGTGCCGCCCGGTTAGCCCCCGAGCGGCCAATGCGGTTAGCCGGGGCTTATCCCGGAGGGATTTGGGAACTTAGCCGGGGGTAGAGCGTCAGCGACACCCCCGGTAACGGGTGCCCCGCTCTGCGGCACCCCGAAGGGGTGCGGGAAACCGAGGCCCCAGAGCGGACTTCCGCGACCCCTCCAGGGTCGGAACGTGGGGCGGGTCTATCCGGGGGTAGCGTCGCTGGCGCTCCTCACCCCCGGCTAAGTTCCCCCATCCCTCCGGGATGACCGCGCGCCGGAGTCGCCCGCCAGACCATCCATTCCATTC
>JBDKJY010000059.1:0-28606 GCA_039796295.1 Verrucomicrobiota bacterium
GAAGATAGTGGTGGCGGGAGGGCTGAGTTCGACGGATGGGCGGAGTAGCAAGCTGCTGCGGTTGAATGCGGACGGGACGCGGGACGGGGAGTTTCTGGCCGGCAGCACGTTCAACTCGGACGTGCTGACGGTGGCGGTGCAGTTGGATGGCAAGCTGGTGGTGGGCGGTTACTTCAGTGCGATTGGCGGGGTGGCGCGCAAGAGCATTGCCCGGCTGAACGCGGACGGGACGTTGGATGCGACCTTCGACGTGGGCACGGGCGCGAACAATCTGGTCTATGCCGCGTTGATTGACGCCGGGCAGCGGGTGGTGATCGGCGGGGCGTTCACGCAGATTAACGGCGTGGCCCGCAATCGCGTCGTGCGGCTCTACGGGGACTTGCAGCCGGTGTTCTTTGCGACCCAACCGCAGAGCGTGACGGTCGCGGCCGGTTCCCCGGCCACCTTCAGTGTCAGCCTCGTCAGTGTGGCCGGGACGAGTCAGCCGGAGTTCCAGTGGCGGTTCAACGGCGTGAATCTGCCGGGCAAGACGGCCGCCACGCTGACGATCCCCGCCGCGTTCGTGGCGAACGAAGGCGGGTATGATGTCGTGGTGAGCAACGCCATCGGCTCGGCGGTCAGCCGTGCCGCGACGTTGACCATCGCCAAGGCGGTCCCGGCGGTGACGTGGCCAGCGCCAGCGAACATCACCTACGGGACGGCCTTGAGTTCAGCCCAGCACAACGCCGCCACTCCTGTCGCTGGCACCTTCACCTATCAGCCGCCGACGGGCACGCGGTTGAATGCCGGGGCGGGGCAGGTGCTGACGGTGGTCTTCACGCCGGCTGACCTCGTCAACTACGCCAGCGTCACCAACACCCGGACCATCACGGTCCTCCGGGCGGCGCTGACCGTGATGACAAGGCCAAGCTCTACGGCGAGGCGCTGCCCACCTTCACGGCGACTTACTCCGGCTTTGTGAATGGTGAGACCCCGTCGGTCTTGTCGGCCCCGGCGGTCCTCTCGACGGCGGCGCAGACCACGAGTTCCGTCGGCACGTATGCCATCACGGTGAGCGGGGCCGTATCGGGCAACTACGCCATCACCTTCCGGTCCGGGAGCCTCGTGATCAGCAAGGCCACCCCGGTCGTGACCTGGGGCACCCCGGCGGACATCACCTACGGCCCGGCGTTGAGCGGAGCGCAGTTGAACGCCTCGGCCTCGACGGCGGGCAGCTTCAGCTATGCGCCGGCAGCGGGCGCGCGGCTCAACGCGGGGGCCGGGCAGACGCTGTTCGCTGCGTTCACGCCGAGCGATCTGCTCAACTACAACCCGGTGACGCTCACGCGGTCGCTCACCGTCCTGCGCGCCCCGCTGGCCATCACCGCCGACGGCAAGAGCAAGCTGGTGGGGGCGGCGCTGCCCGTGCTCACGGCCACTTACGTTGGCTTCGTCAATGGCGAGAACGAAGCGGTGTTGAGCAGCCCCGTCACGCTCACGACCACCGCCTTGGCCAGCAGCCCGGCCGGGACGTATCCCATTCTGGCGAGCGGGGCCGTCGGGGCGAACTACAGCATCAGCTTCGTCCCCGGGCAGTTGTTCGTCGGCAAGCTGACGCCGACGGGGACATGGCCGACGCCGGCCAACCTCACTTACGGGAGCGCGTTGAGCGGCACGCAACTGAACGCCACGGCCTCGGTGCCCGGCAGCTTCAGCTACACGCCGGCGGCGGGCACGCGGTTGAACGCGGGCGCCGGCTATGAGTTGCTCGCGAAGTTCACGCCGAGCGACCCGGCCACCTACACCTCGATCACCCTCACGCAGGCGCTCACCGTGGCGCGGGCGGCGCTCACCATCGCGGCGGACAACCAGACCAACGTCTTCGGCAATGCCCTCCCCACGCTCACGGCGACTTACTCGGGCTTCGTCAACGGCGAGACCGCGGCCGTCCTGACCACCCCGGCGTCGCTGGCGACCACCGCGCAAGGGAACAGTCCGGCGGGCAACTATCCCATCACCGTGAGCGGTGCGACGGCCGACAATTACGCGCTGACCTTCAGCCCCGGCACCCTGGTGATCACCAAGGCCACGCCGGTCGTGACCTGGGGCAACCCGGCGGACATCGGCTACGGCACCGCCCTCAGCACCAGCCAACTCAACGCCACCGCCTCGCGGCCCGGCTCCTTCACCTCACCGTGGCCGGGGCCGTGGCTTCCAACTACGTCTTCAACATCACGGCCGGCGTGCTGACCGTGAACCGCGCCACGCTGGTCGTGACCCCCAATGACAAGAGCATGACCTACGGCAGCATCCCGCCGCCGCTCGACGGCACGGTCGTGGGCCGGCAGGCGGGCGATGGCATCACCGTCCGCTACGGCAGCTACCTCGTCGGGGCCGGGAACACGGTGCCGCCGCCGGTGTTCGAGCGCGCCTGGGGCACGGCCGGCGATGCCGCGCGCGGGTTCGGCGTGCCGCAGGCGATTGCCGTGGAGAGCGGCGGAACGGTGGTGGTGCTGGACCGGAGCTTCGCCCAAATCCTTCGGTTCGATGCCAACGGCGGCTTCCTCGCCAACTGGGGTTCGTCCGGCACCGCCAACGGCCAGTTCAGTGTGCCCAACGGTCTGGCCGTGGATGCGGCGGGCGCGGTCTATGTGGCGGACACCGGCTCGCAGCGCGTGCAGAAGTCGGATGCCGCCGGGCAATTCCTCGCGAAGTGGGGCTTCCCCGGCAACACCGGCGGCGGGCGTTTCAACAGCCCGTTCGCCCTCGCGGCGGACACGGCTGGGAATGTCTTCGTCCTGGACCGCATCACCGGTCTCTTGCAGAAATTTGGCAACACCGGCTACTTCCTCACCCAGTGGGGCGGGCTGGGCGCGGGCAACGGCCAGTTCGACAATCCCCGTGGCGTCGCCGTGGACGGAGCCGGCAACGTGTTCGTGGCGGACACGGGGAACCACCGCATCCAGAAGTTCGACGCGAGCGGCGCGTTCCTCGGCGCGTGGGGCGGGCTGGGCACGGACGTGGGTCAGTTCAACCAGCCGATGGGCCTCACGGTGGACCGCTCGGGCAACGTCTGGGTGGTGGACACGGGCAACCATCGAGTCCAGGAGTTCGATGGCACCGGGACGTTCCTCACGCACTTCGGCAGCGAAGGTTCGGGCGACGGCCAGTTTGAATTCCCCGCCGGCGTCGCCGTGAATTCCGCCGGCCAGGTCTTTGTCGCGGACACGGGCAACGCGCGGGTCCAGAAATTCCGTTCGGGCCTCAGCGTGCCCGCCGGCACCTTCCCCATCACCGCCTTCCTCAGCGCCCCGGGCGACCGGCTCACGAACTACGCCATCACCCTCAACACCGCGACGCTCACCGTGCAGCCCGCCGCGCTGACGATCACGGCGGACTCGAAGACCAACATCTACGGCACGCCGCTGCCGACGTTGACCGCGCGCTACACCGGGTTCGTGAACGAGGAAACCCCGGTGGTCTTCACCACCCCGCTCACGCTGGCGACGACCGCGACCAACGGCAGCGTGGTCGGCGAGTATCCGATCACCGCGAGCGACGCGACGGCGACGAACTACACCCTCACTTTCGTGGACGGCACGCTGACCATTCGTGGCGTGAACCAGGCGCCGAGTTTCGCCGTGGCCTTGCATACGATCAGCTTGCCGGAGAATTCCGCCCTGCAATCCGTCACCAATGCGTTGACCAACATCTCGCCCGGCCTCGCCGTGGAGCTGGGCCAGGCCGTCAGCTTCTACGCCACGAATGACAACAACAGCCTGTTCGCGCAGCAACCCGCGTTCAGCACGAACGGCACGCTGATCTTCTCCCTGGCGGCCGACCAGTTCGGCGCGGCGACCGTCACCGTCTGGGCGCAGGATGACGGCGGCGTTGCCAACAGCGGCACGGACACGAGCGCGCCGCAAACGCTCGTGCTCACCGTGCTGCCCGTGAACCACGCGCCGATCGTGACGCTTGCCACCAACGTGCTGCTCGTGACGCCCAACAGCGGTGCGGCGAGCTTCGCGGGCTTCGCCAGCTTCGCGCCCGGCCTCGCGCGCGAATCGGCCCAGGCCCTCGTCGCCTACACGGTTACGCAGAACAACGGCGCGCTCTTCGCCGCGCCGCCCGCCCTGGACAACAGCGGCACGCTGACCTTCACGCCTGCGAACAACGCGAGCGGTCTGGCGCTCGTGACCGTCGTGGCGCAGGACGACGGCGGCACGGCCAATGGCGGCGTGGACCGGAGCACGAACACTTTCCTCCTCGCGGTCGCCTCGCCGGACAACCAGCCGTCGACATTCGTGCTGAACCTGACGAGTCTCTCCGTGCTGGAGGACGCGGGCACGCAGACCGTGGCCAACGCCGTGAGCAGCGTCTCGCCCGGGCCGGTGGGCGAGGGCTGGCAGACGGTCAGTTTCCTCGTCACGAACGACAACCCGACGCTCTTCAGTGCGGCTCCGGCGATTGCCTCGAACGGCACGCTCACCTACCGCCCCGCCCCGCTGACCGTGGGCACGGCGACAGTCACGGTTTACGCCCGCGACAATGGCGGCACGCTCAACGGCGGCGCGGACACCAGCGGCGCGCAGACCTTCACCATCACGGTGACGCCGGTGAACCACGTGCCCACGTTCACGAACGGCGCGAATCAAACGGCCTATCCCGGCGACGGCGCGGTGACGGTGACGAACTGGGCGACGGCCATCAGCGCCGGGCCCGCGCACGAGTCCGCGCAGGCCCTCGCCTTCGTCGTCACCAACGACCGCAACGCCCTCTTCACCACCCAGCCCGCGCTGGACACCAACGGCACGCTGACCTTCGAGCCGGCCGCAGGCGCGGTGGGCGTGGCGACGGTGACGGTGCAACTCCAGGACGACGGCGGCACGGCGGACGGCGGCACGAACGGTTCGCTGGCGCAGACCTTCACCATCACCGTGGCGTCGGCCAAGGTGTTCTTCCCGGCCCCGGTGTCGGTCTTGGTGGGCGACACGCTCACCGTGCCCGTGCAGCTCGCCGGCAGTGGCGTGGAGAACGCCGTCGGCTTCACGCTCTCCTTCGATGCGACGAAGCTGAACTTCGCCGGGGCCACCCTCGGCGCGGATGCGGCGGCTGCCTCGCTCGTGGTGAACGACGCCCAGATTGGGGCCGGCCACGTGGCGCTGCTGGTGAGCCAGCCGCCGGGCACCAACTTCCTGGCCGGCACGAACGAGTTGGCGGTGCTCACGTTCACAGCGCGCGCGCAAGCGGCCTTGGGCAGCGCGGCGCTGGTGTTCTCCGACACGGTCACGGTGCGCGAGGTCAGCGACACCAACGCCCACCAGTTGCCCTATGTGCTCTATGCCGGCACGAGCGCACTGCTCACCACGAATGCCACGCTCTACGAAGGCGACGTGTCCCCGCGGCCCGGCGGCAATGGCCGGCTGACCGTGAGCGACGCGGTGCAAGTGGGGCGGTTCGCGGCGGGCTTGGACACCATCACGAGCTTCGGCGAGGGCGGCGAATTTCAGCGCGCTGATTCCGCGCCGCGCGAGACGCTGGGCGACGGCCGCATCACGGTTTCCGACTGGGTGCAGGCGTTGCGCTACGCGGCGGGTCTGGACCCGCTCACGGCCGTCGGCGGGCCGACGGTGCGGGCGCTCGTGCCGCAAGCGCGCGTGGGCACGGCGCTCGTCCCGGCCAGCCCGCGCACGCTCAGTGTCACCAGCCAGCCGTTCGTCATCGGCCAGACGGGCGTGGTGAGCGTGGTGATGGCGGCGACGGGCACGGAGAACGGCCTGGGCCTGAGCCTCACCTACGATCCGGCGGCGCTGCGGTTCGTGAGTGCCACGCCCGGCAGCGCGGGCACCGGCGGCACGCTGTTGGTGAACACCAACCTCACGACGTCGGGCCGGCTCGGCTTCGTCTTTGCGCTACCGACGGGGAGCGCGCTGGCGGCCGGGAGCCGGGAAATCATCCGCGTGCAATTCGTCGCGCTGGCGGGTGCATCCGCCACCACCAGCATCGGGCTGAACACCGACAGCCCGGTCGTGCGCGAGGTCACGGACGTGAATGCCAACGCCGTCCCGACGACGTTTGTCAGCGGGACGGTTTCCATCCTGCTGCCGCCCACGCTGAAGCTACTGGCCCCGGCGCGCGGCGCGGGGGGCGCGTTGCACCTCTCCTTCGGGAACGCGGATGGCAGCGTCCCGACCGCCATTCAGTTGGCGAAGCTGGAATTGTATGTCAGCACGAGCATCGGCCAGCCGAACTGGGTGTTGCTGCCCGGCGGGCTGGTGCTTTCCAACGGGAGTTTCCAGATCGTGGACCCCGGGGCGATGGGCGCGGGCCTGCGCTTCTACAAAGTGATTCAAACGCCGTGAAAGCTCTCCTCACCTCCTCAAGTTGTCGCCACGCGCTGGCGGCCGTCTGTCTGTGGCTCGCGCTGGCCGGAGCCGCGCGCGCGCAAGGCACGGCCTTCACTTTCCAAGGCCGGCTCACGGACGGAGGCACGCCCGCCAACGGGAATTACGCCTTCCAATTCGCGTTGCGGGACGCGCTGACGGCGGGCAACGCGGTGGGCAGCGCGGTGGTCCTGAACCCGGTCGGCGTGACGAACGGGCTCTTCACGGTGCTGCTGGATTTCGGGGCGGGGGCCTTCAACGGCGCGCCGCGCTGGTTGGAAATTGGCGCGCGCACCAACGGTTCGGTCTCCGCTTACACCGTGCTGGCCCCGCGCACGCCGGTGTCCGCCGTGCCTTACGCGGTGTTCAGCGGGACGACTTCGACCAACAGCGTGGACGGGCTGGCGGCGCAGGTCGCCGCGCTGGCGTCCCAGGTCGCGACCTTGACCAGCCGGCTCCAGACCAACCTTCCGGCGGGCGTGCCTGTGGTGTCCGGCGACGCACAAGACCCGGCCTTGCTGGCGCAGGGATTGCAGGTGTTCCACACGGTGCCCGCGCCGCCGTGGGTGAACGGCACCACCACGGATGTGCCGACGGCGCGCTTCGGGCACACGACGGTGTGGACGGGCCAGCAGTTGCTGGTGTGGGGCGGGGATCTGGGCGGCGGGGTCTACAGCGCGGGCGGGGGTGCGTATGCGACCGCGTCGGACCTGTGGCAAAACTTCTCCACGTTCCGCGCACCCACCGCGCGGGCCGGGCACACGGCGGTCTGGACCGGCACGGAGATGGTTATCTGGGGCGGCTTCGAGGCGCTGGGTTTCTCGGCCGCACACAGCCGCTACCACTTGGGCAACGGCGAGTGGAACGCCGTTTCCACCACGTCTGCGCCCGCCGCGCGCGACGGGCACACGGCGCTGTGGACCGGCACGCGGATGGTCATTTTCAGCGGCCGCAACAACGTCGGCTTGCTCGCCGACGGTGGGGCCTATGATCCGGCGGGCAATGCTTGGAGCGCCTTGCCCACGACGGGCGCGCCGGCGGGCCGACGCTTCGCAACCGCCGTCTGGACGGGCTCGCGCGCGGTGTATTGGGGCGGGCAAGGCGACAGCGGCGAACTGGCCAGCGGCGGGCGGCTGGATTGCTCGGGTGGCATTCCGCAGACCTGGCTGACCGTCTCCGCGACGGGCGCTCCCACCGCCCGCACGCGTCACACCGCCGTCTGGACGGGCTCGCGGATGATCGTCTGGGGCGGCCAGCAGAACGGTGGGTATCTCGGCGATGGCGCGGCCTATGACCCGACGAACGACGCTTGGACTGCGCTCCCGGCCAGCGCCGCACCCGGGCCGCGGGCGAATCACGTCGCCGTCTGGTCCGGCACCGAGATGCTCATCTACGGAGGCGAGGACAACACCGGTGCCCTCGCCTCCGGCGCGGCTTACGACCCGGTGAAGAACACTTGGCGCACTTTGGACACCGCGAGCGGCGCGGTGGCGCGCACGGGTTCCACCGCCGCCTGGTCCGGCGCGCAGTTGCTGCTCTTCGGCGGCCAGGCCGCCGGCACGCCGATCGCCAGCCTGCAACGGCTCACTCCGCAACCCGCCTTCTATTTTTTCCGCAAGCCATGAAAACCAAACTCCTCCTCCTGCTCGGGGCGCTGCTGCTGGCCACGCTGCCGGCGCACGCGCAATGGACCACGCAGAGCATCACGCTCAAGCCCGGCTGGAACGCCGTGTATCTGCACGTGGACGCCACGCACACCAACCTCGATGGCGTGGTCGGCGGCGACGCCAGCAATCCCATCGCCGAGATCTGGCTCTGGCAGCCGGTCGTCGCCCCGGGCCGCTTCATCAACAACCCGCAAGCACCCACAGTCGTGAACAACGACTGGGCGGCGTGGAACCGCATCCCGGCCCTCTCCGGTTCGCTGACCACCCTCAACGCCAACTCCGCCTACCTCGTGCGCAACGGCAGCGGCGCGAACTACACTTGGAACCTCGTCGGCCGGCCGGTCCCGCCGCGCTACACGTGGACCGCGCAGGGCGTGAACTTCATCGGCTTCTCCACGCCCGCCGCGAATCCGCCCGTGGTGGACACCTTCTTCTCGCCGTCGCCCGTGATGCAGAATCAGGCGCAACTCTTCTATTACCCCGGCAACGAGGCGGCGGGCGACCCGCCCACCACGCGCGAGCTCTTCACCAAGTTCTCCACGCCGGTCAAACGTGGGCAGGCCTTTTGGATCCGCGCCGGCAATCTTTACAACAACTACTTCGGCCCCGTCGAAGTCGTCGCGCAGACCTCCACCGGCGTTCGCTTCGGGGAAAACCTCGGCCAATACAGCGTCCGCCTGCGCAACCTCACCCTCGGGACCCTCACCGTCACCAACACGCTGCTCGCCTCCCAGACCGCGCCCGCCGGGCAGGTGGCCCACGTCGGGCAGGTGCCGCTGCTGCTGCGCGGCCAGCTCAACCAGACCAACCTCACCTACGCCTACACGGACTTCTCCGTGCCCCGCATCATCACGCTCGCGCCGCAAGGCCAGCCCGGCTCCGACATCGAATTGATCCTCGGCCTCAACCGCCAGGCCATCAACGCCGCGCCCGGCAACGCGGGCGATCTCTACGCCGGCATCCTTCGCATCACGGACTCCCTGGGCTACTCGCAGCTCGACCTGCCGGTGTCGGCGGTGCGGACTTCGCCCGCCGGTCTCTGGGTGGGCAATGCCAGCGTCACCCAAGTGCGCCATTACCTGAAGAGCTTCCAGCTCGGCCCGGACAACCAGCCCGTGCTCGCCACCCTCACCACCAACGGCGCGCCTTACGTGGTGACCAACGTCAACTCCAGCCTGGGCGCGACGGCGCGGCCTTTCCCATTGCGGCTCATCTACCATGTGGACACCAACAGCACCGTCCGCCTGCTCCAGCGCGTCTTCAGCGGCTTCGACGCGCAGACGAACAGCATCCTGGCCCTGAAGGAAAACCTGTTGAACCCCGCGCGGCTGGCCAGCGCGCGCCGCATCAGCGCCGCCCACCTGCCGTGGTCGGCCGCCAACGCCGGCTGGGTCGCCACCGGCGGCTTCGGCCTCGGGCAGAGCCTCACCAACGTGGTGACCGTGGATCACAACGACCACGCGGCCAATCCCTTCCTGCACACCTACCACCCGGACCACGACAACCTCAATGCCCTGTTCAACGCGGTCCAGCCCGTCGGGGCCGAGTCTTACGACATCGAGCGCAAGCTCGTGCTGACCTTCACCGCCCCGCCCGTTGACTTCACCACGCTCACCGAGGGCAGCTCCCGCATGGTCGGCGGGTATCAGGAGGCCATCACCTTCAAAGGCCGCGCCCGCACTCTGGGCGCGGTCACCACCAACGACACCCGCACCATCACCACCAGCGGGGACTTTTCCATCCAGCGCGTCAGCACAGTCCCCACGCTGACGACGCAATGAACCCATCACGAGGCCCAGCATGAACATGAAATCATTTCCGCCGCATCGCTCCCGGAAGCTCTGGCTCTGTCACCTCGCCCTGGCGGCGCTGGTCGGCTGGGTCGCCACGCCCGCAGCCCGGGCCGCCGACCAATACCCGCCCGGCAAGCTCACCTTCCAAGGCCACCTCACCGATGCCGTCGGCACGCCGCTGGGACAGACCGCCACCACCAACGTGCTGGTGCAATTCCGCCTCTGGCGCAGCGCCGCCGGCACCGCGCCCGCCGACTTGATCTGGGCGGAGAAACAGACCGTCAGGGTCACGCGCGGCTTCTTCAACGCGCTACTCGGCGGCGGCAATGCCACCGGCGTCTCCGGCGAGTTCTTCACCAACAATCTCGCCGGACTCTTCCTCGGCGCGGACGCCTCGGACCGTTACCTCGGCGTCACCGTGGTGGGGCAGGGCGCGGAGATTGCGCCCCGCATGCAGTTCCTTTCCTCGCCCTTCGCACACCTCGCGCGCACCACGGCAAACCTGCTCAACGACAGTGGCCAGCCCGTCTTCAACACCGCCCCCGGCGCCGTCGGCGTGAACACCCCCGGCGCGCCCGGCGCGACGCTCGACGTGGGCGGCACGGTGAAGGCCACCACGCTCATCGGCGATGGCTCCAGCCTCACCAGCGTGGCCGTCCAAGCCGCGAACGTCACCGGCACCTTCGATGCCTCACGCCTCGCGAACGCCACGGTCACGGGCGCGAAGTTCGCCTCCAACTCCATCCCCGCGTCCCTCGTGGCGAACCAGGCCGTCACTGCCGAAAAACTCGCGCCCGACGCCGCGCTCTCGCTGGCCGCGCAGGCCGGCGGCGTGCCCAACGGCGGCATCATCGTCTCCAGCAAAAAGGTGGACCCGGTGCTGCACAACCTGGGCTACGTGAACATCGGCCCAGCCTCGTTCGATGGCCCCAAGTGGACCATCCGTGCCACGAAGGATACGCCCAATGCGCCGACATCGCGCTTGAACCGGATCGGCTCTTCGGACCACCGGCAGGCCGCGACGATTTGGACCGGCAGCAAGTGGATCATGTATTCCGGCATGAACTATAACAGCAGCGCCTACCTCGCGGACGGGGGCATCTTCGACCCGGCGTTAAACTCGTGGACCCCGATCTCCACCGTCGGCGCACCGGTGGCCCGCGATGAGATCAACTTCATCTGGACCGGCACGCGGGGCATTTTCTGGGGTGGCCACAATGGAGCTTCCTTGGCGAGTGGCGCGCTCTATGACCCGATTGCCAACCAGTGGTCCGCGATGACCACCGTGAACCAGCCCACCGCCCGCAACCGCCAGCGCAACGTGTGGACCGGCACTGAAATGTTTGTCTGGGGCGGCGCGGCCAACTCCGCCACCACCGTGCTGAACGACGGCAAGCTCTACAGTCTGGCGACGAATGGGTGGCGCAGCGTATCTGCCTCGCCGTTGCAACCGCGCCGTGACTTTAGCGCGTTCTGGACTGGCAGCGAGGTCCTAGTCTGGGGCGGCACCCGACCCGGGGTGGCCAATTTGAACGACGGCGCGCTCTACAATCCCGCCACTGACACCTGGCGCATGATGAGCAGTGTCAACGGCCCGGCGAACCGCCAGGAAGTTGGCTTGTCGGTCTGGACCGGCAAGGAGTTCATTACGTGGGGTGGGCTGGCCGTTGGGACGGGCAACGATGGTGGCCGTTACGACCTCGCCACGGATACTTGGATTCCTTTCAACACGCCCAACTTGTCGCCCATTTATGAGGGGGCCGCCTTTTGGAACGGCTCCAAGGTGTATTTCGTGCAGGGCAGATAATCGAGTGCCTTTGTCAATGAGCATGGCGGTGGCTTTTACTCCGGCTGGTGCTTCGACCCGTCGAACAACAAGTGGGACTACCTGCCGCAGGCCCCTATCACCCAGGATTGGATGCCGCACGCCTGGACCGGCACTGAGCTGCTGACCTTCGCCACCTTCCGCGATGGCAACGACCGCACGGTGCTCTCCTTCAAGCCGGAGACGGAATCGTATTTCTACGCAAAGACCACCCCGGCCACCGACAATTGGGTCATCCGCGCCACCAAGGACACGCCCAACGCGCCGCTGCCGCGCTTTTACGACTTTAGTGGCACGCCACACCGGTCGCTCTGGACTGGCAGCAAGTGGCTGATTTGGGGGGGGGTTGCCCTTCCTTACGCCAGCCCTTTTCCCGCTCTGAAAGACGGGGCCGCCTTCGATCCGTCCGATAACACCTGGCAGCCGATGTCCCTGACCAATGCTCCCAGTCCGCGCTCTCAGTTCTCCGCAGTGTGGGCGGGCGACCAGGCCATCTACTGGGGTGGCTACACCAACAACTTCATCGGCGACGGGAAGCGGTATTTCCCGGCGAACAACACCTGGAGCAACATGACCGCCACCGGCGCGCCGTCCGCGCGCTGTCGCCACTCCGCCGTCTGGACTGGCACGGAGATGCTGGTCTGGGGCGGCATCGTCGTCGGCGGACCGGCCACCAACAACGGCGTGCGCTACAACCCGACGACGGACACCTGGGCCGCGATGGCCGCGCCGCCTACGGGCTTCACCAATCGGGCTGACCATCTCGCCGTCTGGACCGGCACGGAGATGTTTATCTGGGGTGGCAGCAGCAACCTCGGGGTCAACGCATTTGGCAATGGCGCGCGCTACAATCCGTCTCTCAACACCTGGACGCTGATGAGCAGCGCCAACGCCCCTGTTGCGCGTTCGCTGCCGCTCGGCGTCTGGACCGGCACGGAACTGATTGTCTGGGGCGGCTACCTCGGCCTCACCAACAGCAACACCGGCGGTCGCTACAACCCGGCGACGGACACTTGGACCCCTTTCAACACCGGCAGCTACAACTGGGTGCAGCAGGGCAGTGCCGTCTGGACCGGCTCAAAGGTGATCTGGGCCGGCGGCTTTAACGGGGTTGACTACCTCAACCGCAGCGGCGTGGGCGGCATCACCTACGACCCGGCCACCGGCATCGTCGGCACGCTGCCCGTCTCCCCCCTTAACCAGCGCGACATGCCCTACGTTTGGACCGGCACCACGCTGCTCACCTTCGGTTCGTGGGAGGACGCCCTCGACCGCACCGTGCTGTCCTACAAACCCTGACGCGCCATGAACTTCCCCGAACCTTTCACGAACATGAAACGCACCGACGAAGCATTTAGCGCCACCCAAGCCCCGTTGGTTTCGGCGGCGCGCCAGCGTCTTGGACTGCGCCGGCCCTCCGGCGCTTTCCTTATGGGCAACGACTCATCCGTGGCCTGTCAGAGGAAATCCGACCGTGTTGTTGGGTTCAAGTCCATCGAAGAGCGGCGCAGGGGCGCGCGCACTCCAAGACGCTGGCGCGACAGCCTTGTCCGCCTCGCCGTGGCCGCGTTCTCGGTTTCTCTGCTGATCCCCTCCCTCCGCGCCGCCACGCCCACGCCGCCCGGCCAGATGGCCTTCCAAGGCTTCCTCTCGGACACCGCTGGCCAGCCGCTCGGCTTCGCCAATCCCCTCAAAACCAACCTCACCTTCCGCATCTGGCGCAACGCCACCGGCACCACGGCTGGCGACCTCGTCTGGTCCGAGTCGCAGACGGTCGTCGTCGAGCAGGGGCAATACACTGCGCTGCTCGGCAATGGCGCGGTTGTCGGCACGGAACCCAACACCAACCACCTCGCCACCGTCTTCACCGGCGCGGATGCTTCGGACCGCTTCCTCGGCGTGACCGTGGGCACGGGCACGGAGATTCGCCCGCGCATCCAGTTCTTCGCCTCGCCCTTCGCCCAGTTCAGTGGCGCGTCCACGATGCTCGTGGGCGCGGGCGGCACCTCGCTGCTCAAGGCGTCCGGCACGAACCTTGGCGTGAACCTCACCAACAACCCGACCGTGCCGCTGGAAATCAACGGCTCGCTCAAGGCCACCAATTTCGTCGGCAGCGGCGCGCAGCTCACGGGCGTGTCGGTCTCCTCTGTGCGGCTCACGGGCACCATCACGGCGGCGCACATCGCGGACGGCGCGCTCACCGGCGCAAAGCTTGCCGCGCCCCTCACCACAGCGGAGTTGGCGGACGGCTCGGTGGGCTCCTCGGCCATCAGCGCGAATGCGGTGAACACCCTTGCCGCACAGGTCGGCGGCGTCGGCTCCGGGGCCATCGTCGTCTCCACCAACGCGAACAACGCCACGCTCACCGCGCTGGGCTTTGTGAACCTCGGCCCGGCCACGCTGGACGGTGAGACCTACACCATCAAGGCCTTCAACGGTGCGCCCAATGCGCCAGCACCCCGGGGAACGCGCCATGGCATGAGCGGCGACGGCCAGTTCCGCATGTCAGCGTGGACCGGCAGCAAGTGGATCATCTGGGGTGGCATCAACACCGCGAACACAGGTAACTTCAATGATGGCGCGATGTTCGATCCCGCGCTGGGCACTTGGACGCCAATTTCGAGCTTGAACGGGCCGGGCGCGCGGCGGGAATTTCAAACGGCCTGGACCGGCTCCAAGATGATCTTGTGGGGCGGCATCACCGGAGCCGTTGTCAACGACGGCAAGCTTTACGACCCGGCGACGGACAAGTGGACCAGCATGAGCGCCGCCGGTGCGCCTTCGGCACGCACACGCCATTCTGGCATTTGGACAGGCACCGAGTTCATCGTTTGGGGCGGTCTGGTTAGCTCTCCCGGCTTGAACGACGGGGCCATTTACAATCCGGCCACGGATACTTGGCGACCGATGGCGGACAGCCCGCTGGATAACCGCTTCGACCACTCCGCCGTCTGGACTGGCACGGAGATGATCATCCAAGGCGGCGTGGGCAATGGCTACTACGATGATGGAGCCCGCTACAATCCGGCGACGGACACCTGGACGCCAATGCCCTTCTCGCCGCTCGGTAAAGCCTGCCAGCACGGGGCCGTCTGGACTGGCACAGAGATGATCATCTTCGGCGGGCAGGATGGCGGCAACATCCATGGCGGGGCGCGTTACAACCCGGTCAGCAACACTTGGAAATCTATCAGCCCCGGCTACGGCACCTTCGGAGACCGCTACAGGCCGCTGGTGGCGTGGACCGGTCACGAGATGCTCATCTATGGCGGTGGTAACTTCAGCACTGGACTGAATGATGGCGTGCGCTACAACCCCGCGACAGACACTTGGGTGACCTTGGGAACTGGCAACAACTTCATCGCCGCCGGTGCGAACGCCCGGCTGCACGACATCTTCTACACCTGGACCGGCAGCGAGTTCATGTGGCTGGGCTTCTGGAACGACGGCGGCAACAACACGGTCTATTCCTATCGCCCGCCCCGCCCCGCCTACCTCTACGCCAAGCCGTGAACACTTACCTACGCACGACTATGAAACGCCTCTCAATTCCGGCCGCACTCCCTCACCCCGGCCCTCTCCCGCTGCGAGAGGGAGCCACTTCGACCGCGCTCGGTCTTTCCGCACGCCTCACTGCAGCCCGAAGCGGGATGCGTTCCTCCCTCTCCCAGCGGGAGAGGGCCGGGGTGAGGGAGAACGCGTTCGGTGTCATGGTGGCTTTCCTATTCGCTGCTGCCTCCGCCTTCGCCGCGGATTCCCCCCCTCCCGGCCGCATCAGCTATCAGGGCTTCCTGACCGACACCACCGGCGTGCCGGCCGGGCTTGCCGCGCCGCTCACGGCCCCGGTGACCTTCCGCATCTACCGCACCGCCGGCGGCACCACGGCGGCGGATGTGGTCTGGGCGGAGACGCAGAACGTGACCATTGATCGCGGCCATTACAGCGTGACGCTGGGCAACGGCGGGCCGACGGGCGCGGCGGTTGACGCGGGCAAGTTCACTAACAACCTGACCGGCGTGTTCCTTGGTCCCGATGTTTCGGAACGCTACCTCGGCGTGCGCTTGGGTGGCGGGGCGGAGCTTTCCCCCCGTGTGCAGTTCATGGCCAGTCCCTTTGTCCACACCAGCCGTGCGGCGGCGGGTGTGATGGGGCCGGATGGCAATCTGCTCCTGCGCGTCGGCCCGGCGGGCTTGGGCGTGAACCTGACGAACAACCCGACGGCCACGGTGGACGTGGGCGGCACAGTGCGGGCGACGGCTTTCCAAGGCAGCGGCGCGGGCCTCTCGAACGTGACCACCACGGTGGCGAACCTCGTGGGCGCGCTCAGCGGCGCGCAAATCGCGGACGGTGCGATCACGGTGGCCAAGCTCGTGCCGGGCACGGTGCCCGGCAGCGCGCTGGCGAACGCCTCGCTGGAGACCAATAAGCTCACCGGGGACGCAATCAACCTGATCCTCAGCCAGGCCGGCGGCGTGGGCGCGGGCGGCGGGGTGTTCTCGTTAAGCCCGACGAACGCGGCGCTGACGGGGCTGGGCTTCGTGAACGTGGGTTCGCGGCGGATTGGTGGGGACCGGTGGACGGTGAAGGCCAGCGAGGTCACGCCGAATGCCCCGGTCAACCGGAATCACAACAACGGCAGTGCGGATATGCGTGCACAGGAATCCTGCTGGACGGGCACCAAGTGGATCGTCTGGGGCGGCGAGAACGCGAGTGAGAGCACCTTCCTCGGAACCGGAGCGATGTTTGATCCCGTGCTGAACACATGGACGCCCATTTCGACGCAGAACGCACCCAGCGCCCGGTATTCCTGCCAAATGATCTGGCTCGGCGACCGGATGTGGCTCCACGGCGGTTACAACAATGTGAACAGCGAGCTTGCCGACACGTTCTACTACAATCCCACAACCGACCAGTGGACGAGCGCTGCCAATGGCCCAAGTCCGCGCTCGCGCTTTAGTGCGGTGTGGACGGGCACGGAAATCATCGTGTTCGGCGGCTACACCCACCGGGTTGGGACCGGGTCGGCGGGTTGGGATAACATCGGTGCGCGCTACAATCCGGCGACGGACACGTGGCGGCTTACGGCTCCAAACCCGCAGCGCAGTGGTTTCGGCGATCACTGCTTTGCATGGACGGGGACGGAGCTGATCATCGCAGGCGGGCACAATCTGGTGGACCACCGAGTCGGGATAAACAAAGCCGCGCGCTACAACCCGGTGCTGGACAACTGGACCCCGATGCCGGACATCCCGTTCAGTGCCTCCAGCGCCTCCTCGGTATGGACCGGCACGGAGTATATCTACGGCTTCGGCTGGAACGGTGACGGGGTGGGGATGGAATACGCCCGCTACAATCCGGTGTCCAACACCTGGAGTCCTAGGCTCACGGCTCGGGTCTTGTTTGGTAACGACAACAGCTCACGGGCACACCACCAAACTGTGTGGACGGGAACGGAATGGCTGGTCGTGGGCGGGTATGATGGCGGCGGCGTTCGCTACGAATGCGCCCGCTTCAACCCGACGCTCAACCGCTGGACGCAGATGCCCAACGTGCCCAAGAAGACCATCCACCAGCCGTTCACCTGGACCGGCAAGGAGCTGCTGATCTTCAGCGACTGGCAAAATGACCTGGACCAGACGGTGATCGGCTACCAGCCGCCCATCGAGGCCTACCAATACGTGAAGCAATGATGCGCCGGAATGAACAACTGAACGCGCCCCGTGTCGTCGGCTACCAGCCGCGGTCAGGGCTTCCGACTGCGCGCCAGCGTCTTGGACTGCGCCGGCCCTCCGGCGCTTTCCTTGGGGCTGACGAGTCTCCCAACGAGAGCGAGTGGCTAGCTAACAGCGCTCATGCCACCGGCCACCGCGAAGAGCGGCGCAGGGGCGCACGCACTCCAAGCCGCTGGCGCGACTGCGTTGCCCCGGAGCGCGGTCTTCAGGCCGCAGAAACTCGCCCCGGCAGCGGGTGTTGGAAGGTTCCGGCCCGCGTGGACTTCGCACGCTTCTGCGGCCTGAAGGCCGCGCTCCTCGCTGCGTTGCTCGCCATCGCCCCCGCCTTCGCCGCGTCCGTCGGCGAGCTGGTGGATGACCGCCTCGCCGTCGAGCGGGTTTATTACGCGAAGCAGGTCGGCGCAAAGATTCCCTTCGAGCAGGCCGTGACGCGTTCCGTCATCGAGCGCCGCGTGCAGCAGGAGTTGCTCAAGGAGCGTGTGCTCAAGAATGTTTACCGGCTGGAGATCACGCCCAAGCTTGTGGCGGAGGAAGTTGTGCGCATCGAGCGCTCCACGATGGCGGGTGACATGCTCGCGCAGATCAAACTGGCGCTGGCGAACAACCCGGAGCGCTTCGCACGCTCGGTGGCCAAGCCGCTCGTGGTGGACCGCGTGCTGCGCGCGCGTTTCGAGGCGGATGCGACGCAACAGGCTGGCAAGCGTCAGGAAGCGGAATCGCTGCGGGCGCAGTTGCTGGCCGCGAAGCCGGAGGAGCGCCTCGCGTTGCTCAAGGATCGCTCCGACGCGCGCGAGGTGACGTGGGCGCTCGTGGCCGAGGCCGCCGCGCCGGCCGCCCCCCGGAATTCCCTGATGTCGAAGATGTTTTTTAAGGACTTAAATGCGGACATGCAAAGGGTCCTCGACGCGCAGCTTCGTCAGCCGGGCGAGGTGAGCGCGGTGTTCGGTTCGGATGCCAGCTTTGCGCTCTACGTGGCGATCCGCCGCACGGCGGAGGAGCTGCGGGTGCAAGCCGTGGAAATTGGCCGGTTGAACTTTGATGACTGGCTGGCCGCACAGGCTGGCAAGACCCCGTGATTTTTTTCGTTCTCAAACCGTTATGAAAACTCTGAACCGCCTTCTCTCTGGCGCGATGGTCCTGCTGGCCGGCTTGGTCGCGGCGCGGGGCCAGACGCTCGAAAGCGTCCAGTCCGCGCTGCTGCACGTCACCACGAATGACTTCCAGCGCGGCGTGAACCTGCAATCGCAGCGCGGCGTGCCGCTGTCCGACACGGTGGGAACGCCGTTGGGCTCCGATGGGCGCATCCCGCTGGGCCAGCCGACGGCGACGCCCGGACAGTTCCAGGGCATCGTGAGCTACGGGGCGGTGACGGTGGCCGCGAGCCCGGCGGCGCTGGGCGCAGGGAGTTTTGCGGTGAACGCGGAGGTGATTGATTTTCCCCGCGCGAAGACGGGGGCGACGGTGCAACTCATCCTGCGCGCGCAGGCCGGCGCGTATTGGGTCAACCAAGAGTCGAGCTTGCTGTTCGGTGCGGTGATCCCGGTGCCGGACACGGACATAGATGGCACGGCGCTCGCCGGCGCGGCGCTGACGAGCTACTGGGTGACCGAGCCGTTCACCACGAACAACCACGCGGGCGCGGGCTATTACTACAGCCCGCACGCGCGGAAGGTTTTTGCCATCCAAGGTGGCGACGTGAGCATCACTTGGCGGCGCAGCGAGGCGCTGGCGGGCGCGCCAGCGGATTTTGCTGAGAACGAGAATGTGCGCTACGCGTTCATTGGCGGGCTGTATTACCAGTTGCTCCGCACGTCGCAGGTGGCGTCCGAGGGCGCGGTGAAGCTGACGCGGAAGATGCATTGGACCGAGGGATCGTTCTCTGCGACCGGCAAGCGGATCACCGTGCCGAGCGAGACGGTGAAGGACATCCGGTTCGGCTACAACGCGGTGTTCCCGCAGTATGTGGCGAGCAACGAGGTGTTCGTGGCGTCCGGGGCGTCCAGTCCCTTTGGGCCGAATGTCAGTTTCCTGGACACGCGCACGATCTGGACGGAGAACGGGTTCATCTCGGCCTTCAACAAGGAGGGCCGCATCTTCGTGGAGCTGCTGGGTAGCACGGTGGCGGGCAGTGTGCGACAGCATCTGGGCTTCGAGCTCGTGGATGTGACGCGCGAGGCGCTGCCGGAGGACGTTACCGTGGAGCTGGGCGAGCGGTTGACGGCTTACCCGAACAACACGCCGTCGGACGCGGGCCTGCGCGCGGAGGGCTTCGCGAATCCGACCGGGGTGAAATACGCTTACGAGCACATCCTCGGCACGGGCGGGGCCATCGTGGCGGATGCGGCGAAGGAGTTTTACGCGACGCGCGTGACGCCGGAGTTGGGCTCGTCCCAACTGCGCTGGCTGGAGCCGGGCCTCGGTGGTCTGTGGTGGCCCACGCGGCTGGTGCGCTATCAACAGGTCTGGCCAGCGTCCGTGGCGAGTTACAGTCATTACGTGCGGCCGGCGGTGGCGACCCTCACGGAGGCGGCGCTGACGGCGGTGCAGCTCGCGGCGGAAAACGCGCCGATGATCGAGTCCGAGGACGCGACCGACCGGACGCGCTCCATCCTGTCGCCGGACGCCAAGTTCTACACGTTCCTCGATGCGGGCGTGCCCGCAGTGCGGACGTTGTTGCGGTTCAACGCGGGCGGTCAGATTCGCTTCGAGCGCGTGCTCTCCTGGTTGGATGCGAATTTGCGGACGACGAACTTCGCGAACTCGGTGGCCACCGAGCTCTCGGCGTGGAACCCGACGAACAACACGCTGGACTGGGGCGGCGAGCTCCGCATTCCGCGCGTGGTGAACGAGAGCGCCTGGGTCGGCCAGCGCTTGCAGGCTCCGGCGGGCGAGAGCAACGCGGTCAGCGGGATCAGCTACCTCGCCGGCTTCATCCGGCAGTCGGAAGGCACGGGCTACAGCGTGACGGCTTACCGGGATCCGTTCGTGGCCGGGTTTGAAGAGGCGGCGGCCGGCGCGATCATCCCAGTCAACGCCGGCAACAACAACGGCCGGCTGGAGGTCTGGTGGTTCCGCCCGAACGCGGTCAACACGGCGGTCGGGTTCAAACCGGTTTACTGGCCGGCGGTGCTGGGGCGCTACTCCCTGGCGTGGCCGACGAACTTCCCGCACGCCCGCGACCTCATTCTCGCGAGCAACGCCGGCAGCGGCGGTCTCGGCAGCCTCGAGGCCCGGGGCGGGCTTTACTTCCAGAACGATCCCACCGCGCTCGGCTACAACCCGAACGAGGAGCACGCGCTGATGCAGGGCGGCCAAGTCTATGCGCTGCGCGATGACCTGAACATCACCAGCGGCCCGAACTATTCCTCTCACCCGTATGTGCTGCTCCAATACACGGCGGCGGACGGCCGGCCCAGCATGACGGCATTCCAAGTCTCGCGGGAGAAGGACAATGTGAAGTTCGATTACACCTTGGCGGCCGGCACCGTGTTGCAGGCGCCGATGCCGCTCCCCTTGATGGACAAGCCGCTGGGCACCCGGGAGATCGGCGCGCCGGCACGCAGCCTGAACCTTGAGGTGCGCGATCGGACTGTGGCGAGCGCCACGGTGACGGAGGCGGGGGGCTACTCGCAGGTCACGGTGACCACGGCGGAACGGCACTTCTTCCTGCCTTACGAGCGCATCGCTTTGCAAAATGTCCCCGCTTCGGGGCCGGTGACGAGCCGGTGGTTTTACAGCACCAATAGTGACGGGGCGAACCAAGGCTTGGCGGGCGTGGCTACCACGCTGCCTCCGCAACCGCTCGAGACCTGGACGGCGAGCGCGCAGCCCGGGGACTTGTCCAAGTATCGGTTCAAGGTGAGCTCGCTGGCCGGGCTGCAACCCGGCCGTCCCGTGCTCGTGGCCCGGGCGGCGCTCCAGACCAACTGGGTGGCGACGCTCGCGGCCACGAACATCATTGCCGGGGCCGCCTATGTGGAAATCCAGTTCGCCGGGAACACGCCGCTGGCCGCGCAGACGGACACGGTGCTGGCGGTGCCGGACAGCGGGGTGCAGCTCACCGCCTTCAACGGCTGGCGGCTGGGCTATGAGCCAGTGCCCGCCGCCATCAGTGACCCGGTGGTCCGCGATCGGTTCGCCAGCTTCACTTTCCAAGATCGGAAGGGCGACTCCTGGATCTATCGCGGGCCGCATCAGGCGGGCGGTTCGGCCAAGATGGTCATGCAGTTCTACTACAAGACGCTGGCCGGGTTCTACTACCCCTCGCTCGCCCCGAGCGCCCAGCCGCGCGTGGGCACGCTCACGCCGTATCTGCGTCCGTTGAATCCCGATGGCACCTACAGCGGTGATCCGGTCCATGGCGACGCGGATGCGGACAATGTCGGCGACGGCAACCCGCTGGGCATCGTCTATCGCGCGGCGTGGCCGGAAGGCACCCCGGTCTTGATGATGGCGGAGACGCTCGCTTTGCCCAAGCGCGGCCTGCCCTCCATGCGCGGGCAGTCCAGCTTGCAGGTGCTCTACCAGCAACCCCAGTTTGACGGTGGCCTGGCGGTGCGGGCTGCCGTGCTGCACGACCCCACGCGCCAGAAGCAATTCCTGCTCGGCCCCGTGGACGGCAACGCCATCCTCGGCAAACTCCCCGACTCCGTGCGCAGCAGCGCGTATCGGGGCAAGACTTACTTCCCGGGGCTCCCGCCGCATCTGGTGGACCGTTTCTTCTTCGACCCGGCGCGCGGGGCCAATGGCGGGCTGGTGCTGGCCGGTCAGTTCCAGCAGGAAATTGTCGGGGACAGTTACTTCCTGCTGAACGTGCTCGGCCCGCAGGACGCGGCGGCCTTGCGCGGGCTGTGCCTGGCGGACGACCCCAACAAGGCGCGGTGGGACGCAGTGGTTGACGCGGGATTGCAGACGACCATGGAACAGTTCGTGGAGGATGTCGGGCGGCCCGGCACGTTCATCCCGGGCCCCACGGAAACCGTCGGCCCGGGGGCCATGGCGGAGGTCAAGGACCAGGACGTGGCCGTGGATTCCTACGCGCTCACCGCCGTTGGGCCGGGCACGGGCTACGTGAGCCTCATCGCGGCCAACGGCACGGCCTTCACCCCGGCGGGCGACCCGGTCAGTGTGTATATCGTGAAGGTCGTGGACACGCTCTACCGCGGCGAGCTGAAGATCGTGAAGCCGTCGAACCCTTTGAGCGAGCTGCTCACCCTCCAGCAGGTCGTGGATCTTGCGGGTAAAGTGGACGACTACGAGTTCGAGTGGCTCATCACCGCACCGGTGGATGGGGCGCCGCCACCGGTGTATCAGAACACGCGCCGGCTGCTCATGGGCAACGGCACGTGGAATCACGTCCGCTTCCCGCTGCCGCTGGATCAGCCCGCCACGGTGCAGCACGCCGACGCCGCGCGGGTCGTGCCTGAAGTCACCACCACGGTCACGCCGGTGAGCCTGATCTCGTTTGCCACGGTGACGGACCATGACGGTGACTTGAGCTTCGTGCTGACGCCGGGTCAGCCGCAGCCGCTTGCGCTCGGCAATCAAGTGGTCGTGCGCGGCGAGTCGGGTGCCGAAACCTTCGGCACTGTCAAGGCGGTGGGGGCCACGACGCATCTGAGCCAGCCCGCCACGAACTTGGTTGTGGCAACGGATGCGGGCCAGGCGACCGTGCCCACCAGCCAGACGGTCATCCAACTCTACGAACGTGCGCCGGCGGGCCAGCCGGTGAGTGTGGCGTTCCGGGAGTTCACGCTCAACGAGGCCGGCATCTACTCGCAGTTCTACCTGAGCCTCGACCTGGCTGCCGCGCTGTCAGCCAAGGTCTATCTGGACGGACAGTTGGTGGCGGTGGTGGGCTTCGGCGCGGCGGACACGGCGACCGTGAGCGCGCCGGGCGGTTTCTCTCCGTTGAGCCGCGTTTACCGGCTCGGGCCGGATTTGTTTGGCGGCGGGCAACGGGCGGCCGGCCTCGCGACCCACGCGTTGGCGGTGGAGTTTTACTCGGCGGCCCAGCCGGGGGCGCAGTTGAGCTTCAACGCGCGGCTGGAGGCCTACGAGTCCGTGGACCAGACCAGCCTGCCGGGCTCGCCCTGGCTCGCGCTGGATTCCGCCAAGTTTCAAGACAAGGTGCGCGCGGTGCTCGGCGGGTCCGCCGACGTGCGGTCGCTCACCGACAATTATCTGGTGGCCCGCTACCGCGCCACGAACGCGACGCACGCTTCCTTCGCGCGCGGTTGGGCGCAATGGACCGAGCCGCAACTCGCCGAGGGTTGGATCAAGCGCGTGCTCGCCGGGATCAACCCCTTCAACCAGCGCGTCACCGACCTCTTCAACAACCAGGTCAACACTGACGCGAGCATCCTCACGCAGGCCGGCAAGCGCTGGGAAGGCGACGTGGCGCTCAACCTCGAGAACATCAACAACGCCGGGCTGATCGAGATTTACGAAACCGTGCTGCGGCGCGGCAAGATGTTGAGCCTCGAAGCCGGCATCAACTACGGCCCGGCCAACGACGCCCTGTTGTTGGCGGCCGGCTACCTCAACGACCTCTACATGATGCTCGGCAACGAGGCTTACGCCGACGCCGCCAACCCGACCATCGGCATCGGGACGGCCGACCGGAACTACGGCGACATTGCCACCGCACTCTTCGCTTTCAAGGGGCAGACCGCCTCGCTGCTGGAGGAGGAACTGGCGCTGCTGCGCGGGCGCGACGACTTCATCCAGCCGGGCGTGCAGGCGCAGCCGGTTTACAACCGACTGTTCTGGAACTACACGCGCGGCATTGACGCTGGTGAAGTCATCTACGCGCTGAACTACAACATCCAGCCCAACGGCGGCACCAACGCCTCCATCAGCGCGGCGGACGCGGCCCATATGTTCCCGCAGGGCCACGGCGACGGCTACGGCCACTACCTCACCACGGTGAAGAATTACTATTCGCTGCTCGTGAACCCGAGCTTCGACTGGGTGCCGAAGTCCGAGGCCGTGACCGTGCTGGGCCGGGCGGTGCAGGTGAATTACCAGAACGAGCGGAAGTTCGCTGCCGCCGCCGCCGCCCTTGCGCGCGTCGGCAGCCAGGTGCTCGACCTCACTTGGCGGCGCGACTACACGCCCGGTGACGACATTGGCTGGGAATCCCTCGGCCAGTCGCGCACGAACACCAGCCGCACCGTGCCGACCACGCGTCACTGGGGCGTGGATCAGTGGGCCTCGCGCACGGCGCAGGGGGCTTATCTGCACTGGGCGATGGGCAACGCCATCCTGCCCGCGACCGATCCTGATCCGTCGCACGAGGGCATCCAGAAGGTGGACCGCACCACGGTGCCGGAACTGGCCGAGCTGCCCGCCATGGCCATCCAAGTGCAGCTCTCGCTCGACAACGCCGAGGGGCACTTCACCCCGCTGGGCCTGCCCGGCTCCAGCTTGGCGTTCGACATCAACCCGAACCAGATCACCGGCGTGAATCCCAAGCCGCACTTCGAGCAGATTTACGAGCGGGCCAAGGGCGCGTTGAACAACGCCATCGTCGCCTTCGACGACGCGAAGGACGTGACGCGGCTCATGCGCTCGGACACGGATTCGCTCACGGACTTCCAAGCCGGCGTGGCGAAGCAGGAACTCGCCTACACGCACTCGCTCATCGAGCTTTACGGCACGCCCTACTCCGATGACATCGGGCCCGGCAAGACCTGGAAGCAGGGCTACACCGGCCCGGACTTGGTGCACTACTCGTATGTGAACCTGCCGGAGTTGGCGATTCCCGCGCCGTGGGACTACGCCTCGGCCAACGCGGAGAACACCGAGTTCAAGATTGATGTGCAGGACTTCCCGCCGGACTGGTTGAGCAACCTTGGCTTGACCGACTTGAACATGGTTCCGTCGTCTGCCGAGGGCTACACGGCCGACACGCACTACATTTCATTCAACTTGGGCGCGCATGGCTTCGGGGGGAAGCCAGCCTCGTGGACGGGCACCCGCTCGATGCCGGGGAAGATCCAGCAGGCCGGCTCCAAGGTGATCATGGCCCACGCCCGGCTGCGGCAGGCGGCGGCTGACCAAGTGGGTGCCAAGGAGGATTTGGACCGGGCGATCATTCTGTTCAGAGCTCAATTGACGACCCACGAGCAAGTGCGCCGTTATCAGCGCGACTTGGAGATCGCCCAGCAAACCTTGGAGAGCGTCCAGTTCGCCTCCGGAGTGATTGACGAAGTCTTCGGGGCCATCGAGGAGGAAGTGGTGGAGGTGAGCGATGCCGTCTCCGAAGCGCTCCCGGCGGCCTTGATCGCCGGGCTGGCGGCGGGCGGTGATATGACCTCCGGTGGGCGTTCGGCGATCAAGGCCGCAGGTTCCTTGACGAAAACCACCTTCAAGACCAGGGAGTTCGTCCAGCACCTGATCGTTTCCAGCTTGGAGCACGCCACGGCCACGGCGGCGCGCTGGACGGAGTTTGACAAGATTGCGCCGCTGGAGTGGGGCGTGGAGGTCCGGTCCGGCATCGCGGACATTGGCGCTCAACTCGGCGAGCTGCAAGACGGGCTGGCGGGCATCAACGCCCGGATCCGCGAGCTGGATGACGCGCGCCGGGATTACAGCGCGCTAGTCGCCCAAGGCGAACGCGTCCAGGAGGAGCGCCTCACCTTCCGGCAGCGCGCCGCCGCGGTCACGCAGGGTTACCGCACGCGCGACGCCGCGTTCCGCATCTTCCGCAACGAAAAGCTGGAGCGTTACAAGACGCTCTTCGATCTCAGCGCCCGCTACGCCTTCATGGCTGCGAATGCTTACGACTACGAGACCGGCCTGCTCAACACTCCGAAGGGCAAGCAGTTCATCAGCCGCATCGTCAACTCCCGCGCCCTCGGCGTGGTGAAGTCCGGCGAGCCGCAATACGCCGGCAGCAACACCGGCGACCCCGGCCTCTCCAGCGTCCTGGCTGAGATGAAGGCCGACTGGGACGTGCTCAAGGGCCGCCTCGGCTTCAACAACCCGACCGCTTACGGCACGACGGTTTCCTACCGCATGGAGAACAGCCGCATCGTCCCCGGCTCGGAAGGCGACACGACTTGGCGGGACCTCCTCAACCGCGCCCGGCGCAGCAACCTGCTGGAGGACGAGGACGTGCGCCGGC
Source organism: Verrucomicrobiota bacterium (assembly GCA_039796295.1). GTDB lineage: Bacteria > Verrucomicrobiota > Verrucomicrobiia > Limisphaerales > SXTU01 > SXTU01. The sequence continues at coordinate 26,510 of JBDKJY010000059.1, forward strand.
ACTGCATGCAGCTCGCGCCAGCCAACAGCCTCACCGTGCCCGGCCTGGTCATCGAGTTCAGCACGACCATCGCGGACGGCCGGAACTTCTTCGGGCGCGAACTCGCCGGCGGCGACCACTACTTCGACCCGAGCTACTTCGCTACGAAGATTTTCTCCGTGGGAGTGGCGTTTGAAGGCTACCGCGGGATGGACGACCCGGTGGCGAACAGCGGCGTGGTCGGCTCGACCGGTTCAACCTCCCCGGCCGATCCGACGGCCAACTTCCTCGACCCACAGTCGCTCGCGGCGACGCCGGGCATCTACCTCATCCCGGTGGGCGTGGATTCGATGCGCAGCCCGCCGCTGGGGGATTCCAGCGCCGTTCGCACATGGTCGGTGAACGACGTGACCATCCCGCTGCCGTTCAACATCGGCGGTTCCGACTTCTCGACCAAGGCGCTCTACCAGTCGAGCGACTCGCTCACCGAGCCGCTCTTCAACCTGCGCAAGCATCCCGCCTTCCGGCCGGTGTCCACGACGGCGGCCTTCACCAGCAGCATCTACGGTGGTGGCGGGGCGCTCCAGCAGTCGCAGTTCACCAACACCCGCCTGATCGGGCGCTCGGTCTGGAACAGCAAATGGAAGCTGGTCATCCCGGGCTACAAGCTGTTGAGCGATCCCAACGACGGCCTCGACCGTTTCATCAACACCGTGAAGGACGTGAAGTTTCACCTCGTGACCTACTCCTACGCGGGCAACTAACCTCCCCTCGTCATGAACACGCCTTCACCCATGCGAAATCGCCGGAGCGCCCTGCTCACCGCCGTGCTCTTTGCTTTCAGCTTTCAGCTTTCAACCTGCATCCTGCCGGCCTTCCCGCCCGCGCTGCCGCACACAATTTACGGCATGGCGCGCGACGAATACGGCAACCCGCTCGGCACCAATGCCACCATCGTCCTGACGACGTCCGCCGGGCTCTCGGTCTCCACGCGCGTCAACCCCGAGCTGGAGCCGGGTGTGAACTATCGGCTCGTGGTGCCGCTGGACTCCGGCGTGCGGAGCGACGTTTACAAGACTGGCGCGCTGCAGGGCACCGTGCCCTTCCGCATTCGCGTTACCATCAACAACGCCACGTTCCTCCCTTTGGAAATGACCGGTGACTATTCGTTGCTCGGCCAGCCCGGCAAGCGCACGCGCATCGACCTCACGCTCGGCGAGGACACGAATGGCAACGGCCTGCCCGATGCCTGGGAGCGCGCCATGATCGCCGCGCGGGGTTGGAACGGGTCGCTCACGAACCTGACCGCCAATTCCTCCTTCGGCACCAACGGCGTGACCTTGCTGCAGGAATACGTCGCCGGCACCTACGGCTTCGAGGATGGCAACGGCCTCAACCTGGCCATCGCCCGCGTCGAGGCCGGGACCCCGGTGCTGGAGTTCCTCGCCGTGCGCGGGCGCAGCTACGCGATTGTGGGCTCCACTGACTTGAAGACGTGGGTGCCCGTGGCCTTCCGCCCGCTCCTGCCGGGTGCGGACCCCGTCAGCAACTATCTTTCGACCGAAGTGCGGCTGCTGCAAGTCGCCGTGCCGGCCCCGAGCACCGGAGCCGTGCCGCTCTTCTACAAGCTCCAGATCCAATAGCCGTTATGCGTGGGATGACAGCGATCATCTTGATCGGTTTGCTCGGCTTGGGGGCCGCGCACCTCGCGGGTTGTGCGCGGCCCGAACCACCGGCCTTGCCCGAGGTGCCTCGGGCTTCGTTGATGTTGAAGGACGGCCGCTTGTATCGACCCGCGCAGTCCGCTCCGTTCAGCGGCACGGTCGTCGAGTATTACGCGCCGAGGCTGTTGCAGTCCCGCTCGGTCATTTCCAACGGCGTGCTGCACGGGCGGTCCGAAGGCTGGCACACCAACGGCGTCCGGCAAGTCAGCGAGGACTTCGTCCACGGCGTCTCCACCGGCGTGCGGCTCAAGTGGTATCCCAGCGGCACTAAGAGCCTATCCGAATAACCCGGCCTGCTGCCAAGTGATGCAGGCGCAGGCAAGATGGAGGAGCGCCTCATAGTTGGCCGCCTGCTTCTCCCAGCGCACCAGCAGGCGGCGAAACCGATTCAACC
>JBDKJY010000060.1:0-27690 GCA_039796295.1 Verrucomicrobiota bacterium
TGGTTGATCATGCGCCCGCAGTCTGCACCAGCGGCCCGCTGCACCGCCCGAGTCAGTCCGCCAACGCCCTTCCCTCGACTAGGGAATTTTAGTTGTCGTCGAGGGGAAGGGTAATTGTCGTTTTACGCTCGTCTTCCTGCAAGGCGACAAAGCCGCCGGTCTTCAGGCGATGATTCGGGGACTGGCGGAGCTGCGCGGTTGCAATGCGCCCGAAGCGGAACACCTCACCTGCCACACCCGCTTCTTCAGCCGCCGCCTGCCGCGCGCAGAGTTCGAGCAGTGCGTCCAGGTGGCCACCGAGGATGCCGAGCTGAGGCGGTTGTTGCTGGGTGCAGACGGTTGTTGAAGTTCCCCCGTGAAACTGACTTCAACGGCCCAGTGCGAACATCACCACGCGCAGGGCGGCGTTGCGGTTTTCCACCCCGAGCTTGCTGAAGACATTTTGCAGGTGCTTGTCCACGGTGCGCACGCTGATGTCGAGGATGATGGCGGTCTCGCTGTTGGATTTGCCCTCGACTACCCAGTGCAGAACTTCCGCCTCGCGCTCCGTCAGGCCAAGGCGCTCCATCAGCGCCTTCAGCGAGGCGGGGCTTTCCTCGGTGAGGGTGAGGATGACCTCGTCGCCGCCGCGCTCGGTCATCCGCACCAGCAGGCGGCGGTTGCCTTGCGCGACGATCAATGGCGGGCAGGAGCCGGCAGGTGATCCGGCCCGTTGTTTGAGCCAGCGAAGAATCTCGTCGGGGAGTGAGTCGCGCTTGGCTTGGGGGAAATAAAGCACGAGCCACTCCCGCGCCCGGGCGGTGATGAACTGCGGACGACCGGTCGCGCTCACCACCACGATGCCGTAATTGAGCGCGCTCACGCCGGCCTCGGCCCGCGCGGTCTTGAGCTGGTGTTCGAGAGTATCCAACGCGTCCTGCTGCGGGCTGTCGGCGTGGAAGACCAGCCGGTTGTCGCCCACGCGGATTTCGTCGCCGGTGCGCAGGGCCTGGGGCTGCTGGATGCGATGACCGTTGACCAGCACGCCGTTGGTGCTGCCCAGGTCCACCACCCAGTGCTGCACACCATCCATGGAATGCACCAGTGCGTGCCGGCGTGAAACCCGTGTGCCGGGCAGTTGAATCGAGCAGTCCGGCATACGCCCTAGGACGCAACTTGCGCCTATGTCGTGGCGTTTGCCTTCCGCGTCTTTCAGATGTGCGCCCATGCGCGGCGATGATTCCAAACTGTCCTTTGTTTTCAACCCCATCTTCGGTGGCAAACGGCCCTGTTGCGGTCCCGCTATTCGATCTCCCAGATGCGCATGGCGTCGTTGATTGAGGCGCAGATCAAGTGCTTTCCGCTGCGGCTGAAATTGAGCCGCACGGGGCTGGTGGTCGGGCCGCGCAGTTCGCGGAGTTGCTTGCCGGCATAAAGGTCCAAAAGCTTCACGTTCAAATCTCCGGAGGCGGTGGCGAAGCGACCATCCGCAGTCTCGCTGAACAGGTGAAGTTCTCCGGTCGGGGGTTTCCACAGCAGCGTCGTCCGGTCAGGCTCCAGCTTTTGTAGTGCCGCACGTTGCCCTTGCTGCGAGTGGGCGCGAAGACGATGTCGTCCGCCTCCCAGAAGCCGACGTTTCCTGACCCGGCTGGCGAAATCCCAAGCTTTGGAGTTGGCACCGCTGACGAGGAGTCCGCTGGAAAGGGGATGCACTGTGACGTCCCTCACCCGGCCGCTGCCGCCTCGCAGCGATTGCAGCGGGATGCCTGTGGCGGCGTCCCAAACCTGCATCGCCTGCCGTCCGTCCGGCAGCGTGACCACGCCGGCGAACCGCTTGCCATCCGGCGTGAAGGCCAAGTCGGCTTCATCCGAACGATCCGACCTGTCGAAACGCTGTCCAATTTGCGGTGGGTGAATCCCAAACAAAGCCGCCCCATCGGCCAGGCTCAAACCTTGGATGCCACCATCGCGAAGCACACCCACGAGCATGCCGCCATCAGGCCGAAGGGCGGAGGTGGCGAGTTGCTGGCGGTTGACTTGGCGCACCAGCGCGCCGTCCTGTGCCTGCACCAGTCGGAGTCTATTCCCCCCCCCCGCGCTGTGGTTGAGCACCTCTCCTTCCGGAGTGAACGCGCCGTGGACATGCTTGACTCCCGCTTCATAATTCCACCGAAGCTGGCCGGTGGTTGACTCCCACATTTTGTGCGAAGTCTTGTCCCTCACGGTTTGGAGCAGCGACTGGCCATCAGGGCTGAACTCCAGACGTTCGGTCGAGGGCGGGGCCCATCGGCTGAGCCGTTGGCCGTCCTGCCAACGGTGTATGACAATCCCCACACCCCCGGGCCCCACGCGTGAGGGCGATGTTCTCCGCGTTGGTCGAGAAAGCGAGGCGCATGGCAAAGCGCGGGCCGGGCCGGGGCAGTTCGAGCGGGGTGACTTTGCGGTCGGTCTCCGCCAGGGCGAAGGCCTCTGGACGCCGGGGACACGCCGTCACGTCTGGGAGTGCGGCGGCACCGATTTTCACGCGGGCGATGAGGGTGTTGGCCTGCTCGAACAGGTAGCTCCACCTCGTGTCGCGCAAGTCCGCCGGCACCTGCTGGAGCGCGGCCCGCATGGCTAGTCCCTTGCCGGCTTGCAACGCCGCCTCGGCGAGCGCGAGCGCTGGCTTGGCCAGGGCCTGACGGGCGGCTTCCCGCTGGGGGTTGCCCTGCCGTTCATTCGTTTGTGCGATGCCCGTGAGCCGCTTCGCCTCCCGCTCGCTCGACCTCAAGCTGAGTCCGAAGCCGACGCTCGACAACAGCAGCACCGCGAGCGCAGTGGAGACGGCGCGATGTCGCCGCATCAGCAGCATGAGCCGTGTGCATGCGCCCGCCTCTTCGGAGGCGGTGGTGAAACCGCCCTGATACGCCGCCACCTCGGCACTCAAGGCCGCGACGCTCTGGTAGCGCCGCGCTTTGTCCAGATGCAGGGCTTTCATCACCACCGCTGACAACGCTGCTGGCACGGATCCGCCGGAGATATGTGGCAGCGGTTCAATTTTCGCGGCTGCCAGCACCGATCCTTGGGGTTTGAGGGAGGTGCTGCTGCCGGGTGCGACGACGGTTGATGGCGGCGTGAAGCTTCCGGTGCGCACCTTCTCCAGCACCTCGTCCAGGGTTTTGCCCTCCATCGGTGGTCGCAGCGTGAGCAGCGTGTAGAGGATGCCGCCGAGCGAGTAGATGTCGGAGCGCGCGTCCAGCTCGTTCACGCGACCCTGCGCTTGCTCCGGGGACATATAATGCGCCGTGCCCACCACCGCGCCGTCCAACGTCGCCGCGATGCGAGCAGTGGTGGCCGGTGCGGCTGCTGCGGAGTCTGCGGTCACAGCGGAAAGCGCAGCGGAATTTTTCACCCCTGGCATCGCTGCGGCGGGCGGGACGCTTGGCGCACCATCGGCTACCGTTTCGCTGAACGCGGCAATGTCCACTGCCTTGCCCCGGGCCGGAGCGGCGCTCTCCCAAGGCAAGACGTTGCTTGGGCCGGCTTGCCTGAATTGTTCCTGAAAAGGCAGGGCGTTGGCTGCCGCTTCCGCAGCCGGACTGCCCGGCAGAATCTTCGCCAGCCCCCAGTCCATCACGAGGCTTTGGCCGCCCTCGCCCACCATGATGTTCTGCGGCTTCAAGTCCCGGTGGATGATGCCGCACGAGTGCGCGAACGCCACGGCCTCGCATACTTTCTGGAAGATGGTGAGCAGCGCGTTGAGCGGATACTGGGCGAGTGTTTCCTTGTCCCCGGCCTTCAGCTTCCCGATGACCTCGTGCAGTGTGACGCCTCGCACGAGCTTCATGGTGTAAAAGGGCTGGCCCTGCTCGTCCGTGCCCACGTCGTAGATGGGGTTGATGTTGGGATGCTCAAGCTGTCCGAGGATACGGGCTTCTTGCAGGAAGCGTTGCTGCTCCTCCTCGGAGGCGTTGCGGCGGAGCATGACCTTCATGGCCACGCTGCGCCCGAGCTTGTTGTCCCGTGCGACGAGCACCGAACCCATTCCGCCGCGCGCGATCTCGCGGACGGGTGAGTAGGGGGGAATGGTATCCCCATGCCCCAGAGCGGTTGGTTTCATTCGTGCTTTTGTCGCCGGTCGGCTCGACTCAAATGGCGAATTGTTCCAGACGCAGTGCCGGGTGAGGCATTCATCCGCCTCTGGCCGATACTTCGCGCGGATGGCCTCCTACGCAGGACCGCGTAGATACGAAGCCGGAAAGTTCTGCTAAGGATTTCTCGCATGCGTCCTTGTATCAGTCGTCCGGAAGCAGGCAGGAGTTGGCTGCCGCCCCTCGCCAACCGTGTCCCTCGGTGGGCCGCGCTCGGCACACTTCTCGCGCTTTCGTTCACCGCACACGCGCAGTGGCTCTCGCAGTCCTTCACGCTGAAGCCCGGTTGGAACGCCATCTTCACCCATGTGGACGTTTCCTATCAGTCCTTGGACTCGCTCGTGCCGGATGAGAGTGGCCCGGTGGCCGAGGTCTGGCTCTGGAAACCGACCTTTTCCACGATCCAGTTCGTGGAAACGCCCTACACCAACGCGGTGCCCAACAGCCAATGGGCGGTCTGGACCAGTGCGCGCGGCGACACGGACACGCTCACGACCTTGGTGGGCAACGGGGCGTATCTGGTCAACAACCGCACAGCCAGCGACTACGTCTGGACCGTGAAGGGCCGGCCCGTGCCGCCCAGCTACCAGTGGACCACTACCGGGCTGAACTTTCTCGGCTTCCCCACGCCGGCCAGCGCGGCGCCGAATTTCGCCACCTACCTGGCGCCTGCGCCCAGCCTGGACTTGGCCAAGACGCTCCAGAATCAGGCGCGCGTCTTCCGCTATCCGGGCGGCAATCTCGGCAGCACGAATCCGACGGAGGTGGTTTCGTTCACGGCCTCCACCACGCCGGTGACGCGCGGGCAGGCCTTCTGGGTGCGGGGCAGCACCAACTACTACAACCGCTATTACGGGCCGGTGGAGGTCGTGCTTCAAAGCACGGCGGGGCTTCAGTATCAAGACACCTTGGGCACCTACAGCCTGCGCCTGAAAAACCTCACCACCACCAGCCGCACCGTCACGTTTAACCTGCTCAACTCCGAGCCGTCGCCGGCGGGCCAGGTGGCCGTCACGGCCGTGCCCCAGTTGCTCGTGCGCGGCGACCTCAGCACCACGACGTTGACCTACAGCCACACCGTGCTGGCGGGGCAGCAGTTCACGCTCGCGCCGCAGGGACAGGCCGGGTCCGAGCTGGAGGTGGTGCTGGGCTTGAATCGCGGGGCCATGCTGGCGGCCGCCGGCTCGCTTTACGCGGGCATCCTGCGCATCACGGACACGCTGGGGTTGCAGCAGGTGGATGTGCCCGTCTCGGCCACCGTGCCCAAGGCCTCGGGCTTGTGGGTGGGGCAGGCGAGCATCAGCCAAGTCGGCCAGTACCTCAAAACGTATCCGAAGGTGGACACGACGCAGACGGATCAGGCGGCTCAAATCAACGCCGCCGCCGCCGCCGCCGGCCAGCCGCCCAGTGGGGCTGAAAACCCCGGGGCCACGTTTGTCGCCCGGCAGACTACTGTCTCCCGGGGGTATTCGGCCGTCGCCTCCTCGCTGGACGGTCGCACCTTGGTGGTCGCCGCAGCCACGAACGGGACGCTCTACGTCTCGCAGGACTACGGGACGAGCTGGACGACGAATCACACCAGTCAAAGTTGGTCGGGACTGGCCTGTTCGGCGGACGGCAGCGTGATGGTGGGCACCGTTTACACCAACTCGATTTATGTCTCCTCCAACTACGGAGCGACCTGGGCGGCTGTGACCGGGACCGGGCCCTTTGCGTGGGCGGGCATCGCCGCTTCGGCGGACGGTAACGTGTTCGCAGCGGTGGTGTCCGGTGGTTCGCTCTACACTTCGGTGAATCGGGGGGGCAGTTTTGTGGCCTGCTCCGCCGCCGGTATCCGTAGCTGGAGCAGCATCGCCATCTCGGCGGATGGTTCGCGCCTGGTTGCTTCCGTGAATCCCGGCCTGCTCTACACTTCGAGCGACTCCGGGGTCACTTGGGCAGCGCGTGAAACCAGCCGGGCGTGGACTGCCGTGGCCTCCTCGGAGAGCGGGAGCAGTTTGATCGCAGCAGTGGACGGCGGCTTCCTCTACACCTCCAGCGATGCGGGGGCGAACTGGATAGCGCGGGCGATTTCCAATAGTTGGAATTCGGTCGCTTCGTCCACCGACGGCAAGCGACTCGCCGCCACGGCCGCGAATGGCCAGATCTACACCTCGGACGATGCGGGTGTGACATGGATAGCGCGGGACCAGAACCGCAACTGGGCCGGAATCGTTGCGTCGGGTGATGCCACGCGGCTCGTGGCCGTGGTGGATGGTGGGGCCATCTACACGCTTAGCCGCACGTTCGCCAGCTACACCGTGGATCAGGCCACCGGGTTGGTGCTGAACCAGAATGGCCTCTACCTCTCCACCGGTGTGAACACGAACCTGGCCAAAGTGGCCAGCCTCTACCCGCTCCGGCTGCTCCTCCACCTCTCCGACACCAGCCAAGTGAACCTGCTCCAGCGCGTCTTCGTCGGGAAAGGTGCCAACGCCACTAACGACGTCATCACCACCCGTGAGAGCCTGCTGGACGCCACGCAGTTGGCCTCCGCCCGCCGCATCAGCACCATCCATTTCCCCTTCTCCCGGACCAATCTTCCGTGGACCGCGGCGGGCACCTTCAGTCCCGGCAACGTGGTGGTTCTCACCGTGTTGGAGAGCTACAAGAACCAGGCCAGCAACCCCTTTCTCCACACCTTCCATCCGGATCACGACAACCTCGATGCGAATTTCAAGACGGTGCAGCCGCGCGGGGTCGAGTCCTACGACATCACGCGCACGATTAAGCTGACCTTCAGCCCGGCGGGCACCGACTTTGCCTCCCTCACCGCCACCGCGCAAAGCCGGAGCGGCACGTATGAGGAAACGATGGCTCTCGGTTCGCAGGGCGGAGCGAGCCGGGATTTCCGTCTCAGCGGCAGCTTCACACTCCAGCTCATCAGCCCCATCGCCACCCTCACCACCCAATGAACCCTTCCCGCAACTTCATCTTTTCGGCAGTGAACACTCATCCAGTTATGGTAAAAACCTCCTCCCTCATCCTCCGTGCGGCCTGCATCGCGCTCCTCCTCCTCTCCGCAAGCCCTGCGGGGGCGGCCAATGCCAAGCCGCCCACCCAGCTCACCTATCAGGGCTTCCTGACCGATGCCAATGGCGTGCCGTTTGGCAACTCCACCCCGGTGAACAAGACGGTTTACTTCCGTATCTACGATGCGCTGACTGGCGGGACGCTCAAGTGGAGCGCGCAACAGGTCGTCACCGTGGACAAGGGCTATTTCAGCGTGCTGCTGGGCCAGGGCAGTGCAATTGGAAGCGAGCCATTCAGTGCCGACCTCACCAGCGTCTTCACGGGCTCGTCTACCGTCTCGGAGCGTTATCTGGAGCTGACTGCGGATGGCACGACCATCGCGCCGCGCCTGCGCTACCTGCCTTCGCCGTATGCGTTGCTGGCCAAGACCGCCACGGAGTTGTCGGACCCGAATACCGGGGCCAGCGCCCTTTCGATTGCCGACGGCAAGCTGTCCGTCGGCAGCAACGTCACTCTCGCTACCGCCCAAATCACTGCCACGAGCATCACGGCCAGCGGTGCTCTTTCTGCGGCCAGCATCACGGCCAGCGGTGCTCTTTCTGCGGCCAGCATCACGGCAACCAGCATCAGCGGCTATGGCACAATACCGATTGGTGGCATCATCATGTGGTCGGGGGCAATCACCGCCATTCCGACCGGATGGAAACTTTGTGATGGGGCTAACGCAACACCCGATCTCAGGGACCGGTTTATCATGGGTGCGGGGGCGAGCTATGCGGTTACGGCTACAGGGGGGCAGACCAATGTCACCCTCACTGCTGGCAACCTGCCAAGTTTTAGCGTCTCGCGTTCAACTCCAACCGTGGGTTGGTTTGCTTCTACCAGTAACAAAGACCGGCAAGCGCTTGGAGCACCTGGAACTGTCGATAACAACGGTAATGAGACGATCACAAGTTCGTATACTGGGAGCAACACTCCTATTGACATCCGGCCGAGGTTTTTTGCCCTCGCCTTCATCATGCGCACGCAGTAGTCGGCTAGGATAAACAGCCTTCCAGATACCCCTATGCCTCTACAGTCTCCACTCTTTGCAACTTGCGGAGTCAGCCGTGTAGTGCTGGCGGATGCGGCTGAGTGTGGGCGGTGGGACCGGCAGTTAAGCAGCGGCCGCCGCGGCGCGGTCCCAATTGCCCCTCTTTGAACGTATGAAACGGATTTTTGCTCCCTCAATCATCGCCCTCGGGTGCCTTGCGGTTGCGCGCTTGGGGCTGCCCGCCGCTGCGGCGGCCGTGCAGTTTGACCAGAACGGGGTGCTCTACGCGACGAACTACGTTCGGGGCGTGAATCTCACCTCCTTCCGGGGCGCGCCGGGAAAGCCGCCTGCCAGCTCCACGACTGGCTCCGATGGCCGTGCGCCTACGGGTGCCACGCCGTCTCAGTTTCAGGGCGTGGTGAACTACGGCTCGATGGTCATTCCCAAGCCCAACGCCGCGCTGCAAGCAGGCAAAAATTTCGAGCAGAATGCCCCCGCAGGCAACTTGGACCTGCCCCGGGGAACGAGCAGCGGGGGGCAAGTGACGATGGTGCTGCGCTCCTCCCAGTCGGGGGCTGACATTTACTCCCAGGCGGTGTCCCTGTATTTCGGTTCCAGCATCACCCCGCCGAGCACGGACGAGAACGGGCTGCTGCTCACGAACGTGACGCCCGCCCAATATTGGGAAGCGCAACCTTACACGAACGCCACGATTTCCGATGCCGGATATTACTACAGTCCGCACGCCCGCCAAGTGTTCGCCACCGTGCCCGGTTCGGTCCAGGTGACCTGGCGCAAGCTGGAGTCCGGCACTTCGAGCACGAACAAAGTGACCATAGCCGGGTTGGACTACGCCCTCTTGAATATGTCCTACGTCGTCTCCGGGGCCGCGGTGAAGACGCCCCGCAAGCTGTATTGGACGGAGAAATCCTTCGCTGTGAAGAGCAGTCCCGTGTCAGTGCCGTCGGGCAGCGTGGGCGCGATCAATTTCGCTTACAACCCGGCGATGCCCCAGACCGTCACCACCGAGTTTAATGATGGCTACCTCGGTGTGGGGGCGGGGACTACCAACGCCACGCTTCAGGAGTTGCGCACCATCTGGTATGACCCAGGCCTGAACCTCATCCTTGCCTACAACGTCGAGGGCCGCGTGTTCATGGAACTGCTGGGCGACACCACCGCCAGCGGAGCGCGGGAGTTTCTGGGCTACGAAATCGTGGATGTGTTTCGGGAACCGTTCGCCGAGTCGCTGACCACCGAACTGGGCGAGAAGACTGCGGCTTACGCCAACGGGCAATCGGATGCGGAATTGGTGGCATTGCCAGTGTCGAACCGGACGGGCACAGAGTTCTTGTTTGCGGAGGCTTCCGGCAGTAGTGGCCGGATTGAATATTACGCGGTGGTGGAGACCCAGAACCCCAATGACGTGCTGGTGCACTGGCTGGAGGCCGGCGTGTTGGGGCTGCGCTGGCCGTTGCTGTTTAACCGTTACCAGCAGGTTTGGCCGGAGGAGCCGGCCAAATACAGTCACTATTTGCGTCCCCTCGCGGCGACATTCTCCGAAGCCGCCCTCACCGCCGTTCAACTTTCGGGGACAAACGTCCCCTTTCTCCAGTATCAGGATCCGCTGGATTACGTGCGCGGTGTGTTGGACATCAACTCCCGGTTCTACACCTTGCTGGATGAGACCCAACCCACGCATCGCGCGCTGCTACGGTTCCAATCCGGCGCAAAAGTCGCGTTCGAGCGGGTGCTCTCCAGCCTGAGCACGAACCTATTCCGGGGCACCATTGCCGACGCGCAGGGAGTGCTCCCGCGCACGGGCCGGTCTTCTGCTCTGGTCTTGGATGGCACTGGCTACGGTCAGCTTCCCAGCGGCGTTTATTTCAACGGTGGCAGCTACACCGTTGAGGCGTGGGTGAATGTGGCGTCATTGCCGGCCGGCGCACGGCTGTTTGACTTTGGCAACGGGTCCAGCACCAGCGTCAGCACCCAGAGTGTGTTCGTTGCGTTGGCCGGAACGAGCGGCACCGCGCTAGCCTCAAACCAGGGGACGAACAAAAGCGTTGCCTTTGGTGCCGGCATTCCCACCAACCAATGGGTGCATCTGGCCTCGGTCTTCGAGGCGGCCACCACCAACCTTTCCCTCTATTTGAACGGCGTTCTTCAGACCGTGAGTGGTGCGGCCAACACCAGCAGTCCCGTCAGCGTGACCCGCACCAACAACTTCATCGGAAAGTCTAACTTTGACGCTCTCTTGGCGCAGATGAGCCTCGACAGCTTCCGCATCTGGTCCACGGCCCGGACGCCGCAGCAGTTGCAGCAGGACATGGAGACCGCCAGCTACGCGGCGGGCACGACGGGTTTGCAGGTCCAGTTCACCTTCGACGAGGGCGGCACCGTCGCCTATGACAGCAGCGGCAACAACGGGCACATGACCCTCTTCGGCGGCGCAACACTCAGCTCCGCCGCGCTGGGTCAAAACGACTCCCCGCGCTACCTCTACCAAACCGCCTACGTGGGTGACCGGATCAAGGCACCCGTTGGTGAACTGGGCAGCACCGACAGCTACACGGCGGGCTATATCGTGCAAAGTAGTGGGACTTCCTTTCACCCGGGCGCGTATGTGGACCCGTTTGCCAGTGGTTTCGCGGCGGCGAACGTGGGGGCGATCATTCCGGTCAATGCGATTCCTGGGGCGAACATTTTGGAAGTCTGGTGGTTCCGCCAGAACGCGACCAACGCGGTAAGGAACCCGGCGAACGGTTTTGACCCCGTCTATTGGCCGGCGGTCATCGGCCGTTACTCGCTGGCCTGGCCGGACGCGACAGCAAGCCAGATCGTGATGGCCGGCAATGCCGGCAGCGGGGCGCTGGACAGCCTCCAGGCCACGGGCACCATCTACACGCAGAACGACCCCGCGCTCGTGGGCTACAACCCGAACGAGGAACACGCCCTGATGATCGGCGGTCAGGCCTATGCATTGCGCGATGACCTGAACGTCACGAGTGGCGCTGGCTATTCCTCGCAGCCCTACGTGCTGCTGGACTACACGGAGTCCGACGGTCGTCCGGCGGTGCGCCCCTTCAAGGTGATGCGTGAGAACGCGGCGCTCGGGTTGGTGTTCGACTACGTGGTCGAGGCGGGTCAACAGGTGCAGGCCCCGATGCCGCTACCGGTGATGCCCCTGCCGCTGGCCACCCTCACCAACCTCACGGCCTCGAGCACCAACATCTACACCACCAACTACAACTTCGAGACCTCCGGCAGCGGCGGCGACCTGCCGGTGGGCTGGATCAGCAGCGAAGCGAACGGGGAGTTTGGCAACTACGCCACGTTCACCTACCGCGACCGCAAGAACGGTTTCTGGGTGATGCGCGGCTTGCACGCTGGCTTGCCGGCGCTCGCGGCAGGCACTTACTCCGCCACGGCGAACAGCTTCGCTTCCAGCGTGACCGCCGGTGCCAACGGGCTCGCTGATGTCGTTTCCACGAACTACATCCATACCTCGCGGCGAATCGATTCTCTGGTGTGCGCCGTCTCCGCACAGACGCCGCTGCCCGCGGGCATCACTTTCGGTGCGGTCCAGAATGGGCTGGCTGTCTATGGCCGCTGGCCGGTCACCAGCGGGGGCCCTTATCAGTTGAACATCACGGATGCCGATGGGGCGCAGTGCATCGTCAATTTCACCTTCAGCGCGGCCGCCTACACGCAGTCGGCGCTGAATTTGAACAACCTGCTCGGCCGCCCGCCGCAGTTGGCCCAAACCGCAACGAACACCAACTCGTTCACGATGCAGTTCTACTACAAGACGCAGGCGGGCTTTGCCTGGCCAGGCTATGCGACGCCTCCGACCGACGGGACGATCGTCCCCTACCTGCGCCCCATCATAAACAATAGTTACTCGGGCACGGGCGCTGACTCGTCGTCGGCGGCGCTGCCCATTGTTTATCGTCCCGTGTGGCCGAGCACCACGCTCACCGTGGCGTTTGGCGAGACGCTCACCGTGGCGAGCAAGGGCCGCCCGGCGATCCGAGGGCAGAGCAGCGCGCATCTGATCTACCAGCAGGCCATTGCGACCAACACGGCGCGAGGAAACAACCCAGCGGTGACCTTGCATGATCCCACCCGGCAGAAGAGCTTCGCGCTCAAGACCAGTGCTGCGGATGGGCTCACCCAGTTGCCCGGCGGCGTCTATGCCCGCGATTATCAGGGCAAGACCTACTTCCCGAATCTCCCGCCGCATTTGGCCAACCGCTTTTACCTCGATCCCAATCTGGGCTCCAAGGGCAGCCTGGTGTTCAAAGGCGAATTCAAGGACGAGCCGACGGGGGAGAAGTATCTGCAACTCAACGTGCTGGCGGGATCCGATCTGACCACGGTTCAAAACCTCTGCCCTGGGAGCGACCCGGACAAGTCGAAGTGGGACGCCGCCGTGAGCGGCCTGGCGGCGAGCGTGGACTCGTTTTACGAGAACCCGCTGATTCCGGGCCAGTTCATCGTCAACCCCGCCTGGACCGTCTCCCGCGGTGCGGGCGAACTGGTCGCGATCACCAACAAAAACACACCGGTGGACAGCTACGCACTCAGCGCTGCCGGACCAGGCCAGGGCTACTTCACGGTCATCGTGGGCAACGGCGACGCCTCCACCCCGCCGGGGGAACCGGTGTCCATGTATGTGATGCGCGTGAGCGGTGAGTTGTATCAGGGCGAGGTGAAGGTGCTTCCTTCGGACAACCCGCTCAGCGAACTGATCAGCTTCGAGCACACCGCCGACCTCGCCGGCAAGACGGCGGAATACGAATACGAGTGGAAGGTGGCTCCGCCGGTGGACGGCTTCCCGCCGGTGACGGATGCGACCATGAGCCGCTATCAGGCGCTCACCAACGGCATGGACATCAAGCGCTACACCCTCGGCGCGAGCGGCATCCTCATCCTCTCGGACAACTGGCTGGTGATGCGCTACCGGCCCAAGAATCTTTCGCATCCCCTCTACAACGTGTGGTCGGACTGGACCGCGCCGCAGTTCGCCGAGGGCTACGTGAAGCGCGTGCTGGGCGGGATCAACCCCTTCAATCAGCGCACCTCTGACCTGGCGAACAATGCCGTGAACACCGGCGCGAGCATCCTCACCCAGGCCGGTAAGCGTTACGAAGGCGACATCGCGCTCAACCTGGACGCACTGAACAGCTACGGCCTGATCGAGATTTACGAGACCGTCCTGAACCGGGCGCGCAACCTGAGCATCAACGCCGGCATCAACTACGGCCCCGCGAACGATTCCCTGCTGCTGGCGGCGGGCTACCTCAGCGACCTCTACCGGATTGTGGGCGATGACGCCGCCGATGACGCCGACAATCCCACCATCGGCATCGGCACCAAGGACCGGACCTACGGCGACATCGCCACGGCGCTCTTCTCCTTCAAAGGCCAGGTGCCGACGCTGCTCGAAGAGGAACTCGCGCTGCTCCAAGGCCGCGATGACGTGGCCTTGCCCGGCGTGCAGACCGCCCCGGTCTATAACCGCATGGTGTGGAACTACACCGGCGGGATTGATTCCGGCGAGGTCATCTACGCGCTCAACTACAACATTCTCGACCAGAACTTGGACGGCAAGGCGGACGCTGCGGATGCGGCCGTGTTCTACCCCCAAGGACATGGGGACGCCTACGGCCATTATCTCACGTCATTGAAAGGGTATCACTCCCTGCTGATGAACCCCTATTTCGAATGGGTGCCGCGCGTGCAGTCGGTGACCGTGCTGGGCCTGGCGGTGACGGTGGGCTACATGGACGAACGCAAATTCGCCGCCGCCGCCGCCTCGGTGGCCGGCACGGGCCGTAAGATTTTCGACCTCACCTGGCGCAAATACTACGTCCCCGGCCCGGCCACGAGCTGGGAGTCCTTCTCCACCAACCGCGTCTCCACCCGCACGGTGACGGATGCCGGCGTCACCACCAGCATCGTGCGCGAGTGGGGGATTGACCAATGGGCCTGCCGCACCGGCCAGGGTGGCTTGGTCAACTGGGTGATCGGCAACGCGCTTCTCCCGGACGTGGATCCCGATCCGAGCCATGAGGGCATCCAGAAGGTGGACCGCACCACGGTGCCGGAACTCAATGAACTCGTCGCCGCGGCCGGGGAGTTGCAGGCGGCCATGGACAACGCGGAGGGCCGGCTCTCTCCGCTCGGCGTCACGCAGGGCAGCATCGCCTTCGACATCAACCCGGCGCAGATCGTGGGCCCTGATCCCAAGACGCACTTCGAGCAGGTGTATGAGCGCGCCAAGCTCGCCTTGAACAATGCAATGGCGGCCTTCGACGATGCGAAGGACATCACGCGCCTGATGCGGGCCGAGGGCGATTCTCTGGCCGAGCTGCAGGCGCTGGACGCTCAGCAGGAGCTGACCTTCACCAATGCGCTGATTGAGCTCTACGGCACGCCCTATCCCGACGATCTCGGAGCGGGGAAGACCTACACCCAGGATTACACGGGGCCGGACCTTTATCACTACATGTATGTGGAGACGCCCGAGTTGACCTTCCCTGGCATCCTCGAGCCCATGAGCACTAAGACGGTTCGACTCGATGTCCAGGATTTCCCGGCGGGCTGGGTATCCGGTTTGCAGACCAACCAGGAGAGCTTCGATTTCCTGAAACTGAGCGATGACGGTGCTGGCAACGACCTGCGCGGCTCCACCGAATACATCGAATATGAGCTGCAACCCCACGGCTTCTTCGGGAAGCCTTCCACCTGGACCAGCCGGCGTCTCAGCCCCGGCCAGCTCCAGCAGGCCGTTTCAGAATCTATCAAAGGCAGGGCCGCGCTATTGCAAGCCCTGGACGGGGCAGTCGAGGCAAAGAAAGCATTGGACGAGGAATTTCGGCTCTTTCAGGCCGCATTAACACATCGCGATGTCCTCAACGCGATAAATAGGAAAATTAGTAACGCGGAATCAGTTTATAATGGGCTGAAAGCGATCAGTGATGCTACTCAAGGCTACATTGAGACCACCAAACAAGCCACAATCAGGAATTATGCGCAAGCTTGCGAAGTGCTTCCCCATGTCGCTGTCGTTGGAACCGCTGTCGGAAGCGACCCGACGGGTGCGATGCGCGCGGGGCTCTATGGCATTCAGGAAACCGCACTCGCAACCCTAGGTTGGGCCGGCCTGTTCAATAAGGTAGTAGCAACTGCGGCGTTGATTGAAAAAGAGGTTTTCGTCGGCAAGGTCCAAGAAAACGAACTTGATCCGGAGAATAGGGGTGCGCTCATGCGATTGAGCATGGTCCAGTTAGACCACGCCTTACGTGAACTACAGGCAAAAGTTTACGGCATCAATCAGGCGCTCCAAAACTACGACGACGCCCAGCGCAAGCTCTCCGCACTCATCGCTCAGGGAAATCGGCTTCTACTGAGTCGCGAGATCGCCCGGCAGCGCACGGCGGCGATCATCGGCGGGTTCAGCACCCGGGATGCGGCCTTCCGCCTCTTCCGCAACGAGAAACTCGAGCGCTACAAGACCCTCTTCGACCTCGCCTCGCGCTACGCCCTCCTCGCCGCCAACGCCTACGACTACGAGACCGGCCTGCTGGGCACGGATCAAGGGAAGTCATTCATCAGCCGGATCATCAACAGCCGCGCGCTGGGCGTGGTGCGCAACGGCGAGCCGCAGTTCGCCGGCAGCAAGACCGGCGACCCCGGCCTCTCCAGCGCCCTGGCCGAGATGAAGAACGACTTCGACGTGCTCAAGGGCCGGCTCGGGTTCAACTCGCCGGACGTTTACACCACGCTCGCCTCGCTGCGCACCGGCAACCTCCGCATCCTGCCCGACACCAACGGCCTCTCCACCTGGCAGGACTACCTCCAGCGCAGCACGGTGGAGAACATCCTGGACGACGCGGATGTGCGGCGCTACTGCCAGCAGGCGGACCGGGGTGACGGGCTCCCGGTGCCGGGGATCATCATCACCTTCAGCACGTCCATCAATCCCGGCCAAAATGTGTTCGGCCAGGCGCTCGCCGCAGGCGACCGTGCCTTTCACCGCAGTTCCTTCGCCACCAAACTCAATTCCCTCGGGGTTGCCTTCGAGGGGTATAAGGGCATGAACCTTCCCGGAGCGAACTACACGAGCGACCCGAACCTCTCTTACCTGGACCCGCTGGCGCTGGCGGCCGATCCGTATGTCTATCTGATTCCCGTCGGGGTGGACACGATGAGGAGTCCGCCCTTGGGCGACACCAGCCAGTTACGCACCTGGGCCGTGGACGACGTGGCGATTCCGCTGCCGTTCAACATCGGGGCCTCGGGATTCTCCGCCAAAAACTTCTACCAATCGTCGGATTCCCTGACGGAACCGCTGTTCACGATTCGGAAGCACCAGGCCTTCCGCCCGGTGGATTCAGGGAGCCAGTTTGCGGACAATCCCTACTCGGGAACCGGGCTCCAATTCTCCCAGTTCAGCAATCGCCGGCTCGTCGGTCGGTCGGTCTGGAACAGCCAGTGGAAGCTGGTGATCCCGGCGGACTCGCTGCTGGCCGACCCGAAGGAGGGGTTGAGCCGATTCATTCAGACGGTGACGGACATCAAGCTCAACTTCACGACCTACTCCTACTCGGGCAACTGAACCTGAATCCCAACTGCCATGAACCCCAACACGATTCGAGATTCAGGACACGGAAAGCAGCGCGGCATTGGCCCGTCGCGGAGGCTCCTGCTGTTGCTCTCCTGCTTCATCCTTCATCATTCATCCTTCCTCCTTTCCGCCTACCCGCCCGCGCCGTTTCATCTCTTCTACGGGATGCTGCGCGACGAATACGGCACCCCCATCAACGTCACCGGTGCCGAGGTGGTCTTGGAAACGTCCGGCGGAGTGCAGGTAAAGACCCCGATCAATCCCGGAATCGAAACCGCCGCGAACTACCGACTGGAAGTGCCCATGGACGCCGGCCTCATGGCGGCTCCCTATCAGCCCACGGCACTGCGACCCTTCGTGCCGTTCCGCATCAAGGTGCGCATCGGTAATGTCACCTACCTGCCCATCGAGATGGTCGGTGACTACGCCAACCTCGGCCAGCCCGGCCAGCGGACCCGGCTCAACCTCACCTTGGGCGAGGACAGCGACGGAGACGGACTTCCCGATGCGTGGGAGCGGTTGATCAATCCGGACCTCACCAAGGTGACGCCGACTGCGGAAGCGGGGAATGGCCTGAACTACTTGCAAACCTACTATGCCGGGACGTATGCGGTGGACCCGAAGAACGGCTTCGCCCTGAACATCCTCGGCTTCACCAACGGTGCTCCCCGGCTGGAGTTTCTCGCTGTCAACGGCCGCACCTACACGCTGCTTGGCTCGCGTGACTTGAAGACGTGGAAAGCGGCCGCCTTTCGCGTGCCGGCGGAGGGAACCAACGCGGCGCTCCGGGGAACCTTCCAGACGGAAGCCGTCAAGGCGGTCCAGTTGGAGGTTGCCAACCCTGGCGATGACCTGCCGCCGACTTACTTCCGCCTGATGTTGCAGTAGCCCACGGTTGTATGGCCAAGCCACCCTCCCCAACCCCTGCGACCGGATCGCGGACGCGCCCGCTGCTGGGCTTGCTGGCGCTGGCCTGCGTGGCGGTCGTCATGGCCCGGGTGTCCACGCGCGAGTTGGAGGAAGCCGCGACGATGGAATCGGCCCCGGTCACCGTGGCCCGGTTCCGGCTGGAGAATCGCGAGGCAAAGTTATTTCGTCCGGGAACCAGCGCCCCCTTTACCGGCTTGGTTACGGACCACTTCGCCGGCGGCAGACTGAAACTGAGGTCTGCCGTAGTGGACGGCAAGTTGCACGGCGAGTCTGCCGGTTGGTTCACGAACGGGGTGCCCGAATTGCGCGAATACTTTCACCGTGGGCTTCCCCATGGCCCCCGCACAACGTGGCACGCGAACGGTCAGAAGCGTTCCGAAGGCCGGCTCGAGGCCGGGCGCCAGCAAGGCACGTATCGTCAGTGGCACGAGGCCGGGCTGTTGGCGGTGGAGGCCGAGTTTACGGATGGGAAACCCCACGGGCTTTCGCGGGCTTGGTATCCCAGCGGCTGCCTCAAGGCCGAAGCGCTGATGGCGCACGGCGAAGTGGACACCCGCCATGTTTACCCCGACGGCGCCCGCCGGGAACCGACCCTGTTAGTGGGGACTGCGCGCCCCTGAGCCTTGCATGAACGAAATGACTCACTCCATGCCTTATTCACGCTGTTCATCTGGGCCGTGGCATCCTGCGGTTGCTCGATGCACCCGGCGTAGTCGGTGGGTGCGCTGGGCCTGGGTAGCCGCAGCCTTGGCGGTCGTGGGCATCCAACCACTGCGGGCAGCCGCCCCCGCCAACGATTCCTTGGCCGGTGCGCTACGACTCGTAGGCAGCACCAACACGGTGAACGGCACGAATGTCGGGGCGACGAGCGAAGTGGGCGAACCCGGCCACGCCGGCTCTTCTGCGGCAACCTCTGTCTGGTGGACTTGGCTGGCCCCGGGCTCCGGCCCGGTGGTGCTCGATACAGCGGGCAGTGATTTTGACACGCGGCTGGCGGTTTACACGGGAGACGCCGTGAACGCGCTGACCGAGATTGCCGCCAATGACGACGAGCCGGGTCTGGGCACCAGTCGCGTGGCGTTTCCCGCGATTGCGGGAACCGTCTACCGGATTGCGGTGGATGGCTTGTCCGGTGCCACCGGGAGCGTCACCTTGACGCTGCAGCTTCCGCTCGCGCCGACGCCGCCCAGCATCATCAGCCAGCCCGCCAGCCGAAGTGTGGCGGACAACGCGGGGAGCAACGTAACCTTCACCGTGGTGGTCACGGGCAGTTTCCCCCGGTTCTATGAGTGGCAAAAAAACGGCATCGCTCTGGCAGGCGGCCCACAGCCCAGCTTCACGGTCACGAACGCGACCCTCGCCACGGCGGGTGATTATCGCGTGATTGTTACCAACGACTACGGCAGCGTCACGAGTTCGGTGGCCGTGCTCACCGTGCTGGCACGCCTGCCGCAGGACGCGTTTGCCGGAGGCGTCACCATCGCCGGGCAAACGAACACCGTGACCGGCCACAACTACGGGGCAACCACGGAACCGGGCGAACCGCTCCACGCCAGTGTGGCCAGCGGGGCTTCCCTGTGGTGGTCGTGGACCGCGCCACAAAGTGGCTTGGTCCACCTGGACACTGCGGGCAGCACTACTGATTTGGGGGCCGTGTTGGACACGGTGCTGGGAGTCTATGTGGGCACGAGCGTGAACGCGCTGACTCCGGTGGCCGCCAACAATGATGAGGTGGCCGGCCTGCTGCGCTCCAGCAAGGTGGTCTTCCGGGCCGCCGCCGGCACAACCTACCAAATCGCTGTGGCGGGTTTCAGGGATGCGAACGGAGCGGTGGCTGTCGGGAACATCACGCTGAACTTGGCGCAGGCGCCGGACAACGACCACTTCGCCAATGCCCTGATCTTTCCATCGGGCGAAACCCAGGTGCGCGACAACAATATCGGGGCGACGGCGGAGTTGGGCGAGCCGCCACATGCCGTGAAAGGTGCGGGCAAGTCCGTGTGGTGGGCTTGGGTGGCTCCCAGCAACGGCACCTACTCGCTGGACACGCTGGGCAGTTCGATTGACACGGTCTTAGCGGTCTATACCGGCACGGCAATCGGGGCGCTGACGGTCGTTGCCGAGGACGACAACCGCAGCGACGCGGGGGCGTCGTTGGTGCGCTTCTCCGCCGTCGGCGGCATGGCGTATCGTTTCGCGGTGGACAGTCACTTGGGGACGAATGGCAGTATTGCCGGGGACATTGTCCTAACCCTCAATCAGGTTCTCGGGCAGAATGACAACTTCGCCGATCGGCTCACGCTGGCGGGGCAAACGAATCAAGTGAGTGCTTCCAGTGTCGGTGCCAGCAAGGAGCAGGGCGAACCGAACCACGCCGGAAACGCCGGGGACCGCTCGCTCTGGTGGACCTGGACCGCCCCGATTACTGCCCCGGTCCAAGTCACCACGCGGAACAGCACGTTTGACACCGCTCTGGCCGTCTACAGCGGAACGAGCCTGACGTCGCTCACGTTAATCGCTGAGAATGAGGACACGGATCCCGCCAACCCAACGGCGGGTAGCACGGTTATATTCCTTGGAGTTCAGGGAGAGACCTATCAAATCGCTGTGGATGGCCACCGTTTCCCTGATGGGGGTGTGGCGGAAGGGATGGTCGTTTTGCGCGTGGTTCAAGCTAGGCCACCCGCAGTGGGCGAGAACGATTTGTTTGCGAACCGCTTCACGATCACAGGCCAGAGCAACACGGTGGTCGGGGTGAACACGAACGCTTCGAAGGAAGCCGACGAGCCAAACCATTCGAGGAATCGTGGCGGGCGTTCGGTTTGGTGGTCCTGGGTGGCTCCCGTCTCGGCCCCAGTCACGCTTAAAACACTGGGAAGCAATTTCGAGACGTTGCTGGGCGTCTATGTGGGCACCGCTGTATCGAATCTAACGGAGATAGCGAATGCCACTCGCAGTTACGGTGAGGGAAGGAGCATTGTCACCTTCGAGGCCGTTCAAGGGGTGGAATATCAGTTCGCCGTGGACGGTTACAATAACGGCCTAGGTGCGGCCTCTGGCCAGGTGGTATTGAACCTCTTCCAGCATACCACCGAGCCGCTGGGAGCGAATGATTCTTTTGAAAGTGCCCCGCCGGTCTCCGCTCGTTTTTTGACAGCGTCCAGCGCAAATATTGGGGCGGGCCGTGAATCCGGGGAACCGGCGCACGCGGGCCTTCAGCAAGGGCATTCGATGTGGTGGACGTGGACCGCCCTAGCCGACGGTCCCGTGACGATCTCCACGGCCGGCAGCCAGTTCGACACGACCCTGAGCGTTTACACGGGAACCAACGTGGCGTCACTCGTGCTCGTCACCGAGAACGACGACATCAGCGCTAGCATTTTGCAGAGCAGCGTGAGATTCCAAGCGTTCGCCGGAACGGTTTACCGCATCGCTGTGGACGGCTATGGCAATTCGATCGGGTTCATCACCCTAACGGTGTCGCCAGAAACGGATGTGCCCGCCGCACCGCAAATCGCCCAAGCGCCGGCAGACCAAACCCGGTTCCTGTCGGGGGGCGGGGGCGGCACTAACGCGGAGTTCCGGGTGGAGGCGATCGGTTCGCCCCCACTGTCCTACCAGTGGTTGTTCAACGGCACGAATCTGCCGGGAGCGACTACTGCTGTGTTCACGGTGACCAACGTTACTGCGGCGGACACTGGAACTTACCAGGTGGCGGTTAGCAATGCGTTCGGCCACGTCACCAGCTCCGGAGCCGAGCTCGCGTTAGTTGCTGCGCCCTTCAATGATAGTTTCGACAGTCGAATTTTTCTGACCGGAATCTCCAACGCTGCGCGCGGCTCGATCCTAGGTGCCAGATTCGACACAAACGCTATCAGGCGCGGTGTGGTGTGGTGGCACTGGACCGCTCCATCAAACGGGCCGGTGGAGATTCATACGGTCGGAAGTAGATTCGACACCCTATTGGTGGTGACTACGAATACCCCGAGCGGTGCTCAGAAGATGGCAGTAGCAAACGATGATTTTTTAGGTGAGGCTGGTGCTGGTCCCAGCCGCATCGTGTTCAACGCCGAGGCCGGGCAAGAATACGGGATTGCCGTTAGTGGTTACAAAACCAACTACACCGCTGGCGGTGTGCGGTTGACCCTCCAGCAGCCACCGGCACCGCCGCTGATCGTGGAGCAGCCGCGCAGCCTCAACGTCGTCTCCGTTACGAACACGGCCTTCACCGTCGGGGTGAAAGCGGAAGGCCTGACGGCCCTGTTCAAATACCAGTGGTTGTTCAACGGAAGCGCCATACCGAACGCGACGAATGCCAGCCATACCTTGGGTGCGCTCAGTCGCACGAACAGCGGCCGCTACGCCGTGACCATCACGAACGACTTTGGCAGCGTCACCTCCAGCAACTCGGACGTCTGGGTCCAAGTGCCGCAGCGGTTGCTGTCTCCGCAGCGCCTGCCTGACGGCCGGGTGAATCTCTTCTTCAGCGACCCGGATGGAACCCTCTCTTCCAATCCTAGCCGGTTTGAGGTCCATCACACGCTCAACCCAAGTGGCTCCACGACGGTCTGGGTCACGAACACCGGTGGAATCACCATCAACGGCGGGCTGTTCCTCTACGAAGACCAGACCAGCGGTTCGGTTTCCCGCCGCACTTATCGGATAATCGAGAAGTGAGTTTTGCTTGTCCGCGTGGACGAGCCACAGGCGGGAGTGTGAAATCGTGTGCCACTCCCGCCTGTGCTGTTTGCACTGGGAACCAGCGCGACCCGGGCGGAAGCAGTCAGGATATCCACTCCTCAAATTGTTTACCGCAGCCACCGCGAACTGTTACAGCGTAGCAGATGAAATCACTCACCGAGCAGCTTTGGTTTGAAGTTCCGGGCCGGCGCGGCTTCGTGAACATCACGGAGACGGTCGAGGCGCTGGTGCGGGTCTGTGGATGCGCAGCCGCAGGCAGGTCAGGAATATCAATCTGACCCTCGTTTGCCGGAATCTCTGGTAGTTTCCACCGTGGTTTCATTCAGGGGATCCTCATGGCTGAACGGGCGGAGCCTCCGGCTGGCCTTCCCGTGTGAGCGCAAATGCCGCGTCGTTCCAGATGAGCTGCTTGTCCAGCAGCTTGGAATTGTGCTCAAGCCAGTCACGCTGGGCACGCGTCAGGCTCTCGAACGGAGCCTGACGGCGGCTAAGCAGCTTCTCCCCGTAGAGCTTCTCCGGGGTGCTCACCACCCGCACCCAGCCCGCGTTCCACATGAGGCAGTAGAGGTCGAAGTCCGTCGTGGCATCCTTGGCAGCGTCACCCAAAATGGTGCGCGCCATGTCCGTGTGGTCGCGCTCGTCGCCGGTCAGCATCCTAGCGACCCCGTCTTCGCTCAAATAAATGCGCTGCATATCGCTCAAAGTCTGGCCCGGCGTCCGCACCTGCGCCGCTTGCGCGGCGTTGCTTTGCCCTTCGCGGGTGCTCTCGAACACTTTGGCGTTCCAGCAGAGCTGCTTGCCCACGAGTGCAGAGTTCTCTTCGAGCCATTCCCGCTGCACGCGTGGCAGATTGGCCAATGGCACCGGCGCTCCGCCGAACCATTGCTCACCGTAAAGCGTGCTTGGTGAATCAACTACCCGCACCCACCCGGCGTTCCACATGGCGACGTAGCCACCCTCGCTGTCCCCGCGCCAGTCAGGCCCCAAGGTCGTCCGCGCCATATCCAGGTGGCCATATTCGCCGGGTGCGGGCGCTCGCACGGAGCCGTCTGGTTTCAGGTAGAGTTTCATCGTGATTCAATCACTCCCTTCGAGAATGTGTCAGTGCTTGGCTGGGTTAGCGGCGAAAGCCCATAGTCGGCTCCACTGGAACTGGGTCGGTGGAGTCCGCGCCACGATAAATGTCGGCGAGGCTGAAGTCATGCCCGTCCGCCAGGGTGAGGCACTTCGCCGTGGCCAGCAGCTGCGCCTCGGCTCTTGTCAGGCGGCGGAACTGACGATAGCCCGTCAGGCGGCCCCGGCGCGTAATGGCCGGGTCCAGCTTGTCCAGCGAGGCGTTCACTGTGGCCACAATTTGCACGCGCATCGCATCTCCGATCAATCCATCGCTAAAATTGAGCAGATTGCTCACTTGGGCGTCGTTGGTGCCATCACGGCGAGCCAGCAGCGCCTCGGCATCCTCAAGGACCAGGAGGTTTTGCAGTTTGGAACGGTGGTTTTGGGCCACCCAGAAGCGCGGCATTTCCGGGCCGCTGAGCATGCCAAAATGAGATGTGGGCACCAAGAAGGCGCGGTGTGTCTTCACGAGGCGGGCAATGAGATGACGGAGGAAGCTGCTCTTTCCCACACCAGGATCGCCGCGCAGCACGACCAGCCCGTTGGTCTGGCTTTGCAGGCGCTGAATCAGTTCAGCTTCCCAGAGGACAAAGTCGTGGCCGTAATGTAGTGCGAGGTCCTCCGACGAGTGTAGGCAGGCGCGGGTCATTGAGACCGGCTGGCGCTGCACTCCTTCGCTCCCGCTGCCCAGCAGGTAATAAGTCGGTGGTTCGTCCTTCACTGGCAGGGCGAAGCGCGTTTTCCAAGTGGTTAGCACCTGACCGGCGACGGTCGGGCACGCTGCATAAACCCACACGCCCTCCTCCTCCAGGTGGACGAACACGTTCTCGGACAGGCGAAACAGCAGTTGGGTCTGGCTGACCGAAGGCGGCTCATCCTCCCAGCGGCTGTAGGCCTGGCTGCGGAGCAGCTTCGCTGCGTATCTCTTCAAGATGGCGGCTTTGTCCAAGCGCACCACAGCGATCTGCACATGATAGGGCCGATTGTGAAAGTGGCGAAGCACCGGCGAGAGAAAATACGTGCGCTCGCCTTCGGGCAGGGTCTCAGAATATGGCGGGGCGGTTTCCACGGGAAAAGTAAGTTCAAGGTTCAACAACGGGCGGCTCACGGCGCTCCACATTCGGAGTGGAGCGCTCAGAGCAGCGTCAACGTGAGGTCTATTACAGCACGGGTTCTGCACTGAGTCACGAACTACTTGCATTATTCTGAGAACACACCTAAGCTCCGGCCATGAGCAAAACCGCCCGCCCTGACTCCGAACCCGATCCCGTGGACTACGTCGCCAGCATCTTTCGGGTGCGCCAACGCATGCTCCCGCCGTTGCGGCAGATTGCGCTGGCGGACTGCGGTGTGCCACTCGAACAGGCCGACATCCTGGTGGAGTTGCATGGGGTCCGGGAGCTGGGCTGGCCGGAGCCGGAGGCCGACCCGGATGGCTACGTTACCTACCGGGCGCTGCGGGACGCGCTGGTGCACGGCGACACGCTGCTCTCCCGCCGCATCTCCCGGCTGGAGGAGGCCGGGTTGGTGGAGACGCGCAAGGCCTCCCGGCGCAAAGGCGTCCGGACGCCGGGCCTGCATGGCAATGCGTTGGTCGTGCGAATCACGGCGGCTGGCAGTCGCAAGATTGGACCAGTCTGGCTCCGCTACCGAGAACTCGTGAACCGGCTGCTGGCGGGGGTTTCAGCGGCAGAACTCAGGGCAGGGATGGCGCTGAACCAGCTCATCGAGTCGCGGCTGAGGAGTTCATGGCTGACGCTACCGGACGAGCTGAGATGACGGCGGTGCCCAGTGTGACGCACCGAGTTGAACAACCACGAAGCGAAAGACGACGATTATGCCTGATTTTGACCTTGATAGCGCGCTGTCCGCACCACCGGACTGGTGGGACGCCATGGAGGTTGCCAAGCAGAAGGCATCCACGACGTGCTTCTGCCCCGGTGGCGGTGGCGACTGGGAGCCAATGGTGAAACTCCACCACCTCTGTGACACTTTCATCTACGCCGACCTGTGCGCGGATGGCGAGGAATCGGCGGCCTCGCTGCGCGGTTTCTTTGAGGGCATCGGGGGGACACTTCGTGGAGAACTGCGCTTCGTCGAGGCGCGGGAACTATCCTTGGGCACCGAGCTGTGCGACTGCGAGCGATTCATGGGGCGGTTCCTGGATGAGCACTGCCCCGCCAGCGCTGCTGCTTACCGCGAAGCTGTCCAGCCGCTGGCGCAACAGGAACGCTGGGGTGTCGAGGCCTTGCTGCGGCATGGGGTCAATGAGGAAGGGCGGGACATCCGCGTGCTCTTCCTCCAAGGCGAGGCGCTGGCCTGCTATCAAGGCCTGTATGCTATCAGGAAGCTTGCGCCGCACGCGGTGGTGCTCCCACCTCAAGGCGGACGCCGCACGTTGCGGTCGCAGCAACTGTCGCTGGCCGGGCCGCTGGGAGCCGTGCTGCGCGCCGAGCCGCGCCCGACGCTGGCATTGGCCGGACTGGAGGACGTAGGCGCGCTGACTGGGTCGCCATGGCCCCACCTGTGGCGCGAACTAGGTGAATGGAACCGCGCTGCGTTTACATCGTGGCCGCTCCCAGCGCACTGGTGGCACGATGCTCGTCATGTGTGGGCGTGATGCGCCTGGAGACCCATGGCAGCACGCACGGCGTGAGGTGAATTTTCGGCTGGCGACAACTATCATCGCAAACCACGCGGAGAACCAGCCAGACTCCAAGCCCGAAAGATTGGGTAATGGCTCAGTTTGTATTTGATAGGGTAACACCCCATTGAAGGAAGCCGTGCTCCAGCCAAGCTTCTGCGCGTGACGGAAAAACCAGCTTGCGACCTCATCGCAGAATTGAAGGGGATTCCGCACTCCAGCAACGAGCACATCCGAGAAGAGGGCAACCAGCTTGCGGGAGCGAAAAAGTTTGGGCACGAACAGCCTTGAGCCGGGCGGCTCAACGTGCTATCAGGAAACTGGCGCAGCAAATTCCTATGTAACCCGAACAAAACCCAACTTTTGCGTAGCTATGGCTACGGTCTCGCTGAAAAACCTGGAAAGTTTCCACGAAGAGAATCGACCGAGCACGCGCCCCACCGGGCGCGGCTTGATGCGCTTCTCTTCAGGCTCTTCCAGGTGCCTCAGCGGGGGTGTGTTAAGTTCGCGCCCCTTTTGTTCCGTGGTTGGTTGGTTGCGACAAGGGCAATAACCACCATGAAGTTAATCATCCTCCACGACTCCACGCTTCAGGGCATCCACGCCTTGGAATCCATTCCCGCCCTGCTTCAAGACGGCACCCTGCTCCCCGCCGACCGAGCTTGGGACGCCAAGAACGAAGCGCTCATCCGGCTCGACAGCCCGGAATTTGTCGGATTGAGCGGCCATCACCACCACGATTCCTGGGCGCGCTACTACGACCACGTTTACAGCCAGTTGCCGCGTTTCGCCGCATACACCGAGGAATCTGTGCGGCTCTTGTTGACACTCGCACCGCCGCCCAGCTCGATGCTCGATCTGGGGGCTGGCACCGGACGCCTGGCGATTCCCCTCGCCGAAGTCGGCAATCACGTCACTGCCGTGGACATTTCCTCCGGCCTGCTCGCCATTCTCAGGGAGAAGGTCGAACAACTCCGGCTGCAAGAGCGGGTGGAAATCTGCCAAGGTCTGATTCAGGCATTCGACTCTCCTCCCCGGCACGGGAAAATCCATCTGATCATCTGCCTGCACGCGGTCTTGAACTACCTCTTGGAGACCGCCGATTTGGAGCGCTTTGCTGACGTGGCGGCTCGCCATGCGAGGCCGGGCGGGTATCTGGTTATTGATTTGGCGGACAAGGGCGTAATGGTGAGTCAGGCGATACTGACTCCCAAATTCCGTCGGATACAGAAGGTTCATCCGCTGGGCGATGACCAGTTCCACATTTCCGACACCTCTCGGGGCTACCTGTTCGGCGAGCCATTCGACTTCCAGGCCGAAGACTGGACCGCACGCTACTGGCAGCCGGAGTTCGTGATCCGTCTCCTTGAAGCAAGGGGATTTCGGGCCGCGCAATTTCTTTTCTGTAAATTGATTGAGCATCAAACTGAGGGTGGGGTTTGGTTTGCCATGTTGAGGTAGATTTTTCCGGTTTCCCAGTCGTCGCTGGTCTCGGCCAGGAGGGCGGAGA
>JBDKJY010000061.1:0-26976 GCA_039796295.1 Verrucomicrobiota bacterium
CGCTCAGTGAAGTTCATTCGGTGGTTGCGCCATGCGCTGCAAGCAAACCTCACGGAAGCCGCCGCTGTGCCCCGCCTCACCACCCTCTATGCCTCACTTTGAGCCATCATCAGTGGACACCGATGCTGATCTGGACTGGGCACCTTGCTGATCCCGGCATGGAGCGCCGTCTGTTCCGCACCGTGCAACGCCAGCCAGCAGAGCACGCAGGTCGTGCGTAAGGCGTGCAGCGGAACCTTCAGCTTCAACAGCAACGCCTTCACTTTGCGGCGGGCGGCCTCGGTCACGACCGGGCCATGCGCCTGATCGGGCGTTTTCAGCCACGCGAGGAGGTTGGCCGCGACCGGCGCAAGGCGGAACTCCTTCGATTTCGGGCCGTGAACGACCATCGCCTGCAGCACATCCTGCCAGTGGAGCGACTCGACTTCGTGCGGCCGCAAGCCTGCGAAGAGGGACAACGCCACCCAGCGCTGCGTGTCCAGATCGGGACACGCGCGCAGCACCGCCTCGGCCTGCGCGAGGGGCAACCGCCCCGGTTCATTGGCCGGCGGGGACGGCTGCACTTCCATCGGCTGGTGGGCGAGCCAGCCCAAGAACCGACCCACGATGGCGCGCCGCACGGCCCGGTGCGGGGCCGTGCTCCCGGGCGGGGAAGTGGCTCGGCGCGCCCAATTCACGGTCCATGCCTCCACGGTCGGTGCCGCCGGCAGGGCGTTGCGCAACAGGTCCGCCATGGTGCGCAGGGTGGTGGCCGAAGTGCCCATCTGCGCACACGCCGACAGGAACTGTTCAACGGCCTCGATGTTCGCCGTGGCCGGCCCGACGATGAACCGCGCCACGACCGGCGTGCGCTGCCCCACCCCGAGTTCCAGCGCGGCAGCGAGCCAGTGCTGGCGGTGCGCGAGGAACCGGGCGAACACCTGCGCTTGGTCGAGGCGCTCGAAGGTGCGGCTGAACCGCTGCTGGCCATCGCGATAGCGGACGAGGAATTCCTCGGCGGTCGTGTAGATGGGCACGGCGATGCCTTCCACGACGACGCGGGAGTGGAGCTTGGGTTTCGTGGGTTGGGTTCATAGGTTTACTGCTTGGTTCCGACAGAGAGAAGTGCGACGGAGTATCATGGGTTGGTTCGTTGTGAGAACGTCAGGTTGGCCGGTGTTTGGGATGCCTCACGGTTCTGGTGACGACATCGGCCAACAGCGCCTCCGCGAAGCTACGCTCGAAGGCGGCGACCCAAGCCAACTCCTCGGGGGACTGACCAACGTGGTGGAGGGATGGGAGGATCAAGGTGGCCGACCACGGCGTGGTCTTCGGCCGGGGAGGACAGGCGCGTGTGGCCACGGCACCAGGACACAGGTCGGCGAGCTCCTGGTAGAAGAACTCGATCTCCGGCCAGGCCGCGCGCGCCGCTGCGTCCTCCCACGCGACGAGATTCATGGTTTCGGTCAGCTTACGGTGAAAGAGGCAGAAGCTGGCCGACCCGCGCTGTCGGTCGAGGTTCACCCGGAACGGGGCGCGGTTGGAGATGGGCCCGCCGCGTTTGAGCAGTGCGTGGACCGCAGCCAGTTCCTCGGGTGGGGTGAGGCCGGGGGTGCTGGCGACGTGGCCGGTGTTGAGTGTGAGGTGGAGCAGTGGTGCGTTGGTTGGCATGGTGGTTTGGGGCAGTTGAGTTGGTTGTCAGCAATTGTGTTGGCGGAGAATCGAGGCTCCGTTCAGGGCAGCGTGGTGGGCCAGCGACGGGCGGGAGACCGACATGCGTCCACACGGCGCGAGCGCGCGCCGCAGCTTGGGCGAGGCTCAAGCCGGCACGAAAGGACAGGACCTGAAGAAATAGCAACTCTGGGCTCATCGACTCCATCAGGTCTTGGGAGCGGAAGGACACCTGTGCCGTCGGCGCACCCGACCGGGAAACCACCTGCAACTCCGGCAGGCAGGCCAGTGCCATACGGCGTGGGGTTTCCTCCGCCAGGTCCGCGAAGAAGAACCACGCCGGCCAGGCGCGATGCCAGTCACGTAGGAAGGAGCGAAGCTCGGAAATTTGTTCGAGCCCGCGCGGGTCGTCCATGTATCCCTCGAACCGGAAGCGCACGCGGCCGTGGAGTCGTCTCAGCAGTTCCGGGTCATGGAGCCGTCGCCACGAGAACGCCTCCATGAAACTGGACGGGTCGTTGTTAAGAATGACCGCGCGCGAGAAGGATACTTCGACGAGCTGGCCGTCGGTGGGCAGGTGGAGGAGCAGATCGAGTTGTGAAGAGTTCATAATGAAATTCCGGTTCGCGATGATTCAATCCTCGTGCGGCAGCAGAATCGTAAGGACGGGTTCGCCGGCGTCCCCGCCGCCGGAGATGGCCTTGAGGAGAACCCGCTCGGGTGCGGCCTTGCCGCGCGGAGTGAGTTCGAGCTCGAACCACAGTGTTTCGCCGTGGGGATGGCACACGAGCTTGGCCGGCAGGATGCCGATCGCCGCGCACCGGAGCATCCACAAGACATCCCAGACTGTTCCCGGATCGCTGGCGGGAGTTTTATCCGGCGCACCGTAGGCAGCCCATAGGCCGACCGTCAGCGCGACCGGAATTTTGAAGCCCGCCTCCCTGGCGAGCGGGGAGACATCGAGCAGCACGCCATCGGCGATGGCCTCGGCGCGGGTGTAGCTGAAGACGATGGGGTCGGGTGGCTGGTCAGAGGATAAGTTGATCATTGCAAACTGAAGTGTGGCTGCCATTCGGCTTGGGTTTGAACTGGTTGCGCGAAGCGCATCGCGTCGAGAGAAGTGAATCGGAGGATGCGTTGGGAAGTGGCGCGAAGACGGTAGTGCAAGCTCTCAGGTGCCAAAAAATTCAGCTCCGCTGCGCGGGGCTAAACTTAGTTCAGTCCAATCCATCGAGTTCAGGAAATGCCTTGGGGTCAGGCAGGATGTCCCAAAACATCTGCGTTGCTGCTGGCCACACCACGGCGCGGTAGTGATGGATGACCACCGCTGGAGAGTTGCCCATCTCGGCGGCGGTCACGTTTTCGTTGTTGGTCTTGCCCAGGAAGTAGCTGCTGAACGAATGGCGCAGCGCGTTGTGGGGCCAGGGCTTGATGCCGGCGAGGTCGGCGATCTCGCGGATGCGTTCGCCGAAGGTGTCGATGCTCTCGCATTTCACCAAGCGCCCCTCAGGCAAGTCCGTGCGCGTCAGCCAGGCAAGCAGCGTGTCGTTCACGGTCAGCAGGCGGCGCTGGCGGGTCTTCGCCTTGGCGGCGAGGATTTCAATCAACCGCTCATCGAGGTGAATATCCTGGCCGTCCATCTCGAAGACCTCGCGGCGACGCGCGCTGCCGAAGAGGCTGACGACCAGGGCGGGCACGAGCTTGCGGTGATGCTCCCAAGCCGCCCGCAGGAACCGTTCGGCCCCGACTGGCTCCAAGATGCCCGGCGGGCGGTCCTCGACAATGGGTGGCTCGATGCCCAGCAGCACATTCCGGGTGACATAGCCCTTACGCAGCGCGTAGTTGAACAACGTGAGCAGCGTTTTCAGATAGCCCTGCTTCGTCCGGGCAACCACATCCAAGTCATCCAGCCAGTCTTCCACATCCGCTTGGGCAACCTCGTTCGCCGGTTGGTCGCCGAACTCCTCGCAGAAGATGCGCAGCTTGCTGCGATACTCCGTCAGCGTGGTGTCGCGGCAGGACCTCGACTCGCGGGACGCCAGAAACTCCTCACGCAACGCCGTGCAATCCCTCACGCCGCCAGCGGGGATGGCGTGCTTGAGGTAATAGTCCGTCGCGGTGGTCAGGGAAACTTTGTGCGCCTCCAGCTTTTTGGCGCAGACCAGCACCTCGGAGAGCAGGCATAACGGAATGTCTTTCGCCTCGTCGCCGAAGCGGCGCGTGACCGTCAGCTTGCTCGCGATGAACTCCTTCGCCTCGCGTCGTTCTCTGAAATAGTGCTTCTGCTCCGTCCCGCCCGCCAAGCCGCGCCCCAACCGCGCCACCCAGTAGGGCGTGCCGTTGATGGTCTGCTTGTAGGGAACGGGCGTTTTCAAGCGAGGGCAGCTTTTGGAAGATGTCTGGCGTGGTATTGCGCGACCTCAGGGCATCTGTCCGGCCTCCATGCGCGCCATGCAGGCGAGGGCATCCGTCAGGCGGTAGGCGGTGAAGCGGTTGCCCTGCACCACCGGTTGGAGCCAGCCGGCCCGGACCACGCGACGGGCCAGGCTCTCGCTCTTGAAGATGCGCATCAGCTCACGCGGGCGGAGCCACGGCCCGTAGGCGTTCAGCAGGAGCTGATAGGTGGTCTGTGGGTCGGCGAGTGGTTCGATTTGTGTGTTATTTGTTATCACACTCCCGTTCTTCGCACGGTTGAGCGCAGCGCGGTTCCCCGTTAACTTTGACTTGGCACGGTGGGGTTCAGGCCTCGTTCTCCTCGACAGAGATCCGCCTCCTCCGCCACCCCGATCAACGCGATCACCTGCGGTGAACTGCGACTCCAACCGGCCGAAAGTTCCCGCCCCCACCCCGCACAGAGGTCCCCATTCCCCGCTCCCTCGATGTAGCCGTCTGCGCCACCTCAGCAGCCCAAGCGAACGACTCGTCTCAAGCACCTGCATTCCCGTAAGACTTTCCGCCCCCACCACACACCAGTATCAGCGCGCGCCCGGTATTCGCCCAGATTCGGCGCCGCGCCGGACGGGACCCGCTTCTACCGCTGCTCCACGCCGCTGGCCGCAAAATTGTCGCCGACTGAGTCCTTGAACTGGAATGGGCCAGCAACCAGCAAACCCACCGGAAGTTTGGTATCCCTTCGCAGGTTGCCCGGCAGCAGGCACGCTCGGAAAACCACTTCGTCCCAAGCCAACCCATTCCAATGTCGAGTTCGGCATTGCTCCTCCCACGCGCGGCTCTCGACATTGAAATGCCGAGCCATCCTCGCCGTGTCACCTGGATGCACGCGTATCCTACTTCCCGAAGTTCGGATGCTTCGGGTCGCCCATGGACTCGATGAACGCCAGCAGGTCCAGAATCTCCTCCGCCGTGCAAGTGTTCAGCAAACCTTCGGGCATGATGGAGAGCTTCGACAGCGCGCGGGACTTGATGGCGGCTTTGCTGACCGTGGTCGTGGTGGTGGTGTCGAAGGGGTTGGTCATTACTACGACCTTGTCGCCCGTCTCCTGGGCGATGCGGCCGGCGACGACATTCCCATCGGTCAGCGTGAACGAGGTGTTCATGTATTGCTCGGAGAGGACCTTGGAAGGCTCCGTCATGGACTCCAGAATGTCCTGCCGCTTGAACCGCGTGGCGACGGTGGTCAGGTCCGGTCCCGCCGCGCCGCCTTGGTCGCCGTAACGATGGCAGAGCACGCATTGCACAGCCGCGAAGGTCGCTTTGCCGCGCGCGAAATCCCGCCCCTTGCCGACCCGGTCCAGCAACGGCTGAAGCTCCGCCGTCTTCCACTCCTTGACGAACTTACGCGCCTCGGTCGGAGCCTGGGTGGCGGACTTGAGCTGCGTGAGGTCGCCGAGCGCGGCGAGTTCGGCGGGCGTCATCGTGGCCTTGGCTTCCTTGAGCGCGTTCTTGAGCAGGTTTTGAAAGCTGGAGCCGTTGTTGAAGTTGATGCCCGCGTCCTTGAACCACTGCACGACGTGCTCGGGATGCTGGCTGGAACGGCCCGCATTCCACCACGACAGATAGTCCCGGCGCAGCTCATCGGTCCATCCGGCCTTGAGGCTGCGCAAGGCAATCGCGTAGGTGACCTGTTCCTCCTGAGTCGGCGCGGTCTTGAGCAACGCGACCGTCTTGGCGACGGCCTTCGGGGCGTTGAGGGCGAGCAAGACCTGGGACAGCTCGCGGTTCGCATACTCCGTCTTCGCGGGATACAGCGGGTCCAACTCCGCGATGACCTGACTGGCACTCTCGCCCGTCGGCACGCCCTGCCGCGCGATGGAGACCTCGAGGACGCGCAGTTTGGTGAGCACCTGTTCCTCCGTGAGCTTCGCAAACGGAAAGGCCGCGAGCGCCTTGAGGAGGGCCGGCTGCGTGTCGGCGGCACCGAGCCGCGCCAGCGCGAGGAGTGCGGTGAACGCCGCGTCCGGCTGCCGCTCCGCCAGCGCTCGGGCCTGCCACTCGGCGACCGGGTTGCGCTCAATGGCCATGCGGGCGGCGTAGCGAATAAACCGGTCGGGGCTGTTCAAGTGCGGCCACGCGAACGCCACAGCGGCGCCGTCGGGCTGGACATTGAACGCCTCCAGCTTGCGCCGCAGCGCACGCGCCTCGCTGCCGTCCGGGGCGCGCAACTGGCTTACCGTGAGCGGCGCGGCGGCCTCGGTCCCCGTGTAGGTCACGCGGAAAAGGTCCGCCTGCGTCCCGCGACCGCCGACCGTGAAGTATAGCGACCCGTCCTCGCCAATCACGGCATCCGTGAGATTGAGCGGTGTCCTCCCGCCCTTGCCTTTGAGTGACTTGGGCGCGACGAAATTCTCCCACGTCCCCGTGTAGCTCGCGCCACTCGGCGTCAGGTGGACGGCTATCAAACGGCCGTAAGTCCAGTCGCAGATGTAGAAAGCCTTCTGGTATTTCGTGGGGAACTTCGCGCCCGTGCCGAAGCCCACGCCCGTCGGGCAGCCGATGCCGATGTTCACCGTGGCCGGCAGACCATCGGCGTAATACTCCGGCCACTTCGCGCTGCCTTCGCGGAAGCCGTGGTCGCCCCCGCGCACCGAATGAATGACCCGGACCGGGCGATACCACGGGCTGCCCCAGTCCCATTCCATGTCGCTGTCGAAGCTGAACAATTCGCCGTCCGCGTTGAAGGCGATGTCGTAAGCGTTGCGCTGGCCCGCCGAAAACAACTCCGCATTCTTGCCATCTAAATCCATGCGGGCCACGTAGCCGCCCGGCGGTTTCGTGCCCGCGCCGAACCCGTTGCCGTCCTCGATGCGCTTGAGCGCCAGGTCGTCGCCGTAGTTGCGATGGGGCGAACTGGCCACGAGATCCTTGGGCACGGCGGTGAAATTCCCACACACCGCATAGAGCATCCGGTCCGGCCCGAGCACGAGTCCGTGCGACCCGTGTTCACCCCCGCCGCCCTGCCACTCACGGAGGAACTCCACGTCATCGTAGCTGTCGTCGCCCTTCGTGTCCTTGCAGCGATACAGCGCGAAGCCGCGACTGCCGCGCCCGCTGAGGTAAAGCACGTTGTCCACGTAGAGCATCCCCATCGTTTCGCTCACCGGGATGCGCAGGACTTCGTCCTTCACGCTCTTGCCGTCCCTGAGCGTCACGCGGGTGATGGGCTGGCCGCCTTGACCGCCGAGCAGCAGCCGGCCCTTCGGGTCCTTCGCCAGGCAAATCCACGAGCCGTTCGTCTTGGCGTTGGCGCGAAAGACATGCGTGAGCGTGAAGCCCGGCAGCGTGTCCAGCAGCTCGCCAGGGTTCTCCGCGAGCGCCGTGGCCGCCACCGGCTTCGACCCATCCGCCGGCCCATACACAGCCTTGAGAATGACGAGCTTCTGACCCGCCGGCGCGGCGATGTCCAACTGGCCACCTTCCGACACCTCGCGCGAGAGCTTCTCGTTACCGATGCGATACTCGACGCGCAGCTTCTTCGGCACGCCCGGCGCGGTATCGCCGAACTTGGCGTTGGTCGCCGCGATGGAAAGCCGCTCGTCCTTCACGGCGGCGGTCACGGCGGCCGTGACATCCGTCGGGTCGTTCGCGCCCCAGGCAAGATTCAAGGTGGCAAAACAAACGAGTGCGACGGCCAGCAACGACGTGTTCAGCCGAAACCACCGCGACGCACGACTCGAGAGATTTTTCATATCAGGTATGGCGAGGTTATCGGGGAACTACGCTCCGGACACCAGCACCTTTCAGGAAACCGGGTGTGGACATATCGCACCGCTGGCGATGGTGAGAGCGGTGTTGGTGCCGCGACTGCGGGCGGGGGGCGAGTGACCGGGTGGTTTGGCTCACGGTGGTGGGGCCGCCGAGTTCACCTTTCGGAGACAGGCCTCGGCGAAGCGCTCGCCGATGGCGAGCTTGGCGGGCTTGTTGAAATGGAGCCGGTCGGGCATCTGGTCGCGCAGGTCGGTGGTGCTGAAGAAGCTGAACAGCGCCGCGTCCGCCGCCGCCAATGCGGCGTGCTTCGCCCGCACTGTGTCGCGCGCAGCCCCGGTGGCGGCGATGCCAGCGATAACCGTGTGCAAGGCCTGCGCGTGCGGCAGGTCGCGCCGCAGATTGTCCGCCAGCTCCTGGATGCGCGTGTCTGCAATGGCCGCCTCGGCGGGTGAGTCGCTCTCGCCTTGGAGGTAGAGCAGACCGACGATTTCAAACGTGTGCCCGCCCTTGGCGAGGTTCGCCGTCGCGGCAGTGACCGTCCTCACCACATGGTCATACATGTGATGATCGGCGGCGGTCTTGGACCAGAAGGAGTTCCCGCCGCCACCCCGGCTGGCCTTGATGATGCCGAAGTCCCGCACGCCCGCGCGATGCAGGCGACGGCCAAAGCCAATCTCCGGCCCCCAGTGCGTTGCGCTGCCCTTGTAGAACCCGCCCTGCTGCTCGCGGAGCGTGGTGAACGCGCCCCCCGAGTCGCCCAGCGATTTGGTCGCGCTGGCAAGGTTGTGCCAGCAGAAGCGCACGTCCTTGTCGGCGGCGTCCGCGCCCGGCGAAGGCTCGGCTCCGTCGCCGTCCGTAGTGCCGAGCGAGTTGGACTGGCCGGTGAGAATGAAGAGCTTCAGGTGCGCGCCGCGGGCGGTGATGACGAAGAGGAACAACGTGCAAAGCAGCAAACCCAGGGGCACTGCGCGACCGAAGCGGTGGGAGACGAAGCCGTTCATCGGGTAAGCGGGAGTGCCGCACGGAGGACGGGCAGCATCAATTCAGCAAGCACCCGGTGCCCATCCGGATTCGGATGGCATTGGTCCGTGGTCCAGGTGCCGAGGTCGGTGCCCTTGGCTTCAGCAGCGGTCCAGTGGGCAAAGTGGTCCACGAGCGGTGTGCGTTTCTCGGCGGCCACGGCGCGGCAGGCGGCGACATACTTCTCCAGCCGCACGTTCGGATGCTCGCCGACGCCGTTGAGCTTCGCGGCCTTGCCCCAGCGCGGCTCGGTCATCAGCACGGGCGTGATGCCGGCGGCGCGCAGTTCGTCCACGAGCCGCGCGAGGTTGGCGCGATACTCGTCCGCCGTGAGGCGCGAGGCATCCTTGCCCTGGTCCACGTAGCTGTCGTTGGTGCCATACATGATGGTGACGAGGGCGGGCTTCTGCGTGAGGACGTCCTTGGCGAGGCGCTTCAACGCTTGGTCCGTGCGCTCGCCGCCGATGCCGACGTTGGCTACGGAAACGTCCACGCCGTCCGCACGCAAGGCGGCTTCCAAGCGCGCGGCAAACGTCTCCTCCGCCTTCACGCCGGGGCGCACGCCCTTCGTGATGGAGTCGCCGAGCGTGACGATGCGGAGTTTACTCGCGGCGGGTGCGGTGGCGCGGGCGAGCTGGTTGGGCTTCGACCAGAGAATGCGGGCCACGAAGGTCGCGCCTTCCGCGCCGCGCTGCTTCGAGTCCTTCATGAACATGCCTTCGGAGACGGTCACCCACGACTCGGCCTCGCTGAACACATTGCAGCCGAAGTTGCCCAGCTCCGCTCCGCGCTCGGGGACGACGACCTTTTCCGTCGCCCGCAATACGCGGAGCGTGGCCGGGTCCACTTGCGCCATGAAGAGCGGCGCGCGGTTGCGGATGATGTGGTCGTTGTTCGCGCCGCGCCGGGTGTAAACGAGGAACAACCCGTCGCTGTGGGCGAGCCAGTGCGCCTGTGTGTTGTAGCTGCCCAGGTCCGCGCCTTCATCGAACAGCCACGGCGTCGGCTCGGCGAAGTTAAGCCCGTCGTCACTCACGCTCACGTAGGCGCGCAGGTCGTTGCGCAGCGTAAGGAAGCAGCGCCCTTGAAACGCGACGAGCGACGGCTCGTAAAGCCCGCGCGCGACCGGCAGCCGCAGCACGCTGCCGTGTTTCACGTAAGATAGCTTCGCCCCGTCGAAGCGGCATTCCGCCACGGTGGTGCTGTAGCGGTCCTTTGCGCTCTTCCCGATGTAGAGCGGCACGAGCAAGGTGCCGTCGGGACGCACGAGCCATTG
Organism: Verrucomicrobiota bacterium; assembly: GCA_039796295.1. GTDB lineage: Bacteria > Verrucomicrobiota > Verrucomicrobiia > Limisphaerales > SXTU01 > SXTU01. The sequence goes on from JBDKJY010000061.1 coordinate 10,112, forward strand.
CGCGCAGGCGTTGCGGGCGAAGTTGAATTCCTCGTCCGCCGGGAGCTCCAGCACCTGCCACGGCGACCACTGGCCGGACTTCGGTTCGAGCACGGCATAGACGGTTTGGTGCGCGCGCTTCACGTCGTCGAGCTGCTTGCCCTTCTCGCTGTAGCGGACCTGGCAGCCGATGGCGAGGAGCCGACCCGTCCGCGCGTGCCAGCCGGGCGTCACATCCGCCACACTGATGGTCACGCCATCGGGCTGTTGCTTCCAGTCCAGCTCGGGCGGCAACACCGGGCCGGTCCACGGCGCGGTCGGATTCGTGCGCGTCATCACGTGGAGGCCGGAGTAATAGTCCGAGACCTTGAGGTGCTTCTGAATCGTCAGCACGGCCGCAGGCGCGGACGGGTTCGGGCCGGGGATGGCCGCCGCGCGTGGGTGGAACCACAGGAAGTTGCCGTCGTCGTGCTTCATCACCGTCTCCAGCTTCACGGTGAAATCCACCGGGGCGGGAGCGGCGGCGGGCGCCGTGATTAGTGAGGCCAGCAGGAGACCGAGGTAAAGGCAAGTGGACTTCATGGGAGGCGGGCGCGGCTCACCGACTGGCCTCGGCACGCTGCATGGCGGCGGTGATTTCGCGCGCGAAGGCATCCAGCGGGTTCAACGGCGTGAGCGGGCTCTCGCAGGGCGTCACGCGGTTGGTCCGCGCGTCCCAGTGGACCGCGCCGTAGCGCGCGGGCGCGGGCAGGCCACGAACGAGGTGCCCGAGCGCGTCGCCCTGGTTGAAGTGCCAGAACTCGTAGGGGAAGTGGATGAAGCCCCGGGCCTCGAGCAGCGCGGTGATTTCGAGCCGGTTCCGCAGGTCCTCCGGTGCGATGAACGGGGAGCGCATTGGCGTGCGCTCGCTCATCTCGAGATAGGCGTTGCCGCGCCAGACCTCGGCGCCGTCGTCGCGGCGGAAGACCGACACGTCAATCGCCGAGCCGGACATATGGGTGCCAATCTTGGGGATATTCGCGACCATCACGAGCGCGCGGCGGGCGACGAACTCGACCGCTGGCATGACGCCGGCGTTTTCCCAGATGCACTTGCGCAGCACGGCATCGAAGACCTCGGGCTTGCGCACGAGGCTGCCCTGCATCTCCAGCGAGCGGTAGGCGTCCTCGATTTTCAGAATCCACCCGCGCTCGTTCATCGCGCGGCCCACGGCCATCACGTCGCGCACCAGGCGTTCGCGCATGAAGAACACGCGGTCGAGGTCGCCGGCGATTTTGGACTGCGAGAACAACATCTCGATGCCGGCGGCCTGGGCCGCGTCGGGGAGGGAGGCGAAGCCCTCGTCGCACTCGCGCACCTCGAAGGTTAGCGTGCGCTGGACGAGTTCGTAGCCGAGCTCCATCTGCTCGGCCCAGTAGGCGCGGCGCGCGGCGTCATCGTGGTTTGGGTTCATGGCGGGATGGGGTTGGGGCAGAACGTGCGGGGCGTCAGCTTGCCACTGTGAGGCGCATCACCCACACGCTGTTCGTCTCGGGCGATTCGTCCGGGATGGCATTCCAGCCCAAGCCGAGGCGGTCGTAGATAAGCAGCAAGTGCTGGTCGTCGAGCCGCATCAGTTCGGTGTAGCTGGAGGTGAAGCCGCGCAGGTTTTCGCGCAGCAGCTTGTCCACGCCGCCCCAGGCCTGGCGCGAGTCGGGGTTGATGCGGTCCTGCGGACGCGCGGCGTTGTGCTGCGCGAGAATGTCCACGGACTGCCACTCGGTGCCCGCACCGCCAGCGTCGAACCACACGGAGATGCCCGGCCGGCCACAGGACAAGGCCAGCGTGCCGCCGGGCATCACCGTGAGACTGGGCTCGACGGAGTTGGGCGCAATGTTAACGGGCTTGCTCCACGTTCGGCCGTCGTCCTCGCTGAACGACTGGCCGAACGGCACGAACGACGCGAGGCGGAACACGCACATCAGGCGGCCGTCCTTCAGCCGGCAAATCGCGCTCTCGCACGGGCCCTCACCGCCGCCCAGCGCGCAGTCGGCACCGGACACCACCGCGCGGATGCTCCACTTGAAGCCGTCCGCCGACTCGGCGAAGACGAGCGAGTAGCGTTGGTCGCCCTCGAAGTGGCCGTAGAGCGTGGTGAGATACTCGTCCTTGCGCCCGCGCAACACCTGCCCATTGAAGACGAAGCCAGCCGTGGCGAGGTCCGCGCCCAGGGACTTGGGCGGCTTGGGCCAGTTGCCGACGGTCACGCCGGACGCGCGCATCGTGAGCTGGCCCTTTGGCGAAATGACATTGCACGGCGCGCCGATGGTCCCGCCCGCGCGCGGTCGGAGGTAGTAGGGAATCACCACGGCGCTGCCATCGGCCAGGAGCAGATGGCTCAGGCCCGCGTCGCCAATCACGCGCGGCTCGTCCCACGTCAGCCCGCCGTCGCGCGAGCGCGCGAGGTAGCTGAACGAGTCGGAGACGTGGATGTCCGCGTAGGCGTTCATGATGGCCCAGAGCGGGCCAGCGGGCTGGCGGATGAGAGACGGGAACCAACAGAACCAGCGGCTGCGCTTCACGAGCACGGGCTCGGAACACGTGACGCGCAGGCCCTTGAGCTGCACGGGCGGACGGTCGATCCACTGGGCGGCGTCGGCGGCGAACCCCGGCGCGGGCAGGGCGGCACTCGCGCCGACGAGGGCGGCGGACTGGAGCCAGGCGCGGCGGGTGAGCGGAGCGGGCATGACTTCAGGCGTTGAACTTCATCGCAAACAGGTCGGCGTCGCGGAGTTCAAACCGCAACCGCACGGGCCGGCCTGCGAGTGCCGCGAGGCTGCCGCCGCGCCAGCTCACCGTGTGCTCAATGAAGTCACCCGTGATGGCCGCGCAGTCCGCGAGCGCGAAGCCGGGCAGCGCCTGGCCGCCCGCGTCCTGCAGCTCGACGCGCGTCGGGCCTTTGCTGGCGAGGTTGAGCGAGAGTTTCGCGCCCGCGAAGGTCAGCGGCTTGGTGAGCAGCGTGCCGCCCGGCGCGCCCGCCCGCACGGAAACGAAGCCATCCGTGCGGAACACGAAACGGCGCACGTGGCTGCCGGGGCCGGAGTAGTAAGCCTCCGTCGCATAGACCGACAGCTCGCGGTCCTGGCCGGGCAGTTGGAGCAGCCCCCACGTCATGTAATTGCTCCGGTTGCCGTCGCGGTCTTTCGGCGCGGTGATGGGGATGAGCGGCTCGGGCCAGCGCTTGAAGAGCACGCCGTCGCGGCTGCTCATGAAGACTGGCTCGACCTGCTGGTGCTTCGGCTGGAAGCGCGTGGGGAAGCCGATGAACAGGTGCGGCGCGCGCGCGTAGGGCATGACCGCATTGGTGTAGAGATGCTCGGCGGGTGAGTCCACGTAGCGGAGGTCGGCTTGCTTTTCCCAGTGGAGAAAGTCCTTCGAGGTCGCCGTGCGAATGGCCCGCACGCCGTTGGCGAAGTGCCGCCAGTAAGCCCGATACTCGCCACGCGCCGCGTCCCAGAAAGCGAGGTTCTGCGAGTCGAACGCGCCGTCGGTGATGACAGGCGTCTGTTTCATCCACGACCAGCGGACGCCGTCGGGCGACTGGTAGGCATACAACCCCTTCTTGAACACGGCGGACACCGCCTTGTAGCGGGCCGCAGCGGGCGCGGCGGGATTGCCGTCCTTGAAGGCGGTGAAGCAGTGCGTCCCGGTGCCGGTGAGGATGAGGTTGTTCTCCTTCGACCCGCTGAACTCGAACAAGCCGAGCTTGGGCTTCGTGAACGTCAGCCCGTCGCGGCTCTCCGCATAGCAGGCGAACTCCGGGTGCGCCTCCTTCTTCGCCGCCACGTCCCAGTGCGCGCCGCGATAATACATCCGGAACCGGTCGTCGTCCGCGAACAGCGTGTAGTAGGCCGAGGTGTTGCCCTCCCACGGCGCGTCGCAGGTGAGGACCACGTCGCGCGGCTCGGGCTGGTGCATTTTCAAATCCGCGCCCTGCAGCCGGGCGATGAGAAAATCATCCACGAACAATTCCCGCCGCGAACCAATCTCGGCCACCGCGACCGGTCCCGCCGCCACCGCCGCTGCCGCCGCGCGCGCGGCGAACGGCAATCGCGCGCCACCCGCTGCCGCCAGGCCAACCACCGCCGCTGTCTTGCACCAATCGCGCCGGGTGCGGTTCAGGGGCTGTTGGGTGGTCACATGCCCGCAGTTCGGGGACGCCTCCCCAGGCGCTGCGGCGTTCTGGGAGCTGGCGATAAGAGTTGAGGAGTCAGGATTCATCGGGCGTGAGTGTTTGCGTGCTCCGGCTCGGACGTTATTTCAGCGCTCTCCCATCAGTTGACTGATGAAGCAAAAGAAGAGCCGCCGCGCGCCCGCTTCGCTTCCCAACTTAATTGGGCTACCGAAGACTCCGCAGCTCCGGCTGCGCCGTGGTCGTATCGAGCGCTTGGATGGCCGCTTCCACCGAGGCGCTGCGCTGCTTTTTCGCCCAGTCGGGGAAGTCGGTGTCGGCGTTGGATTGCACGACGAGTTTGCGCAGCTCGGGCAGCGTGCTCTTCGCGGCGGTGCCGTAGGTGAGGAGGAGTTTCATGATTTCGCCCATGCGCTTTTCGCTGCCGTGATTGCTCTGGGTGCGCGCGAACTTCACGGCCACGGGGATGCCTTCCTTGAAATGGTATTTCGCCAGCGCCTTCAGCCCGGCCATGCGGATTTCGTTGCCGAACATCGTGTCCGCCGGGGCCGGAACATCGATAGCCGTGAGGATGTCGGGACCGAGCGCCTGCACGTCGGCAAGCGTGAGCTGGTTCGCGAGGGCGTGGTTCAACTTCGAGCGCGCCATGCCGTCGGCGTTGCGGGCGATGGCTTGGATGGCCGGGTAAAGGAGCTTGGTGTCAATGCCCTCGATGGAGCCGCGCAGCAGCCCACCGAACAACGTCGCCGCCAGCTCGCCGTGCGTGAGTTGCACCGGGTCTTCCCACATCACCGGCAACGTCGGCTCGGCGGTCGCGACCACGGCGCGGAGCATGTCGGTGATGACGGGCTTGGCTTTGTCGCCCATGCCCTTGAGCGCGTTCGCGGCCTTCACGCGGAGCCAGCGGTCGGAATGCGTGAGCAGGCGCACGAGCACGGGCAGCGCGGTCGGGTCTTTGAGATAGCCGAGCGTTTCCGCCGCGCCCTGACGCGGCCAGGCGTCCTGGCCCTCGGCCATCGCGATGAGCGCGGGCACCATCGCCTTCGCCTCGGGACGGTTCGCCAGTTCCTCCGCGGCCCAACTGCGCGCGACCGGCGACCAGTCGCCCAGCGCCGCGACGAGTTCCGTCGCCGACTTCTGCGCGCGCGCCTCGTAGAACTTCCCGGCCGCGACGGCAGCCGCGACTTCTTTCGCGAGCAAATGATTCGCCGGATTCGCGTCCTTGCCGGTAATCCACAGCTTCTTCAGCGGCAGCGAATAGGTGAGCACGTAGCACGCGGCGGGGCTGAGACCGTAGTAGCCGCTCTTGCCGAAGTAGGTGTTGTCGTCGGTCTTGCCCGGCCCGTATTGCTCGCCACCGTCGTAGGTGAACGAGCCGTCGCTGCGCCGCACGAGGTCGAGATGCCACGTCGCCTCGCGCACAAACGCCGCCGCCGCTGCCGGTCCGCCCGCGTTGGCCCCGAGCGCGCCCCAGAGATAGCTAAACCCCTGGCCGGTGTGGCCGTATTCGCGGCAGTTGAAGGACGCCGTGACCATCTTTGCGTAGAACTGCGCTTCCGTCGGACACTTCCCTTGCACGGCAAACATGACGGCGGCCATCGCGTTCTTGCCGTTGTTGTCATGGCTCACCCACGGCATGTGCTCGCCGTAGGGGACCGCGCCTTTGTCCACGAAGTAGCCGAAGAACTTCGTCGCGCGCTCGATGGCCGGCTCGACCTCCGGGTGATTCACGCCACAACGCCGCCCGGCGATGATGGAGAGATTCGCGACCAGCCCGGCTGCGTTCAGCGCACCGTAGGGCGCAATCGAACCGTGCAAGTCACCCGCCTCCGTCCGCATCGAGACGCCGTGGCCGAACGTGCCATACAGGCTCTGCCCCTTCGCCAGCAGCGTGGTGTAAGCGATAATGCCCGCCAGCACCTCGGGGTCCTGTGTGATTTGGTAATACTCACAGAGAAACAGATTCTTGTAGCCCCAGTCCCACACGACCATGCCGGGGCGCAGCTCCAGTCCCTCGGTCTTGGCCGCCAGCTTCCGCGCGCTCTCCTTCAGCCTCGGCAGATACTCCGCGTTGCCCGTCGCCAGCAACGCGAGGCCATTCACCGCGCCCCACAGGTCATCCTTCAGCGGCTCCTTCTCCAGCACCTTGCACGCGTCGGCAAAGATGAGCGCGGACTTCGGGCAATCATACGGCGCCATCGCGCTGTAAGTCCCCAGCGCGCGCAGCCGGAGCTGCACCTCCTCGGTCGTGCCCGCGCGCCACCGCGTGAGCTTGAGCACGCCTTTGCTCTCCACCTTCTCCGCCTCCGTAATCGCCGCGCCCATCGCCTTGCGTGCGTCGTCGGAAAAGTGCTTCCCGCCGACGCCGAGAATCACATCGTCCACCTGCAACACGCCGTCCGCCGGAGTCTTCGCCCCCACGTGCGTCACGAGAATCTGCCGGCTGGCCGTGGTCGTCTTGCCCTGCTGGCTGTCGGCGAAGTTGGCAGGTCGCGTGTAAATCCAGCCGCGCAAGCCGGTCGGCCCGAGGTTGTAAGTCAGCTTACGGTCCACGCTGCGGTCCAGCGTGAGGTCCGGCGGCGTCTTCGGCGGCTCGGCGGCGAAGGTGTGACCGCACAGCAGCGTGAGGAGAGCGAAGAGGAGTGGTTTCATGGATTGGCGAGGGCGTGAATCGTTCCGTGCAGCGAGCGCTCGATGGCCGTGCCGTCGGGGGATTTGAGCGCCAGCTTGAGTTCGTAGCAATGCGTGGGCGCGAGGGTCGGGACAGCGAGTGTCACGGTGCGTCCGTCGGCGCTGAGGTGCGCGGCGGCGATGGGCAGCGCGTGTTCGTCGTGATGCTTCGAGCCGTAGCTCTTGGTCCGTTGGAGCGTCCACACCTTCAGGGCGAAGGCGTCGGGCTTCACGCTGCCGGCGGAGAGCGGGTCGCTAAAGGCGACGGTCAGAGCGCCCTTCGCGGCGTGGATGGCGAGGGGGACGTGCGCGGGTTTCTCGCTGCGCCGGATGCGATGGAAGCCGCCGGGCGCGGTCGCATTGCCGGCCCACGCGAACATCCCGCAGGTGTAGAGCGCGCCATCTGCGGCGAAGCGTCCACGCATGATGCCGGTGGCGAAGGCGGGCATCGGCAGCTCGCACACCGCGCCCTGCCACGCGCCGCCGACCGATTCGTGCGGCACCACGTAAGCGCGACCGGTGCCGTAGCTGAGATTCAGCAGCGAGCCGCCGAGCGCGCCCCACGCGCCCCTCGGCACCCAGACCAGTTCGGCGGGGCTGCGGTCCTTGTCGTTCGTGACCCAGCCCAGCGGCGGCTCCATCGCGGAGTCGGCGGTGTTCGTCACGGTGGTGTAGCCCAACATATTGCCGTAGAAGCCGCCAACCTTGACGCGGTTGATGCGGTTCTTCGGCGTCCAAAAACCCTCCTGGTCGGTGACGAAGAATGTGCCGTCGTCGTTGAGGCACACGCCGTTCGCGGCACGGAAGCCTGTCGCGAGAACGTCCGTGCGCGCTCCGTCGGCGCTCACGCGCAGCAGCGTGCCGTGGTGCGGCACAACACTGTCGAGCGCGTGGCGGCCGGACTTCGCGTAGTAGAAATTCCCCGCCGCATCGGTCTGCAAACCCATCGCGAACTCGTGGAAGTGCTCGGTAACCTGATGGTCGCTGTTGAAGTTCTCGATGAAGTCCGTTTCGCCGTCGCCGTTGAGGTCGCGCAAGCGCACGAGCTGGTCGCGGCAGGTGATGAACACATCGTTGCCGCGGAGCTTCACGCCGAGCGGTTGGAAGAGTCCGGTCGCGAGGCGACGCCAGCGCAGCGGGGCGGGCGCGGCGGCCATGAGTCCGTCCACGCGCCACACGTCGCCGTTCCACATCGCCACGATGGCGGCCGTGCCGTCGGGCGTGAAATCAAAGCCGCCGGGACGCATCCAGCTTTGCCACGGATTCTCGATTGGCAGCGGAAACGTGTCCGCGATGAACGCGCCGTCCGCCTTGCCGGCTTCCGACATCGTGGTGACTTCCTGCGGCCAGCGTTGCGGCCCGCCGTGCGTGAGTGGCTCCAAGTCCAGCGGCGTGGTGATGGTTTTCGCCAGCGCGGTGAGCGACGCCGCGTCAGCCCGCGAGATGAATAGCCGCGTCTTCGCTGCACCGGGCAGCTCCGCAATCCAGAACCCACCGTCCTTGCGCAGCGAACCGTCGCCCGTCAGCGCGACGCTCACCGAGTCGGGCGCGACGCGCAGCAGTAACGGCTTTTTCGCCGCCGCGACATTCAGTGTGCGCGTGAAGACGGGCGTGGTGCCGTAGTCGAGCCAGCCCGGCGATTCGAGCACGCGCGTCCCGCCAATGCTCGCGGCGATGACCGCCCGGCCGCCGTGCAGATACATTCCCTCGTAGCGCACCCAGTCGCGCGGGAGCGGGCCGTAGCGTTTTCCGTCGCGGCCCACGAGCCGCACGTCGTCCCACTTCCCCTGCGGCGACGCCCAGCCGGGGCCGTCGGGATTCACGAAGTGCCGGTCGCCAGTCAGACCCGTGTGCGTGCCGTGGCTGCCGTCGAACGCAATGCCTTTCCAATCCACGAAATCGCCCGTGGTCGCGGCGGCCACGCGCATCGTGTCGTGGTCATACACCAGCCACGCGCGGCCCTTGCTCACACCGCCGGGGCCGTCATCGAGGCGGATGGCGAGGCCCTTCTGCGCGATGTTGCCGGGCGCGATTTGATAAGTCCAAAACAGCGCCGGCCCGAAGTCCATGAGCCGATACGGCGGCAGCGTGCGGTCGGCCTGCTCAGTTTCCGCGCGGACCAGCGCCTTCGGCAGCGACGCCAGGTAGGCGGGCGTGACTGCGGTGAATTGCTTCGCGTTGTGCGGGCGGAGGAGTTCCTCGCGGATGTATTGGATGACGCTGTATTTCTGCGCGGTGGTGTATTGCCCCTGCGGCACCATCTGGCCGAAGCCCTTCGTGAGCGTGACGAACATCGAGTAAGGGTCGGAGCCGTTCTTGAACTCGCCTTCCGTGAACCGGAGCGCCGTCGGCAGAAAGCCCGCCTGCTCCTTCGTGCCGTGGCAGACGACGCACAGCTCCGTGTAAATCTGCCGCCCTTCTTCGCGCGTGTTGTCATTCCAGCCCGCCACCAACTCCGCGTGGTCCGCGCGCTCCAGCGACTGCACCCACGCGGCGCGCACGCTTACGCCCGCCGCCGGCTCGATGACCGGCCGTGCTCCGCCGCGTGCGGGCGCATGAGTGAAATCAGCCAGGCTGGCCCCCGCGCCGTCGTCCTTGAACAGCAACCGCAACTCCGCGTCGGGCGGCGCGCGGCCCCAGACCCGCACGCTGGCGATGTTGCCCTTGGTGAAATCCCCGGCGAAATCCGTTGCCGCGCGGCCAACCTTGAACACATGGCCCGCCGCATCCGGCTTCGCGAACTTGTCCTTCTCCGCGACGACTTTGCCATCGAGCCACAGCCGCGCCGTTCCCTCGCGCACCGTGAGCGCGACGATGTGCGGCTGACCGTCGTCCACCTTGCCGCCGCCGCTCAACGCGCCAAGCCAGCCGATGTCATACACCAGCCGCCCGTCTCGGATGAAGAGCGCCTTCGCATCCGGCGACCACTTGCCGGTCGGGGCGCATTTGGAAAACAGCGTGCCGCTTCCGCTCGACTCGAACTTTGTCACCGCCGTGAAGTCCGCGCCAAAGTTGACCTTCGCCTCGGGAAAATCCTGCGCGCTGCCTTGCGAAAGCCCGGCAACCTCCTCCGGCCCGCGCACCAGCTTGCCTCCGGTCCACAAGCGTAGGACGGGCGCGCCCTTGGCCGGATGCTCCAGCGCGAGGTCGTGCTCCATGCCGTTTGTCAGCGGCACGACCAGCGCCTTGCCCAAGCACACCACTCCGCCCGTGGGCGCGGAGAACTCTACGTGCAGCCGGTAATTCAGCGGCAACTCGGTAGCGGTGGGCGGCACCGCATCGCGCGGCGCGGCGGCGAAGGTTGTCGCAGTGAGAAGTGAGAGCAGGAATAGCCGGATCATAAAATGCGGGGTCAATGACGGACGCCGAGCCCGCAGCCTTTTGGTTTCAGCGGCCAGCGCCGCCACGCCACGCGCGTTGGATGCTCCGCGCGTCACGTCGTTGAAAATGGAGACGGTGTTCATTGCTGCTTAGGCGCGGTGGCTACGCTGCGGCCTTCGGCCTTCGACTTCTCGAGCAGGGCCTTCAGTTCGGCCACGAGTTCGGGACGTTTGAAATAGAGGTTGGTCGTTTCGCCAGGATCGCTTGCGAGGTCGTAGAGTTGGCCCGGTGCGCCAGGCGCGGAGTCGGGCAGGAGGAACGGCTTGAGACCGGGATTGTTTTCGTAGCGGTTACCGCCGGAGCCGGTGTGGTCGAGGAATTTCCAGGCACCGCGCCGGATGGCAAGCGTGCGCCCTCCGCTGAACGCCTGCGTGAGCAGATACGGGCGAATCGGAGCGGTGGCTTTGCCTGTGAGTGCGGGTAGGAGGTTGAAGCTGTCTTCGGCGGCATTGCGCGGCAGTTCCGCGCCGGTGATGGCGGCAACGGTGGCCATCACGTCGGTGAGACTGGCGAGTTGATCGCAGGTGGTGCCGCTTTTCACGCGCCCCGGCCAGCGGACGATGAGCGGCACGCGATGCCCGCCTTCCCAATTGTCGCGCTTGATGCCGCGCCACGGCCTCGCGCCGTTGTGCGCGTGGTCGGCGCGCATGTGGACGAGGCTGGTGGTTTCGGGGCCGTTGTCGCTGGAGAAAATGACGAGCGTGTTGTCCGCGATGCCGAGCTTGTCGAGGTGCTTCATCAGCTCGCCGACGATGTGATCCAGCTCGAAGATGAAGTCACCATGTGGCCCGACCTTGGTTTTGCCTTGGAAGGCTTTGCTCGGGAACGACGGCAGATGCGCCGACTGCGTGGCGTGGTAGAGGAAGAACGGTTTGTCCGGCGACGTGCGCCTGTGCTCCTCCAGAAACTCGCGGCTCTTTTTCAGGAAGACATGATCTACTTCCTCCATCGGAAAATTCGGCGCGATGAAGCCCGCGCGGCAATCCACCGAGTAGGGATGCTTCGGTAGCTTCGACTTATCGAGCAGTCCGGTGGGCGGCACGGGGATGCGGTCGCCATCAATGAAGGCATATAGCCAGTCGGTCGTGGGACAGCAGGCCGTGCCGAAGAAGCGGTCGAAGCCATGATCCAGCGGCCCGCCTTCGATGCGGCGGGAGAAATCAATGCGCTGCACATCCTCCAATTTGCCGCTGTGAATCGGCTCGCCCGCCTTGCCACGAAAGGTGAAACCCACATGCCACTTACCGACAGCAGCCGTGGCGTAGCCTTGCTTCCGCAGCATCGCCGGAAGCGTCAGCCGCCCCGGCGCGATGAGTGAAGGCCCGCCGACGCCCTGAAAAACCGTCCCGCCATTCGGCACGCGAAACGCCATCTGACCCGTCATGAGGCTGTAGCGCGACGGCGTGCAGACGGTCGCCGGGCTGTGAGCATCGGTGAAGCGCATCCCCTCACTCGCGAGGCGATCCAGATTCGGCGTGGGGACTTTCGACTGGTCGTTGTAGCAACGCACATCGCCATAGCCGAGGTCGTCCGCGAGGATCAGGACGATGTTGGGCGCATCGGCAGCGTAAGTCCAAGCGAGTGGAGCGAGCAGCGCCGTGAAAAAGATGCGGGCGAGTGACCTCATTGCTTCATCATGCCGAGCGTCGCCTCCGCGAACGCCTTGCCCATCAGCGCGAACGTCTTCGCGCAGCCGAGGTAGTGGTAGCCGGCGTTCGACGCGCCGCGCTTCCACAAGGCGACCTCCGTAGGCGAGATGAGTTTGGCCTCGAACGATTTCACATACGCATCCTTCTGGCGCTTGGTCATCTTGCCATTGGCGTTGGGGTGGTCTTCGTGTTTCGCATCGAGGAAATATCGCATCTGCTCCACCTGGTCATATTTTTCTTCAATCGCTCCGAGTTCCATGGACCAAAACGGCGCGGTTGGCACAGCGGCGACATTGTCTTTGAGCTCCGGCAGCAGCGCCGGAGCCGTCATGGCCTCGCGAAAAGCGAGGATGTCCGCGTCCGCCTTCGTGCCGTTGACGCCCATCACGCCGATGACGAAGGGCATCTTCGGCACGTTGAGATCCTTGCGCACATCGCGGATGAAGGCCGCCAGGCACTCGCTGTATTTGGCGAAACGCGGTTTCTTACTGTCCGTCGGGACCTCAGGATAGACGTCGTAGTCCACCATGTCGTTCCAGCCTTGCAGCCAAACGAAGCCCGCGACCTCGAAACCCTGCGCGGCATCGTATTCGGGGCAAACGCGCTTGGGATCGGCCAGCACCTTTTTCACATGTTCGATCATCAGCCGGTAGTAATGCCCGGACTTCGCCTTGTGGTAGCGGTTCTCTTTGATGTCCTGAGGTGTGCGCGGATAGACCCCGGCACTCGGTGGACGAAAGTCGTGGAAGAGCGACTTCCCGCCCCACGCTGTTTTGATGAGGAGCACGGGCTCGTCGAACGCCGCATCCATGGCGATGCCAAAGGTGAACTCAGGGCCGATCTTACCACCATCCTCGGACGGATTCTCCCGTGCTCCGTAACCGGCGGTCAATTTGCCAAAGCCTTCGCCATTGGTGTCACCTCCGGTGAAGTAGCTGATGTAGGCGTGGTCACAGACGCGCGGTTTGCCATCCGGACCCCGCATTTGCTTCAGCAGCGGCGCGGTGGCGGGATCGTCGCCGATGTAGTCAAAAGTCCCGATCTCCGCATGGCCTTCCATGTTCGACTGTCCGGCAAGGATGAAGACCTTCAGTGGCTTCGCGTCGGCGCTGGCAGCGACGAAGAGTGCGGTGATTAGAATGGTGACGATGCGTTTCATGGTGTTGCTTCTTGAACGGAGTTTCATTTTAGCCGGACGAGTTCCGGGGTGTCGCGCAAGCCTTGGATCGCACGAATTGTTTTCCGGACACACTTGGCCTTCATGATCATCAGCTCCTCAGGGAAGTCCTTTTCGTCCTTTTCGAAGTAGTCGGCAATCTTCGTCAGCTCCGGAATGACCGCCTTGGCGTGGGTGCCATAGCTAAGGAGAACTTTCATCAGTTCCGGGGTGCGCTCCTGGCTGTCCCATGGATTTTGATCGCGGGTGTAATTCACGCAGGCGCGGATTCCTTCCTCGATCCGATGCTTGGCCAGGAGACGGAGCCCCTCCACACGGATCGAGTCGGCAAACATTTCGCCGCTCGGAGCGGGTTCGATGACCGCCTGATAGATCGCGGGCAACAATGGTTTGATTTCTTTGGCAGAGAGATTCCGATAGACAGAGCCGATGCTGCCCCGAGCACGACCATCCTGGTTCCTGAGACCAGCCCTCACAGCCTTGTAGAGCAACTCGCGGTCTACACCTTCCAAGGAAGAGTTGAGCATTCCAACACTATGCTCCTCGCCGTCATCGAAAAGCGCGAAGGAAAGATACCGCTGCTGCATCCCGCGCGGGTCGTTCTCGGCGTCCACTTGGGCAAGCAGTTCGAGAAGTTGCGGAACCGCCGGCATCGCGGGAGTGCCTATGGCTGCAAGCGCCTCGGCTGCTTTGATGCGGAGCCACAGGTCGCGTTCGGACAAAAGTTTCCGCAGCGCATCCACGGCGGGCGCGGCTCGCTCGCCGAGCAGCCTTAGTGCCTGGCACGCGCCGTAGCGGGGCTCAAGCGCGGGAGACTCCAGCATTTTCAGCAGGGCTGAAACGGGCGCGTCCTTCCGTCGCTCCAGCGCAATCGCAGCGCGCTCGCGCACCGTGGGTGCCCAACTCCCGAGGCGCTCCAGGAGCTGAGCTTCGCTGAGTTTGCCATAGGCGCTGTGCCGGTCTTTGTTGTTCCAGCCGCGACCATCGGCGATGAGCGATTGCGCAGCGGCAGCATCGAGTTGTGGGGCGATGCTGGGGCGTTTGCCGGTGAGATAAATTTTCTTCAGCGGTATCGCGCAGGCCAGCAGGTAACCGCCCGTCGCGTCCCATCCCTCGTAGCTGTCTTGCTCAAACTCCGGCGGGCCTTGGTGCGGAAACGTCCCGTCCCACCGCCGCGCGAGATCGAAATACCAAGAACCAAACTCATTCATCCACGCACCGGTCGCATTTGGGCCGGACAAGGCAACACCGGGGATAGCCCACAGGACGTTGAAGAAGTTCCCGCAGTGCCCGCAGTCGCGCTCCGGCCCGTGCGAGGCCACACTGATGCGGGAGAAGAACTCCGCACCCTTCGCCTCGCCGAGTAAATTGAACAGGACAGCGCCCATCCCGCACTTGCCGTTGTCATCGTGGACAGCAACACACGGATGATGGTCACCGTAGGGAATCGCACCCTTTCCAATGTAGAAACGCAGCAGCTTCGCACTGCGCTCGATTGCGAGATCCAGCGCAGGATCTTTCACGCCCGCCTCGCGCGCCAGCACGAGCGAAATCGTGAGCGGCACGCCCGGCGCATTCATCATCCCGTAGCCGCCGAGCCGCCCATCGGGAATGGCAAACCCATGCCCCCACGATCCCACCGCGCTCTGTCCTCTGGCGGCTTCCAGCGCGAGCCGCCGCAAGCCCGGCATGACCGACTCATCGCCAGTCGCCATCACATACTCGGAGAGCAGCATGATGACGTAGCCGTAATGCCAGGTCTTATACCCATCGTCCGTAAAGCCCGCCGCCCACTCCGCCTCCCTTTTCACCAGCGGCAGATACACCGCAGCGTCGCTCGCCAGCAGCGCGAGCGCATTGAGGGATCGCACGATGGGATCCTGTTGCTCCGAGGATTTCGCCACTCTTTCGGCAAGCGCTTTGCATCCCTGTTCGAGAATGCGCTTCGATTTCGGGCAGTCGTAGGGCGCGGTGGAACTGTAGCTGCCCAGCACCGGGAGTTTGACGACTAACTCATTCGTCTCGCCCGCCCGCCAGCGGGTCACTGTTAGCTTCCCTCCGCCCGCCTCCGATTCGGCGGCGGTGGTTGCCTTGCCGAACTCGGTGCGCGGGTCGTAGGAAAACGGTTTGCCACTTACGCCGAGGATAACGTCTCCGACGCGGAAAACGCCAGCGGCGGGAGAACCCTTCTCCACTTTGGTAATGGAGATTTGGCGGGCGTCGGAAGTCACCATCTCGTCGCAGAACATCCAGCCACGCAGCCCCGTGGGACCGAGGTTCCAGTCGTGCTTCGCGCCTGCGGGAATGGCGTCGCCTTTGGTGAAGTCGGGCATCGTCATCTGGCCTTTGCCAGCAGCCAACGCCGGAACGGGCGTGGCGAGAATGACTGCGGCCGCGATAGAAATGAGGGTGGTTTCCATCACTTGGCCTGCTTGAGTTGTTTGAGTTCCGCCATCGCTTCGGCCAGGCCCTTGCCGACGCCGCCGAGGATTTTCGCCGAACCGAGATAGTGAAACTCAAGGTTGGAAATGCCCTTCTCCAGCACCTGCCGCTCGCGCTCCGTGAGTCCCGTGGCGCGCAGATTATCCAGCGCCGCCTTTTCCTCGGCAGGTTTCATCTTGCCCTCGGTCGCGAGCTTCTTCGCGCGCTGTTTGAGTTCGTTCTCCTTCGCCTTCGCTGCCGTCAGTTCGGGGTCCCAATACTTCTCGGCCAAGACTGCCGAGACGTTGCCTTTGAACTCCGGCAACTGCGCCGGGGCGGCCATCGCATCGCGGAAATTCTGGTGGACCGCTTTGTATCGCTGCTGGTCGGGACCATACGCCGCCGTCGGCCCGCCCACGCCGAGCACGCCGATGACAAAGGGCAGCTTTGGCGCGTTCAAATCCCGCCGCACATCGCGGATGAAATGCGCCATCGCCGTGCTGTAGGCATCGTAGCCGCCGGGCTTTTCGCGGTTCGGATACGTGCTGCCATCCACCATGTCGTTCCAGCCCTGAAACCACGCGAAGCCCGCCAGTTCGTAGCCCTGCGCGGCATCGTAGCTCGGCACCACGCGCTTGAGGTCGCCGAGCACTGATTTCACATGCTCGACCATCAGCCGGTAGCTCACGCCCGTCGCCTTCGCCTTCTCCGCCTGCATCGCCGCCACGTCCTTGCCCTGCTTTTGGAAGGCCGCGAGCTGCGTCTCGTTGAACACATACGGCCCGGCGCTCGGCGAACGGAAGTCGGTGTTCAGGCTCTTGCCGCCCCACGAGGTCTTGATGAGCAAGATGGGCGCGTCCGTAAACTTCTCCATGTAGAGGCCGAACGAGAACTCTGGCCCGATTTTCTCACCGGACGCCCCAAAGCCCGCCGTCAGCTTTCCCGTTTGCTCCGCCTCCGCGCAGCCGATGGATGAAATCCAGACGCGCTCGCAGACCTTCGGCTTCCCATCCGCGCCAAGCATCTCCGCGAGCATCGGCTTGGTCGTCGGGTCCATGCCGATGTGCTCGAACGTGCTCACCTTGGCGTGCCCCTGCATATTTGATTGTCCGGCGAGGATGAAGACTTGCAGCGGTTTCTTTTCCGCAGCGACGGAATGGCCGCAAAGCAGCGCAGCGAGCGCAAAGAGGATGACTTGTTTCATGAAGGGTTGAGGGGTTGGTGAGTTATTCGACCACGACCACGGCCATCCCGAGCACGTCCAGCTTCGGTTTGATGCCGAGGCCGGGGGCGGTGCTGGCGGACATGTAACCGTTCACCCGCTGCGGCGCGCCGGTGGCGGTGCTGACGGTGACGTAGCTGTTGAAGTCCGTGGCGGTGAAGCGGAATTCCTCCGGCGTGCTGTGCGCGAGGTGCG
>JBDKJY010000062.1:0-24672 GCA_039796295.1 Verrucomicrobiota bacterium
CTCACCCCAAAGGGGTGAAGCTGGAGGGAAGAAAGACAAATTACAGAAGCAGGTTTACACCGGCCGCGAGCGCGCAGTCGCCGGACGGGAATCCAAATCGGATCTCCAGCACGATCACTCTTGATTACAAGTGAATGAGCCTTGAGCAGCAATAAGGCTGCGCCAACTTTCGCCTGATGAGCGGCATCAAGTCCCCGATAGAGCGCGTTCTCTTTGCGGCCACTCAAGCTTTGCACGAAAAGCTTTTTCAAAATCGTGACCAACACCTTGGCACCCGATGGTATTTGAAGGTGCAATGCTGCACTCGTAGTTCCAACTGATGAAAGGAAGGCTTCGACGAAAGTGTCCGTGAATCGGTCAACAGGAAGGTCTGCTCGTGAGACTCGCCCATCAAGCTCCTGTATCAAGCAGCCCTGAAATGTTGGGCAGGATTCGGCAGTTGTATCGCTGGCAATCTCGACGCTGTTAAAGTAGCAATCAACGAAGGTCACTTTGGCCAGATCCTTTCTTGCATTATCAAGTTCCAGCCGGTCAACCAACAGTTTTGCCACTTGTATCGAGTCTGAAATGGTCAGATCCATTTTCATAGCCAACTGCATCAGATCTGCCGGGGTTGCACCGGAGGTCGACACTCCGAGGCGGCCCAGCGCCTTGATGGCAGCGGTAAGCTTGCCCTGATTAAACGTTTCCTTTTCAAGCAAGGCAGACGAAACGGCAATGCCGGTCGCCCCGATCACGTTGCGAGTGTCACTGAGTCGTTTGGCGTATTCCTGATCGAACGGATTTTTGCAGAACCGAACGAAGTCTCCCGCGCGACAGGCATCAGCAAACTCCGTGTCTACAAACGCACGAGATTCATCAGCCGCCATAGGGTCTCTGCCTAATCCCGGCAGCCTTTGGAGGACAATCAAAGCTTCGTCCGTTGGCGTAAAACCGCATTCCGAGTGAAATGCCCCGATGATGTCGTCCGTTGCCAGAGGCCCAATTCCGCTATCCTTACAGCGAGCAAGTGTGGCTAGGGCTTCCAAGATGGCGCGAATGTTTTCACCTGAAACACCGGAGTCGGTCCTTGCCTCACGACTAGATACCTCGTCCAGCAGCAGATTCCATCCGGCGGCGGGGTCATGCGCTACAGAAAGCTCTTTCGTTGCGCCAGCGCTAAGGCCACGCGCGAACAAGGTGGACAGCAACAGTGGGCGTGACGGGACCCAAGATGGAATCTCGCCGGTGAAACCAAACTGACCGACCAATGCGGCGATTTGCTTCTCGCTGAACTCGTCTAGTCGGATGTCCTGCCAGGCCGTTGTCTGTCCAATCGCTTTTCTCCGCTCCTCGTCCGTGTCGAAAAAATGCTCTCGCCCGGCGAGTGCGATGCCGCAGTTCTCAGGACTTTCGGTAACAAGACGCTTCAGGCCAGCCATGCTCGCGCTCCTTGCGTCACGAAGCCTTCGCCAAGCACCTTGTAGCCCTTGCGATGAGACCTCGTCAAAACCATCAAGAAGCAGGACGGCATATCCCGCTTTCCATGCTCGAACGAGCTGTGACGGGTTTGGAAAACCGATGTTCCGCGCATGCCGTTCCAAAATCTCGGCGGGATTGTCCTGACCTTGATGTTCTCGAAGGTTCAGGTAGATAGGAAACTGATGCGTCTTGGTTTGCCTGTGGCGTTTTGCAAGGTGCCGAAAAACCTCGCGGAGCGTCATGCTTTTCCCAACACCATACTCTCCTAAAAAGGCGAAACGGCTACCAGCGAGGCACGAGTTTGCGACGAACTCGGCCGACCGGGCCTCAGCATCACCATTGATCTTCAGACCGATTTCGACGTATTTGATATCAACCGTCGTGCTGCCCGTCTTCGGGTCGTAAATACTCCCAAACTTGTGCTGTTCACGGAGCTGAAGGTATTCAAGTGAATCAACCAATTTGGACTGAAATTGAGCAAAGGAAACGACGTTAAAAACGCCTTCAGGCACTCCTTTGAGCGAATTGAGACAACCCCGCTGGTCAGAAGTCGCTTCGTGTAGAGTAATCCACCAGCACTTGATCGCCTTGTCGGGATGGGATTTCCGATATTTTTCGAAAAGCTCGACCAACTTGGGAATGTCCTTTTCAGCTTTGGCTTTTGTGCGATCAGCCGTGCATTCGACCAGGTGCACAAAGTCCTCGGTGATGAAAATGCCGTCTCTCTCTCGCCCAGAAACAAGTTCGCTTCCCCCATATTCAGCGGAGGGCCAGCGGTGACGGGCTATGCGGCGAACCTCCTGCTCGAATACATGTGGGTTCATAAATTTGTTACTCTAACGGGTCAATTCTTGATGATAGCTAATCGCTGCGGACATCTGTTCAAATTGGCTTCTCGTAAATCCTCTGGAACACCTTGTCCGCGCCTTCGCTCGCGCGGTTCGGATCGCAGATCGTGATGCCATCCGGGCCGAAGCGAGCGGTGACGGTCGCGCCTTTGCCTTCGGCCAGGTATTTGAAGTTCAGGTCGCGCATCAGCCTGACCAATCTTCGCACTTCAAGCCCGGCACGCGCGAAAACTCCGAGGTGTTGTTGGTGACGAGGGTGGCTGCTAAGGCCAGTGCGTGCGCGGCAATCAGCGTGTCCAGCGAACCGATGGGCTGGCCGGTGGATTCCAACCGGTGCCGGGTGGCTCCATAGTGCGCCGCGCAGTCCTCGCCATCGAAGGGGAGCAGGAGGAACGGGGAGATGGCCCGGCGCGTCGCATCCAGTTCGCGCTGATAATCGCCGCTGTGCCACGCCCCGAACTCCAGTTCCGCCACGGTGATGGCCGACAGGGCGACTTCGTGACCGGCGGCCCGCTGCGCTTGCACGCGATTGAGAATGCGACCCGCGATGCGATGGCGCTCGCGCTGCTGGGCGTTTGGATTCGCCCGCAACTTCAACCCGCGCATCATGAAAACCACGATGTTCGTGTCGAGCAGGTAGGTCATGGCTGCTTGCTCCAGTCACGCTGCTGTTGCGGCGGCTGCACCCGTTCCTTCATGAAGTCATCGGACAAGTCCTGGCACGCTTCACGGCAAATATCCCACGGGTCGCGTTCCAGAACCAAGATGCCCTGCGGAACGCGCTTCAGTTCGACCTCCGTGCCTTTGACACGAAACTCCTTCGGCAGCCGGATGGCCTGACTGCGCCCATTCTGGAAGACTTTGGCCGTTGTCATGGCTGGTCTATACCACTTGGTAGCGTCCGGTTCAACAGCTCAAATCGCCTTGTCATAAATCCGCTGAAACACCCCCGCCGCGCCTTCACCCGCGCGGTTCGGCATCGCAGAGGGTGATGCCGTCGGGGCCGAAGCGGGCGGTGACGGTCGCGCCTTTGCCTTCGGCCAGGTAGTTGAAGTTCAGGTCGCGCCCCTCGGGGGATCGCCCCACTCGGGCCGATTAACGCGGCGCTCAGGGCGGCGGCGACACCGCCTGCGGGGTGGGACTGGGCTTGGCCACCTTCTTCTTCTTCGGCACAGCGGGTGGAAAGGTGCTCAGGAGGAACTCCGCGGGATGGACTCATGCTCCTTCTTGCACGCCTTCCACTTGAGGCCCGCCGCGTTTTGGATCGCCAGCAGCCCGTCGAACAACTCGTTCGCCGTCAGGTTCCGGTCCCCGGTCGCGCCCTTGCCAAGATCCTTCGCGCCTTCCTGCGCCTCTTCCTTCGTGTCCAACGTCCCGATGACCTCGGACAACCCCTCCGTGTCCTCCGCGATCCAGCCCTTGGCCGCCAGCGCCGCAGCAGTTCCAGGCGGTAGCACCGGTAGCCCGGGGCGGCCTTGGCTTTGCCGTCGAGCGCGTGTTGCAGGTGGCCGGCACATGGCCGATCCCTGGCGTCCTCTCCTCCCCGCGCTGCGGATTGCAAATTTGCGCTCCAGTGCGGCGGCGCATCAAGGTCGCTCGCTGGGCGGTGGACGGGGGTGGCTTCCTCATGGACGTGGTCCCAAACCAGCCTTGCTCGGCGCAACTGGTGATGGATGTGGCAGACGGTCAACGCGATGGAGCGCAGGTGCAGTCGGACGCTGAGGGATACCGCCCCGGCTTTCAGCGCGGGAGTCATCCCGGGGTGAGCTCGGCGTCCTTCGGGCAGGTGGGTCAATGGACCCTTTCGTAGTCGCGGTGAAAGAGCCACCGGATGCCGGCGATAACCGCCAGCCCGGCCAGCACGTAGGCCAGCGCGGTGTAGGTGAGCAGGTGGTTGATGCCAACACTCTGCTTGAGCGCGCCGCCGGCCAGCGTGGCGAAGCCGGAGATGACCGCACCGAAGAGATTTAACACGCCCACCGCCGAGGCCCGCGCGTCGGCGGGGACGATTTCAAACGCGGAGGGGAAGATGTTGCCCATGAAGAAGCCGCTGAAGAGGCCAAAGCCCATCGCGGCAAGGCGCGTGGCGGCGAGCGTGTCGCTGTTGCCGAGGTAGTGGAGGAAGGGTGCGCAGCCCAGCAGGCTGGCGGTGAGGAGCCAGAGGCGCGCGGCCTTCGTGCGGCGGTAGAGCACGTCCGCGAGCACACCGCCGGTGAGCATGCCGACGAGGGTAGCGCCTTGGAGGAAGACGGTGGCGTTGAAGGCGGCGTCGGTGAGGTTCAGCGCGAACTTCTCGTGGAGGAAATTCGGCAGCCAGCCGTAGAGCAGCCACAGGCCGAAGACGAAGACGGGGAAGACGACGCAGAGCAGCCAGTAAGTTCGCGCCTTCGCTAGGCCGGCCAACGTGCTGGAGCCGCCGCTCTTCTTCGTCTCCACTTGCGCCTCCTCGCTGACGCCGCGCAGGAACGCGAAGTAAGGCAGCGCGAAGACCAGACCGACCGCGCCGAGGATGAAGAACGCCATGCGCCACTGGCCTTGCTGGGCCATCCAGCCGCCGAACCAGCCGCCGCCCACGTTGCCGAGGATCTGCGCCGTCGTGAGTGCGGCGATGGCGCGGGAGCGGGTGGCGGGTGGGAAGGCGTTCGCCGTGAGCGCGATGGCGGCGGGCATGAACAGCGCCTCGGAGATGCCCATGAGCGCGCGGAGCACCAGCACCAGGTTCGGCGAGTTCGCGAGACCGGTCGCGATGGTGACGAGGCTCCACAGGGCGAGGCTCCACACGATGAGGCGGCGCTTGGAAAACGTGTCGCCAATCTGCCCCGCGAAGAAGCTGCCGACGCCATACACCCAGAGGAAGGAAGCGCCCACGAGGCCGAGCTGTTTGTCCGTGAAGCCGAGGTCGGACTTCAGCACCGGGAACATGGAGAACACCGCCTGCCGGTCGCAGTAGTTCAGGAAGTAGGCGAACCACATGAAGGCCACGAGGAGCAGGGCCTGGCGGGTGGGCCTTGATTCGTTTTGCCGCTGTGCATCAACTGACTCTAAGCGGCCTGAGTTCATCGCTGGAGGTGCCAATGCAAATCAAAGCGCCCCTGTTCTTTCGACCAGTTTGGAGGAAGCCATGGGCTTTTGACGCCGAACGGTCCTTGACCTCGCGATACGTAGTAGAAGCGTGAGTCATCAGCCGTGAATCGGCCACAACACAGCAGTTGAAAGTAAGTATGCTCTGTGTCCGCTCGTATGGGAGAAATGTCCACCCACTCCGGGAGCAAGCCGTCGCGCCAAAGCAAGTCCACGACCGATGCGGCAATCAACGGACCGACTCGTTCGCCGAACTTGGCACTGTCGCCCGGGAAAACGCGCTCGTCCGCAGTCAGCGGATTGTCATCGAAGGACTGATTGAGGTGAACGAAGTAGCGGGACGACTCAGGGAGAGAGTTGTGGACTAGAGTGCTCGCGAACTCGCGATTTTTCGCCGAAACACGTCGAAGCAGTTCGGCGAATTCTTCTTTGTTCATAGCTGAGAATCGCCGCTCCTCAGAGCGTCACCCCTTCATCACTTCCTGCTCGCTCACCTGCTGGGCGATGACGGCCACGCAGTCGCCTTGCTGGGTGAGGCAGGGGGCGCGGATGGTGATGAGGAAACCGCTGGATTGCGCGACGAGCGGCTCGGGGGCGCGGTCGGGGCGTTCGAGGTGGTGGATGAAGCCGACGGTCTGGCCGCGCTTCACCTTCGCGCCGAGGTCGAGGCAGATTTCAAAGATGCCGGACTCGGGCGCGAGCAGGTAGTCCTCGCGGTGCAGCGCCTGGGTGAGGATGCCGGGCGGCAGGCCGAGCTTGGCGCGCGTTTGCTCGCGGCCTTTCAGCGCGCCGAGGTGGATGAGGACGTTGCGCAGGCCGCTCTGCGTGATGCGGTGCACGTCGGCGGGGATGCATTCGCCGCCGCCCATTTCCGTGGTGACGACGAGCTTGCCCTGGTTCTCCGCCTCGACGGGCAGCAGGCCCGTGCCCGCGATGTCCGCGTAGAGGAAGGCGAAGTCCGAGTTCCACGCGAGCATGGCGTCGAGCATGGTGCGGCGCTGCGCGCGGTCGGCGACGAGGTGCATGGTGGAGCACGGCACGAACTCCATGCTGCGGCCGCCGGAGTGGATGTCTATGACGACGTCGCTCAGGGGGAAGAGCACGGTGGTGAGGTAGTGTGCAATCTGGCTGGTGACCGCGCCCTCGGGCTGGCCGGGGAAGGCGCGGTTCATGTTCATGCCGTCCACGGGCGAGAGGCGCGTGGCGGCACGGGCGGCGGGGAAGTTCAGCGAGGGGATGAGGATGATGCGGCCGTTGACCATCTCGGGCGTCAGCTCACGCGCGAGCTTCATGATGGCAATCTGGCCCTGATACTCGTCGCCGTGGTTGCCGGCGAGGATGAGGACGGTCGGCCCCGTGCCACGCGCGACGATGGTGCAAGGGATGAAGATGTTCGCCCAGCCTCCGAGGTTGTGGGACCAGGGGACTTGGAGGAAGCCCTGCTGTTTGCCGGGGGCGGAGAAGTTGAGGGTGGTGTTTAACATAGGTGATGGGGAATTGGGGATGGGGGATGGGGAAGGAAGGCGGCGCGGGCGGTGGTTAGGACGCGCGCGGAGCAATGTGGCTTTTCTCCCTCACCCCGGCCCTCTCCCAGCGGGAGAGGGCTGGGGTGAGGGAGGACGGCTCCGAATACGCGGCCAGCGTGCAAGCAAGCGAGATGCGCCTTCTCCGTGTTCAATCCGTGTTTCATCCGTGGCTCAGAATGATTCTCCGAAGTCACGCGATGATGGGATGCACGACTTCGCCGGCGACGTCGGTGAGGCGGAAGTCGCGGCCGGCGTAGCGATAGGTGAGGCGCTCGTGGTCGAGGCCGAGCAGGTGGAGCATGGTGGCGTGGAGGTCGTGGGTGTGGACCGCGCCCTCGGCGGGGAGGATCCCGTGCTCGTCGGACTTGCCGTAGGCCAGGCCGCCTTTCACGCCGCCGCCGGCCATCCAGGAGGAGAAGACCAGGTTGTGATGCTCGCGGCCCAGATGGTTCGCCTGTTGGTGGAAAGGCGTGCGGCCGAACTCCGAGGTCCAAACGAGCAGCGTGCGCTCCAACATCCCGCGCTGCTTGAGGTCCGCAATGAGCGCGGCGATGGGCTGGTCAATGGCCTTCGCGAGGCGTTCGTGGTCGGCCATGTTGCCGTGGGAATCCCAGTTCCCGCTGGAGCCGACATCAATGAGTTCGAGGAAGCGCACGCCGCGCTCGGCGAGGCGGCGGGCGACGAGGCATTGCCAGCCGAAGCCCGTGTTCGCGCCGCGCGCGAGGCCGTAGAGCTTAAGCGTGGCGTCGGTTTCGCGCGAGAGGTCGAAGGCGTCCGGGGCTTCGCGCTGCATGCCGAACGCGGTCTCGAACGAACGGATGCGGGCGTCGAGCGCCTCGTCCGCGGCGCGGGTTTCGAGATGGGCGCGGTTCAGCTTGCCGAGCAGGCCCAGCTCCATCGCCTGCAACTCGGCGGCGGGCGTGTTGGGTTTCAAGTTCGGCAGCGGCTCCTTGCCGGGGATGACGTGCGTGCCTTGATGGCAGGCGGGGAGAAAGTCGCTGCCCCAGGTCTGCGCGCCGGCGTAGGGCGCGGCGGGGGCGAGCACCATGAAGGACGGCAGGTTCCGGTTTTCCGTGCCGAGGCCGTAGCTGACCCACGCGCCCGCGCTGGGGCGGATGGCCTGCGCGGTGCCGACGTGCGCGGCGAGCGTGGCCTTGTCGTGGCCGTCGCTGTCGCAGTGCATGGCGTTGAGCACGCAGACGTCGTCAATGACGCCGCCGATGTGCGGGAAGAGGTCGCTGACCCAGGTGCCGCTCTGGCCGTATTGCTGGAAGCCCCAGCGCGGCTTGATGAGGAAGCGGTCGAACTTGCCGGGCTTGTTGAGCCAGCGCGAGGCGGTGACGGCCTTGCCGTGGTCGCGTATGAGCTGGGGCTTGTAGTCGAAAGTGTCCACCTGCGAGACGCCACCGGTGGAGTAGAGGAAGATGACGCGGTCGGCCTTCGCGGGGAAATGGCCGGAACGCGGGGCGAGCGGGTCGGTGGAGGCGGCCTGGGTTTCATTCCAGAGGCCGGCGAGGGCGAGCGCGCCGAAGCCGCCGGAAGCGCGGCGGAGGAATTCGCGGCGACTCGGGCGGGCAAGCGGGTTCGTGGAAGAATGCTCAGTCAACATACAGGAAGGCGTTGCTGGTCAGCAGCACGCGGGCGAGGCCGGCCCAGGCGAGGTCGGCGTCGTTGGTCGGGGGCTTTTCGAGGGCGGTGAGCTTGGTGCGGTAAGTGGTGAGGAAGGTGAGCGCGTCGCTGACTTCTGCGTCGCTCGGCACGCGGCCGTGGGCTGTCGCAAAGGCGAGGCGGATGCGCTTGGTGTCGTCGCCGGATTCAGTGAGCAAGCGGCGGGCGAAGGACTCGGCCTGCTGCTGCACGAAGGGCGAGTTCATCAAGTAGAGCGTCTGCGTGGGCGTGGTGGTGGGCAGACGCTGGGCGACGCTGAGGTTCGGGTCGGCAGCGTCGAAGAGCGCGAGGAAGGGATGACGACGGTTGCGTTGCTGCATCAGGTAGAGGCTGCGGTGGTCGCTGTCGTAAACGGCGAAGAACGGGTTGTGGATGGTGAAGCGCCAGGTCGCCATGTCGGGGAAGGGATGCGGGCCGGGAACGGTGCGGTTGAGCCGGCCGCTCACGGCGAGCATGGCGTCGCGGATGGATTCGGCGTCGAGCGGACGGCGGGCGTGCCGCCAGAGCCAGACGTTCGCCGGGTCTTGCTTGAGGTTCGCGGCGTGGTCATCGCTCGCGAGCTGGTAGGTCTGCGAGCGTATGATGAGCCGGTGCAGGGCCTTCACCGACCAGCCGGACGCGATGAACTCGGACGTGAGCCAGTCGAGCAACTCCGGGTGCGTGGGCGGCTCGCCGCGCAGGCCGAAGTCGCTGGGCGTCGGGACGAGGCCTTGGCCGAAATGCCATTGCCAGACGCGGTTCACGAAGACGCGGGCGGTGAGCGGGTTGCTCGGGCGGGTGAGCCAGTTGGCGAGTTCGAGGCGGCCGCTGTTGGTTGAGCCGGTGGGAAGCGGGTCGCCGCCGAGCACTTCGAGGAAGCGGCGCGGGACTTCGTCGCCGGGCTTCTCGGGTTCGCCGCGAAGCTGGATGCGCGCGTTGACCGGCTTGTCCTCGCTCACGCCGTAGGCCACGGGATAAAGCTCCTTCGCGGCCTCGGCGTCGCGGAGCTTGGTGGCGGCGGCGATGTCCGCGTCGAGCTTCTTGAGCCGGTCGGCGAGGTCGGCGGGCGGTGCAGTGGGCACGACGACGGGGCCGGTGCCCGGCTCGGCGAAGGGGGCTTCCTGCAAGCCGAGGTTGTCGAGGTCGCGCTCGGGGGCGGGGCCGCTGACGTGGCCGATGGCGTCGCAGATGAAGGTGTCGGCCACGCCGTCCCAGTTCGCGCCGAGCGGTTTGTCCGCGAAAGTGGTCAGATCGCCGACCACGCCGACCGCGCCGGAATACGTTTTCTTCGCGTGGTCGAGCGTGAGGCGGAGCGTGTGCCAGGTGCCGGGCTGAAGTTTGCGAATGACTTCCCACTTGGTTCCGTCGCGGAGCGCGAGTTCCGTGGCAGTCACGCTCACCTCGACTGCGAGCGACGCGATGACGCCGCGCCCGAGGTAGAAACGATACGCGCCGGTTTTGTCCGTGGGAGCGACGGTGCGGAAGTCCACGGTGAAGTGCATTTGCTTGCCGGGCGCGGCCTTGAGCGGGCGGGCGAAGACGTAGCGGACCCCGTTGTTCGCCTTGCCGGTGCCGACGCGCACGCCTCTCGTGCCGGCGGGGTGGATGTGGGCGAAGGGGCTTTGGGATTCGGCCAACACTTTGTTCGGCCCTTCGGAGAGCCACGGTGCGCTGGGCGGCTCGCCGAGTTTTTGCAACTCGAAGCCGAGGTCCGGCCCGCCCGCGATGGACTTGCTGTCGAGCGCGACGCGGTCGGCTTTGAGTTTCGCGAGGGGTGCGTCGAGACGCGCGAGTTCGGCGGCTTTCAACTTGTCGAGGCGCGCGGCTTCCTCGCGCGAGACGAGCGGGGGGAAGTCCGACGGGCGCTTCTGCTCCTCGCCGCCGGGGAACGCCCACTTCGTGCTCTGGAAGATGCCGTAGAGCGCGTAGTAATCCGCCGCGCTGACCGGGTCGTATTTGTGGTCGTGACAGCGCGCGCAGCCGAGCGAGAGACCGAGGAGGGAGCGGCCCACGGAGTCAATGGCGTCGGCGAAATCGAGGTGCTGGTAGTCGGGCGAAGGCTTGTAGCCGTAGCGCTTGCCGATGGCGAGGAAGCCGGTGGCGGTGATGCGGCGGGCGTAGTCGGCGGGCGGACCTTGCGCGGCGAGGAGGTCGCCGGCGATTTGCTCGCGGATGAACTCGTTGAATGGCTGGTCGGCGTTGAGGGCGTTCACGACCCAGTCGCGATACTTCACGGCCTCGCGCACGGGGTAGTCCGCGCCGTCGCCAGCGGTGTCGGCGTAGCGGGCGACGTCGAGCCAGTGGCGGCCCCAGCGTTCGCCGTAGGCGGGAGTGGCGAGGAGACGGTCAATGGCATTGGCGATTGCCGATTGCCGATTGCCGATTGGGGAATAAGCGCGCTCGAACGTCTCAAACTCCTCGGGCGAGGGGGGCAGACCGGTGAGGTCGAAGGTCATGCGGCGGATGAGCGCGCGTGGGTCGGCGGAGGGATTGGGCGAAAGACCTAGTTGCTGGAGACGGGCGAGCACGAAGCGGTCGAGGGGTTGCTGGCTCCAGGCGTTGGGCTTGGGGGCGGGCGGCTGGGGATGGGTGAGGGGTTGGAAGGCCCAGTGTTTCCGCACGGCGGCGGGGTCCACGCCGGACTTGGCGACAGCGACGCCTTCGCGCGGGTCGGGTGCGCCGAGCTTCACCCATTGCTCCAGCGCCGCAACTTCCTCGGAGCCGATCGCGCGCTTGGGCGGCATCTGCAAATCCTTGTCCTTCCGCCGGACGGCTTGGATGAGCCGGCTCTTGTCGGGGTCACCGGGGACGATGACGGGGCCGTGGTCGCCGCCTTTTTGCCAGCCAGCCTTGGTGTCGAGGCGGAGGCCGCCCTCCTGCTTCTTCTCGCCGTGGCACTTCTGGCAGTGCTCGATGAAGAGCGGGCGAATCTTCGCCTCGAAGAAAGCAGGGCCGTCAGGGCTGGCAGCCTTGATTGCTACGGAGCCACTGAGCAGCACGGCTAGAATTGTTGAGCCACGGATGAAACACGGACGAAACACGGACGGAACTGAAGAGGCACGTCCATCGCGCTTCCCTCTGCTAACTGTGTTCAATCTGTGTTTCATCTGGGGCTAGAAGAAAGTTCCGCTCAGGCGACGCGGTGCTTCCGCACTTGCTCCTCGTCCAGTTCCAGGCCCAGCCCCGGCGCATCCGGCACGGGGAGGAAGCCGTCTTTCATGCGGACGTGGCCCTTGGTCAGAAACTCGCGGAGGCTCGTGTTCTCCTGCACGACGAACTCGGCGATGAGGGCGTTGGGGATGGCGTTGAGCCAGTGCAACGCGGCGTGGACGTTGATGTAAGTGCTGAAGCCGTGGTTGGCCACCTTGAGGCCGCGGTCGGCGGCGAGGCTGGCAATCTTCATCGCCTCGGTGAAGCCGCCGCAGCGGGTGAGGTCCACCTGGGCGATGTCCACGCGGCCCTTGTCCATCAGGTCGAGGAAGGACTGGCGGCCGCTCTCCTGCTCGCCGGCGGCGATGTGGACGGGACTCGCGGCGGTGAGCTTGGCGTAGCCTTCGTAGTCGTCGGGCGGCAGCGGCTCCTCGAGCCAGAAGATGCCGAACTCGGCGAAAGCCTTCGCGCGTTGGATGGCCGTGCGCGCGTCCCAGACGAGGCCGGCGTCAATCATCACGTCGCCGTCCGCGCCAAAGCCCTTGCGCGCCTGGCGGACGAGGTCCACGTCGGTCTTCGCGTTCTCGCCCATCGGTGCCCAGCCGAACTTCACGGCGGAAAAACCTTTCGCGCGGATGCGCTTGGCGAGTTCGCCGGTGGCCTTGGGCGTCGCGCCGAAGAGGGAGCTGGCGTAACAGCGGATTTGCTTTTGGAAACCGCCGCCGAGGAGTTTCCAAACCGGTAGCCCAAGCGCCTTGCCCTTGATGTCCCAGAGCGCGAGGTCAATGCCGCTCATCGCGTGCAGGCCGATGCCGCGCCGGCCCGAGTAGATGGTGCGGTGATACATCTGGTGCCATAGCCGCTCGGTCTCGAACGGGTCTTGGCCGATGAGCAGGTGCTTCAGACCGGTGCTGATGGTGTGGCTGAACGGCCCCTCGATGACGGCCTTGGCCGCGAGCGGCGCGGAATCCACCTCACCGATGCCCGTGATTCCCGCGTCGGTGGTGACCTTGACGATGAGCGCGTCCTGGCCGCTGTCGCACTGGGCGCGGACAAGTTTTTGAGAGACGTAAATGGCTTCGACGTTCGTGATTTTCATGCGTTGCTCGGGGCGCTCGGGTCGGAAGATGGACGCGGGCTCAATGGAAGGGAATTCAGAATGTCCCCGGGCGAGGAGCAAGCGGGCCAACTGGCAAGGCGTCCGCAGGCGGAGGTGGTGGGCAAGGAGGGATTCGAACCCCCGACCAAATGCGTGTAAAGCATCTGCGCTAACCACTGCGCCACTCGCCCAACCAGTGCCGTGAGCGTGCCGGATCCGACGGAGAAAACAAGCGCGGGAGTGCCCGCTTTGACGTTGGTCACGCCGATCAAGGCCGGACGACGATGCGTCGGGCGCGGGGAGGCCAACTCGGGACTAGGCTCAGTCGCTCCGTTCGACCGGACGGAATGGATACACCCAGCTCGCGAACGCGCCGAGCTTGCGCGTCTGAATCCACACCTTGCCCTGCCCTCGGAAGCGGCAGACGAAGCCCTCGCCGGAGAAGAACAGCGACTTGTAGCCGCCGATGCGCCCGACCTCGTATTGCAGACCGTCGGTGAAGGCGACGATGTGGCCGGTGTCCACCACGTAGCTGCCGGAGACGTTCACGCAGAACATTGCGCCGTAGGTGTTGAACCACAGGTCGCCTTTGCCGGAGCACTTGATGAGGAAGAGACCCTCGCCGGTGAAGAAACCTTTTAAGCCCTGCCACTTGCTGTCGAGCGTCACGCCCATGCCGCTCGCGACGAAGCCGCTGCTCTGGAGATACACCGTGTCGCCGTCGAGATAGACGTGCTCCAGATCACCGGGCGCACCGGGCGCGATGCCGATGCTGCCGGGGGCGGTCGCGGCGGTGAACTCGTTGACGAAGATGCTTTCACCGGTGAGCAGGCGCGCGAGGCCGCCGCGCATCTTGGTCTTCATCTCCATGTTCGTGTCCATGGTTGCCATCGCGGAGGCCTCGACCTTGACGGTCTGGTTCGCGGGGACTTGCACGGTGAGGAAGGCGAAGTCGGGGCGGCCCTCAATCTGATACTCGAACTCGCGGCGCGGGTCCGTGCTGTAACCGGCGGTGAGCAGGCCGGCAGCAGCGGCGCGCAGCGGAGGCGGGCCACCCTGCGGAAGCGGTGGCGGCCCACCGGCCATGGTGAGCGCGGGCGATTGCGCGGCGGCGACCCACTCGGTGAGGCCTTCGTGGAAGACGTGGTCGGTAGGCTTGAGTTCGCCGGACGCGAGCATCTGGCGGACTTGCTCGATGGGAAAGGGGCCCTCTGCGGTGCCGGTGCGGGAGATGTGGATTTGCATGGGAAGTCAGGAGTTGGCCTGCGGATAACGCGGATGACGCGGATGACGCGGATGGAGAAAAAACTCATCCGCGCTAATCCGCGTTATCCGTGGGCAAAAATGTTTTCGACTCGGGCGCACGTTTAATTGAGAGGTCACCGCGGCTTCAGCTCCGGCCCCAGTTCCATGCCGAAGCCCCTCGCGTTGTGGCTCTGGCACCAAACGGTGCCACGCCCGGAGAAGCGGCAAACCAAACCCTCGCCGCCGAGGATCGCCGTCATCCAGTTCCCGCCGGCCTTGGTGATGGTGAAGTTCAAGGTCTCCTGAAACGCGACGATGTGGCCGGTGTCCACGATGTAGTCGCCGTCCACCTCGATGGGATAAATCGCGCCGAAGCTGGAGATGATGACCGGGCCGGTGCCGCTGAGTTGCAGCCAGATGGCGCTCTCGCCGGAGAAGAAGGACTTAAAACCCTGCCAGCCCATGTTCACGTTCACGCTGCTCTCGCACGCGACGAACGAGCCGGACTGCACGATGAGATTCTCCGCGCGCAAGTCGTAGCGCAACATGTCACCAGAGAGCGTGGCCGCGAGGAAGACTTCGCCGCTCGCGCTGCTGGCGGAGTAGTGATTGAGGAAGAGCGACTCGCCCGCGAGCATGCGCTTCAGCCCCGCCAGGATGGAGCCGGTGTCGCGCTTGTGCGTGCTGGTGGTGAGCGCGAGCGAGTCGCTCATGGCGATCATCGCGCCGGACTCGGTGGTGAGATGCTCGCCGGGCGAGAGGACGACGCGCGCAGCGGCGTTGCCAGGGCGGGAGAGGAGATCGATTTGCATAGGGAGGGAGAAGATGCTGGATGCTGGATTCTTGATGCTGGATGCGCGGTGGAGGGGCTTCTACTTCTCACTGCGGTGGCCGCGTTCTACACTTTGGAGGAAGAGGTTGAGCTTTTTGCCGAGCAGTTCGAGTCGGGCGTGGAGGTGGTCGTAAGTAGGTTTGTCCTTCAGCGAACCAGTCTCAAAGAGCGTTTCCAAATGGTCGGTCGTCTCATCGCAGGAGCCGAGCGCATAGACCAGATGCTTCTCGAACTCCGCCTTGTAGTGCCGCCGACCGTAGCCCTCGACGATGTTGGCGCGGACCGACTTGACCGAACGCCGAATCTGGTTGCCCTGCTCGAACATCTCGAACTTCGGCAATTGCTTCAAAGTCATCTCATGCACGCCGATGACGGACTCCTTCGCCAATTGCCAGATTTCCAAATTCTTGTAGCTCACGGTTGGTTAGTCGTGTTCGAGGTTCGGCGTCCCATCCAGCATCCAGAATCCAGCATCCAGCATCAAATCCTCGGGTTAAGCCAGTTGGCGAGGCCGCTCAGGCTCCGCGTTTGAATCACAATCTTCCCCTTCCCTTCCACGCGGGTCACAAAGCCCTCGCCGCCGAAGAGACTGGAGAAGATGCCGCCTGCCAGTTGGAGCTTGAGCTTCATCTGCGGCTCGTAGGCGACGAGGTGGCTGGTGTCCACGATGTATTCGCCCTCGACCTGCCGCTCCAACATCTCGCCATACGCCCCATACCAGAGCGTGCCCGTGCCGCTGACTGTGAGCTTGAAGAACCCTTCGCGCGCGATGCCGCTGACGAGGCCCGCCCAGCGCAGCCCCAGCTTCAGTCCCGCCGTGGACGCGATGTAAGCCCCCGGCTGGAGGCAGAGCGTCTGCCCGTTGAGCTGCACCTCGCGCATATTCCCCGGCGTCGTCTGCACCAGCGTCACGCGGCGCGGGACGGTGGTGCCATTGGTGAACGTGTTGATGAAGAGCGACTCGTGCGCGAGGAACTTCTTGGCCAGCCCGGAGAAGAACCCGCCGTTCAAGGTCGCCTGCATCCCCAAGTCCGCCGCCATGCTCGACATCGCATCCGACTCGGCGACGACGCTTTCGCCCGGGTCGAGGTCAACGTGCAGGTAGGCGAACGACGGCGCGCCTTCGATGGTGGTTTTCATGGGCGGTGGAAAAACGATTTTAAGAGCGGATACGTGGGCGAAAGCGTGAAGTTCCAAGGCCACCTTGGCAAGCCATCAGGGGGATCTGCGGAATTGTCTGGTGGACCGATTATCCCAGCAAGCGGCGGTCGGCGCTGGCCAAGAACGCGGGTTCCTCTCATGACGCTGGGCTATGGTGCCAAATCAAGGCTGAGGCTCGGGTGGTAGCTTGATGAGGAACAGTTCCACTTCAAACGTGCGGTGCTTCAGCGGCCACCTTCGACCGCCAACAACATTCGCCAAATGCGCCCGTATGGGACGATGGCCTGGAGCGTCGGCCCACAACTCGTGGCTGATGATGAAATTGCCAGTCTTCCCGAACAATCCCATCCCCCCACCTGCGCCACACATCACCTTCACCACTGCCCGCCCCTGCTCGTCCGTTTTGACCTCCGGCCGCGCGCGAACCTGCTCCTCGGTCAGACTTCTCAAATCATATATTTGGACCACTCGCAGCGAGGCATTTGTCACCGGTCGCCATGCGCCATCATCAAGGCAACGGAAGCGAAATTCAGCCCAAGCTCCACCAGACCAAGCCAAGGCAGGCAATAGCATCAGACATACGGTGACAAGCGCCGCAGCGCATCCGACTGCTATCCAGAGCTTCCGTCGGGACGGTTTTGCCTGCGTCGCGTCCATCATTTCCCGGTCTTCGCGTCCGGCTTCTCCACCTTCTTCGCCTTCTCCGGCTGCGAGAGCTTGGCGCGGAGGGCGGTTTGGAATTCCTTGAAGTCCAAGTCCACTTTCGTGAAGCCGTCTTTGCGCGGGGACTTCGCCAGGAGTTTCTCCAGGCGCTCGGCGCGCTCCGTGGTGGCGGGGTGGGTGCTGAGGAAGTTCAACGCGTCCAAGGCCTCGCCCCCCGGAATCTTCTCGCGCAGCTTCTCCTCCTCGCGCCGCATCTTCTCGAAGAAGGTGATCATGCCGCGCGGGTTGAGCTTCGCGGCTTCGAGGTAGCGGAAGCCTTGCTCGTCCGCCTCGCGCTCGTGGTCGCGGGAGAATTTCTGCGAGAGAAGGAAGGGCGCGTTGTTCACGAGGATGGCGGCAAGGCCCGAGACATCGCCGAAGAAGAGGCTGACGACGCCGTAGAGGCCCAGCCCCTGCACGATGCCGCGCATACCGTGCTGCTGGGTGACGTGGGAGAGTTCGTGCGCGAGGACGCCGAGGACTTCCTCAGGCGTTTCAGCGGTGAGGAGGAGGCCAGTGTGGAGGGCGACGTTGCCGCCGGGCAGCGCGAAGGCATTGAGCGAGGCGTCCTCGACGAGGTGGAGCTTGAACTTGTAGCGGTCCTGCGGGACGACGGCGAGGAGCGGGGCGGCGAGCTGCTCAAGCTGCTTCTTCACGGCGTCGTCGGTGATGAGCTTGCTGCCGAGGCTGACTTGGGCAAAGGCGGTGTCGCCGAGCTTCTGCTCCCATTCGGCAGGCACCTGCGCCGCGACCGCGCGGACCATCGGGTCTTTCGCCAGCCACACGCCAGCCAGTGCGGCGACGAGGAGGGCCAGAATGCCGAAGGTGAGGCAGCGCGAGACGAGTTTGCGGCGACGGATGTGGTCGCGCGCGCGGGTAAGCGTGGCGTTCTGCGCAAAGGCGGGGTGGGCGAGGACGGCTTGGTCGCTGGTGAAGATGGAGGCCTTGGGGAAGTTGGCGTGGGCGAAGAAGACGAGGCGGTCGCTGGCCCCGCCGAGGTTGACTTGGACGGTGTCGAGCGGGAAGGCGAAGAAGCCTTGGTCGCTGACGAAGTTCACCATGCCGCCCTCGATGCGGAGCGTGCCGGAGATGCGGCGATTGCCGTGGTCGGGGTGGAAGGCACCGGCCTCGAAGGAGTCCGGGGAGGGGCGGGCGGACATAGCGAGTGGGGGGCAGCCGAAGCGGTCAGTCCGCGAAGGCGAGCCAGCAGATGAGGCCGAGGTTCACGCCGGGGATGAGGATGAGCAGGCCGAGCGGGCCGGGCTTGCCACGAGCGATGCAGAGCTTCACCCAGAGATACACGACGGCGAAGACGTTCACGAAGGGGATCAAACAGAGGACAATCATCCAGACCGGGAGCTGCGCGGCTTTGAGCTGGGGAATGAGGTTGGCGATGGGAATCCAGATGAGAATGCCCGGTTCGTGGCCGGCCTTCTCGCAGATGCGCTTCATGCAGAAGCAAAAGAACACATAGACCGCGATGGCAATGGTGAGGATGAAGCCAAATGCGACGATGCCGACACCGGCGGCGGCGGCGGCTTGGGTGCCGGAGACCTTGCCGCTCTGGGCGAGGAGGTCGAACACTGGACTGTCGAGGAGTTGCCGGAATGAGTTCATGGCGGTGAGTTTGTGAGGCAGCCAGACGTTTGAGTTTCGGGACGCGCGGAGACTGAAAGGGCGCGAAGGGAGAATCAATTCCGAACTTAGCCCCGACTCCGAATTGGAAGCGCGACAACCACGGATGGCACTGATGCACACGGCTGCAGCCCAAGCCCAAGGGTAAAGGACAATGTTCCACGACCAAACGGCTGTGGACGTGGGCGTCCGCGCTCCAGCGAACGCCTTCGTGAGTAGCTGCCGCTGAAGCAGCCACGACCGCTCAGGAAAAGAGTTCCTTGATCGGCCGACCGCCGTTGACCAACTGCGCCGGGCGACCGGTGTTCGTGTGGAGCACTTGGTGCGCGTCAATGCCCAGCTTGGTGTAGAGCGTCGTGGCGAAGTCCTCGGGCGCATACACGTTGTCCGCCGCGTAGTAGCCCTTGGGGTCCGTCGCGCCGATGACCGTGCCGCGCGGCACGCCCGCGCCAGCGCAGAGCACGCTCATAGCGAACGGCCAGTGGTCGCGGCCCGTGCGCTCGTTGACCTTGGGGGTCCGACCAAACTCGCCGAGCGCGAGGACCAGTGTGTTCTCCAGCGAGCCGCGCCGGTCGAGGTCCGCAATCAACGCCGCGACGCCTTGGTCGAAATTCTTTCCCTGCGCGCCCTTGAGTGTCTCGAAAATCTTCGTGTGATGGTCCCAGCCGCCGCTGTAAACCGTCACCCACGACACGCCGCTCTCGACCAACCGCCGCGCGAGCAGGCAGCGCTGGCCGAAGTCGTTCATGCCATACAGGTCGCGCGTCTTCTGGTCTTCCTTGCCGATGTCGAAGGCCGCCTGCGCCTGCGGGCTGGTGATGAGGTCCACGCCCTGTTCGTAAAACTTGTCGAAGCCCACCGTAGGGTCTTCCGCCGCTGCGTCCGTGATGCGCGCGAGCCGGTCAAGGGACTTGCGCAAGTCCTGCCGCGTCACTCCCCTGCCCTCGCTGATGTCCGCCGGCAGCACCACATCGCGCACCTTGAAGCCCGCCGTCTGCGGCGAGCCGCCCACTACGAACGGCGCGTGCTCAGCCCCGAGGAAGTTCGGCCCGCCGGAGCGCGACATGCTCGGCATGGTCATGTAGGGCGGAATGCCGTTCTGCACGCCGCGCTTGAACGAGACGACCGACCCGAAGGACGGATGGAACGTGACGAACGCTCCGCAGCCCACCGGAACTGGCGTGGGCGCACCGGTCATCAGGTAATGGTTGCCGCCGCCGTGGTTCGGGTCCTTGTGCGCGAGCGAGCGCAGCACGGTGAACTTGTCCGCGACCTTCGCCAGCTCAGGGACGCATTCGGAGAAGTGAATGCCAGGCACCGCCGTCTTGATGGACTTGAACTCGCCGCGAATCTCGGACGGCGCGTCGGGCTTCGGGTCGAAGCTCTCGTAGTGGCTAGGCCCGCCGTCCTGCCAAATCATGATGATGTTGACGCGCTTGCCGGAGGACTTGCCGGCGGCCTTCGCGACCTCGGCAGCGTTGGCCCGCAGGCGGAGCAAGTCGGTGAAGCCCAAGCCCGCCGTCGCGCCGAGGCCGAGTTGGAGGAAGTCGCGGCGACCGAGTCCGGCGCAGTTGTAACGTGGTTGGCTCATGCAATGAAAAGCGTTGGTGAAGTGGACGGGAGGTGCCGGGCTGAATTCAGCGCCCGGCCAAACTCATTTTCATCCGTGGCTAAACTCCGGTTCCGCCTAAGCGCCGTCGCCGCTGCGCTCTACCGCGGCACTTCATATCGCCCGGCTTGCAATGCCGCGCCTCACTGCCACCGTCCCGCCCATGCGCGATGTGTTTGCCAGCAGCCAGCCGACGCCCGAAGAGTTCCAGCGTCGCCTCAACGAATTGATGCGCCAGTTCCACGTGCCCTCGCCCGGTCCCGCCGACCCGCAGTCCGGCTTCGACACCAGCGCCGAGTCGCCTGCGCTGGATGCGTCGAACTCTGTCTTGCAGTTCGCCAGCAAGCCCCGCGACGTCAAAGCCCACCTCGACCGCTTCGTCATCCAGCAGGACGAGGCCAAGAAGGTTCTCAGCGTCGCGCTCTGCGACCATTACCACGCCGTGCAGGCCGCGCTCGCGGGCAAGGCCATGCCGAACTACACGAAGCAAAACATCATTCTCCTCGGCCCCACCGGCGTCGGGAAAACCTACCTCGTCCGCAGCATGGCCGACCTCATCGGCGTGCCCTTCGTGAAGGCCGACGCCACCAAGTTCAGCGAGACCGGCTACGTGGGCGGCGACGTGGAGGACATCGTCCGCGAGTTGGTCCGCCGCGCCGATGGCGACGTCGCCCGCGCCCAGCACGGCATCATCTACATCGATGAAATCGACAAGCTCGCCAGCGCCGCGAACAGCTCCGGTCGCGATGTGAGTGGGCGCGGCGTGCAGACGAACCTCCTCAAACTCATGGAGGAAACCGAAGTCCCCGCGCGCTCGCCGCAGGACATGGCCGCGCAAATTCAGGCGATGATGGAGATGCAGCGCGGCGGCAAGAAAGGCCCCGCCACCATCAACACCAAGCACATCCTCTTCGTCGTGAGCGGCGCGTTCGACGGCTTGGACAAGCTCGTCCGCAAACGCCTGCGCGAGGCGACCATCGGCTTCGCCGCCAAGCCCAACGCAGTCGCGGACGGCGAGCGCGTCCTCGACCACGCGCAGACGCGGGACTTCATTGATTACGGGTTTGAGCCGGAGTTCATCGGTCGCCTGCCGGTGCGCGTCGTCTGCCAGCCGCTCGCGGTGGACGACCTCTTCCACATTCTCAAGACCAGCGAGGGCAGCCTCATCCACCAATACGAGCAGGACTTCGCCGCCTACGGCATCGAGGTGCTCTTCCACGACGACGGTCTGCGCCGCATCGCCGAGCGCGCAGCAGACGAGAAGACCGGCGCGCGCGGCCTGATGACCGTGAGCGAACGCGTCTTGCGCGACTTCAAGTTCGAGCTACCCAGCACGCATGTGAAGCGCTTCGTAGTGACGCGCGAACTGGTGGACCAACCCGCCGCCGGCCTGAAGCAACTCCTCGCCGACCACGCGAAGGAGGAAAGCGTCGTGATGCGCCAGCTCGTCCACGAATTCGGCGCGCGCTTCGCGAAGGAACCCCACCTCGCCCTGCGCTACACCGACGCCGCTGCCGACGCGCTCATCGCCGAGGCCTTGGCGAAGAAGCTCTCTGTGCGCGACCTCTGCGCGCAGAAGTTCAAAGACTTCCAGTTCGGCCTGAAACTCATCGCCGCCAACACGGGTCGGCAAGAGTTCACCCTCGACACCGACGCAGTAGCCGCGCCGGACAAAGTCCTCAGCGAGTGGGTCGTGGCGAGCTACCGCAAGGAAGGGTGAGGCACCGATTCACCGCCGGCCTCCCGGTGGCCTGAATTGTTTCGCGGCGCGGACGGCGGATGCCTACTTCAGCTTCTTCTCTTTCCGCACACCCGCGCCGGGCTTGGGCGGCGTCCACTCGGCGGGCTTGGGGTTGGCGACTTTCAACCCGTTCGTATCTCCGCTGCGGGTCATCTCCTGCGCCAGCGCAGCGGTGAGTTCTGCCACGGTGGCAGCGTGCATGGGTTGGAGCGCGAGGTTCGACAGCTCGTGCGGGTCCGCCTGCAAATCGAAGAGTTGCGTGCGATCCACCTCGGGGTAGCGGATGAGCTTCCAGCGACCGTTGGTGAAGGCCCGCTGAACACTCTTGTAGCCGAACATCAACTGACTGCGGGCCGGCGTCGCGGCGTTCGTGAGCGTGCCGGTGAAAGGGATGCCCTCGCTCGTCGGCGGGCCGGTCACGCCGCAGAGCTTGCCCAGCGTGGGCAACACATCGAAGAGGTAACACAACGCGTCCGTGCGCTGCCCCGCCGCAATGCCCGGCCCACTGATAATCAGCGGCACCCGCACGGAATGCTCATAAACATTCTGCTTGCCGATCAACCCGTGGCTGCCGCGCGCGACCCCGCTGTCCGCCGCGAAGACCACGACCGTGTTCTTCGCAAAGGGCGAGGCGTCCAGCGCGGCGAGCACGCGACCGATCTGCGCATCAAGGTAGGAAACGTAGCGGTAATATTCCGCGAGCATCGCCCGGACCTTCTCCGGCGAGCGGGGCCAGCTCAGAAGCTGTTCGTCGCGAATGCTCATCTCGCCATTGTCCCACGGATGCTGCGACAGGAAGTTAGGCGGCAGCGGGATTTGATCGGCAGCGTAGTGAATCGGGAATTCCTCCGGGACGATGTGCGGATCGTGAGGACCGTCGAAGGGCAGATAGGCAAAGAACGGTCCGTCCCGATGCTCCTTGAGG
Organism: Verrucomicrobiota bacterium; assembly: GCA_039796295.1. Taxonomy (GTDB): domain Bacteria; phylum Verrucomicrobiota; class Verrucomicrobiia; order Limisphaerales; family SXTU01; genus SXTU01. Next base: position 22,663 of record JBDKJY010000062.1, read on the forward strand.
AAGCGGATCGTCTCGTCCGCGAAAACCTGGCAAGCGTGATGCGGCGTGAGCTGCGCCTCGCCCACCTTGCCATCCACGACATTGCGGAGCTTGGCCTGCATGGGGTTCGTCATGCCGCCGGTGAACATCGAGCGCGCGTGCTTAAAACTGCGCGCGAGCGACGCATCCCCGTTGTGCCACTTCCCGCTGACGAACGTGGTGTAACCGGCCTGACCGAACGCCTCCGGCCACGTCGCGTCGCGCATCAGCTTCTCGTCGATGTGGAAGAGATTGCGCCCCGACAACAGCATCGCGCGCGACGGCACACAGGTCGCGCCGTTCAAGCCGCCTTGCATGTAAGCGCGGTTGAACGCCACGCCGCTGCGCACAAGGCGATCCAAGTGCGGCGTCTGAATGACGGAGTTCCCCAGCGCGGCGATGGTATCCGCGCGCTGGTCATCCGCGAAGATGAACAAGACATTCGGGCGACCCGCCGGAGCTGGAATAGCCGCGTGCAACCCCGCCAAAGGCGTGAGCAAACAGAGCAGTGAAAACGCTACAGGATGCTTCAACAGTGAAAAGCAGGCGTGGAAAGCAAACTTCATGGCAATCATTGGTCTCTGCGCAATGTCTCTCCCGCCCCACCATCGCGCGCAAGCAGATACTCGCCGACGACGGGTTCCAAGGCGCACCTCAGTTGATCCCGAACTCCGAAATAGAATGGCCGCGAAAAAGCGCAATGGGCGCAAATGAGCACCCGCACCATCCAAATGAGGAGCGTTGCTCCCTCTCCTCCATTGGATGGAGGAGAGGGCCGGGGAGAGGAGGAGCGTTACCACTGAATTATCAAGACACCCCGCTCCCCAGCCCTCTGCATAAACCTGGTAGGGCTGACCTGCGGTCGGCCTCGTTATCCAATCAGACCGACGAGGCCTTGCGCAGCAAGGCCCTACCGGGTTTAAGGGCTGAAATCGCGGGTCTTGGTGCGTGGATTCTCTCCCCGCGCCTGCGTCGCAGGGCGCGAGAGTTTCCCTGCCGTGGTGCGGATACCAAGTTCCCCCCCGTCGCGCCCCTCACCAAGCCAAGCTTCCCGCAGGAGTTCAGCGCGGCCAACCGAGTCCTTGCCCCAAGCAGTTCCAGCTCGGCTCAGGGATGCTTTCTGCGCCCTTTCGCGACTGAACTTCGGAATCCGGGTTCAAACCCCCTTCCCTTCGCGCCCTTTGCCCCCGTTGCGTGAGACCCAATCGCCGAATCAAGGGTGAAGCGACCCCATCCCCGACTCGATCCGCCCCCTCTCGGCCCTGGTCAAGAATAGCCAATCCTTCCTAAGTCCTTCACTGCCAGATGATAACTCCAATCTACAGCCGCTAAAATCCCCCTTCAACCGCTCCCAAAATCACTGGATTTGTTACAAATCCAGTCTTCCGCGTCGCAAGTCTAGTCTTCCCTATTCCAAGTCTAGTCTTCCGCGTCACAAATCCAGTCTTCCGTGTTCCAAGTCTTGTCTTCCGCGTTCCAAGCCTAGTCTTCCCTGTCGCAAATCAAGTCTTCCGCGTTACAAGTCTAGTCTTCCGTGGTTCAAACCTAGTCTTCCCTGCGGCAAATCTAGTCAGCGGCGTTGCAAAGCCACCTTGCACTATCCTCCTCCAGCCATTCCCTGCCAACTTACCAGCCTGCCGCGCAACCGTGATCGCTGTGCGGAGGACACCTTCAGGCTGCTACGATACAGCGCCAACCAGCCTCTTCCCATCGCTGGCCTTCGCCATGTTAAACCCTGTCTAATCGAAAAACCGCCTTGCAAAACCGCTCTCCTGCCCCTCTAATCACCGCGTCCACAACCAATGAAGCAGCCGAAAGGCTGGGAAAGGTAACATGGCGAACAAAATCACCCTCGATCTCAAAAGCTACACCGTCCCCGACAAGGTCCAGTTCATGCGGCAAGTCGTCACCAAGCTCACCGGCAATGCCGACTTCACCACGCCCTCCCCGGCCCTGACCGCCATCAGCAGCGCGGCCACCACCCTCGAAACC
>JBDKJY010000063.1:0-23691 GCA_039796295.1 Verrucomicrobiota bacterium
GAACTCGAAAATCCAGAGCCTCAAATCCGCCGCCCGGGGCTTCCGCAACTTTCAGAACTACCGGACGCGCATCCTGTTCTTCTGCGGAAAGCTCGATCTTTACCCACTATGATCCCCGAAGGAGCAAATTTTCCAAGGACCATAAGGCATTGATCCGAACGTGTTCGTCTGGATCATCTGCCAGCGCGGCAATTCCTCCGAGTGCTGCTTCAGGCCAGTCGCCGTATCCCGACAAGGCCACCGCGACGCGGCTACGCAGCCCGCGGTAGGGGTTATGCACCTGGCCGAGCAATGCCCTGAGCAGGTCGAGTCGCTTCGTGGTGGAGAACGTCAGACCATACGCAGCGGCATCCCGCACCAGCGGGTCCGAGTGGGTGAGTTCCTTTAGCAAGGTCTGTATTCCCTGAGGGCCCAGTCTCACCATGGCGATGGCAGCAGGCTTGGCCAGGGTGTTTTCCGGCTCAATGAGCCTCGCATGCAATGCCGGAATGGCGGGCGCGCCGGCCTCTCCAAGAACAAAGAATCCGTGGATTGCAGCGCCTATCTTCCGGTCATCCTGCAAACGGTTCATCGACCAAGTCGCCGGCACCCCATGCTTGACCATGTAGTTGCTCAAATCCATTAGCGGCCGGTCCCACATGCGTTCTCGCTTCGGGTTCAGCCGGTCGAGCAACGCAGGAATACAATTCGTTCCCAGCCCTCGAATCGCATGAAAGACAGTTGCGTTGGTGTTCACATCGGAGATGCCCCCGTGTTTCGGCTGAACTGATTCGAGTTCCTCCATCCACTCATTTAGCGCGCGACCCTGCCATTGTGGCTGCCTCGGACTCCAAGCCCACACTGCCAACGCAACGAGGGCCAGCGCCAGCATGGCCAGCGCTACCGAAAAGTATCGTCGCGGATGCGGTGTCACGAGGCCGTAGCTTTTCCGAGATTCTCGCGCCGTCAAGCGACTAGTCGCCTCTGCTGGTGGACTTTCCTCCTGCGCTTCGCTTAGATCGCTCCATGCAACGCATCCTTCGAGACCAAGCCCGCAAATTCGCCCTCGACTACCGCGAGGAACCGCAGCTCCGCGTCCAGCCGGGCGAGGCGTTTGAGATCGAGACGTGGGACGCCTCGTCCGGCTTCTTCAAGACCGAGGCGGACAAGGCCATCCCCGGCAACCGCCCGGGCTTCGACCGCATCCCCGCGATGGCGAACCCGGTCGGCGGGCCGGTGTTCGTCGAAGGCGCGGAGCGGGGCGACACGCTCGTGGTGCATATCGAGGACATTCTCGTGGCGGATTACTCGTGGGTGGCCATCGGGCCGAAGCGCGGGCCGCTGGGCGAGTCCACGCGCTGGCCGGAGTTGTCCGGGGAATACACGACCAAGATTCTTCGCCACACGCCCGGCCCGAGCGGCACGATGCGCGATGGGACGGTGCATTTCAGCGACCGCATCTCGTGGCCGGTCACGCCGTTCGTCGGGACGCTGGGCACCGCGCCGGACCGGGAGGTCTGCACGAGCATTGACGGGCAGGGCGAGTGGGGCGGGAACCTCGACATCCGCGACGTGGCGGTGGGGAACAAGATTTTCCTGCCGGTGCATCACACGGGCGGGCTGTTCTATCTCGGCGATGTCCACGCGAGCCAGGGCGACACGGAGTTCACCGGCACGGCGGCGGAGACGTGCTCGACGGTGCGGCTGCGTTTCGAGGTGTTGAAGGGGAAGAAGACGCCGTGGCTGCGCATCGAGAAGCCGGACGCGCTCATCGCCGTGCACGCCGCGAAGCCGCTGGAGGAGGCGGTGAAGACGGCGACGTTCCACCTGATGGACTGGCTCATCCGTGAGCACAACTTCACGCCCACGGACGCGTATTGCCTGGTGAGCACCTGCCCGGACTTCCGCATCAACGTCTATCAGATGTGCAACATCGGGAAGTTGAGCTATGTGGCGGGGGCGGAGATTCCGAAGAAGTATCTACCTCGCTGAGTGGGGTGCCCGCGAAACACGCGAAACGACGCGAAACGGGAATGGGAAGGGGGCCGAAGCTCGTTTCCGCCAGTGCTTTTTTCGCGTCCTTTAGCGTGTTTCGCGGGCCGAGTCTTGCTCAGCCTCGCTTCGCCATCACCGCGCGGGCTTTCTCCAGAATCTTCCGCTCGCGGTCGGTCAGGCTGTGGATGCCGTGGGATACTGGCTGTCGCAACTCCGCTGCTGGACCTGTGGGTTTCCACGCGAGCTTGCAAGCGACGGAGCGGCGCCCTCCCGAGCGGAAGCCGGGAGAAACTGCTAGCCGTGCCCGTGGCAGTGTGGGATTCAAGAGCGTGCGCTGGCCGGTTGGCCGCAATGAAAGGCAAACATCAAATGACCACGGAAACGATTCGATTTCAGGACGAGCAGAAGCTGCGGCGGAATGGCGACATCATCGCCAACCAGTTCGATGGCGAGACGGTGATGATGGACGCGGAGCTCGACAGCTACTTCGGCATGGCCGCCGTGGGCACGCGCATTTGGAACGAGCTGGAGACGGAAACGACCTTCGGCGGCCTCATCCACCGGCTGCTGCAACAGGCCGGCAGCTCCGTGGACGAGGCCCGGTGTCGGGCGGAGACGGCGCTGTTTTTGACCGACCTCCACGAGCAAGGTTTCTTGCTGGTGGACGGCCAGTTGAAGGTCAAGTCCGCCTGACGAGTTCGCGATGGCACTTGGCCGAAAACTGTTCACGTTCCTCCGCTTGGGACCGGAGAAGCACCTCTGGGTGCTGGCGTTCACCCTCGGCTCCCTCCTCGCGTGGGTGGCCATCCGCACCTGCCGCATGAAGCGGTTGGGGCAATTCCTCGGCGAACACCAGAAGACCACCAGCCTCTCGGTCCTCGCCACGCAGGCGCAAGTTGCCAAGGCTTGGGCCATCGGCCAAGTGATGGCCGCCGTGGGCCGGAATGTGCCGTGGGAGTGCAAGTGCCTCGCCGAGGCGTTGTGCGTGAAGTGGATGCTCGACCGCTACCGCATTCCCAGCGTGACTTTCCTCGGGGCGTATCTCGCACCCGAGGACGCCAAGGGCATGAAGGCGCACGCGTGGCTGGCGGTGGAGCGCAAGATCGTCATCGGCGGGCGGCTCAGTCCGGCGTATCAAGTCACGGCCGTCTTCGCCCAGACGAAGTTTTGATTCTTGAAGTGCCGCCGGGCTGCCGGGCGGGTTGACCAACTCATCTTATGTTTGCCGGCTGTCATTCTGAGAATCCCGAACTCCGGGCCGCCGTCGCCCACCTCGCTGTGCGGCCTGAGGGCTTAGGCCACATCCCCTTCGATGAGCGCGGGGCCTTCGTCGCCGGGCCGCTGGTGCTGGTGCAGCAGCGGCAGTGGAACACCGCCGAGTCCAAGCTCGAAGCGGGCGTCATCACGCACGCGGCGTCCGGCGTGCGCCTCTGTGCGTGGGCGCGCATTGACAACCGCGACGAGCTGCTCGCCCAGCTCCCCGCTGACCTCCACCCGCTCGCCGCCACAGACACGGGGCTGATCCTAGCCGCCTACCTCAAGTTCGGCCCGGACCTGTGCCAGCATCTCCTCGGCGACTTCGCCTTCGCCATTCATGACGCGCGGGATGGTTCGTTCACCTTGGGCCGGGATCACCTGGGCGTTCGACCGCTGTTCTACTTCTGGAATGGGCGGGACTTCGCCTTCGCCACCAGCCAGGCCGTGCTGGATGGTCTCCCGCCGTTGGGCTTGAAGCTGTCGGAGACCTGGCTGGCCCGCTTCCTGACAGGCTGCGCCCCGGACTGGTCGGCAGGGGCGTTCGACCATGTGTTCAAAGTGCCCCCGGCGCACACCGTCACCTTCCGCCCGGGCGGGGAGCCGCGGGCGACGCGCTACTTCCAGTTCTCCCCCGAGGCGAATCTCAAGCTCGGCTCCGATGCCGAATACGTCGCCGCCTACCGCGCCGTGCTGGAGACCGTCGTTCGCTTCCGCGTGCGCTCGGACTATCCCGTGGCCGCCGAATCCTCCGGCGGGCTGGACGCCTCGGCGGTCACGGCCCTCGCCTCGCGGGCGATGCCCAACGCCGAGCGCGACCTGCGGGCCTACGGCTTTGCCAACTGCGTGGACGAGCCGGCCGCCATCATGGCCTTGAGCCAGCGCTTTGCCCTGCGCTCCACCTACCTCATCACCAGCACCGCCAACTCCTGGCGTCACCACGACCTCCATTGGTCCACCTTCCACCGCGCGGTCGGCACGGTGCCCGAGCATTGGAACGGCTTTACCCACTGGCCCGTCTATGAGCCGGCCCGCACCTTTGGCGCGCGCACGTTGCTCTCCGGGTTTGGCGGGGACGAGTTGGTGAGCAACCCTGGCGGCGTCGCCCGGATCGAGTTCCTCACCGCCGGCAACTGGCGGGCCCTGGCCCGGTCCATGCCGGGCAACCCCCTCTTCGCTTGGCTGCGCGCGTTCAAGTTCGCCTTCAAACACCGGCGCAGCGGCAACACCTTCCCGCTCGCGGAAGCCCTGATGAAGCAGGCCGAACGCCGCTGGCAGGCGCGCGTCGTGGCTGACCGCTTTGCCACGGAGGAACTGCACACACGGGCCGCCGACGGCTCCCGCTACGACAGCGGCTGCCAGACCGTGAACGAGTTCGCGCTGAACAACCGCCTCTCGCCCGGCCTCACTGCCCGATTGGAGAACTGCACGCTCATGGCCGCCGCCTTTGGCCTCGAATACCGCTGGCCCCTGCTGGATGTCCGGCTGGTTCAGTTCTACCTCTCCGTCCCGGCCGAGCAGAAGCTGGGGCCCAAGGGCGTCACCCGCTACCTGCACCGCCGGGCCATTGACGACCTCCTCCCAGCCAACGTTGTGTGGCGGGACAAATGGATGGGGGAACGCATCGCCCAGTCACCGGGCCTGAAGCCGCCCACGGACCTCGCCTGGTCCGCGCTCGCGCCGGAACTGCAAGCCGTCCTTGCGCCTGACCGGCTGGACCGGCTGATTCAGCGCTGCCAACAAGCGGGCCAACCGGACCGCATGGACGCCATGCCGCTGCGCAACGTGGACCTGTTGGACAAGTGGCTGCGCGCCCGGCGCAGCGGCTACGTGGCTTGAGGAGCGCGGCATTCATGCCGCAGCGGGATTGGTGGAACCAAAGCACCTCGGCTTTCCTGGGGCGCTTTGTCCGCTCGCAGCCTTCTGCGGCATAAATGCCGCGCCCTACCCACCCGGCCTCAGCCCACCAACCCAGCAAAGTCACAGTCTCGTTGCAAGTTCAAGACGGGCCTTGGTTGGCAGAGACAGTGTCGTGGTATTCCTGCGGGTCCATAGTAAACTTCCCTTCCACCCCGATGCCGCCACCACCGAGCCGCAGCAGGCGCGGTGTTTCCCAGACAAACGGGGTCTGAGACGAGGGCTGGAGGGGTGAATTCCTTGATTCCGAAGAGTTCTTGTTCTGCACCCCCTCTTCTTATGAAAAGTCCCGCCTGCTGTCAACTTCCACCTCAAGCCCTGACGAGGTCCAGGGCGCACGTCAGTGGATGCAGGGCAAAGGAGCAACGACGCGGGTAGGGCGCGTCTGTCCCCAGCGCGCCGTTTTGGCTGCTCGCCACCGCTGCGGCGCGCTGGGACAGCCGCGCCCTACCCACCCGGCCTCAGCCCAGCAACCCCGCAAAATCAGTGTGTCGTTGCAGGTTCAAGAGGGGGCGTAGTTGCTTGAAATGCCATCGTGCCCTTCCATAGCATAATTGGCGGTCTTCCCCTCCGCACTGGTGCCGCCGTCACCAAGCCGCAGCAGGCGCGGTGTTTCCCAGACAAACGGGGTCGGAGACGAGGGCTGGAGGGGTGATTTGCTGGACTCGGAAGGGCTCCTGTTCTGCATGCCCTCTTCTTACGAAATGCCCCACCCTGCGGTCAACCTCCATCGCTGCCCTGACGATGTCCAGGGCGCACCTCAGTGGATGCTGGGCAAAGGAGCAACGAGGCGGGTAGGGCGCGGCTGTCCCCAGCGCGCCGTTTTGGCTGTTCTTCACCGCTGCGGCGCGCTGGGACAGCCGCGCCCTACCCACCCGGCCTCAGCCCACCAACCCAGCAAAGTCACAGTCTCGTTGCAAGTTCAAGACGGGCCTTGGTTGGCAGAGACAGTGTCGTGGTATTCCTGCGGGTCCATAGTAAGCTTCCCTTCCACCCCGATGCCGCCGTCACCCAGCCGCAGCAGGCGCGGTGTTTCCAGACAAGCGGGGTCTGAGACGAGGGCTGGAGGGGTGAATTCCTTGACTCCGAAGGGTTCTTGTTCTGCAACCCTTCTTCTTATGAAAAGTCCCGCCTGCTGTCAAGCATCCATCTCAGCCCGCCCCATGCAGCCGGAAAACACGGCGCATTCCACGCTTGCCAAACCTCCACGGATGCCATTGGATCCAAAGGAAGATGCCTCCGCGCGGTTTTAGCGTTCTGCGCCTCTTCACTGGCTCATCCAATGCCAGTGCTCCCCGCTTCCTCCACCCGCTCTCCACCTGCCCGGCTGGACCTAAAATACCTGCCCCCGATACCCGCCTGCCCAGTGCCTCCTCTGCCCTCCATCGCTCGACCAAAAACTCATACCCCGGCCTCTCACCTTCGCGGTCTGCGTTCTCCCCTCTCCCAGCGGGAGAGGGAAAGGGTGAGGGAGAGCGGCAACGGGGGCTTGATGGCTACTTGCGCACTGAGACCACGCGGCCTGTCTCCCTCACCCCGGCCCTCTCCCGCTGGGAGAGGGAGGAAGGCAGTCTGTCTTCCGTGGATGGGTTTCGGTTTGGGACTATGTCCGAGCATCGTCAATTAGTCAGATGGCTGGCGGCGTCCTCCCTTCTCCCAGCGGGAGAGGGAAAGGGTGAGGGAGAGTGGCAACGGGGGCTTGATGGCTACTTGCGCACTGAGACCACGCGGCCTGTCTCCTTCTCCCCGGCCCGGGTCTGCCGGGAGAGGGAGAAGCGCATGCCACGGTCTCACATTGCCATGGTCGGCGGGCTTTCGCTGGATGACTCCCGCCCAGATGGCATCGGGCTGAAGAGTATCCAGTCGCTTGTCCGCCACCTCACGGACGCTCTTCTGAGTGTTCGGACCTTCTCATTCCCATCCACGGGAGGAGTTCCGAAGGCTCGGAACTACTCATTCCCATCGGCGAGAGCAGTTCCGAAGGCTCGGAAGCACTCATTCCCATCGGAAATAGCAGTTCGGAAGGCTCGGCACTGCTCATTCCTATCGGCGGGAGCAGTTGCTAAGGCTCGGAAGCACTCATTCCCATCGGAAATAGTAGTTCGGAAGGCTCGGCACTGCTCATTCCCATCGGCGAGAGCAGTTCTGCGGATTTTTGACCACTCTCAGAGGTTGTCCATCCATGTTAGCTAAAGTCAGCGTCTCAACATCCAAGTAACATTATGTCACAAGACCCATCCAAGTTCGCAGAGAACCAATTCAACTCAGCCACCGCCAACCGGCTGCCGCTCATGAGCGAAATCCTGGCCGATACCCGGCCCCGGCTGGCCACGGCCGCCGCCGCCAACGCGCTGTTCAATCCCCCGCTTGCCCTGCTGGACAGCGCCATCACGGCTTGGGAAGCTGGCGAGACGCTGGCTGCCAATGCCGAGGCGGCGCTACCCGCCGCCACCCTCGCCTTCCACGACAAGATGGATAGCATCTCGCGCAAGCCAGATGCGGACACGAACAGCCCCTTGGAGACTTGGGACGTGACCATACGCATGCAGGTGCCCTTCCAAGGTCCGACCTATATGCTGCTCCTGCCGCAGGGTCGCGAGACGCTCACAGCGGGCACCTTTGATGCGCGGCTGGATGCCGGGCGGGACTTCGGGGTGCGCCTGAGCCAGCAGACCACCAAGCCAGCGCTGGTGGACCTCGGCGTGGTGGTGACGGCCTTTTACACCACGGCCCGCAACTTGCGCACTGCGCAGACTGCCGCCAAGAGCGTGCTGGACGATGCGCGGATGGACCAGGAACCGCTCCGCCTGCAAGCCGCGGCGGCGCTGTATAACATGGTGGGCATCGGCATGTCCGTCTGGCGGGAGACGCCCTTGATGGTGGACACCTTGTTTAATGTCGGCCTGTTGCGCGGGCCGGTGCAGGAGATTCCCGCCGCGCCCGCTGACACGACGTGGACGCCGGGGACGAAGACCTTGAGCACGACGGCCCTGCCGACGGGTGCGACACGTCTGGAGATGTGGAGACAAGCCCCCGGCGGTATGCCGGAACAGCTCGCCGTTGGTGCCGTGGATGCGCTGAGTGTGGTGGTGCCCGGCGGCATCACCTTCGAGACGGGCGTGGTATATGAGCTATGGCTACAGGCACGGAATAGCCGGGGCTCCAGTGGTCCCGGCCCGAAGCAGACGTGGACGGCGACGTGAGGGGAGAAGTGAAGGTGCGCATCCGGCGTAGCGGAGCACGCCTTCTCCCTTCCGCGGCGGAGGGGAGAAGGTGGTCGCAGGCCGGATGAGGGGTGGGGCTGCCAACGCCGACGCCCGTTACCCCTCACCCCGGCCCTCTCCCCTCATCCGATGAAGGGAGAGGGAGAAGAAGCGCGGCGCGGCTCCAAGCCATTCCGCTGGATTTCTCTCCGCCTTGATCTGAATCTGAACGTGTGAACGGAAACTATTCTCTTTTCGACTACGGCACGATGGTGGGCGGCACGGACGAGCTGAACCGCCGCCGCTCCGCTGCCTTCGCCCGGGCGCTGGAGCAGTTGATCACCCCGGCCAGCGTCGTGCTGGACATCGGCACGGGGGCGGGGTGGTTCGCCCTCATCGCCGCCAAGCTGGGCGCGAAGCACGTCTTCGCCATCGAGACCAATCCCGTGGTGGAAGTGGCCCGGCAACTCGCCCGGGACAACGGGCTGGCCGACCGGATTACGTTCCTCCACGCGGATTCCACCCAAGTGGAGCTGCCTGAAAAGGCACACATCATCACCGGCGATCTGGGTGGGTCGCTGCCCATCGCCGGGCCGAACCTGCCCGCATTGCGCGACGCCGCCGAGCGTCATCTGGCTCCTGGCGGCAGCATGATCCCCGCGCACGGGCAGGTCTGGGCTGGCGTGGTGGCGCAGCCGCACCTGTATGGGCAGATTACCCGGCCGTGGGAGAATGGGCCGTTCGGCCTGGACTACAGCCGGGCGCGCGCGCAGGTGGTGAACACGCCCCGGAAAACGCGGGTGAAGGCCGCCCAACTGCTCAGTGAACCCGGCTTGTGGTGGAAGATGGATTACCGCCACATCACCAGCCCGCACGCGGAGGGGCGACTCAACTTGCCGGTCACCGGCGCGGGCCTCGCCCACGGGATCGCGCTGTGGCTGGAATACCGGCTGGCTCCGGGCATCGAGTTGTCCGCTGCGCCGACGCAGCCGGCGCTGCCGATCTACGGACAGTTCTTCCTGCCGTGGACCGCGCCGGTGGAGTTGTCCGCCGGGGACAGCGTCGAGGTGGACTTGCGGGCACGCCAGCGCAAGGAGCATAGCTACGTCTGGCGCTGGGACACGGTCATTCACACGGCGGAGGGCGCGGTGAAGGCGCGCTACAACCAGGCCAGCCTGCCCATGGTGGAGCTGCCGCATGAGTGACTTTTTCTGGACGCTGACCAAGGCGTTGTTCGCGCCCGTGGGGCTGGTGTGGCTGGCGTTGATGGCGCTGGCCTGGTATTCGCGCCGGACGGGGCACCGGCGGTTGTTCTGGGCGCACATGGCGCTGCTCCTCGCTTACACCGTGCTGGGCAACGCGTGGGTGGGCGGCAAGACGCTCGCCGCCTTCCGCTCCGGTTTCGAGGGCGTGGACACGTTTGCCAGCGGGAAGTTCGACGCGGTGTGCGTGCTGGGCGGCGGCACTTCCACTGCGCCACATGGCCGGGCGCAGTTGGGTCAGGGAGGCGACCGTGTGGTGCTCGGCGCGCGGCTGCTGCTGACCGGGCAGGCGGACAAGCTCGTCTGCACCGGTCGTTCGGCCATGGGCCGCGCGCCAGCCGAGGAGTGCGCCGAAATCTGGGGCGACTTGCAAATCCCGGCGGAGCGGATCGTGCAGCTCGGCGGGCGAAACACGGAGGAGGAAATCCAGGCGCTCGCCGGGGCGGTCAAGGAACACGGGTGGCGACGTGTGGGCGTGATCACCGCCGCGTGGCATCTGCCCCGGGTGATGCAGCTCGCGCGCGAGCAATCGCTCGAACTCGTCCCGCTGCCCGCGCCGCTATGGGACGCGCAGGTGCGGTGGAGCTTCCGCGAGCACTTGATCCCGTCGGCCACGGGGTTTTTCCAGACGCAGCTCGCGCTCAAGGAGCTGCTGGGCCGGGCGTTTTGACTTCCGCCAGCCGGCGCAGCAGCGGCACGCCGGAGACGGCTTGCGGCGGCAGAACATTCCAGCCGGGGTTCCCCTCAATGATCAGCGGCCCGTCCGGCGTGATGGCCAGGTCCCAGCCCACCATCGGCACGTCCGGCGTCAGGCGGTGCGCGGCGAGGACCAGTTCCCGGCAGCGCGGCCATTCCGGCACGCACGCTCCCAAGGCCGACCCGAGGAGGCCGGGCTGCTTGGCCAGCTTCGCCCAGGGATTCTGACTAGGCTCAATCGCGCCCGTGACCACGTTCACGTTGGCGAACTGCCAAGTGCCCTCGTCGTGCTCCGGCACTTCCAGCACGGTGTAGAGCAGCGTGGCGTCGGCGGCGACGCGCGCGGTGATTACGCGGAGGGTGATGAGGCGAGGCACCGGCAAGAGCGCCCGCAGGTCCGGGTGATTGGTCAGCAACGGCTGGAGCAGATACGCTTCCCGGGAGCACAGTTCGGCTAGGCAGGCGACGATGGCCGGGCGTTCGCCGTGTTCGCAAGGCCGGCCGGCCAAGTCCAAACCGAGGAGCCGATAACTGCCGCTGGTCGGGTCGTGGCGGAGTTCGAGGCAGCCGCGCATAGCATTGGCGGAGTTCGGCTTCAGGAACAACGAGCGGCCCGCGAATAGCTCGGCTTCCGGCAAGGTCGCTCCGCGCGGAACACGCCGCAGGGTCGGCACGGTGGCCAGGCTCCGCGCGGCCAGTGCCTCGGCAAAACCGGCTTTGTCCGCGAGCGCGGCGCGGCCCGGCGTGCCGCGCGAGGCGTTGGCCAAGCCGTGCCAGACATCATGCTCTTGGGGAAAGATGAAGTCCGCCCACTCGCGGCGCGGGCGCTCGTAGAGGCGGTATTGGAAGTAGCCCACGGAGTTCGCGCCGAACCAGAAGGCCAGCACCGGCAAGTCACGCCACACCCGGGAGCGGGGCAGGTTCAGTTGCGGCCCGAACCGGGCGGCCGTTCGCAGTCCCCGCCAGCCCGCGCGCCAGGCCCCGAAGCCATGCCAAGCCAGGAAGAGGAGTGGCAGCGCTGCCCACCATTGCCAGCGGGGCCGGTTAGGATAGGCATCGCGCAGCATCTGCCGCCGGAGCCGCGCGGCCGGGGAGCTCCCGGCCGGGAAAAGCCAGCGCAGGCCGCAGAGCACGGGCGGGTTGAGGAGGTGGCGTAGGATTCGCACCGGGAGATGGAGTTGGCGGGCGCAGCTCCGGGTGCGTCAGGCCGGGCTGGAGAGCGGGGCGAGCGATTCGGCCAGTTCGCCATTGGCCTGGAGGTAGCCCATGCGGAGCATCGCGGGGCGGTTGGCCTCGATCACGCGCCGGACCTGCGCTTCCGTCAGCTCCCCGCGCCAGCCGCCCACTTGCCCCTTGCGAAAGAAGTTCTTCACCTTCGGAGCCTTCTCCACAAAGCCCTTCTCGTCCTCCTGCCGGCGCAAGTTCTCAAAGCGCGCCCGCTCGATGGCACCGGCGATGGCGGCCTCGTCCCGGTCAATCTCCAAGAACCGGGTGATCGCTGTGAACCACTTCACCGGCTCGGCCTTCAAGTCTTCGTAGCGCACCACGAGCTTGGAGAGGTCCGCATCCAGCCAGCTCTCGACGTGCGCGGACCAGGTGAGGAGCTGCTGGCGCAGTTGGTTGGATTGGCGGCGCGGGGATTTGCAGAAGGCGTGCCCGGCGTTGCAGATGGCGCTGACCGACTGCTCGATGCTGATCGAGGAGTGGTTCGCGTAGGAGGGGACCACGTCGAGGGGATTACGGATGATGCAGACCGCGCCGCAGGTGGCCTCGCGCGGGATCAGCGGGCTGCCGTCGGGCAGGTAGGTGTAGGCGTCGTGGATTTTGTGGTAGTCCGTCGCGGTGTGCGCGGCGACCCAGCGATACGCAGCGGGGCGAAGGGCGTCCACTTCGTCGTGATTCAGCTCGGAGATGTCGAAGCCCAGCGCGTCCTCCACCCACGGACGGGAGCTGGCGATGGCACCGGTCTCCAGCGCATTGATGTCCACCGGCTGCTCAGAGCCGGACAGCAGGTTGGCCAAGAACGCCCGCGTCCAAGTGTTCCCGGACTTGGGGTAGCTGGCGAGCCACCAGAGGCCTTTGCGGGTTCCCTCACTCATGGCCGGGTGAGGTGTCCAGTCCCTTCTGGCGCAGGTGCTCCAACACCCGCTCGACGAGTTGGACGGCGTTGAACTCGCGGCTGGGGCGGACAATCCGGGCGGCGACGATGTTCTGGGCCATCCGGCTACAGAGCTGGAGGTGGCGGGGCTTGAGGCCCAGTCCTTCCAGGAAGTTGCGCCGATAGGTGTTCGCCTTGAGTTGGTTAAACTTCGCGATCCCTTCCAGAGGATGAAACTCGAACTGGTGCTCCTCGTGCTCGTTGCGGGCCGCGAGAAAATAGACGGCGCGGATCGGCAGCGGTGCCGAGATGACGGGAACGAGTGGAAAACTGAATTTCCTGACTTGGCAGCGGATGGGAGCCAGGCCGTCCTTGCCGATCTTCAACTGGTCCAAGGCGTCCTCCCAGAGCTTGAGGTGCGGGGATCCGCCGAGGGCACGCCCCTCGCCGTCCACGGCCGTCACGTCATCCGCAATGACCCGATACCCCTGCTGGTGGAACACCGCCGCCGTGGTGGACTTGCCCGCGCCCGACACGCCCGCGAACAGCACCGCGCCATCGCCCACTTGCACCGCATTGGCGTGTAGGACCAGGTGGCCGCGCTGATGCAGGAGCGCCCCCAGGCCGGAGCCGAGGAGGTAGAGCCGGAGGCTGTCGTCATCCGCGCCAGCATAAGGCTCGAAGGTGATCGTCTCGCCGCGCTCGATGAGAAAACGGGCGACCCCCTTCACATCCAGCCAGACGGCGTTCTCACCTACGTGAGCGAACGCGCGCCGGTTCCTGGCAACGGGCAGCCCGTCCGTCGCGACGCTGGCTTGGCGGATGACGATGTCAGGGGTGCCGCCCGTTTCGTCCGCCGACAGCGGTGCCAGCGGAAGGGGCGATTCGATGACCAAGTTGTAGGCGCGGTAATGCATGGCGTGCTTGACGGGCACGTGACTTGTAACAGCCACGGGACGGTGGTTCAAGGTCGCGCGTTAGCGTCAGCACGTATTGGCCAGGGGCTCCCGGCGGAGTGCCTCGCGCAAAGGGCGCGAAAGGCGCAAAGGAAAATGCGCGGCGAACCGTTGCGGTTGTTCCGTCAGCGCCGTTTGTTCGCGTCCGTTCGCTTGTTTGGCGGACAAAACCTTCTATCAACTCCGCTTCGCCATCACCGCGCGGGCTTTCTCCAGAATCTTGCGCTCGCGGTCGGTCAGGCTGTGGATGCCGTGGGCGGAGATTTTGTCGAGGATGGGGTCCACTTCCTTGCTGATGAAGTCGTCGGAGAGCGGTTCCTCTTCCTTGTTAGCGGAGCGCACGTCGAAGCCCGCTAGGCTGCTCACCCGACTGGTCTTGCCCGGCTTGCGCGCGAACCACTTCTCCCACGGCAGCGCCACGTAGTCGTGGTGCCAGCCGAGCCGGGCGAAGGCTAGCCCGGCGAGGATGCCGCCGAGGTGCGCGGCATGGGCGACGCCTCGGTCAACCGGCACAACCGTGAAGAACAGAGAGATGCCGACCTCCAGCCAGAGCAGGTGCTTCGCGCGGATGGGAATGACAAAGTTCCAGCGAATCTCTGACTCCGATTCCAACACGGCGAAGAGCGCTAGCATCCCGCTGGTGCCGGCGGACGCGCCGTAGAGCAGGCTGCCGTAGTGACCGGGGAAGAGGAGCATCAGCGCGCCTTGCAGCAGTCCGCCGCCCAAGCCGCACAGTGCGAAGAAGAACAAATAGCGCTTGGTGCCCAGCACCCGCTCCACCCAACTGCCGAGGAACCAGAGGCCGAGCAGGTTCATCAGCAGGTGAAACAGCCCACCGTGGAGGAATTGGAAAGTGAAGAGCTGCCAGACGAACCCACTTTTAAGCCCGTCCGTGGTCAGTGCGAGGTAAGGCTCCGCACTGGTCTTGAGATACACCACGTTGATGCACTGAAGCGCGAAGACCACCCCGAGGACGATCATCAGCTTCTGCGTCACCGTCAGGGACGTGCGGAAGGAGGGCTGGCGCATGTATTCCCGGTCGTCGAGCACGGGGCGGAAGCTAGCGATGGCCTCCGGGCATTTCAACGGGGGAATTCCCCCGGCGTGGATCGGTGCCCACGCCGCGTGATTGGCTCGCGGCAGAACTGCGTCCAAACGCGCCATGCACACCAGAGCCGTTGTCCTCCTCGCTGTTGCGTTTGCCTTGCTTACGCACGCCGCTTCCGCTGCCGCCTACCGCAATCTCTACGGCAAGCTCCCCACCAACGCCACGCCCGGCGACCGGATGTTTGCCGAGTATTTCCGTGCTGAGACGCGCACGCTGGGCGAGCGCTCGCTCGCGGAGGTCCGCACGCTGGAGGACTGGAACAAGACCAAAGTCACCGCGCGCCAGCAGCTCTTCGAGATGCTCGGCCTCGACCCGTTGCCGCCCAAGACGGACTTGAAGGCGACTGTCACCGGCACGCTCGACCACCCGGACTTCACGGTGGAGAAGCTGCATTACCAGTCGCGCCCCGGTCTCTACGTCACGGCCAATGTCTATGTGCCGAAGAAGCTCTCCGCGCCCGCGCCCGCCATCCTCTACGTCTGCGGCCACGCGGTCGTGAAGACCAACGGCGTGAGCTACGGCAACAAAGTCGGCTACCAGCATTGGGGCGCGTGGTTCGCCCGCAACGGCTACGTCTGCATGGTCGTGGACACCGTCCAGCTCGGCGAAATCGAAGGCATCCACCACGGCACGCACGGCAAGGACATGTGGTGGTGGAACTCGCGTGGTTACTCCGCCGCCGCTGCCGAGGCGTGGAACTGCATCCGCGCGCTCGACTACCTCCAGTCGCGCAAGGACGTGGACGGCGAGCGTCTCGGCGTCACGGGCCGCAGCGGCGGCGGCGCTTACTCGTGGTGGATTGCGGCGCTCGACGAGCGCATCAAGGTCGCGTGCCCCACCGCTGGCATCGTGGACTTGCAGAGTCACGTCGTGGACGGCTGCGTCGAAGGCCACTGCGACTGCATGTTCATGGTGAACACCTACCGCTGGGACTACGCGCAAGTCGCCGCGCTCATGGCCCCGCGCCCCTTGCTCATCGTCAACACCGACAAGGACACCATCTTCCCGCTCGACGGCGTAGTGCGTTTGCACGAGCGCGTGCGCGGCATCTACGACCTGCACAACACGCCGGAGAAGCTCGGACTCATCCTCACCGAAGGCCCGCACAAGGACACGCAGGAGCTGCAAGTGCCAGTGATGCGCTGGTTCAATAAGTGGCTGAAGAAGGATGAAGCCCCCGTGCCGAACTACGCGGAGAAGCTCTTCACCGGCCAGCAGTTGAAAGTCTTCGAGAAGCTCCCCGCCGACGAAATCACCAGCAAGTGTTACGATAGCTTCACGCGCCTCGCTGTGGACTCGGCGAGCTTCGACCCCAAGCAAGCGCTCGCGCAGTTGACGGCGAAAACCTTCGGCGGTTTTCCCACCGCGAGCGCGCCGACGAACGTCCGCCAACTCGCCTCCACCGTGACCGACGGGGTGCGGCTCTCCGTCCACGAGTTCGACAGCGAGAGCGGCATCCGGCTGCGCTTCTACCTCGCACAGCCGACCGCTGCCGCGCCGAAGGCCCTGCACATCGAGACGGTGGACGACGCGAACTGGCAGCAGCAGTTGCAGCTCGCCAAGGCGGGGTTCGCGAGCGCGTTCGGCGAGGAGTTGGCCCGCGCGGGCATTGACCCAAAGTCGCCGGTGTCACCGGAGCAACAGAAGCAGTTCGCCGGCTGGATGCGCTACATCCGCGACCACCAAGCGGCCTACATCACCTTCGCCCCGCGTGGCGTCGGCCTGGCCGCGTTGGGTGGCGACAAGCGATACCAGACCCAGATGCGGCGGCGCTTCATGCTGCTCGGCGAGACGGTCGCCAGTTCGCAAGTGTGGGACGTGCATCGTGCTTCGGAAGCTGCGCGGGCTTTGCCAGGAATGGGCGAGTTGCCGCTGCACTTCCACGCCAGCCCGGAGATGACCGAGGTCACCACCTTCGCCGCGCTGTTCGAACCGAAACTGGTTTCGCTCACGCTGTCGCAAGCCCCACGCGATGACAAAGCTGCCCCCGACTTCCTCAACTGGTCGCGCATCGTGACGCCCGGTCAGCTCCTCCAGCTCGCCGAGCAGAAGACGAAGGTGAACTTGCCGAAGAAGCGGTGAACCACGATGAACCTGGTAGGACCGACCTGCTGGTCGGCCATCGTATGCCCCGGTCAGCCGAGGCCGCGCAGCAGCGCAGCCCTGCCGAGTTCTGTGGCTGGAATCGCGGCAGTTGGCGGACAGCCCGCACCCTTGACGCCTCCGTGTCCCGCTCCTAAGTTGCGCGCAATCGAAACCCCATGAACTCCACCGAACCAGCCATCCGCGCGTTCGCCAGCCGCCTCACCGCGCTCCTGATCTTCCGCACCGCGCTGCGCTGCGCGACGGTCTGGTTGCTCGGCGTCGGCGTGGCTGTGCTTGCGGCGCGCGTGACCGGTCTGGTGGCGACGCACTGGCTCATCGGCGGGTTGCTCGGACTCATCCCCGTCGTCGGTGTCGCCGCGTGGCTGGAGTGGCAGCGCCGCCCGCAGCTCGCCACCGTCCGCGCCGCAATGGACCGCCACAATCAATCCGGCGGGCTCCTCATGGCCGCTGCGCAAGCCGACGTCTCCTCCTGGCAGTCGCAAACCAAGCTGGCCCAGCCCGCGTTGCGGTGGAACAGCGGCCGCCCCATGACGCTCTTCTGTGCCGCCGCGCTCTTCCTCGGCGCGTCCATGCTGATGCCCGAGCGCTTCGTCGTCGGCGCAGCGCAACGACCGCTCGACGTGGGCAAGCTCGTCACCGAGTTGACCGAGCAAATCACTGCGCTGGAGGAAGAGAAGATTCTCCCCGAGGACAAGGCCCTTGAGCTGAAGAAGGAACTCGCCCGCCTCGGCAAGGATTCCGCCGCCAAAGATTCGGCCAAGACTTGGGAATCCCTCGACCACCTCAAGCAATCCAACGCCGACCTCGCCAAGCAGGCCGCCGAGGAAGCCATCCAGAAGACCGACGCCATGAAGCAGGCCGAGACGCTCGCCGCCGCGCTGGGCCTCCTGCCGGACTCCGCGTCCTCGCTCCTCGAACGCGCCATGCAGGACATGGCCTCGCTCCTCCAGCAGGCGAAGCTGGAGCAGGGCCTCCTCGCCGCGAAGCTCCCGGAGGAACTCCTCAAGGCCGCGAAGGACGGCAAACTCAACGCCGAGCAGCTCAAGGAATTGATGAAGGCGCTTCAGGGCAACAAAGAGAGAATGGGCGAATGCCTCAACAAGCTCGCGAACCTCAAACTCATTGACCCCGAGCTCCTCGGAGCCTGCAAGAACGCCGGCCAGTGCCCGAACCCCGCCGGCCTCGCCGCCTTCCTCGCGGAGAACGGCGCGAACCTCGATTCCCTCCTGCTCGTCGTGCAGTCCTACGGTCAGGGCGGCGTGAGCCGTGGTCGCGGCGACGCCCCGCTGACGTGGACCGACCCGTCGGACGAGACCGGCATGAAGTTCAAAGACACCGCGCTGCCGATGGGCCCGCTCAACGGCTTGAAGGACGCGCAGCTCGTGGGCATCAGCCGCAGCGCGCCCGAGGTGACCGGCGACAAGGATACCGCCTCCGCCGGCGCGCTCGCCGGAGCCGAAGCCGGCGGCGGCGCGGCGAACGTCCAGCAACTCCTCCCCCGCCACAAAGGCGCGGTGCAACGCTTCTTCAAGCGGGAGAATTGAAGTGGGCAGGTGAACCACAATATGAGGGGGCTAATCCTGGGGCTGGTTCTAGTGGCGTTCTCGGCTCTCGGGGAAGACACTCAGCTTACCGAAACAAAAGAGGCTAGGCAGGCGGTGCGTGCTTATCGGATGACGAGAGATGCCGCTGTGCTGGACCGGATTCTGGTCGCCTACGTCAAGCACCCGGAGATGGACCCGTTTCTCACCGGCAGCCTTCCTGTGAACAAAGACACAATTCCACTCCTGATTAAGCTCATCCATGAGGTGCCCACAAATTCGAAGCTGCGCGGATTCATCTACATCAAGTTGGCATCGGGACCCGAATCAGCCGAAGTCGTCGGGTTGTGGCGTAAGTCCTTGCTGGACCCCAAGGAGGACACCGACGTGCGCATCAACACCATCGGCTTAATGGCGAAGTGCAAGTGGGCGTCCGCTGAGGTGGCGCTGCTCGAAGCTTTTGAACTGATCGGAGAGGAGAAACTCGGACGAGACGAGAAGTGGCGTAATCGCATTCTTGGCAACACGATCAATGGAAGGCACTTGGAACTCGGTGAGAAACTTTTCACCGCGTATGCAAGGCTCTACCCGACGCATGATAAATGGTTTGAGCACCACAAACAGTCGGTGTGGGACCTCCGAACCAAGGTTGCTCAACGCAAGGCCGCAGAGATGAAACGGGTCAACAATGCCATCGCGATCTTTCTGCTCTGCGCCCTGTCGGGGGCAACGATTTGGCTTCTGTATCGCAGGACGGACGCCGACCCCGGGAAGCCCCAAACCAAACCGCCCCCTCTCCCAAGCTAGCCTGCGGCAGCCCGTGCTTCGGAACGTAACGCCGCTGGCGGTGGCGGCGTCACGCCACACAGTGCGGGAGATTTGGGCGGCGTTTGAGTCGCTCTTGTGTCGGAGCGGGTCAGAAGCGAGGCGTTTATGTCACTCTTGCGCCAGAGTCGGGCAAACGGGAGCCGTTTGGCCTGCTGCCGTGCGGAAGTGCTCCAAACGGGAGCCGTTTGGGTCGCTGCCGTGTGGAAGTGGCGCAAACAGGAGCCGGTTAGGTCGCTGCCGTGCGGAAGCGGGTCAAACCGGAGCCGTTTGAGGCATCCTTTGAGCAGTAACCTATTGAAAACAAGCGAGTTGCTTGAAAAACACCGTTTCCCTCTCGCTTTCCTGGTTTGCGCCCTCTCGGCGTCTGCGATTTGGCTGCTCTACCGCCCGGCGGCCACCCGCCCCGGCCAGTCCCAAGTCAAACCGGCCCCTCTCCCAAGCTAGCCTGTGGCACACTGGGTCGGAAGCAGGCGCGCGCCAGCGTCTTGGAGTGCGGCGGCCCTCCGCCGCTTTCTCGCCGGTGTTGGAAGGCCCGCGCCCGGTCAAAGCGCCAGAGGGCTGGCGCACTCCAAAACCTGGCGGCCTCCCCTCGCGCTGGGCACTGCCCTACTTCGCGTCCCG
The DNA here is from genome assembly GCA_039796295.1 of Verrucomicrobiota bacterium. GTDB lineage: Bacteria > Verrucomicrobiota > Verrucomicrobiia > Limisphaerales > SXTU01 > SXTU01. Next base: position 19,565 of record JBDKJY010000063.1, read on the forward strand.
GAGTTCCTTCGCCATCGCCAGCAGCGCTTCCATCATCTTCACCGAGGCCTGCGGTTCGAGGGAGTTGGTGCCGGGCCAAGTCTCGTAGCCGCCGAGGGCGAAGTGGCGCGGCGTGGGCATGTAGCCGTAGTAGCCGTGCGCCAGCTCGACCATGAAGGACTGCGCGAAGGGACTGCGTTGTTTGAACTCCAGACCGGTCTCCGCAAACGTCTCGCAAGGCGTGGTCCCGATGCAAACGTCGCCGATGCGCAGCACCTGCACGGGCGTTTTCGTGGCCGGGCTGGCTTGGGCGAGGCGCAAGACGCGTCCGCCGTAGATGGCGGAGAGGTTGGCCTTACCGAGCGCGCTGGTGGGGCGGGCCTCGGCGTCCTTGGCCCACGCGAGCAGTTCCGGCTCGATCTTGCGCCAGGCGATGTCGAGTTCGCGATAGCGGGCGGCAAGGGGTGCGGTGTCTTTCCAATTCACCTTCGCGAGGGCGGTGTGGACTTTGTTGGCTATGTCCTCGGCGACGAAGCGCATCTGGGCGTAAGCGGGCTGGCCGGGGCGAGGCGTGCGGAAGTTGATGTTGTTCACGTCGCCGCTGGTGCCGTTCGCCATCAACGCCACGAAGGGCGGGTCGTTCTCCGCGCTGGCCTGAAGTTTCTTCAAGGCGTCGCAATAGAGGCCGTAGTAATCCGCCGAGAGTTGGCCGTTGCCGACGCCGCCGACGTAATGCAGCGAGTAGGCCGAGAACACCGAGATGAGGCGGCCGTTCGGCTCGCGGAGCGCGATGAAGGAGACCGTCGAGTCGGTCGGGCCGGCCGGCTCGACGAGGTCCGCACTGCCGCCGGGAGGATTCATCTTCACCCGCTCGGTCTTGGAGCCGAAGGGGGTGACGGGCACGGTGCCTTCCTTCATGAACCAGCGGCGGTTGAAGACGTGCTCGGGGGCCTCGGCGGTGCCGAAGGCGATCTGCGCGGGGCGCAGGAGGTTCAGTGCGTTGCGCACGCCGTCGGCGATGCGGCGGGCGATGAAGCGCTGGTAGTCGTTCAGCTCGCGATCGGAGAAGTAGCCGCGCGGCGCATCGCCGAGCGCGCTGGCCGCGGAGTGCGTGTGCGTGGCGGAGATCAGCACGTTCGCGGCGGGGATGCCGGTGGCCTCCTCGATCTGCTTGCGCGCCTCGACGCTCACGCTGCGGTGCAAGCCCAGCAGATCGCACACGACCAGCGCCATCCGTGTCGTGCCATCGTCGAGCACGAGGCAGCGGGCGAGTAGTTCATCGTGAACGTGCGTGGCGGGGAAGGGCAGGAAGCCACCGACGATTTCCGCGCCCAACGGCGGCGTGAGGTTGGCGGTGGCGGCACCGGCACGAAGTTGTTTCGGCCGAGGCTCGGCCGCGAGAGCGGTTGCGACGAGCAGGTGCGCGACGCAGAGCAACCAGAGGGCACGGGCGAAGGTGGAGAATGGTTTCATGGTAGTTGGCAGGGCGGAACTTGGATTGGCAGGGCAGGGCAGCCATTCACGACCACGGCCGTGCTTGGCTGGTGAAAGTGCGACGCCAGCGCTCGGTGGTTTCGAACGAGCCCGTGCGTTCGCCAAACTCATTGCCCACCTGCTGTCGTCGTCGCTAGAGTTCGCGCCATGCAAATCGCGCCAGCCTTCACCGCTCCGACCCGTCTGCTGATGGGCCCCGGCCCCAGCAATGCCGCTGCCGAAGTCCTCGCCGCCATGAGCCAGCCGCTCGTCGGCCATCTCGACCCTGTGTTCGTCAAGATGATGGAGGAACTTAAGACCATGCTCCGCGCCGTCTTCCTCACGCGCAACGAACTGACCTTCCCCGTCAGTGGCACCGGCAGCGCGGGCATGGAATTCTGCTGCGTGAACCTCATCGAGCCCGGCGACGAGGTCATCGTCGGCGTCAACGGCGTCTTCGGCACGCGCATGGCCGAGGTCGCCGAGCGCTGCGGCGCGCGGGTTACGAAGGTCGAGTCCGCTTGGGGCAACATCATCACCGCGCAGCAAATCGCCGAGGCGCTCCGCACCGTGTCCAAGCCCAAGCTCGTCGCCATCGTCCACGCGGAGACTTCCACCGGCGTGCTGACCCCTGTGGAGGAAATCTCCAAGCTCGCGCATGACGCAGGCGCGCTGTTGCTGTTGGACGCCGTGACTTCGCTCGGCGGTTGCCCGGTCCGGATTGACGAGTGGAACGTGGACGCCGTTTACAGCGGCACGCAGAAGTGCCTGAGCTGCCCGCCCGGCCTCGCGCCCGTTTCGTTCAACGCCCGCGCTTTGGAAGTCGCCCGCCGCCGCCGCACCAAGGTCCAGAGCTGGTATCTCGACGTGAACCTGCTCGCGTCATACTGGGGCCAGGAGCGCGTCTATCACCACACCGCGCCCATCTCGATGAACTACGCGTTGCACGCCGCCTTGCGCCTCGTGTTGGAGGAGGGCTTGGAAAACCGCTGGCGTCGCCACAAGCAGAACCACCTTGCGCTCAAGTCCGCGCTCGCCGCCGTCGGTCTCGAACTCGCCTCGCAGGAAGGCCACCAGCTCTGGCAGCTCAACCCCATTCGTGTGCCGGCCGGCGTGGATGAAGTGGAGGTGCGCAAACGTCTCCTCAACGATTTCAACATCGAGGTCGGCGCGGGCCTCGGCCCGCTCAAGGGCAAGATTTGGCGCGTGGGCCTGATGGGCGAAACCTCCTCGCGCGAAAACGTCCGCCTGTTCCTCTCCGCCTTCTGCCAAGTGCTCAACGAATGCGGCCGCCCGACGGATGTGAAGGCGGCGTTGGCGGCGGTGGAGTGAGCGGCTGGCCGGATAATTTCCTTTGAAGCCGCCGTGCAAATTGACAGAGTGCGACTGTGATTTTGACGCCTGTTTTGCCTGCGTGAGCTTATGGCCAATACTTCTGTAACACGCCAGTTGGAGGATGTGGAGTCGGTGCCCGCCGCCGTGACGCCGCCGGACCACGCCACGGAAACGTCCTTCTTCAAGAAACCCAAGCTCGCCACCGGCAAGTCTCGCAAGCGCGACATCCCGGAGGGCTTGTGGACCAAGTGCCCCAAGTGCGCCACGATGCTCTACGACAAGGAGCTGGATGCGAACCTCAAGGTCTGCGCCAAGTGCAGCCACCACTTCGCCATCGGCTCCCGCGAGCGCATCAACGCGCTGGTGGAGACCTGTTCCTTCGAGGAGATGGACGCGGGCATGACCAGCGTGGATGTGCTCAAGTTCACCGGCGTCGCCACCTATGCCTCGAAGCTGGAAGGCTACAAGAAGAGCACCGGCCTCAAGGACGCGGTCATCACGGGCATCGGCACCCTTGGCACGCAGCGGGTGGCGCTGGGCGTGATGGACTTTAGCTTCCTTGGCGGTTCGATGGGCTCGGTGGTGGGTGAGAAGCTCACCCGGCTCATCGAGGCGGGCACGGACAGGGGCTTGCCGGTCGTCATCATCTCCACCAGCGGCGGCGCGCGGATGTATGAAGGGATGTTCAGCCTGATGCAGATGGCCAAGACCAGCGCGGCGTTGGCTTACCACGCGCGGAACAAGCTGCCTTACCTCAGCGTGCTGACGCATCCGACCACCGCCGGGGTCATGGCCAGCTACGCCAGCTTGGGCGACCTCATCATCGCGGAACCGGGCGCGATGATCGGCTTCGCCGGGCCGCGCGTGATCAAGGACACTACGCAGGCCGAGCTGCCGCCGGGTTTCCAGACGGCGGAGTTCCTCCTCGAACGCGGGTTGGTGGACGCGATTGTGCCGCGCAAGGAGCTGAAGGCCGCGCTGTGCGGCTACCTCGAGTGCATGATGGCCGGGCGACGGCGGGAGCAGGCGGCTTAGGGCTCACCCAGGATTCCGGCTGGGAGCGCATCAGCGCGCCGAGCGATGGGCGGTGGCACGTGTCTGGTGGCGACTTGGCTTCCCCCAGCAGTCGAGGCTGGCACCAGCAAGTGCAATGCTTGAAGCCGCTTCTCTTCGACCCCCCCGGTGCCCTTTTGTGGCTAAAACCTCTTGGGCCCTTAGAGCCTATCCGAATAACCCGGCCTGCTGCCAAGTGATGCAGGCGCAGGCAAGATGGAGGAGCGCCTCATAGTTGGCCGCCTGCTTCTCCCAGCGCACCAGCAGGCGGCGAAACCGATTCAACC
>JBDKJY010000064.1:0-23606 GCA_039796295.1 Verrucomicrobiota bacterium
CGCCTAACCATGCGCTGCAGCGCCTATGAGGGTTGTCAACAGTTGCGTGTAGGGACGGTTGATTTTCTTGGTTTGGGGCGTTGACTCCGCGTGGCGCAGCGGAGCGCAGCTACGGCGGGCGCGCCAGCGCTTCAGCGGTGCCACTGGCCTGCTCGCGGCCTCGGGCTCGGCGGCGTTCAGCCGCAGGTCTTTTCCCTCAATGCGGTTTTCCTTTCCCGGTTCTTCCTTCGTGTCTCGCCTGGCGTGGCAGGGCGCAGCTTCCCTCGTCGTGCCCGGTAGAGTCCCGGTCACCAGCTCCTATTCGAGCATGCCCTCGCGGGCAGCCCACGATGTCTTGCCTGACTGGGGGAAGCCACAGGGGGAACGCGCCCCATCTAACCGCGGATGCCTCAGAGGCACCAGCTGCAGCGCCGAGCGACACGTTGGAGCTGGGCGCAGGCGGGCCAGCAGGCTTGTCTGGGACAGGGGTTACGGTTGTAGTGGCGGGGTGATGTTTGCTGGGCTGAGTGTTCCTACAGATGGCGTGTGCCCGCTTGGCCTACGCCACACAACCCTGCATGCCATCTAACCCGGCCAGCGCGCCCATTTTGTTCCTCGCCCCGCACGCGATGGTTTTCGTTTATCAGGCCCAAAAGTGAACCCGCCCCGAGTGCAGCCAAACGCGAAGTTGCCCACCGCTCCCCCGGCGGTGGCCGTCGTCATCCTCGCCGGTGGACTGAGCACGCGCATGGGCCGCGACAAAGCCCGGCTGCGCTTGGGCCGGCGCACGCTGCTCACGTGGGTGCGCGCGGCGGCGGCGGCCACCGGCTGGCCGGTCCACGTCGTGCGCCGCGACCGCGTGCCCCGCTGCGGTCCGCTGGGCGGCGTCTGGACAGCCTGGCACCGCACCCGCGCGCAGCGGCTCGTGTTCCTCTCCTGCGACATGCCGTTTGTGTCGGCGGAGCTGATCCGCAAGGTCGCGGAACAACCGGGTCGCGCGGTGTTCGTGACCACGGCGGAGGGCGCGGGGTTTCCCTTCGCGCTCGACCGTGTCTGCCTGCCCGTCGTCGAGCGGCAGTTGGCCCAACAGCGCTTCGCCCTGCACCGCTTGGCGGAAGCACTCGCCGCGCGTAGCCTCCGCGTCCCAGCCCGCCAGCGCGGCGAATTACTCAACGTGAACACGGCGGAGGATTACGCGACCGCCCGGCGCGTGCTGGCGGGCTCCTGACTCCGCGCCTCCGTTCACCGCCGTTGCCCGGAAATAAGGAGCCAAGCAACCAGCGCCCCCAGCACGCCTCCCGCGTGGCAGACGACGACCGGAAACCCGACGGAACCGAGGTGCCACGCAGCGATGAGCGCGCCGCCGAGGGCAATTTCGAGCACGCACTTGCCCACCACGCCGATGAAGCAAAGCCACCCCAGGCGGTAGAGCACCTTGCAACGAGGGCCTGCGGACGTGGGCGTCCGCGCTCCGATGAGTTCCAAACTCGTCACCGCCATCAGCCCATGCGCGATGCCGGAAAGGCCGCACAGGCCAATGTTCCAAATCACCGGCGCGACCCACAGCGACACGAACAGGCTGCCCACGCCAGCGGCCAGCATATAGCCCAGCCGATGTGCGCGGCGCGGCTCGCGCAGGCCGGTGTAGAGGAGGAGGAAGGCCGCGCCGTCGAGCGCAAGGTGATACGCCGAGACGTGGAGGAACGGATGCGTGAGCAGTCGCCACCACTCGCCAGCGAGGACGGACGCGGGGAGAAATGTCCACTTCCACGGGTCAGCGAGGCCGAGGAGGTGGAGGTTCGCGAAGCCGAGGAGGGCGACAAAGGCGAGGACTTCAGGAGCCATACCAATTCCCAATGGAAGGCGGTGGAATGCCAACCGCACACCACGACGCGCGCCTTCTCCCTTCCTCGGCGGAGGGGAGAGGGTGCCAGCAGGCGTCACTGCCGCACCGTTCCACCGCGTTCCATTCCGAAATGAAGTGGGGTTCATCGCGACTTGCATGGCTTCAAACGAGTTCCGGGATGGCGGCTCACACCGCCATCCCGGTGAGTGGTGACTAACTTCACGCCTGCTTCCGCGTCATCCGCCGCAGCCAGAGCAGCAGGCCGACGAAGAGCGGGCCAACCGGGCCGCCACCGCCGATGTTGAAGTCCCGGCTCTGGGTCGGGCGCGGGGCCGGGGTGCTGGTGGTCGGACGCGGCGCGGGCGCGGTGGCGGTGGGCGCGACGTTCGGACGGGCCTGCGGTGCGGCACTGGCCACTTGCACCGGCGCGTTCGGCGGCTGCGGGCCGAGGTTCGACAACGCCTTATTGCGCATCGTGTCGAGCTGCGCGCGGACCACTTGCTGCGCCTGCCGGTCGCGCTCGCTGCGCAGGACGTTGTTGCGCGCAATCTTCCAGCGCTGGAACTCGACGTCATTCTCCAGCACGAGGAAGGAGGTGTATTCCGTCACGATGGAGTAGGCCTCGCCGAGGCGCACGACCTCGTCCACCACGGCGGCGCGGCTGCCGGTGCGGTCCGCGTCCTTGAGGAGTTGGTCAATCTTGCGCCAAGCCCACATGCGCTCCAGCTCCGGGTTCGCCGGGTCTTGCTTGGGGAACTCCAGCTTCGCCGCCTGCTTGAGCTCCACGCCGTTGACGCTGGCGCGCAACGAGACGGTCGCGTCGGCCCCGCCGGTGTAGCGGCCGTAGAGGCGGATGGGCGCGCCGTGGTAGAGGTTCGGCAAGGTCTTGGGCTGAAGGTCACTGACCTCGATGCCGCCGAAATCGAGCTTCAGGTCGCTAGCCACGGGGCGCAGCAACTTGCGACGGAAGGCCGCCGCCTGGCGCGCGAAGTTGTCTTCGCGCGAGAGGAACGCCGCCATGCCGCCGGAGTCGGTCGCGAGCTGTTCGAGCAACGGGCGGTTCACGTCATTGCCCACGCCGATGCAGAAGACGCGCGCGTTGCTCGGGCGCTGGCGGATGAGTTCGCCCAGCACGCGGCGCTCGGCCTGTTCCGTGAGGCCATCGCTGAGGACAACCACGTTCAACGCCCGGTCGGCGGCGGCATATTTGTAGGCGGTGGTCAGCGCCGGGTTCAGCACCGTGCCGCCGCGCGCCGCTTGCCCGGCGAGATAGGCGATGGCCTTGTCCTTGAACTCCGCGTTGGCCGGCTGGAGTTGGTTGAAACCCATGTTCGGCTGGACGTTGAAGGTCATCACCTCGAAGCGGTCCTGCGCGGACAGCTCCTTGATGAACGCGCCGATGGCGTCCTTCGAGAGCAGTAGCTTGCCGTCCTGCGCCATGCTGCCGGAGATGTCCAAGACGAACACGTAGTCCATGCCCTCGTCGCGCTTGGCGAGGTCCTCGCCCGCCGTGAGCGTGAGCATGAAGTAGCCGTCCTCGCCGTTGCGCTTCGACGTGACGAGGTCAATGCCCGTGTGCGGTCGCGCCAGGTGCATCGCCACGACGAGGTCGCGTTCGAGGCTGCCGGCGTTGGTTTCGAGGCTGGCCTGGTGGAGGTTGTCCGTGTGCTTCGCCATGACGAACGCGTCGCCGTGGCTGGGGCTTTCCAGCGCGGCGATGGGCACGGCAGACTTCACTTCGAGGGCGAACGCGAACTTGCCCGTGGTGCGGGCGTTGAGGCCTTTGCGCGTGCTGGTGGCGAGCGGGTAAACGTAAGTCGCCCAGTCGTGGTCGAAATCGAGTTCCTGGTAGTAGGTAATCTCGACCTTCTGTTCGGCCTGCGGACCGATGGGGAAGATGCGCAGTTCGAACGTGCGGAAGTCCACTTGCTCCAGCAGTCCGGGGTCCTGGCGCGTGCGCTTGTAGCTCTCGTAAATCTCCCGTGCGCGCTTCTTCTCGAGGACTTCGCCGACCATTTCCTTGCCGCCAATCCACATGCTGAAGTTGGCGACGGACGCGCCCTTGGGCACCGGGAAGGTGTAGAGCGCCTCGACCTGTCGGCTCTCGGTGTTCTTGAAGATTTGGGTGACCTTGGTGACGGCGATGCCGTTGTTGATGGTGACTTTGACCTCGTGCTCTTTCAGCTCCAGCACGCCGCCGAAACCGCCGTCGGCGATGAGCAGGCCGGCTGCGCGTGCAGCGGACGGATGGAACAGGGTGAGGACGGTCAGCAGCGCGGCCACGAGGGCGGAGCGCGAGGGTGTGGCCCGCAACACGTTCCGATTGAACCACCCGCTGACTTGGGCGAGCTGGCTTCGGGGGCCGGAGCTGCTGCGGGTCGCAGACCCGCGCTCCGGGCGCATGGTGAGTGGGAGTAGTGTTTTCATAGGCTTCATCTGTTGTTGTTTCTGGCGTTCCTCGCTGTTCACCGGTCATCCGACCGCTGGCCCGCGAGGGTTACGCCGAGCCTTCACTTAACAGTCCCCATGCCAGAGACCGGTCGCGGACGAACCATGGCTGGCCGCAACGACTTACGCGAATACCTCTACTTCAGCGGCTGACAGCAGACAGATGTCAGTGGACAATTCCTGCTAGGCGTCCTAACTATTCCTTTATGCCAGCCGCCAACCCCATCTCCACCGCCGACCGCGCCTTCTTCCAGCTCGCCTCGCGCGCCGCGTTCACCAACCCCTTCAGCGACGAGCGGCACGAACTAGACCGCCAGCTCCTCGGGCGCGCCGCCGACGGACCGGATACCATCGGGCAATTGAGCGCCGCACTCGCCGTGCGCCTGACGAAGCTGGAGCGGCAGGGCGCGGCGGACTTCCGTCGCTACGCGGGCGAGGAGCGCGAGGTGATGTGGAGCGTGTTTCTCTTCGAGGTTTACCACCAGACCTGCGCCGCCTTCGACCAACTCATCAGCGAGCAAACCCGCGCGGGCGACCGCTCCTGTCCCGTGCCCTTCGCGGGCGACGCTCTCGCGGCACTGGCCCGACGCGGCTTCACGCGCGAGGAGGCCGTGCGCGCGTTCGGCATCTTCTACCAACTCCGCCGCGCGTTCTTCTTCATCCAGCAAGGCCTCGTGGGCCAGAGCGCGTGCATGAAGGAGTTCCGCCGCCACCTTTGGAACAGCGTCGTGACGCACGACATCCGCTGGTATGACCGCTACCTGTGGAGCCGGATGGAGGACTTCTCCACGCTCCTGCTCGGCGAAACCGGCACCGGCAAAGGCGCGGCGGCGGCGGCCATCGGCCGCTCCGGCTACATCCCGTTCGATGAACGGCGCGGCACGTTTACCGAGAGTTTCACGAGCGGCTTCGTCGCGCTGAACCTGTCGCAGTTCCCCGAGGCGCTCATCGAGTCCGAGCTGTTCGGCCACAAGAAAGGCGCGTTCACCGGAGCCATCGAGGCGCATCAAGGCGTGCTGGCAAGAGGCAGTCCGCACGGCGCCATCTTCCTGGATGAGATTGGCGACGTGGCTGTGCCGGTCCAAATCAAACTGCTCCAAGTCTTGCAAGAACGAGCCTTCTCCCCGGTCGGCAGCCACGATAAACTGCGCTTCCGGGGCCGCGTCATCGGAGCGACAAACAAACCTCTCGCCGCGCTGCGCCAGAGCCAGCTCTTCCGCGACGACTTCTTCTACCGCCTCAGCTCGGACGTCATCACCGTGCCGCCGTTGCGGCAGCGCCTCCACGAGTCACCGGCAGAACTCGACCTCCTGCTCGCCCACCTCGTCACACGCATGGCTGGCCAGCCCGCGCCCGAATTGGCCGCACTCGTGCGTGAGGTGCTCACCCAAGGCGTCGGCCCGCACTACGCGTGGCCGGGCAACGTGCGCGAACTCGAACAAGCCGTCCGCCGCATCCTGCTCACCCGCCGCTACGACGGCGATCGCGCCAGCGCCACCTCCGACCTCCGCACGGAGTTAATGGCCGCTCTGGACAGCGGCACGCTCGATGCAGACCGCCTCCTCCACACCTACTGCACGCTCCTCCACCAACGCCACGGCACCCTCGAGGAAGTCGCCCGCCGCTCGAACATGGACCGGCGCACGGTGAAACGGTATCTGGCGGCGAAGTAAAGGACTGTTCGTTGCGCCTCACTCATCCGTGCGGAAGGTGATAGCCGGCAGGCCCTCCGCGTTGAACAGGTTGACGATCGGATTCCACGCCCAGCCGTAGCGGACGTATTTGGGCGTGGGCACCTCGGGCGAGGAGACGACGATGGTGTTGCCTTCGATGACCGCGTCGGCCCAGACCCATTCCTTGTCCGCGCCGGCCACGATGAAGCCCTTGAGCTTGTCGTCGCCGGGCTTGAGGCGTAGGCCACCACCGACGTTCTTGAAGTAGAGGCGAATCTTGTCGCCCTTGGGCAGCTCGACCTGCATTTCGGTGAACTCCGGTCCGGACGCGACAAGGTTCGTCTCGCCGTAAATCAGCTTCCGCGCGACCAGCGAAAGCCGCCGCCCGACTTCCTGCTTGTTGCGCGGGTGGATGTCCTTCGGGTCGCCGATGTCGATGGTCATGGCGAGGCCGGTGTTCGGCACGGTGCGCGCGGTGCGCCACTGCGACTCGCGAATCTCCGCCCAACCTGGCTCCACCGGCTTGGTCTGCAAGCTGTTGAGGTTCGCCAGCGACACGATGAGAAACGGAAAGTCGCCGACCTCAAACCGCTTCCGCCAATCCGCGATGAGCGTGGGCAGCAGGCGGCGATACTGGAGCCAGAACGGCCCGTTCGCCTCGCCCTGATACCAGAGCGCGCCCTTGATGCCGAAGGGCGTGAGCGGTGCAATCATCCCGTTGTAGAGCGCCGAGATGGTCTTGTAATGCCCGACTCGCGGGATGGGAAACGGCGCGGTCAAGTCCGCAATCGCCGGCCCGCGCTTCACCTTCCAAGTGCCCGCGATGCGAACCTGGTTCGTGCCGGGATTCACCGCCGGACGCAGGCTCACATTACTCGGCTGCGAGCAGAAGCCGCCGGGGCCATTCGTGTTCACAATGGCTGCCACGAGCAGGTTCTTACCGGGCTTCACCAGCGCGGCGTCCACGAGATAGTTGCGGATGCCAGACGTTTGCTTCGAGCCGATGACCGTGCCGTTGAACCACACCACATCCGCGTCGCGGATGACCGAGAGGCCGAGGTGCAAGTCCTTCCCGCTCCACGTCACGGGTATGTCCACCGTGTGTCGAAACCACACCAGCCCGTCGAAGTCCTTCAACTCGGGAATGCCCGCTTCCTCCCACGGCTTCGGCACCGCGATGTCCAGCCAGTCACTCGTGTCGAGGTTCGGGTCGGAGGAATACTTCTTCGCCGCGCTCGCCGGGTCGGCCTTCGCCGTCCACTGCTCCAGCGCGCGGAAGAACTCGAAGTCCTGGCCGAAGAACGCGTTGGTCTGGTCCAGTTCCGCGAAGCGCTCGCGGAAATCAAACGGCATGTCGTGCCGCAAGGCCTCGCTGCTCACCCACGCCTCCGCCGCCGTCGCGCCCGCCGAGCTGTGGATGAGGCCGATGGGCACGCCGAGCTTGGCCTGAATCTCGCGCGCGAAGAAGTAGCCAACCGCCGTGAAGTTCCGCGCGAACTCCGGCGTGCACGGCTCCCAGCGGGCGGCGGGCGGCAGCAGCTCCGGCGTGAGCGCAGAGTAAAAGTTCACGGTGAAAGAGCGGATGTTGGCGTTCGTGCAAGCCTTCACTTCCTCCTCGGCGTTCTGCGCGAGGCGCACGGGCCAATTCATGTTCGACTGCCCGGTGCAGAGCCACACGTCGCCAAAGAGCACGTTGGTCAACGTCTCCTTGCGCCCGCCGCCTTCGATCTCAACCGTGTGCGGTCCGCCGGCCTTGAACGGCCCGACCTTCGCCGCCCAGCGCCCATCCGCGCCCGCGACAGCCTGCGCTGCTGGCTTCCCATCCATCGCCACGGAGATTTTGTCGCCCGGCTTGGCCCAGCCCCAAATCGGCGCGGCCAACTCGCGCTGCAGGACCATATCGCTGGTAAACAGCGGGTGGAGAAACGGCCGCAGCCGCGGCTGCACCGGCCACCACGGTTGCGGCCCGGCGGGCTGGGCGGAAACGCGCAGCGCGACGGTCAAAGCCGCGAGCAACGCGGTCAGGAGGGTGATTCGTTTCATGGCCGTGAAGAGCGGGCAAATCCTGCCGCAACTCCGCCCGATGCGCATCTCTATTTCTTGCCGTCCCAACCAAGAGCCAAATCATCGCCACGAACTGGCCACCCGGCTGCATTAAACTGAAATGCGCCCCCGCGCTCTGTGCCGCCCCCCTTTCTGCTTTGCCTTCCTCCGCTTTCTCCGCATCGTCCCGGCCTACCGATGGACTCCGAAAAGCTCAAGCAATTGCAAATCCAGCCCGAGGCCAAACGGCGTTCGAACACAAGCACGTGGGCCATCTTCGTCCTCGTCTTTCTGTGCAGCGCCACGGCGGCTTTCTTCGCCTGGCCACGCGAGGGGGACAACCAACGCGTCGCGAGCGGGGCGAAGGACGGGAAGCCAACCACCGCCACGTCTGCGGCTAAGAAGGCCGCGCCCTCCCCTGCCCCGCCGGCGTCGGCAGCGAGTCCCGGCACCTCCGTGCTCACCATCAGCGGCTACATCATCGCGCGCGAGCGCATCGAACTCAGCCCGCGCTTCATGGGCGTGGTGCGGTGGATCGGCGTGAAGAAGGGCGACGCGGTGAAGAAGGACCAAGTGGTCGTGCGACTCGATGACGCGGAGACCAAGGCGCGCTTGGCCGAAGCGGAGGCGCGCATCATCAGCGCGCAGTCGGCGGTGGCGACCGCGAAGTTGGCCGTGCCTGAGAACGAAGCGCGGTTGGCGCAGGCGGAGGCGCATTTGGAGAATGCCCGCGCCAGCGCGGCGCAGGGGGATTTGGATTTGCAGCGCGCTGAAGTGCTCGTGCGCAGCAGCACCGAACCGCGGCGGGTCTTGGATGATGCCCGGCTCCGCCTGGACGCTCTCCGCGCCACGGTGCGCGAGGCCGAGGCCGCCTTGAACGCTGCCCGCCTCGGGCCCGCCGCCGCCCGCGCGCGCGTGCTCGCTGCCGAGGCCGGTGTGCGGGAAGGCGAGGCGGCTCGCGCGGTGGCCCAGCTTTATCTGGACTGGACGGTCATCCGCTCGCCGATTGACGGGGTGGTCTTGGAGAAGCTGGTGGACCCGGATGAGTTGGTCGTGCCGCAAAGCTTCGGCGGCGCGCGGGGGCCGAGCACGGCGCTGATCGCGCTGGCGGATTTGCAGGACTTGCAGGTGGAGATTGACTTGAACGAGTCGCATCTCGCGAAGATTTCCCTGCGTCAGAAATGCCGCGTCAGCCCGGAGGCGTATCCCGACCGGCATTACGACGGGTTCGTGGCGGAGATCGCCCCGGAGGCGTCGCGGCAGAAGGGCACGCTGCAAATCAAGGTGCAGGTGCTGAAGCCGGACCGATTCCTCACGCCGGAGTTGAGCGCGAAGGTGGAGTTCCTCGCGGCGGACGCACCGCCGCCGCAGCGGTAGGCGCGCTGGGGCGTGCGAGAGGCGGGTGCGCCCGAGCGGCGCGGAGTTTCCGCTTGGAAGCAAGGTCGGTTCCGTTACCGTCGCGCCTCGGCTGGCGCACCGCCCGCCAGACTTGATATGGCGAACCCGATTCCTCCTGCCGCGCCGCCGGTGCCCAACGGTCGCGTGGCCTTCCTGACCCTGCTGGCCGCGTTGACCGCCGTGCTGGCGCTCCTCTTCGCGAAAAGTTTCCTGCCAGAATACATCGTCTTTTCCAACGACGGCCCGCTGGGCGCGACTACTGCGGCCTGCGGCCGGATGCCCGAGGCAATGTTCGGCGTCTGGACGGAGTTAAACTGGGTTGGGGCCGAAGGCGTGGCGTCCGCCCCGAACCTCTCCAACCTCCTCAACATCGCGCTCAGTCCGATCACTTACGCCAAGGTCATCGTGCCGCTGTCGCTCTTGCTGCTGGGTTGCGCGGCGTGGGTTTTCTTCCGGCAATGCGGCTTCGCGCCGTGGGTCTGCACGGTGGGTGGCCTCGCGGCGGGGTTGAACGGCGACCGCTTCTCCGTCGCAGCGTGGGGGCTGTCCATCTGGGTGCTGGGCACGGCGGCTATCTTCCTCGCGCTGGCGGCCTTGATGGCGTCCACGCGCCGACGTCCACTGATCTTCACGATGCTTGCGGGCTTTGCCACCGGCCTCGGCGTGATGGAGGGCTTCGACACCGGGGCGATTTTCAGCCTCGTGGTCGCGGCGTTCGCCCTCTTCCTGGCGTGGACGGCGGCGGCAGATTCGCCGGCGCGCTGGCTGGCGCAGGGCTTCGGGCGCGTCGCGGTCGTGGCGGTTTGCGCGGGGTTCATCGCCACTTACACGCTGGGCACGCTGATCAGCACGCAGGTCAAGGGCATCGTCGGCTTGGGGCAAGACGCAGAGTCGCGCAAGCAGCGCTATGTCGAGGCGACGATCTGGAGTCTACCGAAGATCGAGGCGTTGCGCGTCTTGATCCCCGGCCTCTTCGGCTACCGGATGGACACGCCCGAGGGCGGCGCTTACTGGGGCACGGTGGGCCAGACGCCCGGCTGGGAAGTGGACAAGCGTGGCATCCCCCGCCACTCCGGCTCTGGCGAATACGGCGGCGTGCTCGTGGTGCTGCTGGCCGCGTGGGCCTGCGCGCAGGCATGTCGCAAGCAAGGCGCGTTCACCGATCTGGAGCGCAAGCTGGTCTGGTTCTGGGCGGGCATCGCAGTGCTGGCCTTGCTCTTCGCCTTCGGCAAGCACGCGCCCTTCTACGAGCTGTTCTACTCGCTGCCCTACGCCTCGACCATCCGCAACCCGGTCAAGTTCATGCACCCCTTCCACCTCGCGCTGGTGGTGCTTTTCGGCTACGGGCTGCACGCGTTGGCGAAGCAGTTCATCCGCCCCGCCAACACCGCCGGTCTGCCCCTCACCGAGCAAGTAAAGACGTGGTGGGACACCGTGCGCGGCTTCGAGCGGCAGTGGACGGTGGGCAGCGGCCTGCTCGTCGCGGCGAGCTTGCTCGGGCTGTTGCTCTACAGCTCTGCGCGCAAGAGCCTGGAGAAGCACCTCGTCGCCGGGGCGTTCGGCGAGGACATGGCCAAGAGCATCGCCACGCACAGCATCGGCGAAGTCGGCCTGTTCGTGCTCTTCCTCGGCCTCTCGGTGGCCGCCGTGACGGTTGCGTTGAGCGGCTATTGGTCCGGCAACCGTGCGCGTTGGGCGGGCGTGACGCTCGGGCTATTGCTAGCCGTGGACCTCGCGCGCGCGAATACGCCGTGGATCATCTACTGGAACTATCAGGACAAATACGCGACCAACCCCATCATCGAGTTGCTCAAGCAGTCGCCCCACGAGCAACGCGTGCAATCCCTGCCGCTCCAGATCAACCACCCGCAGTTCCCCATGTTCCAGCAGCTCTACGGCATGGAGTGGACCCAGCACCTCTTCCTCTACAACAACATCCAGTGCCTCGACATCACGCAGGAGCCGCGCTCGACCGCTGAGAACCAGGCCTACCGCGCCGCGCTGATGGGCCGCGTGAACTCCCTCGCTCGCCTGTGGGAATTGACGAACACCCGCTTCGTCTTCGGCGTGAGCGATCCCAAGTTCGTCAGCTCGCTCGCCGCCCAGCTCGACCCCGGCCAAGGTCGCTTCCGCGTTCACACCGCGTTCGACGTGGTGCCAAAGCCCGGGATCACCACGCCGACGCGCCTCGACCAAGTGACGGTTACGACCAATGCCAACGGCCAGTTCGCGCTGCTGGAATTCACCGGGGCGCTGCCCCGCGCGAAGCTCTTCAACCAATGGCTCACGACCACGAACGACACTGAAGTCCTCAGCCTCCTCACTAACGCCACCTTCAAGCCGCACGAAGTCGTCATCGTCTCCGCGCCCTTGCCGGTCGCCACGAACGCGCCTGGCACCAACACGGGCGACGTGAAATTCCTCAGCTACTCATCCCGTCGTGTCCGCCTCGAAGCCACCGCCACCGCGCCCTCCGTCCTCCTCCTCAACGACAAGCACTCGCCCAACTGGAAAGTCTCCGTGGACGGCCAGCCCGCCGCGTTGCTCCGCTGCAATTACCTCATGCGCGGCGTGCAGGTGCCCGCCGGCAAGCACGAGATCGAGTTCCGCTACGACCCACCCATCACCGGCCTCTATGTGACTGCGGCGGGGTTCGCCACGGCCTTCTTCCTCCTCGCTCTGGCCCTTTTCACGCGCGCCGGCGACGGCGCACCGCCGGTGCGGGCCGTGGAAGAGAAAATAGAGGATAGAAGATAGAGCCGCAGCTCCCTATCTCCTGTGAAACAGCCCTCCCCGCTCTCCTCCACTCGCCGCGTGCCGCCGCGCCTGCGCAAGGAAGTCGAGTGCGTGCTCATCAGCCGCACCGAGATTCACCGCCGCGTGCGGACGCTGGCGCAACAGATTGAGCGCGACTTCGCCGGGCGCGACCTCGTCGTCGTCTCGCTGCTCAGTGGCACCGTGATGTTCCTCGCCGACCTCCTCCGCAGCCTGGACATGCCACTGCGCCTCGACTTCATGGGTGTCTCCAGCTACGGCAGCGGCACCGTCTCGCGTAAGCTGGTCTTCACCAAGGAACTCCGCCTCGATGTCCGCGACCGCGACGTGCTGCTAGTGGACGACATCCTCGACACCGGAAAAACCCTCACCGCCGTCATCGCCAAGCTCCAGAAACTCCGCCCGCGTCAGATCAAAACCTGCGTGCTGCTGAACAAACCTGCCCGCCGCATGGAACCCGTGAGCGCCGACTACATCGGCTTCGACATCCCCGATCTCTTCGTCGTCGGCTACGGCATGGACTACGCGGAGCGCTACCGCAACCTGCCCTTCGTGGGCGTGCTCAAGCCGGAGATGTATGGGAAGTGACAAGTGGCAAGTGACCGGTGACGAGTGGGCCAGCCGACCCATCCACGCTTTCGCTTTCTTCGACGCGCCCCACGTCACCTGCTACCTGCCACTTGCCACCGTCCGATGACTGTCCGAGTCCAATTCTGGTCCTACTTCAAAGACCTCACCGGCTGCGCACAGGCCAGTGAAGAACTCCCAGCGGGGGCCGCCATCGGCGACTTGCTGCAACGGCTCCAAGCTCGATTCCCCAAGCTCACCGCCATGCAGAACTCCACCCTCATCGCCGTCGGCGTCGAGTATCAAAGCCGGGACTATGTGTTGAAGGACGGCGACGAAGTCAGCCTCTTCCCGCCCGTGCAAGGCGGCTGACCCCACTAAGCACTAATTACCAATCACTTCCTTGGAACGCTCCCTCACCCTCTCCCCCAACCCGATTGACGAGCCCGCCCTCGTCGCCGCGCGGCGCATGACCGGCGGCATGGGCGCGGCGGTGTATTTCAGCGGCGTCGTGCGTGGCAGCGAGGACGGCCAGCCCATCGCCGCCATCGAATACGAGTGCTTCCGCCCGATGGCCGAGCACCAGTTCCACCAGCTCTTCGACGAGTTGGCGCGCCGCTGGCCCGTCGAGTCCATCCGCCTCGTCCACCGCCTCGGTGTCGTGAACGTCAACGAATCCTCGCTCTGGTTGGAAGTCCTCGCGCCGCACCGCAGGGAAGCCTTCGCGGCCTGCCAGTGGCTCATCGACGAGATGAAGCGCGTTGTCCCCATCTGGAAGAAACCGCTGGTGTGAACGCCCGCGTGCCTGGGCAGCGGTAAACAAGCTAGGACGGAAGATGGCGATAGGAAATGCCGCGCAAGACACGGAAGACACTTCACCCACTACAAAGGTTGAGTAGAGGGAATCGGCATCCCAAACGCGCACCAACGCACTAGCGGTGCGACCAGCCAAAGCGGCCCGGACGCTCTCCCTCGCGATCACTCTGACTCAAGAAGGGCCAATAGACGAAGGCGGACTTGCCGATGACGCTCTCCTGCGCGAAGTCGCCCCACGCCCGCGAGTCCAAGCTGTTCATGGTGTTGTCCCCCATCACGATGTAGTGGTTCGGGCGGACGTGGAATTCCTGGCGTCCGTCCGCGAAGAGCGGAGCAAGGCCGAAGCGGTCGTTCTGCCGCGCGACCAGTTCGTTCACCTGACCGGAGAAGTGGCTGTCCTTGGGCGGGCCGGTGAGGTGATAGACGTTCTCGAAGCGCGGCGTGCTGGCATCGAGGCGCTGGCCATTGATGCGCAGGTGCCTGTCGTCGCCGAGGCGGACCCGCTCATCGCCCATCGCCACCATGCGTTTGATGTAGAACTGGTCCTGCGGCAGGCTCTCGATACCCTTGGTCTCGAAGACGATGATTTCTCCGCGCTCGGGCCGGCGGAAGTTGTAGGAGACACGGTCCACGAAGAGGTGGTCCCCGCTGATGACCTTAAGTTTGATGATGTCTTCACCCTTTCGGAACCGCTGCCCCGGAGTCAGTCCCGAGCGATGCGCGTTGCCGCCAAAGAGCTGGTCGGGCGGGAACCACACCGTGTAGGTGCGCTCGCCGACTTGGAACGACTGCTTCTTCACCAGCGGGAACACCGTCTTGGGCGGGTCGGCCCGCCGCAACTCACCGTCCTCCTCGCACACGACCTGATAGTAGGTAATCCCTCGCAACCAAGAGTCCACAAAAGCCGCGAGGCCCGATGGAAACTTGACCTGAGGCTCCTTAAGAAAATCCTGGTGGGTGATGCCGTAAAGGGTCGGCTGCATCGAGCCGGTGGGGATTTTGAACGGCTGAAGGAAGAAGGTGCGAATAGCCATCGCCACGGCAATCGCCACGAGCACCACCTCCACGTTCTCGCGCCAGCTCGCGTGGGGATGGGGCTTGAGCCACTGGTTGGCTACCGTCTCGACGTTGGTCATCTCGGCCTGCAACGCCGGCTTGGCCGCCCGCGCCACGACCGCCGCGCGGAGCTTGGCGCAGGCTGCCTCAATTGCCTGGACGCCTTCGGGGACCAGCAAGTCCCGCTGCGCCGCCACCAAGTTCAGCACATGCTTCCGCAAGTCCAGCGCGTGGCGGACGGTGCCCGAGAGGAACCATTGGAGGAGGAGGCTCATTGGAAATCTCCGTGCCCTGCCCTGTTCCGAACAGGGTTTCTTGCCCTTTTTGTGCTGCTTTGTGGCATCAAGTTCTTCTGTGCGTCACGACTTCAGCACCTCGATGAACGCCTCCTGCGGGATGTTCACGGTGCCGAACATCTTCATGCGCTTCTTACCTTCTTTCTGCTTATCGAGGAGCTTGCGCTTGCGGCTGATGTCGCCGCCGTAGCACTTCGCGGTCACGTCCTTGTGCATGGCCCCGACGGTTTCACGGGCGACGATCTTCCCGCCGATGGCCGCTTGGATGGCGATGGCGAACTGCTGTTTGGGGATGACGTCCTTCAGCTTCGCGGCTAGGGCGCGGCCGCGAAACTCCGCCTTGTCGCGGTGCACCAAACAGGAGAAGGCATCCATCACCTCGGCGTTCACGAGCATATCGAGCTTCACCATGTCGCTGATCTCGTAGCCGATCGGTTCGTAGTCCATGGACCCGTAACCCCTGGTCATGGATTTAATCCGGTCGTGGAAGTCGATGAGGATTTCGTTCATCGGCATCTTGGCCGTAAGCATCACACGACGGATGTCGAGCGTCTCGGTGTTCGTGATGTCGCCGCGCTTCTCTTTGATCAGGCCCATGATGTCCCCGATATTCTCGTTCGGACAAATGGCGAAAGCCTTCACCATCGGCTCCATGATGTGCTCGATGTAGGTCACGTCGGGCAGGAATGCGGGGTTGTCCACCTCCAGCTCGCGACCGTCGGTCATCTTCACCTTGTAGATGACGCTCGGGTAGGTCGCGATGATGTCCATGTCGAACTCGCGCCGGAGCCGCTCCTGCACGATCTCCATGTGCAGCAAACCGAGGAAGCCGCACCGTAGGCCGAAGCCCAGCGCTGCAGAGCTTTCCGCCATGAAAGTGAGCGCGGAATCGTTGAGTTGGAGCTTGGCGATGGCGACCTTCAGGCCTTCGTAGTCCGCCGTGTTGATCGGGTAGATGCCGGAGAACACCATGGGGTGAATCTCCTGGAAGCCCGGCAACTCCGGTGCGGGCTGGCGCGGGTCCGTGATGGTGTCACCGACCTTGACCTCGCGCGGGGTCTTGATGTTCGCCGTGAAGTAGCCGGTTTCGCCCACGGTGAGTTTGTCGCGCGTGTAGGGCTTGGGACGGAATGAGCCGACCTCCTTCACTTCGACGGTCTTGCCCGAGTGAAGGAGCTTCACCTGCGTGCCGGCCTTCAACTCGCCGTTCATCACGCGCACGAGGATGACCACGCCCTTGTAGGTGTCGAAGAAGGAGTCGAAAATCAGCCCCTGCAACGAAGGCACGTTGGTCGGCTTGGGCGCGGGCATCCGGTGAACGATGGCTTCAAGGATGTCCTCGATCCCGATGCCTTCCTTCGCGCTGGCGAGGATCGCGGACTCGCCGGGGATGGCGAGGATGTCCTCGAGCTGCTGCTTCGCCATCGGGATGTTGGCGTGCGGCAGGTCAATCTTGTTGATGACCGGGATGATGGTGAGGTTCTGCTTCATCGCCAGGTGAACGTTCGCCACCGTCTGCGCCTCCACGCCCTGCGCCGCGTCCACAATGAGCAGCGCGCCCTCGCACGCCGAGAGCGACCGGGAGACTTCGTAGGCGAAGTCCACATGGCCCGGGGTATCAATGAGGTTCAGCTCATACTCCTCCCCGTTCTTCGCGGTGTAATACATCGTGACCGGGTGCGCCTTGATGGTGATGCCCCGCTCGCGCTCGAGGTCCATCGCGTCGAGGAGCTGGTCCTCCATGTCCCGCGTGGCGACCGTGCCGGTGCGGTGCAGCAACCGGTCGGAGAGCGTGGTCTTCCCGTGGTCGATGTGGGCGATGATGCTGAAATTCCGTATGTGCGCGGCGTCCATCAGTGACTCTTGCTCGTAATCCTAATCTGCTTTTACTCATGCGCCGACTCCTCTCCCCTGCCCTGTTCTGCTGGGTGAAGACGAACGAATCGGACCGCTGCGACCGCAGCGACCGCGCGAAGATAGCGGCGACGCACTTGATGGGAAGGGAAAACTCCGACCAGCTTGGTTGGGCGCCCCCGTCCGCACCAGTGCTGTAGCGCGGGCAGCCTTGCCGGCGCACAGATGTCGAGTTGGAACTTGGATGCGAGCGCAAGCAACGCAGCCCACGCCGAATGCCGTCACGGATTCCACATCAAGGACTATTTAGAATAGTTCTAAATCTTGACGGCGCGGATGCAGGGGCTAAGTTCCCGCCATGAACACGGCTTCGCCGAAAGCCCCAGCCAGCACAGACCTGAACGAGCGCCTCGCCCACAGCGGGCTGCGCCTGACGCCCCAGCGCCAACAAGTCCACGAGGTGCTCCGCGAGAAGCTGGACCATCCGACCGCCGATCAGGTCTTCATGCGCGCCAAGTCGAAGATGCCGGAGATTTCCATGGCGACGGTTTACAACTGCCTCGATGCGTTGGTGCAGTGCGGGATGGTTCGGCAGGTCACGCTAGATCGCGGTGCGACGCGCTACTGCCCGAACATGCAGGACCACTCACACTTCTACTGCGACGAGTGCGGCAGCGTCTTCGATATCCTCCAGACCATCTCAATCGCGGACGCCGACATAAAACTCCCGCGCGGCTTCCGGTTGAAGCTGATCGAAACCAACCTCCACGGCCTCTGCCCCGACTGCGCGGTCAAATCAAAGTAGCCAGCGCCTCATCAGCGGTCCATCTGGGCCCACCTGTGGCTGAGGACAATTTTCCATGAGCGAATCCACCAACACCATCGAAGCGTTCGTCGCGTCCGACTACAAATACGGGTTCGTCACGAACATCGAGTCCGACACCGTCCCGCCGGGCTTGAGCGAGGACACCATCCGCTTCATCTCCGCCAAGAAGAACGAGCCGGCGTGGCTCACCGAGTGGCGGCTGAAGGCCTTCCGGCACTGGCTCACGATGACCGAGCCAAAGTGGCCGAACGTGACTTACACGCAGACGGATTACCAGGCCATCAGCTACTACTCCGCGCCCAAGCAGAAGAAGACGCTCAACTCGCTCGACGAGGTTGACCCCGAGCTGCGCAAGACCTTCGACAAACTCGGCATCTCGCTCAACGAACAGAAGCGTCTCTCCGGCGTGGCCGTGGACGCTGTCGTGGACAGCGTTTCTGTCGCAACGACCTTCAAGACTGAACTGGCCAAGCAGGGCATCATCTTCAGTTCCTTCTCCGAGGCCGTCGCGCATCACCCGGAACTCGTGCAGAAGTATCTCGGCTCCGTCGTGCCGCACACGGACAACTTCTACGCCGCGCTGAACGCCGCCGTCTTCACCGACGGTTCCTTCTGCTACATCCCCAAGGGCGTGCGTTGCCCGATGGAGCTGTCCACCTACTTCCGCATCGAGGCTGCGAACACCGGCCAGTTCGAGCGCACGCTCATCGTCGCGGACGAAGGCTCCTTCGTGAGCTACCTCGAAGGCTGCACCGCTCCGATGCGCGATGAAAACCAGCTCCACGCCGCCGTCGTCGAACTCATCGCGATGGAGAGCGCACAAATCAAATACAGCACCGTCCAGAACTGGTATCCCGGCGACAAGGACGGCAAGGGCGGCATCTTCAACTTCGTCACCAAGCGCGGCCTCTGCAAAGGCGCGAACTCGAAGATTTCCTGGACGCAAGTCGAGACCGGTTCCGCCATCACGTGGAAATATCCGAGCTGCATTTTGCTCGGTGACAATTCGCAGGGTGAGTTTTACTCCGTCGCCCTGACGAACAACATGCAGCAGGCCGACACCGGCACGAAGATGGTTCACATTGGCAAGAACACCCGCAGCACCATCATCAGCAAGGGCATCAGCGCCGGACGCGGCCAGAACAGCTATCGCGGCCAGGTGAAGGTGATGAAGGGCGCCACCAACGCCCGCAATTTCTCGCAGTGCGACTCGCTCCTGCTCGGCGACAAATGCGGCGCGCACACCTTCCCCTACATTGACGTGCAGAACTCGACCGCGCAGGTCGAACACGAGGCCAGCACGTCGAAGATTGGCGAGGACCAGATTTTCTACCTCAACCAGCGCGGCATCGAGACGCAGGACGCCGTGAACATGATTGTGAACGGCTTCTGCAAGGAAGTCTTCCGCGAGCTGCCCATGGAGTTCGCGGTGGAAGCGCAAAAGCTGCTGGGCGTGAGTTTGGATGGCAGCGTGGGATGAAGCACTGAGCCAAAGCGCTGAAAGCGCGCAATATGACAGCCCGGGGTGAAGCCCCGGGAAACGCACCCAGAAGAAGAACCAGCCCTGAAAGGGCGCAACAATCCAGAACATGAACCACCCCATTGGCGAATACCTCGGCGTCACACTGACGGCCTGGAAGTTCATCGGCCTGCTCGGCGCGGTAATGTTCTCTGCGCGCTGGCTGGTCCAGTTCCTCGCGACTCGCGCGGCACAGAAGCCAACGATTCCCCGTTCCTTCTGGTATCTCAGCATCGCGGGCAGCGCGATGACGCTGCTCTACTTTGTCTTCGGGAAGAACGACGCCGTCGGGATTGTTCAGAACGCACCGCCGTTCTTCATTGCGGCTTACAACCTCTTCCACGAACTGCAGCAGCCGAGCGAACTGGTCAGCACAACGTTGACATGATTGCCAATGCCTCTCCCGCTACACAGTCTCCCGGTCTGTTCCGCCCTTTCAGGGCTAGCTCTCTTTCCAACAGCAAACCCGGGGCTTCACCCCGGGCTATCATCTTGCGCCCTTTCAGGGCTTCACCCTGGTCCACTGAAAACTGACTACTGAA
Source organism: Verrucomicrobiota bacterium (assembly GCA_039796295.1). Lineage (GTDB taxonomy): Bacteria > Verrucomicrobiota > Verrucomicrobiia > Limisphaerales > SXTU01 > SXTU01. The sequence continues at coordinate 19,639 of JBDKJY010000064.1, forward strand.
CACTTTCCGAATGAACCCACCCCTCATCGAAATCAAAAACCTCAGCGCCGGCATCAACGGCAAGCAAATCCTCAAGGGCATCAACCTCACCGTCCGCCCCGGCGAAGTCCACGCCATCATGGGACCGAACGGCTCCGGCAAGAGCACGCTCGGCTATGTGCTCGCGGGCCGCAAAGGCTACGATGTCACCGGCGGCTCGGTGACTTACGACGGCAAGGACTTGATTGAGCTGTCGCCCGAGGACCGCGCGCGCGAGGGACTGTTCCTCGCCTTCCAGTATCCCGTCGAGATTCCCGGCGTGAACAACACCTACTTCCTCCGCGCCGCCTACAACGAGCAGCGCAAGCACCGGAAGCAGGAGGAAGTGGACGCCGTGGACTTCCTCGCCATCGTGCGCGAGAAGATGAAGCTGCTCGAACTCCCCGAAGGCATGCTCAAGCGCTCCGTCAACGAGGGCTTCTCCGGCGGCGAAAAGAAGCGCAACGAAATCTTCCAGATGGCCGTGCTCGACCCGAAGCTCGCCGTCCTCGACGAGACCGATTCCGGCCTGGACATCGACGCGCTGCGCATCGTGGCCGAAGGCGTGAACAAGCTGAAGCGCCCGGACAACGCCGCCATCGTCATCACCCATTACCAGCGCCTCCTGAACTACATCGTGCCCGACTTCGTGCACGTGCTCTTCGATGGCCGCCTGATCAAGTCCGGCGGCAAGGAACTCGCGCTGGAGCTGGAGGAAAAGGGCTACGACTGGCTCATCGGCAAGAACGGCAAGTGACCGGAGCGCGCGATGACAACGACGAAATCAAAACCCGCCGCCGACCTCGGCACGCACCTCGCCGCCTGCGAATCCTTCGCCGCGTCCGCCATCGGCCCCGAGTGGCTCCGCACCCTGCGCGCCAACGGCGTGACGCACTTCACGGAACTCGGCTTCCCCACCACGAAGTTCGAGGACTGGATTTACTGCAACGTCGCGCCCATCACGAAGCTCGCCTTCAAGCCCGCCGCCACCGCTGACGCCGCCGTGACCGCAGCGCAGATCGCCCCCTTCGCCTTCCCCGGCTGGACCGGCTCACGGCTCGTCTTCGTGAACGGCCACTTCGCCCCCGCGCTCTCGACGCTGCCCGCACCGCAGTCGGGCGTGACCATCACGAGCCTCGCCGCCGCGCTCGCCAGCGGCGACAAGCTCGTCGAAGCTCAACTCGCTCATCACGCCAGCGTGGACGGCAGCGGCTTCTCCGCGCTGAACACCGCGTTCATCGCCGACGGCGCGTTCATCGCCCTTGCGTCGAATGCCGTTGCCGCCGAGCCGGTTCACCTGCTCTTCCTCGCCGTTCCCTCGGACACGGCGAACACCGCACAACCACGCAACCTCATCATTGCTGGCGCGAACAGCGCGGCGAAAATCGTCGAGCACTACGTCAGTCTCGGCGGCGCGGCGCACTTCACCAACGTCGTCACGGAGATCGTGGTCGGCGAGGGCGCGAACATCGAGCACGCGAAGTTTCAGGAGGAGAACTTGGAGGCGTTCCACATCGCCACCATCCAGGTCACGCTCGCGCGCGACAGCCGGTTCCTCTCGCACAGCATCAGCACCGGCGCGCGGCTGGCGCGGCACAACATCCACCTCGTCATGACCGGTCAGGGCGTGGACTGCTTGATGAACGGCCTTTACGCCGTCGGCGGCAAACAGCTCGTGGACCACCACACCGTCGCCGACCACACGGTGCCCCACTGCAACAGCCACGAGTTTTATCACGGCATCCTCGGCGGCAGCTCGCGCGGGGTGTTCAACGGCAAAATCTTCGTCCGCAAGGACGCGCAGAAGACCGACGCCAAGCAGACCAGCCGCAACCTCCTGCTCACCGACACCGCAACGGTGAACGCCAAGCCCCAGCTCGAAATCCTCGCCGACGACGTGAAATGCACGCACGGCGCGACCGTGGGCCAACTCAACGACGAGGCGCTCTTCTACTGTCGCACGCGCGGCATCGCCGAGGTGAACGCGCGCCGCCTGCTCACGCACGCCTTCGCCAGCGAAATCGTGAACCGCATCACCGTCGAGCCCGTGCGCGAGCATCTGGAGCAGGTGCTCTGGACGCGGCTGGAGGAGTTGATTGAGAAGAAGTGATGGCGAATTGACACCAAACCCAGTGATGGCAATCTGACGGCATGACGCGCACTCAAATCCAACTGCCCGACGACGTTTACGCCCGCGCCCGCAAGGTCTGCGAAAGCCGTGAAATCTCCTTTGCTGAACTGTCCCGACGCGGACTGGAATACATGCTGAGTGTGTATGCACCAGAGCCGCCGGCAAAGGGCGAGTGGCAGCTTCCGAAGCCAAGGAATCTTGGCTGGAAAGGCCTCAGTGACGCGGAAGTGAAGCATGAGGCCCAGCTCACCACCGCCGAAATCATGCACACCACCAAGCCCAAGAGGAGTCCGCGATGATATCAGTGGACACCAACCTCCTGATGTATGCCTACAATCAGGCCTCGCCCCACCATCAGGCGGCGTATGCCTGGATGAGTTCACTTCAGCGCGAGGAGAACGTTGCCATCTCCGAGCTTGTGCTGGCCGAATTCTACGGCCTGCTACGCAACCCCGCCGTCCTGAAGGAGTCGCTGTCCGCCGAGGAGTCAGTAGAAATCATTCAAACTTACCGCAGCCATCCGCGCTGGCGGCTCATCGGATTCCCCGTCGAGAGCCGCCTGCTGCACGACTCCCTTTGGCAAAAGGCCCGCCGAAAGGACTTCGCCTTCCGCCGACTCTACGACGCCCGCTCGGCGCTCACGATGACTGCGCAAGGGGTTACGGACTTCGCCACCGTGAACGTGAAGGACTTTGAAGGGATGGGCTTCCGGCGCGTGTGGAATCCGCTGGTTCCCGCCGCAAAATGAATCCCAGCCCCTGATGCACCGCGTCGCCAGCGAAATCATGAGCCGCATCACCGTCGAGCCCGTGCGCGAGCATCTGGAACAGGTGCTCTGGGCGCGGCTGGAGGAGTTGATTGAGAAGAAATGACGACGAATTGACTCCAAACCCTGTGATGCGAAGCCACGAATCCAAACGCGAGTGAGCAATGGCAACTGATTACTCAAGCATCTCGATAGGCACCGTAGAGGAACTCGCAAAGCGGGTGGGAGACACCCTGCTGGCTGAGAGGTATCGTGACCCAACGCACTTCGTTTACGAGTTGCTTCAGAACGCCGAAGATGCCCTGAAAGACCGATTTAAGGAGCAACCGAAAGGAGACTTCAATCGCAGCGTTAAGTTTGACCTTTTTCCGGACCGTCTGGAGTTGCGGCACTCCGGAATCCCTTTCGGCAAAGCGCATATCCATGCAATTTGTGACATCGCTCGGAGCAGCAAAACGGCAAAGGACGACATCCAGCATTTCGGCATTGGCTTCAAGTCAGTTTACGCGTTTACGAAATCACCGCAGATACACTCCGGAGACGAACACTTTTGGATTGAGTCCTACGTAAAGCCGCACGCTCTCGAACCTCGCCAGACCGGAACAGGAGAGACGCTTTTCGTATTCCCTTTCGACCATTCAGAAAAGGAACCGAAAGAGTGCCATGTTGAAATCGCCGCCCGTCTGCGCGATTTGGGACTTCAAACTATCCTGTTTCTCCGGTTTGTTGACGAGATTGAGTGGCGAATCGACAAGCAAGGCAGTGGCCGCTACTCGCGAAGAGTTTCAGACTTGGCCACTGGTGCCCGCCAATTCGACCTTTCGGGCGAAGAAAACGGGCGGACCCTTCGCAGCGAGAGTTGGCTGGTCTTTAGTCGTTCTGCTGAATTCATTGGGCGGGAGGGCCGGACAATTGACGTGGCCTATCAGTTTCTTGAAAAATGGGTGATTTCCACAGTTGTGACCTCCGTTTTGTGACTCGCCATGCGCTTGTGGCGGGGTGTCGGATTCGGTTTTCACCGTTTCCAGACACACCGCAGGTTCCGGCGTCCCG
>JBDKJY010000065.1:0-22934 GCA_039796295.1 Verrucomicrobiota bacterium
ATCTCCGCCCTCCTGGCCGAGACCAGCGACGACTGGGAAACCGGAAAAATCTACCTCAACATGGCAAACCAAACCCCACCCTCAGTTTGATGCTCAATCAATTTACAGAAAAGAAATTGCGCGGCCCCGCCGCCCTGCGCAAGGAGGCGGCCGGGAAATTCGGAACCGAACCGGGGCATCAGCTCGCGTTCACCACCTACGGAGCGACCATCAGCGCCGAGGATTGGCTGGCCCACCGCACCGTGGACATGCCCGCCGACCAGCGCATGGGAATCCTGACCCACCCGAGCTGGCTCATCGCCTTCTCGACCAATTTCGAGAACCACGCGATCCGGCGCGGCCGCTGGATCTTCGAAAAGCTGCTCGGGGGAAGAATCTCCGAGGCTCCGGTGACCGTGAATGCCGCGCTGCCCGACGAGCCCCACAATACGCTGCGGGAGCGCATGCGCGTCGTGCGGGAGTCCCATTGCTGGAAGTGCCATCAGCGCATGGATCCGCTGGGTTTGCCGTTCGAGCAGTTCGATCACATCGGCCGCTTTCGCACCGCCGAACAGGTCGTCGATCGCGACGCCACCGAGCGGCTGGAGAAGGATCCCCGGTCGCGCGGCAAAGGACCCGTGATGACCACGGTGCCGGCCAACATTTCCGGCGGCATCGAAAACAGCGGCGATCCCGCGGTCAATGGCCCGGTGAACGGCGCGCTGGAATTGATTCGCAAACTCGCGCACTCCGAGCGCGTCGAGCAGGTCTTCGTGCGGCACGTCTTCCGCTACTTCATGGGCCGCAACGAAACTCTGGCCGACGGCCCGACCCTGGTGGCGGCGCACCGCGCCTACCAGGCCAACGACGGCAGCATGAAAGCGTTGCTCCTTTCCCTGCAGACATCCGATACCTTCCTGTATCGGGCCAAATCCCCCGCCGGAGAGGCGGCGGCAAAACCCTAGCCACGGCCGATGCTCCACTCATCCTCCAGCAACCAACCCGATTCATGATACCTCGTCGAAAATTCCTCAAAGGCGTCTCCGTCGGCGCCAGCGGTCTGGTGCTCGCGCCCCTCCTGCAGCGCATCGCCGCCGCTGCCGACGGCACCCTGACTCCGCCCAAGCGCGTCATCTTCTGCCTGTTCGACAATGGATTTCACGAGGAAGGCGTCCAACCGGAGGGCATGGGTGTCGGCACCGGCGCGGTCAGACAGATTCCCCTCGCGGGCCTCAAGCTGCCCTCGGACCTCGAGCCCTTCGCGCCCTTTCGCGACCGCATGACAATCGTGCAGGGCCTGCGGGGCGAGCACCTCTCGCCCGCGCACGGCGCCGGTTTTGGGGCCTTGTCCGGACTGGCCCTCAGCAAGGAGCAGGCAAAGGGCATGTCGATCGACGCGGCCATCGCCAGCGCGATACCCGGCGTGGTCCCGCTGTTGGTGCTCGGCGTCGCGGCCGGACAAAGCAACCCGACGGCCTTCGTGTCGTCCGCCTGGGCCGGCGGCCGGCCAATCGCCGCCCAGTGCCGTCCGGAACTCGCCTACGAGTCGCTTTTCGGCAGCGTCGGCGCGAAGAAAAACACGTTCGCGAGCCGCCAGAAGCTGATCGACTTCATGCACGAAGACGTGAAGCGGCTTCGCTCCCAGCTCGCCGGTCCCGAGCGTGAACTGGTGGACTCGCACGTCGAGGCGCTGGAGACGCTCACCCGGCGCGAAGGCGAACTGGGAAAGCGTTTCGCGTCCGGGGAACTGGCCCGGTTCGCTCCGCAACTCCCGCGCAACCCCGCTGAGAAAATGACGGAAATCATGGCCGCCCAATGCGACGTCGCCGCCGCCGCGCTGATCTCCGGCCTGACGAATGTCGTCACGATCACCTCGGGGCTTTGCGGTTTGAAGACGACTTACACCGGCCTCACCAACACGGGCGTCCACTTGATCGGCCACGGCACACCCGACCCGGAGTTGAAGCTCACGGGCTATCAGGTCCTGTCAAAATACCGGCACTATCTGGCAGGACAGCTCGCGCGCGTGCTCCACAAATTGCAAGCCACCCCCGAAGGCACCGGCACGATGCTCGACAACACAGTGCTGGTCTTCACGAGCGACAGCGCGAACTGGCAGCACTCACGAGGCGACAACTGGCCCTTTGTGCTCGTGGGAAATCTCGGGGGCCGTTTGAAGTCCGGCCAGTTTGTATCGTATCCGCTGGCCTCGAAGGACCTTCAATTCGGAGCACCCGGAAAGCGCGAAGTGGGCGTGGCGCCGAAATCGAATCCCACGATCAATGCCTTGTATTGCGCGCTGTTGAATGCCATCGGGCAGCCGCACGACACCTTCAACCTCGGCGGTATGCGCGAGGCCGCCGCGCTCTACGGCCCGCTACGTGAGTTGCTGGCGTAGGGCGTTCAACGCAAACCGCCGGAAGTGCAAACCCAGTTCTGCAATCGCGCCCGGGTTCGTCGTCACGGACACATGGAGCCGGTGCGGGACTGCAGGGACTCGAGTTCTCGAATGCTTCGCCGCACTCACTCCGTTGTCGCCTTTCTCTTCATGCACGATATCCGATGAAAATACTGCCCTGCATCCTCGCTCTCTTCCATCTCCTCGGCGGCTCGCTCATCGCTGCCGACAAGCCGAACATCATCATGATTCTCGCCGACGATGTCGGGCTCGGGAATCTCGGGTGCACGGGCGGGCCGTTCAAGACGCCACACCTTGACGCGCTGGCGAAGGGCGGGACGCAGTTCTCCCATTGCTTCGCGATGCCGCAGTGCTCGCCATCGCGCTGCATGTTGCTCACGGGGCGCTATCCATTCCGCACCGGCCTGCTCGGCAACCATGATCGCGAGGATGTGCTCCCGAAGAACGAGGTGATGTTTTCCACCGTGCTGAAGCAGGCGGGCTACGTCACCGCCAGCGTCGGCAAATGGCATGTCGGCCCGCTCGGCCCCGTGGAGTGGGGCTTCGACGAATCCTTCCTGTTCCCCGGCAGCGGACTTTACTGGCGCGGGAAGAAGGCGCAGTCCAAGCGCTACCAAATCAACGGCAAGGAACACGAACTGCCCGATGGCCAGTATCTGCCCGACCTCCTGCACGAGTTTCTCGTGAGCTTTCTCGCGAAACCCAAGGACAAGCCGTTCCTCATTTACTATGCGATGTCGCACATCCACGGCGAAATCGTCCGCACGCCGGACAGCAAACCCGGCGCGGACGAGAACCAGCTTTACACCGACAACATCGAATACATGGACAAGCTGGTCGGCAAACTGATGGCCGAACTCGACCGGCTCCACCTTCGTGAAAAGACGCTCGTCCTTTTCACCGGCGACAACGGCACCTCGGGCGGCTACTCCCGGCGCTCCACCGTCAACGGCAAGCCTCTCAGTGGTCACAAGCTCAAGCTCCTCGAAGGCGGCAGCCGCGTCCCGCTCATCGCGAATTGGCCCGGAGTCACACCCGCCGGCAAAGTCGTGAAAGACCTCGTGGACTTCAGCGACTTCTTCCCCACGTTCGCCGACCTCGGCGGCGCGAAACCGCCCGCGGGTGTGAAGCTCGACGGTCGAAGCTTCGCCCCGCAACTTCGCGGTGAAAAGGGCACGCCGCGCGACTGGGTTTACGTTCAACTCGGCGGCAATTGGTATGTGCGCAATCAAGGTTTCAAGCTCACGCGCGACGGTGATCTCTTCGACATGGGCGATGCGCCTTTCAGCGAGAAGCGAGCGAGCAACGACGCCGAAAAGGCCAAGCTCCAAGGCGTCCTCGACCAACTCAATCCCGCCGGCCGAAACCCAGCCGCAGGTTCGGAAAAGCCGGCCAACAAAGCTGGAATGAAGAAGCAGAAGGAGTAGCCTCGAAGGGCAATCGCATGGGAACCGCAGCCGTCCGTCATTCGCTCGTCGCAGCACTCGTGAAATCGCTCTTCGCGATTTTACTCACCGGGTTTGTCCCGACCGCGTTTGCCGCCCCGGCCCCGGTGGCGACCACGTTGCCACGGGAGAAAATGCAGCCCTTCCTCCAGGAGTATTGCATCCGCTGTCACGGGCCGGAGAAGCAGAAGGGCCAGGTCCGCTTCGACACGGCGACCTGGGAAATCACGGGCAATGACTCGGGGCAGCGCTGGCAGGACGTGCTCGATGTGCTCAACGGCGGTAACATGCCGCCCAAAGACGAACCGCGGCCCGACCCGGCCAGGCTGGCCGCAATGCTCGGCACGCTCACGGACTCGCTCCTGCTCGCGCGCAAACGCCTCACCGATCACGGCGGCGAGATCGCGATGCGGCGGCTGAACCGCCGGGAGTATGCGGGCACGATTCGCGAGTTGTTCGGCTTTGACGTGCCGCTGGCAATGCTTCCCGAGGACGGCGAGGTGCAGCCGTTTGACACGGTGGGCAAGGCGCAGTTCTTCACCTCGTCGCACTTCGACAAGTATCTCGAACTGGGGCGCGACCTCGTGGCGCATGGCTTTGCGTGGGCGGGCAAGCCACGCGCGGCGACCACGATTGCCACGGTGGAGCCGGAGGAGCGGGTGACAAAACCCGTGCGTGCCGCCCTGGCTGAGCTGGATCGCCGGATGCAGCTCAAGAACGAAGGCAAAACCTGGCAGGAGATCGGCTTCGAGGATGAAGGCGAGATGAAGGTCTTCCTGGACCAGTTCCAGACGCGCGCCGGAAAGCCCCGGCAATACCTGGCACTCCCGTTTGTCGAGCGCGGCATCTACCTCACCGATGTCAACAATGAGACCCGGCGCTACGGGACCAATCGCGACAGCGATCCGCGCGGCACCTACCGCTTCCGAATCCGCGCCGGGTTGCATGGGACGCCGCCGGAGATCCGGCAGTTCGTGTGCGTGACCGACCGGGAAGGCATCGTCGGCGTCGTGAAAATCACGGGCACCCCGGAGCAGCCTGGCACCGTGGAGCTGACCTATCGTCCGAATGTGCAGCACAAAAGTGTCAGCCTCGCTGTCGAGGAGAACCGCGCCGACATCCGCGTGCTGGAAGGCTACCTCAAGAAACTGGGCGAAGGCGGCGAATGGGCCTCGATCTGGATCGACCGGCTTGAAATCGAAGGCCCGTTCTACGACCGGGAACGGGCATTTTTTGAAACGCTGATTTATCCGACCGCTCCGGTGCGAGGGAAGACGCCAGGTGCGTGGACCGACACCACGGCCCGCCAGCTCATCGAACAATTCGCGTTCACGGCCTTTCGCCGTCGCGCGCCGGCCCCGGCGTTTGTGGATCAGTTGGTCGGCCTGTTTGAGAAAAACCGCGCCGCCGGAGCCAAGTTCGAGCAGGCGATGGGCGAAGCGCTCGCCGTGGTGCTGGCGTCGCCGGGCTTCCTGTTCCTCCAGGAAGCCAGCGGGCCGCAGCGCAAAAAGCGCACGCTCGAGCCGCGCGAACTGGCCATCCGGCTGGCATATTTTCTCTGGAGCAGCCCGCCCGACGCGGTGCTGTATCAGTGCGCCGAGGATGGCTCGCTCGCGCGGGCCGAAGTGTTGCAGGCGCAGGTGGACCGGATGCTCGATGATCCGAAAGCGCTGCGGTTTTTCGCGGGCTTCACCAGCCAGTGGGCCGCGTTGCCGCGGTTCGATGCCATCACGGTGAACGAAGCCGAGCACGTGCGTTTCAACAAGGGCCTGCGCCATTCCGCCTACCGCGAGGTGCTGGAGTTTTGCCGGGTGTTGGTGCAGGAAAACCTCCCCGCGTCGCGCTGGATCAGCTCGGATTTCGCCGTGGTGAACGCGCACCTCGCCGAGCACTACGGCCTTCCCGGCGTCACGTCGGACGCGTTTCAAAAGGTCCGCCTGCCCGCCGATTCACCGCGCGGCGGGTTGCTCGGGCAGACGGCGTTTCTCACGCTGGGTTCCAATGGCGAGCGCTCGTCACCGGTCATTCGCGGCGCGCTCGTCATGGAGAAACTGCTGCACGACAAGCCGGCGCCGCCGCCGCCCAATGTCCCCGAACTCGGCGCCGCCTCCAAGACTCCGGCGACCAATCGCGACATGGTCCGGCTCCATCAGTCGCGGGCGCAGTGCGCTTCCTGCCATCAGAAAATGGATGTCATCGGCTTCGGGTTGGAGAACTTCGACGTCATCGGCAAATGGCGCGACACCGAGCCGGTCGGCCGGAAACAGGTGCCCATCGAACCCGGCGGCACACTGCCCAACGGCGCCGCGTTCAAAGACATTGCGGGCCTCAAGGCCGTGCTCCTGCAACACGACCATCGCCTGGCCGAGGAACTGGTCGAGGCGCTGCTCGCCTACGGACTGGGCCGGACGATTGAGTTTTCCGACCAAGACGCCGTCGCCGCCGTGCTCGCGAAGCTCAAGCCCGACGGCTATCGCGTTCGCTCGATGATTCACGAAATCGCCGCCAGCCCGGTCTTCCGCACCAAGTAAACCTCCCGCCCTGTGAACTCATTCCTCACCAACTCCACGACCCGCCGCTCGTTTCTGCGCTACGGTCGCGGCCTGCTCGCGGTGCCGTTTCTCGAAACCTTCGCGACCGCCCAAGCCGCCGCCGCCCGCCCGCCCAAGCGCATGATTTTTCTCGGCGGCGGATTCGGTTTCACCAAGGAGACGTTCTACCCGGAGCAGGCCGGACGCTTCGCCGAAATCGGCCTCACCGAGGGACTCGAACCGCTGAAGCGTCATCTCCACGACCTCACCATGGTGACGAACCTCACCAACCTCGGCGCGTCCGACCCGCACGGCGGCAGCGTCTCCTACCTCACCGGAGCCAATGTCGCGGGCACGGCCGGGAAACGCTTTTTCAACTCCGTCTCGTGCGACCAGGTCGCCGCCCAACACCTCGGCACTGCGACCCGTTACCCGTCGCTTGTTCTCTCGGCGGAGGAGTCCGACGGCAGCCAAAACTCCGGCCACGGCGCGGGCCTGTCGCTCTCGTGGGACGACAGCGGCAATCCAATACCCGGAATCAGCACGCCGCTGGAACTCTACCGCACACTCTTCGCGCAGAAGACCGACTCCCGCGCCGAACTCGACGCCCGCCTGCGGAAAAAGCAGAGCATCCTCGACCTCGTCCGGCTCGACGGCGGCTCGATGAAACGCACCCTCAGCCAGGGCGACCAGGAAAAGCTCGACGAATATTTCCAGGGCGTGCGGCAGGTCGAGCTTGGCCTCGAACGCCAGGCAAAGTGGGCGGGCATCCCCAAGCCCGCCGCGCCCTTTGCCCTGCCCGCCAACACCCTGCCGGGCGAGACGGAAATCAAGCTGATGTATGACATGGTCATCGCCGCGCTGCAGACCGACACCACCCGCGTCGTGACCTACCGGCAGCCCGTCTGCTCGATGCTGGCCGGAATGGGCACGTCGCTGAAGGCCCACTCGCTCAGCCACTATGGATTCTCCGAGCCGCGCAAGGACGCCTCGCGCCAGCGTGACCGCAAGTGCTCCGAGTTGTTCAGCCATTTCCTGGACCGGCTCAAAGCCGCCAAGGGCAGCGATGGCAGCCGCCTCTACGACCACTGCATCGTGAGCTACGGCACCAATCTGCGGTCCGGCCACGAGCTGAAAAACCTGCCCGCCCTGCTCGCCGGTGGCGGCGCACCGGCCATCAAGCACGGGCGTAACGTCGTGTTGCGAAAGGAAGACACCCCGCTCGCCAACCTGTGGCTCACCTTGCTGCAACAAGCCGATGTGCCGGTGGAAAAGTTCAGCCACAGCACCGGGAATCTTCCGGAATTGCTGGGGTAACGGTTCCCACTGTTTTCTGTTCGAGATGCTTCCGCTATCCTTCCTCGCCGCCCTGCCGCTCGCGCCGCTGGCCGCGCTGCACGCCAACAAAGGCAGCAGCATGCCCCTGGCCTTCCGCTACAATCACGGCATGGACCACTGCACGGCCCACGAAAAAAACGGCCGTCTGCTCGACACCACCCGCCGCGAACTCGAAGGCGACAGCATCCGCGACGTGAAGCTCATCATCTGGGTCCGCCACCGCCTCGAAGCCCTCAAGCGCACGCAACCCGACCGCGCCGAACAACTCGAACAACGCCTCGAAGCCGCCATCGAATCCGTCGCCCCCCTACTGCTACGGCTACCCGCAGGACGGGGAGCTATGGCACCCAAGGCGGTGTATGACATGGCCGTGGAGGTGGCAGCACTTCACCGATGACTGCGCAGTTCCCCTATGCTTAGATTTTGCGTCGTGCGCTGCATTCTCATCTTCGTCCTGATGGCCATTCCTGCGGCCGTGCTGCACGCTGCCGAGCCATCGGCGGCGGGCATCGCGTTCTTCGAAAAGCGCATCCGTCCCGTGCTCGTGGAGCGCTGCTACGAGTGCCACAGCGTGGAGACGAAGCAGAAGGGCGGCCTGGTTCTCGATACGAGGGCGGGCGTGCTCAAGGGCGGCGACACGGGGCCGGCGCTGGTCGCGGGCGATGCGGCGAAGTCGCTGCTCATCACGGCGGTGAAGTGGACGGACAAAGACATGCAGATGCCGCCGAAGAAACAGCTCGGCAAGGAGCAGATCGCGGATCTCGAAGCTTGGGTGAAGATGGGCGCGCCCGATCCGCGCGAGGGCGCGGCGCCGGTGGCAAAGAAGCGCGGGATGAGCATCGAGGAGGGACGGAAGTTTTGGTCGCTGCTTCCTCCGAAAAATGTGCCGCCGCCCGCGGTCGCGGATCGCGCGTGGCCGCTGGCTGACATCGATCGCTTTGTGCTCGCGAAGCTGGAGGAACAACGACTCGCGCCCGCCGCTGAAGCGGATGCGCACAGCCTTGTGCGGCGGCTGCACTTTGATCTCATCGGACTGCCGCCTTCGCAGGAGGAGGTCGCGGCGTTTGTCCGCGCGGCGGGGCGCGATCGGCAATCGGCCATCGAGTCGCTCGTGGATCATCTGCTGGCTTCGCCGCATTTCGGCGAGCGGTGGGGGCGTCACTGGCTGGATGCGGCGCGCTATGCGGACAGCAACGGGCGCGACCGGAATATCGTGAACCACCACGCGTGGCGGTATCGCGATTACGTCATCGAGTCCTTCCGGGGCGACAAGCCGTATGACCAGTTCATCCGCGAGCAGATTGCGGGCGACTTGCTGCCCGCGAGCGATCCGAAGCAGCGCGATTCGCAACGGATCGCGACGGGCTTTCTCGCGATGGGTGCGAAGGCGTTCGAGGAGCAGAACGCGGAGATTTTTCGGATGGATGTGATCGATGAGCAGATCGAAGTGATCAGCCGCAGCGTGCTCGGCCTGTCGGTCGGCTGCGCGCGGTGCCACGATCACAAGTTCGATCCCATTCCCACGGCGGATTACTACGCGCTGGCCGGGATTCTGCGCAGCACGCAGCCGCTGTATGGCTGGGGCACGCGCGGCATCAAGGCCACGGCGCATCATCACTCGGAGTGGCAGGCCATCGGGCCCGATGCGGACGCGCTCGCTCCCGCCGCGCTGGAATATTACCGCAAGCTCGATGCCGACACGCTGACGCTCTTCACCTCGCGATCCTCGCGCTACGCGATCGTGCGTCGCGTTTCCGCGGCGAAGATCGAGATCGAGAAGCCGGGCACGGACAAGGCGAAGCTCGCCGCGGACATCACGCGCATGGAGGCGGAGGCGAAGGATTGGGATGGCAAAATCACCGCGATGGAAAAGGCGCTCGAGGAATTGAAGGACGCCGCGCCTGCCGAGCCGGGCTGGGCGATGGCGGCGCGCGAGCGGGAGAAATGCGAGGACTGCCGCATTCACATCCGCGGCGACACGAATCATCTCGGCGACACGGTGCCGCGCGGCATGTTGCAAGTCATCGCGCTCAAGGATGTGCCCGCGCCCGCTGGCGCGCAGAGCGGGCGGCTGCAACTCGCGCAGTGGCTCACGCATCGCGAAAATCCGCTCACGGCGCGCGTCTTTGTGAATCGCGTGTGGCAGCGGCTGTTCGGTCGCGCGCTGGTCACCACGCCGGATGACTTCGGCGTGAATGGCGCGAAGCCTTCGCATCCCGAGCTGCTCGATCATCTCGCGTGCCGGTTCATGGATCGCGGATGGTCGGTGAAGCGGCTGATCCGCGACCTCGTCCTCACGCGCGCCTACCGGTCGAGCACCGAGGCCGTGGCGGCCAATATCGAGCGCGATCCGGACAACATCTTCCTCTGGCGCATGGCGCCGCGCCGACTGGAGGCCGAGTGTCTGCGCGATGCGATCCTCGCGGTGAGCGGCCAGCTCGATCCGTATCCGCCGGAGAAGCCGTTTCTCAGCCGGTTCCATCCGCGACGCGATGCGGAGCTGATGACCTTCAAGCCGTTCGTCACGACTGCGGATTTCACCGGCGGCCATCGCAGCGTCTATCTGCCCGTGTTGCGCGGGTTGCTGCCGGAGGTCTTTTCGCTCTTCGATTTCGCGCCGCCGGAGCGTCCGGTCGCGCAGCGCGATGAAAGCGTGGTCCCCGCGCAGTCGCTCTTTTTCATGAACAATGCATGGGTCATCGAGCAGTCGCGACACGCCGCGCGACGCCTGCTCGACGACACCACGCAGAGCGACGCCCAGCGCGTGGAGAGGCTCTATCAACTCGCCTTCGCGCGCGTGCCGACCGCCGCCGAATCCGCGCGCGCGGAGCAGTTCCTCGCGGGCTCGGATGAATTGCTGCCCGACCCGAAATCCAAGACGCCTTCCACTGCCGCGCAGCTCCGCGAAGCCCGCTGGGTCAGCCTTTGCCAGGCGGTCTTTGCGTCCGCCGAGTTCCGCGTTTTAAGATAAGCCCGCATCACCATGAACATCCCATCCTCCGCATTCTCCCGCCGCGACTGGCTGCGCACCGCATCCGCCGGATTTGGCTACATGGCCTTCGCCGGGCTTGCGGCGCAAAGTGCCGCGCGCGCGAGTGCGGGTCCGCTCTCGGTGAAGAGCCCGCATTTTCCGCCGCGGGCGAAGCGCATCATCTTCCTGTGCATGCGCGGCGGACCGTCGCACATGGAGACCTTTGACCCGAAGCCCGCGCTCACCGCCGCACATGGCAAGCAAGGCCGGCAGGTCAAAGGCAAGCTGCTCGGCTCGCGCTGGGGATTTCAAAAGCACGGGCAGAGCGGGACGGAGATCGTCGAGCTGATGCCGGAGATCGGGAAGCACGCGGACAAACTCTGCGTGCTCCGCGGCATGCACACGGACAACGAAAATCATCCGCAGGCGCTCGAACAACTGCACACCGGCAGCTTCCAATTCATCCGTCCCTCGATGGGCGCGTGGGCGGTGTATGGCCTCGGCACGGAGAACCAGAGCCTGCCCGGTTTCATCTCCATCAACCCGCTCACCGCGCTCGGCGGACTGCGCTACTATTCCAGTTCCTTCCTGCCCGCCGCGTGCTCCGCGACATTGCTCGGGAATGCAAGCGTGCCGCCGAAAGAACTGAAACTCGGCGACCTCACGAATCCGCGCATCACCGCCGCAAGCCAGCGCGCACAGCTCGATCTTTTGCAGGGAATGAATCGCGACCTGCTCGCGCAGACCGCCGACCCGCGCGTCGAGGGGCTCATCGAATCCTACGAACTCGCCTTTCGCATGCAGGGCGAATTGCCCGGCGTGATGAACCTCGACGGCGAGAGCGCGAAGACGCTGGAGCTTTACGGCGCCGACAAGGGCGAGACGCAGACCTTCGGAAGACAATGCCTGCTCGCGCGGCGCTTCGCCGAGGCGGGCGTGCGCTTCATCGAGATCACGCACACGGACTGGGATCTCCACGGCTTCCTCACCGGCGGCATGACGAGGAACTGCCGCCAGATCGACAAACCGATCGCCGGCCTGTTGCAAGACCTCGACCAGCGCGGCCTGCTCGCCGACACGCTCGTGCTGTGGGGCGGCGAATTCGGCCGCACGCCCGAAGACCCGACCACCGACGGACGCGGCCACAACAACAAAGGCTACTGCATGTGGATGGCCGGCGGCGGAGTGAAAGGCGGCCACATCCACGGCGCGACTGACGACCTCGGCTACGAGGCGGTTGATGGAAAAATCCACATCCACGATCTGCACGCGACCATGCTCCACCTGCTCGGCCTCGATCACGAGAAGCTCACGTATCGCCACGGCGGCCGCGATTTCCGGCTCACCGATGTGAAGGGCAATGTCGTGCGCGAGATTCTGGCGTGAGCGGGACCTCAGCTGCCGCCGGAAGCCCAAGGTGAGGCCGGTGAGCAGGTGTCGCCCGAGGACATCATGCAGGTCATCGAGTTCCTCCTCCAGGAAGGCAAGATTTCCCCGGAAGAGGCCCAGAAGATCGTCGAGGAGCTTGCGGCCTCTGGTGCCGGTGGCGCCGAAGGTGGCGCTCCTCCGATGGACGACCCCAACATGCCGCCGGAGCAGAAGGAAGCCATGGCCAAGTTCGCCTCCGCTGAGAAGACCTTCGACGAGCTCGTCGCGGCGGCCATCAAGTAAGGCCAGCGGCCAACTCTCCCACGCCCACCACTATGGACTCCACCACTGCCAAGGCCCTCGACGAAGCGCTGGCGCTCGCCGAGGACTCGGTCCAGGTCAGCCTGGGCCTCCAGACCAAGGCGGCGGAGCTGGAGCGCCAGTTGGTGGGCGAAAAGGTGCTCCTCGAAAAGGTTGCCTCCGCCGAGAAGCGTGCCAATACCGTGATCACCTTCGACCCCGGCCTCATCAACCAGGCGGCCCAGGTGCTCGTCCAGGTGGGCGGCGGGGAAGCCGGGGATGCGGTCAAATTGGCCTCCTCCATCGCCGCCGACCCCAACGTGGTGCTGCACCTCCTCGTGAAGGTCGATGGCAGCGCGCCCTCGATGAGGGCGGCGGGGTGAAGGCGGAGAACTGCCGCTGGTTTTCCCGCGCAGGCGGCACCACGCCCCCCCTCTGCTTGACTACCATGCGCCCATCTCCTTGACTGACGGCGGAAGGCGTATCACTTTTCGAGCGCCACCTGCCGCACTCTTCGGCCACCGTTTACACTTTGTCCTAAGCACTTTCGCCCATCGTTTACAAGAACCGTCAATGCGGTTCACCAATGCGTTTTCTCAACAGCATCCTAGCATGAGCCCGACCGACCGATGGAAACGTCTTCGATTGCCGGTGCCTGTTTCGACAAGCTACAATCCGGTTGAAGCAAACGCGGGCACGGCAGCGGCCCTCTGGGAATTGTTACGGCACAACCCAGCCTTCCGGTTGACCGCTGTTCGCGTCTTGAACATTGCTTATGGCGACGCTGCGCAAAAAATGTCATCTGAGAATCGGCACTACCGGGTTGAGAAGATGATGGGACAACTCTTTGCCAACACCCCAGCGTGCTTCGCGATAGGTTGGATGATTTGCCCCGAGTACGTATCCTACGAGTGGCCTGATTTCGGAGATCCCGACGCTGTTCACGGTCTTTGCGAGAAGTTGGGCGACGACGCTTGCTGGCAAATGGCCGTCCTTGCCCCTAAGCGCACAGGGTGGAAAGCCGAACTGCAACAAGCGATTGAGTTAGGCCGCACCGCGCTTGAAGGCGCCCCGCTTACGTGCCAAGACCGGTTGGCATTGGTGAATACCAACTGGCTAGGTTTACCCCCGCTTTTTCGGCTGCTGTTCAGCTGGTTGTGTGAGGAGGTTGATCCGACCCGGGCGGCCGACTGTCCACCCATTCCTGCCACAGATTACGAACTCGATCCAGGGGGGCCAGGTTTTCTGCATGATGGAGTGGACTGGCGCTTTCTGGAAAGCGGCGGCGGGACGCTCACGCACCAAACACGGTTCGATCTCATTGAGTTGCGTCACCTGATGGAAAACAACCTAGTGATCACCATCCCGTTGGCGCCGTTAACGGAAACCCAGCTGACCTCCTACCTGAAGTGGATTAACGACGAAGTGGAGCAACGACTGCGAAAGCAAAGGCTCCTCTTGGGAAGACAATCGATCGGTAATCTTTTTGGCGGTCCGGCAGACTGGAAACACTTTATCACGTGCCGAGCTAAAATAGGCTATTCGCTGTCCACTGACTCCGACGGAGCGCTAATCTTCACTCGAGGAAACTCTGTTGAGCATGCCTATGAAAAGCATCAAGACGATCTTCGGAAAGACGGAACGATTACGCCCTCCAGCAATTTCAAGCCCAGGATCAAAGCTTGCTATGAAAAGCTCGAAGAGCTGATGAAGTCCGTATTCCCGGTTTTTGACTGGAGCCGGATTGTGCGAAGCCGGCCAAATGCTGAAAAACTATGGGCTGTGCGCTACCAGGATCGGCTCAGAACCACGATGCGGACAAAGTTCGAGCTAATCGCACATTGCAAGCCGAGTGATGCGTAAAATTTTTACGCATAAAGCGTGATTTCCACGCATTTGTTAGCTGAAAGTAGTGAGGCCTAGAGGAGGTGATTTCACTTCGCCCAGCTACAAGCCATGAGTTTCAAGGGGTGTAGGGTCTTGCGGTAGGGAGGCCCTACCAAATGGCACGAATCTAGGCGTCGGGAGTGCTAGTTCCCCCAGGTGCGCGGAGAGCGACTGATCGCAATCCCGCACTTATGAACGATACGCTTGAATACTTGACGGTCGAACAAATCGCCGCGCGCTGGGGGGTCCATCGCGAAACCGTCCTTCGCCGCCTGAGGTGGCGTCAACTTCCTTCATTGCTCATCGGACGCCGCCGCCGCGTTTCGATGTTGGCTCTCCAAGCCTACGAGGCATCCCTGACGGTCAACACCATCGCTTAACCAGTTTCCTGCGTGAGCAAATTCATTCATTCAGGACAATTCGCCCCGCCGCAATTCGCCAAGGTGGAAATCGAGAAACTTTCACCCATGCTCGCCTCCTCCCGGCATGGGTGCTTGCAGCACCACGAGGTATCGCAACCCACGGAGGAGTTCCCACTAGAAAATAAGATGCATACAAGTTCCGAAAAAATCGCCCGCCATCCATCGCACGAAGACAACATCCTCCGGTCTCCAGATTACCGCCGGAAGTGCGCGAAAATCCGCGCCCTGCTCCCCGAGCTCAAGCGAGCCGTCGCAGCGTTCGGCGAGCTTCACGAACTGCTCGACGAACACGACCTCGTCAGCGACTTCGACACCTGGTGCCAACATCAGTTCGGGGTCGTCCCCGAGCTGCTGCGTGAAGCCACCGAGCGCTTGTAAACACTACCAAAATAAACCGCCGGCCTCGCCTTCCATTTCGACACGGCGGCGAGGCCGGCAACCAGCCCTTTTCAGGGCCAACAACTATGAGAAACAATAGCGACTCTCACCCAAATTGCAATGCGAATTCGACAAGCGTCACTCGCCCCGGAATTACGCCGGCGTTCCTTGACCAGAATGCCATCCGCGCTGTGACTGCCGACGAAGCGCGAATTCTTTGCGGCTGTCCGATGTCCGGGACGATCATTCCATATCGAGCGCTTGAGGATGGTAAACTCGTCCCAATACTCGACCCCGCACCCCAGCCCTACTATCGCCTGCGTAAGGACCGAGTCACGGAAGACGAGAAGTATTACCAACCCAAGAACACGAGCGTTCATGTCCAGATCCCGGCAAACATGCTCGATTGGCAGCGCCTCATTGACTTGGCCTTCGCCGAGGGCGAGTTCAAAGCGCTCTCACTCTCCGATCCAAATCACAAGTTCAGCCGGCCGGCCGTTGGTCTTTCTGGGTTCTACGGATTCCAGTTGGGCCGCGAGGACGGAGAGGATCCCCCGCTGGTCCCTGAGTTGGAAGCCCTCCTGCAGCTTCTCCGCCCTAAGCGCATCCTGTTCATCGGGGACAACGACACGGCGTTCAATTATCAGTTTTTCCAGGCCCTGGCCCCGCTGCGGCTGTTGCTGCCCAACGTGGAGCTAATTCTGCCGCGCATCCCGCTGGACGAGCCGAAAGGCATCGATGATTGCCGGGAGAAATACGGTGGCAAGTTCGAGCGGTTTTACCAAGACTTGGTGGACGGAGCAGTTGAGGTTGACGCGGAGGACACCGTGGACGAGCTGGCGCTGCGCATCGCCATTCCTGCGCTGGAGTTTGTGGCGAAGATGGGCGCGAAGGAGCGCGCGAAAACTCTTGAGCGCATCATCAGCTTCGCCGCCTCTTTGCCTGGCCTACCCCAGGCGGAGTTTCTCCGCGCCGCCAAGAAGCCGACCGGCATCGGCCTCACCGAACTGCGTAAACTCGTTGCTGCTGCTGCTACGGAGGCCAGCGCCAAGCTCGAGGCGGACACGGAGGCCCGGGTTCGTCCCCTCATCATCGGCTACTACGCCGGCCCGCGAGGCAGCTACTACCGGAAGCAGGGCGCGGAGTATCGGACAATTCCCAGCCGCGAGGACGCGCTCCTCAGCTTGCAAGTTGAGGCCGGGCTAATTGGCCTGGCACCGCGTGCTGGCACGGAGGGCAAGTTGGGGTTGAACCTCATTCAGCGAGAGCATGGCGTGGCGTGGGCCGGGCAGCTGGCAGGTTATCCGGCTGGTCCCCATCAGGCAGGCACGAAGTCCATCCTGGTCACCTCTGGCCCGACCATCATCGCTGGCGTATCCGGCGACGCCACGGTGATTACGAACCTGCTTGCCGATCTGATGGGCCGTGACGCTGACGAACCCTACTTCCAGCAGCAGTTGATGACGCTGTTCGCCTGGCTCGCTCAGCGTCGTCGAGCGCTACAGAACCCCGACGTCCATATGCCAGCACCGGTGCTCGCGCTGGTCGGCGAGCGGGACGCCGGCAAGGACTTTGTTGCCCACCATATCTTCACGCCGCTGCTCGGTGGCCGTGAAACCGACCCCTTCGAGATATGGTCAGGTCGCAGTCCGTTCAACGAGGCGGCCTTTGGTTCGGAGCACTTGCTGGTGTCGGACCCGGAGGTGCTGCCGGACGACATGCGGGCCACTCGCCTCTTCAAGTCGGCGATGCTCAAGGTCGTGACCAACGCGTCCAGATCGGTCTTTGAGAAATACCTCCCGGCCCAGCATCTGCGCCCCATCCAGGCCGTCACCATCACGATGAATCCGTCGCCGGACGCATTCGCGCTGTTGCCGCTTGGCAACCGCCATGCCCGCGACAAGCTGATCCTGCTCCGGTGCCACCCGATCCGTAATCTGCCCGGCAGTGGGGCCGAGGAGCGTCGGGCCTTTCTGGCTCGCATACAGGCCGCCCTGCCGGCCTTTGCCGGTCAGCTCGATGCACTGGTGGTGCCGGCAGAGTTCCGTAGTGGGCGGTTCGGCGTGGCCGCCTTCCAGAACCCTGATCTGCATGCCCAGGCCAACGTGAAGGACGTGGCGGGTGAGCTGGCGCGGATGCTCGACCAGCTTGTCGCGGAGGCCGGGCCTGAGGGGCTGTTGGCGACAGCCCGGGACCTGCACGCCCGGCTGGAGCAGCGGTTCGGTGAGGAATACCGGGGGCAGGTCGCCGACCCCAAGTCCCTGGGGAAGGCCCTTTTGGAGATCCGGCGGGATGTGTTTGGCTGGGCAGCGAGGCTGGTTCAGGAGGGCAAGCTCCCCTACGGGGACCAGGGGAACTACGCCACAGCCTGGCGGATCAAACTGGCAGAGTTCGTAGGTTCGTAGGTTCCTCTCTCTCCATATAGGCATCAAAAAATAGATTATTATTTTCCACCTATGAAGAACTCTATTGGGACCAACCTACGAGACCTACGACCCACCAACCCGACATGGTCCGGCTTCACCCTCTGGGACGCCCTCCAAGGGCTGGACCACCATGTGGCCGCAGGAGCTGAAGCGCTCCCTGACCTGCTAAAACCCGGACCGGGTGGCTCAGGCTTCATTGCGCTCCGCTGGATCGGCACCAAACCCTCCGGTGTGGAGCTGTCACCCGCCAAGGGCCGGCTGGTCGAGGTCCCGCCGGACAACCTGACCCCGGCGCTGCTGTCCGATCTCGGACACCTCCCCGTGCTCGCGTTCAACGGCGCGGAGGACCTCGGCCGACTTGCCGAGTTGACCGGCCGCTGGCCTCGCAGCTACCTCTCGTTGCTGACGATGGTGCAGGTCTTGGAAAACGGGACCACGGTCGAGGGTGACAAGGCACCCAGCCTCGAACTTGAGGCCGTATTTGAGCGCTACGGCCTGCCGCATGGCCCGTCAGCCGGCAACCCCACCACACGGCTCCACAAGCTCCGCGACATCCTGCTCGGTCGTCTGGCGAAGGCTGAACTGTGGTCAACGTATCAGCTGGAGAGCCGACTCCTGCCGGTCACCCACCGGATGCGGACCAGCGGCATTGGCGTCGATGCCGTCCTACTGGAGCAAGTGCGCAGAGACTATGAGGCCCGCGCCGCCGTGGCCGCCACCGAGCTGCGCCGCGTGCTTGGCCAGGACCTTAACCCGGACGACAACAACGCCGTCTTGGCCGCCCTGCAGGGCTCGGGCTTTGCCGTGAAGGGCACCAGCAAGCGAGACCTTTGTCGCCATCTGGACCACCCAGCGGTCAAGGCGCTGCAAGCCTACCGGGAGTTCCAGGGTGTCCACACCAGTGCACGCCTGTTTCTGGCGGCCATTGGCAAGGACGGACGAATCCATCCTTGGTGGAACGCATTCGGCGCTGAAACCGGGCGCTACAGTTGTAGCAACCCGCCGTTCCAAGGGTTGTCCAGAAACGTGGACTTGCGCCGGTGCTTTCTACCCCGGCCTGGCTTTGTCTTCGTGCGGTGCGATCTGGCACAGGCCGACCTGCGCCCGTTGGCCTCCGCGAGCCAGGACCCGGAGATGTTGGCCATCTTCCGAGAGAAGGGACGGGACTTTCACCGCGAGACCGCGGCTCGGCTGATGAACAAGTTCCCGGACGCCGTCACCGAGGAGGAGCGTGCTGTCAGCAAGGCGATTGTCTTCGGTGTCGTATATGGCATGGGGGCGGAGAGTTTGGCCGAGCAGGCACTGATGCACTACGGGCTCGTCTGGACCACGGAGGAGGCTCAGGAGTGGATGGACCGCTTCTTCGCCATCTACACCGGCCTCCGCGCCTGGCGGGACTCCCTCTGGCGTGAGGCAGACACTGCGACGGAGTGCCGCACCTTGTCCCTCAAGCGCCGCCGCTTTCTGCCCACCGACCCGGGAGAGCGCGGCTACCGTTTCCGGTGCCTGTTGAACATGCCCGCGCAGGGCACGGTCGCCGACGCGATCAAGCAGGCGATGATCAACATCGCTGCCAAGCTGCACCCGGAGGATGCGATCATCGCCAACTTCCACGATGAGTTGCTGCTGGAGGTGCGGGCTGAGCGGGCGGAAGAGGCTCTCCACATGATGCCAGCTGAGATGGAGAACGCGCTGGCCAGCATGCTGACCGGCGTGCCGGTCAAGACTGAGGACGGCATCTACACCAGCTGGGCCAAGGAACCCATGTGCGAACCGCAGCCTGCGGAAACCACCAGCGAGGGCAATGACCAATGAACACTTTCTCTGCAACAACAAACCCATGCCCTTTGGGCGTGGCGCGGAGGGAACTGCGGTAACTCAGAAAGCAAAACAAGCCTATGAAGAATGACACTGACAACCAAACGGCGCTCGCGGCCCTGCCGCCGGGCTTCACCCCGATCACGAACCCGTCCGGCTGGACCCGGTCCTCTGACCTCGACCTGTATCATCGCGCTCGGCACCCGGAGGGCGCTCCACCACTGTCGGCCGACGCCTCACTGGAGGATGCCTACCAGCATGCCTTCACCTTGCTCGGCAGCTCGCGCACCGAGCTGGGTGTGTGCCTCGCCGCCCGTGCGGGATTCAACTCCGGGAACACCGATCCGAAGCACGTCCGCGCTCTGTCGCGGATCTTACGCGACGCGCTCATCGCGCACTTTCGCGCCGTGGACCTCAATCTGCCTTGCGCCGCCGAAGCTGGAGTTCGGGACTATGTTGACGAGCAGGCTGACGAGGCGTTGTTCCTGGAGGCCGAGCATGACCGGTTGACTGATGGTCACCGCCGGCAACCTGGCTCCGTGAGCCTCTGCGAATTACACGCGCTCACCGCCCGGCTCGGCTCTCTGGCCCTTGATCTGGTCCAGCATTACTGGGAGTCGGACGACTTCGAAACGCTCTTCAGCGCCGTCGAAACCGCCGTCGGCACTGACTGTCTGTTCCTCCACACCCGCGTGATGCCCGACGCCGCCAGTGAGCGAGCACTGCCGGTAGCCGCCTGAGAATCTGGCCACCACAACCGATAGCGAACAACCGACAGTCAAAGATCAATCCATGAACATAACCTTCGAAACTCCCACCGTCCCAGCCCCATCCCCCGGCGACGCCCTGCGAACTAACGCTCACGACCCGGCCCTTATGGACCAGCGCCTCAACCGCCTGAACGGGGACCCACGAAGCTTGAAAGGGCAAATCATGATCAGCACCGCCACTGAGCTCAACCGTGTCCTCCAGGACTTCACCACCGACTGGCCCAACCACCCCGATCCGTTCGCCGGCCTGCCTGTGAAGAAACGGGCGGACCGACAGCTTTACCTCGCCGCCGGCACCCACCACGACGACCCGCCGCTGCCACCCGGCCTGTCTCCGGCTGAGGTGCGCCGCCGCGCGGAGGAGGGTCTGTTGAGCGCCGAACTGGAGCTGAGGATGGCCCTGCTGGCCCGCATGGATTTCCATCAGGGCTTGATGAGCCTAGACCGGATGCTTTTTCAGTCCGGTTTCCCTTTGCCGTTAATCGTGGAGCTCTGCCAGCGGGATGCGCCGGCCAGCGCCCCGGCGGGACGGGTCTGGATCGCGGAGCACAACGAGCCGGTGCTCTTCTGGGTCAATGAGCACCAGCGCATCCTCCGCCGCAAGCGCGGGCTGGCCACCGCGAGCCTGTGTCGCCTGCGCCAGTTGAGCTGCGGCTACGGCCTGCTGGCGGCGGCCATCTTGGAGCCCTTGTTGAGCGATCCGGAGGGCCGGTTCACCGCGTTTTACGACCAGGTGATCGCGGCGATACCCGAGTGCGATTTCCACTACACCGGCCGGCACTCGGCGCGGCCAGCACAACCGGGCTGCCCACCGGTCGCCCAGGTCATCAACAACACGCCCATGAACCACCTAGCTGCTGAACACGGACCCACCTCAGGCGCCACCCTGCATGTTCCCCCGCGCCCCAGGTGGCGCCCTAGGTTTGCCCGGGTGGATTACCGCGCTGTCCTTCGCTCCGTGAGTGCTGCGCCGATCTGGCCGAATGCCTCGTGGGATCCCGCATACGACGACGCCCTGCGGCTCCTGGGCAGCGCACAGCTTGAGCTGGGTGCGTGTCTCGCCGTCCGGGCCGTGGTCACCGCGGATTGTCATCTGGTGGACTTTGTCCAATTCCTGCTGCATCTGCCTCGCCACGAGCTCCTCGACCATTGGCAATCCGTCTGCCTGGCTAGGCCCACCACCAGTGCTGACCTCCGGGCCTGGATCGTTGCCCGGGTGGCGGAGGCGCGGCTCCTCCAGGCTGAATATGAAAACTTGCTGGACCGCCACGAGGGGCAGTCGGGTTCGGTCAGCGCCGAGGAATTCGCTGAATTGACGGACCGGCTCGGTGACCTGTCCCGCCGGCTCCTCAAACCCCGCCTGAGGTCGGCCCCCGGCGTTGACGCCTTGTTCGACCAGGTCGCCGTGCCCGGCTGCCGCTTCCACTACACCAAATGACTAACCCACCCATTCCAGCGACACCGACAAGCTGGCCGGGCAGCCACCTTGTGCTGCCGTCCTTGTTGGGCAGCGTCGTCCGTAGCTTGGAGGCCAATCTCGCGCTGCCGCCCGCCGTGGGAACTGCCGTGGCGCTCCAGGCCGTTTCCGCCGCCATCGGTGCTGCCGCCGTGCTGCGAGACGACCCGGCACCGCCGCTCACGCCCAGCCTCCACACGATCATTGCCGCGAGCCCGGGGTCCACGCTGCCGTTGGCTCTGGACGCAATACTGGCCCCTGTGCGCCTCATGCAGGTGCAGCTCAACCAAATGGCGGCCACCGGGCCATCCATGCTGTCGACCTCTGGCCAGCCCTTTGGGGCGAGGGAACTGCGCGCCTGCCTGTCCCCGGTCATACTGATGGAGGAC
Organism: Verrucomicrobiota bacterium; assembly: GCA_039796295.1. Taxonomy (GTDB): domain Bacteria; phylum Verrucomicrobiota; class Verrucomicrobiia; order Limisphaerales; family SXTU01; genus SXTU01. The sequence continues at coordinate 21,898 of JBDKJY010000065.1, forward strand.
GCTCCCTTCTCTGAACTGATGGCCGCCCCATCTCGTGCGTTCGATGGTGGCGTTCTCGCCAAATTAAGCTCCACGGCATGCTCCCGTCTGTGGACCGGGCTCGCCGCTTCGCCCAACGGCTCCCGCCGCCACTTGTTCCTCCAAGCCCTCAGCGGGCATGCTCCCTTGGACAAGGGGCGGCCACTTCGCACGGGCACCGTGAGCCTGCTCGCAGAAGTGCGGCCTGACTCAGAGCCCTGGTCAGGTCTGGTGGACTTCCTGCCGCCGGACCTGTGTCAGTGCAGCCTGGTGCTCAACCTCGGGCTTGGCCCGGCCAGTCCCAAAGGCGACCAAGTGCTGCCACAGAAACTGGCCGAAGCGTGGGCCGAGCGCCTTGAACAGCTCTTCCGACTGCGGGGCTTGGACGGACCGGGGGACGTGCTGATGTCCGCGAGGGCACGCGCCACGTTTCGACGGTTCGACGCGGAACTGGTGGCGATTGCCTCCTCCTGGCCGGACCGGCATCACGAGCTGGTCTTTGGCTGGCCGGTGCTCGCGCGGCGACTGGCGCTGCTGCTGCACCTGAGCGCCGTGCTCGACGACGATTTGAGCGAAGTCAATGCGCGGACCGGGGTCGCCCTCGCGCGGTTCTACGGCTCGCATCTCCTGTCCTTACGGGACGCCGCCCAACTCCAGTTGGAGCTGACCGCTCTTCAGGCTGATTGCGACCGCCTCTTAACCGCCATCCAGCAGTATGGCACGGCGAAGCGGCGCACGCTGTTCCGAAGCTTCAACGGACAATCCTATGTGCGCTGGAACAAGGCGCTGAACGAGTTGGTGCATGACGGACGGGTAATTCAGGTGTCCCACGATGAATTCGCCGTGCCGGAGAGCCTGCTGCCGGCTTCCTCCTCTACGGTGTGAGCCCATTGACGCATTGACACTTTATGAACCACCTAAACCTGATTCGCCAAAACCCCATGAAATCCCCGCCCTCCCCAGAGACCGAGCCTCAGCCCATCTCCATGTCCGTCGTGGTGCTGCTCGCCGACGCACGC
>JBDKJY010000066.1:0-21909 GCA_039796295.1 Verrucomicrobiota bacterium
AACATCACAGGCGCGCCTCTTTGGGCGGGCGGGTGAGTCCGTGCCGCGTGGCGACCGGCGGGAACGCGAACTGGAGTTCGGGAGTTCGTTCCCGCCGCTCACCGCCCGCCCGCAGAGACGGCGCGACCACGCCCTGGGCTGGCGGACCCAATCGTCGCCCCTCCGAGGGGCTCCGAAGCCGCACCAAACCCATGGCAATACCTTGACGCCTCCCAGCCCCCATTTTATGACTCCCGCCGAGCGTCGCTTCGCTCCGATTGCTGTCCGACAGCGTCGGAACGCTGTCCGATATGGATTGGAACAGGTGTCCGACATCATCGGAATACGCAACTATCTCTTCGCGCACCACTTCTGCCGGATCCGGCGGGGCAACGAGAAGGGCGTGGTGGAAGGGTTGGTGAAGTTCACGCGGCTCAACTTCTTCGTGCCGGTGCCGCAGGTGCGGGACTTCGACGAACTCAACGCGTTCCTGCGCCAACGCTGTGAGGAAGACCGGCAGCGACGGTTGCGCGGTCAGTCGGGAACGAAGGCGCAGTTGCTGGTCGAGGACCAGACCGCGTTCCTGCCCTTGCCAGCGGTGCCCTTCGAGGCGTGCCGCAAGATCTCAACCACGGCCAGTTCGCTCTCACTGGTGCGCTTCGACAGCAATGACTACTCGGTGCCGGTGCGCTGGGCGCATCATCCCATCGTGGTCAAAGGCTACTGGCAGGAAGTGGTGCTCTGTGCGCAAGGCCAGGAAGTGGCCCGGCATCGGCGCCACTGGGCTGCGGAGCAGGTGACCTTCGAGCCGCTGCACTATCTGGCACTGCTGGAGCGCAAGCCCGGCGCGTTCGATCATGCGCGGCCACTGGCGGGCTGGACGCTGCCGGAGTGCTTTCTGCTCCTGCGCCGAAGGTTGGAAGCCGAGCGTGAAGGCGATGGCACCCGCGAATATATCCGCGTGCTGCGGCTGCTGGAGAAGCATCCACTGGCGCAGTTACGCCCGGCCGTGGAGCAAGGCCTCAAAGCCGGGGCGCTCACGCGGGATGCCATCGCACAGTTCCTCTATCCGCAGCCCGACTGGCGGCTGACGCTCTTCTCGCTGGCGGGGCATCCGCATCTGCAACACGTCAAGGTCACCGCGCCCGACGTAACGCAGTATGAGACCTTGCTGGGAGGTGTGCGATGAGTCAGGACGCCTCCACCTTGTTGCTGGCCCATCATCTCAAGGCGCTAAAACTGCCGACCTTCCTGCGCGACTACACCAGCGTGGCGGCGACGTGCAGCCAGGAACGCAGCAGCTACCCGCAATACCTGCTGCAACTGGCGGAGCGGGAACTCATCGACCGGGAACGCCGGGCCACGGAGCGGCGCATCCGGGAGGCGGCCTTCCCGGTGCTCAAGACCATCGAGACCTTCGACTTCACCGCACAACTTTCGATCAACGAGCCGCTGGTGCGGGAGCTATTGCGCGGGGAGTATATGGCCAAGCGGGAGAACGTGTTGCTGGTCGGCAATCCGGGGACGGGCAAGACCCACCTGGCAACGGCGCTGGGCTTCGCGGCCTGCACGCAAGGCAAACGCGTGCGCTTCATGACCACGACGGGCCTGGTGACGCAGCTGCTCGAAGCGCGGGACACCCGCACGCTGCAACGGCTGCACAAGCAACTGGAGCGGCTGGACCTGCTCCTGTTGGATGAGCTGGGCTACGTGCCCTTCTCGAAAGCCGGGGCGGAACTGCTCTTCGAGGTGGTGAGCCGGGCCTATGAGCGCACGAGCCTGCTGGTGACGACCAACCTGCCCTTTGCCCAATGGACTGAGGTGCTGGGCAGCGAGCGGCTGACCGGCGCGTTGCTGGATCGGCTGACGCACCGAGTGCACATCCTAGAAGCCAACGGGCAAAGCTACCGGCTGCAAGATGCCAAGGGGCGGCTGAAGCGGAAGTGAGTCCAACGAACCTTCGACCGCAGGCGGGCGCGAGCTGAGGGCTCGCAGCTCGCCCGCCTGCTCGTTTTACCTCGCTGCGAACTCCTCGGACTTGACCTCGAAGCTCAGAAACCGTTCCCTTCGCCCCGGAAGGTGTCTCACTTTTCGAGCGCCACCCGCCGCACTTTTCGACCGCCGCTTACAGTTTTTTCAGCATGGTGCAGAAGCCCCGCCAGACGGGGCTGACGATTCGCACGCGGGTCGCAGCAGACTTGGACCGCCTGCGCACGACGTATCTCCCCACGCTGTCGGCGACGGTGACCGGCGCGGGAACGGATTATCCGTTTCGCGCCACCGTGGGCCGGGAGGAGTTCGCGCTGGCACTGGCGCAGATGGCGCGGGACATCACTTATGCGAACTTCAAAGGTGAGGTCGCGCGCCGGCAGGGTCACGAACGTGAGCGGACCTACTCGAAGGTGTGGGGCGTGTTGCAGGAGCTAGAAGGCGGATCATCGTGACGGATGATTTCGCCCGATCTGCCGAGCGAGCGAGCGGGGGGGTGAAGAGGCAAAGCTCTACTCGCGACTCCTGAGCATTGCCAGCAACAGCAAGGAAAGCCCAGCGCCACTCCGCGCTCGTGGATCACGCTGTTCCGCTATACCGCGTAAGACCTCCTGGGCCAGCTTGCGTGCGGCCTTCAGATCAGGTGATGGCACGGGTGGCTGCGGCGCTGGGACGGCGACTTGGGCTTGTGCCACCAGATGCATGAGGTCAGCGGGCGACAGCAATTCCACGGTTCCGTCCGCACGGGAAAGCACCCCGACCAACGAGTCCGGGGTCATGAGCCGGCGCGAACGTCCCATCCACCGCAGCGCATACACCGCCAGCCAGCCAGCACCATGGGTCCAATCTTTCGGGGCTTGCAGTGCGAAGGTGCTCTCCCCGGCGCGGCCGTTCATTGCGGTTTGGAAGACCCAGTCGGTGAAGGGCTCGCCAAAGCCTGACAGCGCAGGGCGAATCGGCTGCCCGCGCACCGTGCCGAGGTCTTGCCCCCGCACTGCGGCGTAGATGGTTCGGTCAAACGCCACATGCAGGGTGCGCGACGGGCGGAAAATTGGGTCCCGGAACACCGCCGGCAACTCGAAGTGGAACACGCCCGGCACGAACTGGCTGCGGCTATTACGCGTCTCCCGCAACTGGATGCCGTGTCCTGCACATGCCAGTTGGAACGCAGTCTTGAAATCGTCACTCGTGAGCGTGGGCCGGAGCCGGCTCGCGTCAGCACTCATTCCAAGCTCCGGGCTGAACAAACTTCGCCAGCGCTCGACCGATTCCACCGCGCCGCGAACCCACTCATCCACTTTCTCATCACTCACGCCGGCACTGCGCGATTCCGTGAAAAGCCGGTTCACGTCAATTTGCTCCGCGACCTCGCCGAGGATCATCTCGCGGTAGTCCTCCACCAAGCCCGCCCCCGCCAGCCCCATGGTCTTCTGGATCACTTCCAGCCGCTCAAGGATGCGCGTCGAGATTTGCTGATCCCATGAATCCGGCACGCGCAGGTTGAACACCTGCACCACCCGCTGCTGGCCGTAGCGGTCGAGGCGACCGATGCGCTGCTGCAACCGCATCGGGTTCCACGGGAAGTCGTAGTTGACCATGACGTGACACGCCTTCTGCAAGTTGACGCCCTCCCCGCCGGCCTCGGTGGAAATCAGAAAGCGCGACTCGTTCTCGAATCGGATGCGCGCAAGCCGGCGGTCAGCGGCCTCGACATCCCCGTGGACCAGCTCGACTGGCGCACCGGGGAACATCGCTTCCAACCGTTCGCGCAGTTTCGCCTGTGTCACGCGATACTGGGTGAACACGAGCACCTTCGCCCCTGGTTCTGCCGCGTCGATTTGCCGCAGTAGTGCCGCGCAGTGCTCCCACTTGGAATCCCTCGGCAATCCGCGCAGCCGGCCCAGCAGTGTTTGCAACAGCGCTTTTTCGGTCTCAAAGAACGTCTTGGCCGGCAGGGCGAAATCCCGCGCCGCGCCGGCCTCATCCTCGTCCTCCTCGTCGTTGCCCAGCAGTTCGCTGAGCTTCTGCACCCGCCCATCCAGCGAATCTAAACGCCGCTGCAAAGTTGTCTCCAGTGCGGGCCAACTGCTCGCGGCAATCTTGTGGAAGGTGTGCATCACCAGTTGCACCACAAGTTGCGTCCCACGATCCGAGTCCCGGACGAAATCGAGGCTCTTGTGGATGTATTCGGTAAGGAGTCGGGAAACTCCGGCTTCTTCCGGTGTCCAGGGCACATCAAGCGTCTTCGTGATGTGGCCTTTGAAGATTGATTTGCCCTCCCAATCTACCGCCAGTGACTTGGGCGTGCGGGTCATCGTCTCGATCAAGGCGGCCGTGGTCAGTTGTTCGTGCGGCCGCTTGCTGGGGTTAAATAAGTCCGGCCTCGCTAGACTCAACAGATAAACGAAACGCTCGTCATCGCCCTGATGGGGTGTGGCCGAGAGCAACAGCAAGCGGGGCGAACGCGGCGTCTGGTCGTTGTTCTCCACGTAGCGAATCAGCCGGCTTTGCACGAGGAACTCGAAAAGCTGGTAGTTCGCTGTCTTCTCCAGCTTCTGCGAGAGAAACTGCCGGCGGGCCGTCAGTCGGTGCGCTTCATCGCAAACTACCAGGTCGAAACTGCCCACCTGTTTCAGCAGTTCGCGGTATTCGTCCCGCTTGATTCGGTCGATTGGCGCGATGATCAGCGGCTGGGTGCGCCAGTTCGCGGCTCGTTTGCCGTCAAAGCCCGAGCCCATAATCTGGAAATTGAGGCTGAAATGCTCCTCCATCTCGTCCTGCCATTGGAGCGCCAATCCCGCCGGGCAGACGATCATGATGCGCTGCGGCGGCTCACGGCGGATGAGGCAGGTGATCAGCAGGCCGGCCTCGATGGTTTTGCCCAACCCCACGTCATCGGCCAAAACGTGTCCGAACCGTTCGGCCGAGAGCACCTTGTCGAGCAGGAAGGCTTGGTGCGGAAGCGGTTGCACCGCAGCCTTGGTGAAACCACCGCTGAAGTTGTTTTCGCCGATGACCAGTCCGGCGGCGAGTTTGCGCCGGAACGCTGCGACATCGCCCCAGCGTCCGGTCGCCGCATCGGCCTGCGGGTCCGGCACGATCTCCACTTGATCCGGCACGACATTCTCCAAGCTGTCGAGGTGGTCAAATGCCACCTGCAATCGCTGGTCCCCGAAGGCGTCCTCCTCCACGTAGCGCACCAGGCCAAAGCCGTATTCGGGGTGCGTGCGGTGGATGACGCGGTCGTTGGATAAAGTTACGGTGCTCATGCGTCAGCCGTTCAGGCCAAGGTGAAGGAGCGGAATGTCGTAGAGATTAAGCAGCTGTTGGCGTGTTATCGCATCAACCGAAGTATCGCTACTGATCCTCTCAAACAGTCGCCTACTGACTTCGGCCAAGGACTTAAAATCGGTGCGCGCTGCAAGTGAAGAGTCCAGCCACCCGATGCGAACTGCTGCACGTCGGACGGGTGTGCAAGCAAAGAATGCCAGCGGCCTCACGCTGTCCATTGCTAATGGAGGGATGGCACCCAGCCGACAGAGTTCGCGAACCACGAAAAACAGCGGCGCACCGGCACTTTGGCCGAGCACGCCCGCCCACGGCTTTTGTTCGGCAAGTCGGCCACTTCGCAGAAACTGGGGCAACTCGCGCGCTCGCTCTGGGTCAAAAGCCAGCCGGAGCACAGTGTCGACGAAATCATGCTGCCAAACCAGTTCATGCACCTTGCGGATGTCGTAGAACACGCGCCGCCAGTAGTCCGCCCATTCGCCACTGGCCTGGGCGTCACGGAATTCGCGGAGCACAAGGTTTTTGAACAGGTCACGGGTCGCATCATCAAAGTCGCGCCCATCGCAAGTCGCATCCCAGAAGCCGCTCGCCTCAAGTTCCTCTTTCCAGAAGGTTCGTAGTGTCTCCGTCCGCCCCCGAGCTGACATCAAGCATGCCAATCCAAATAGCCGATACCAGACCCGCAAAGAACGTTCGGCGGTGTCCTCGTGCGCCAGATCGTGTCGCAGCTTATCCTTTCGACCCGCCATCGGAGTGGAATCGCTGGGGTAAAGCAGAGTCCAGTTGGCACCCTCAAGGGTGTAGTCGTCCAAGAGCCGACCATTTGCTTTCTCGTTGTCCTCCTGCCAGCGCTGGAGCAACTCGGCAGCTTGCCAGTTTTCCACTTGGAAACCCCGTGCTGGACGAAGCCGTAATTGGAGCAGTTGCTTTGCTTTGGTGATCTCCGCGGAAAATGCTTCGGCAATCGGTCTGAACTGGCGTGCCTCAATGGCATCCTGAATTTCTTGAAGGCGTGGTCGATTCAACCGTGCATTTCGCAGCCAGTCGTCCAAACCGAGTTCATCCTGCTTTGTGTTCGGCAACTCAGCGGCAATTTCGGGATCAATCCAATTGCTGGTGTCGATGCCCCAGCGCGCGCAAAAACCGTCGAGGGAGAGTCTCCGCATCAAGTTACTTGGAAAATCGAGATCTGCGGCAGCTTTGAGGGTTCCACCGTGGGGAATTCGTTCGTTCAGGAATTCTTCGACTTGGTTCGCGATGGCCTTTGCGTTCGCAGCTCTGTTGGCAAGCCCAGCCATCCGGTTCTTCAAATTCAGGACACCCGCCCATGCCAACCATCGCTCCTTGCTAACATTGGCTCCGGCGAAATCCTGACTGCACCGCTGAATCACCGTCGCGAACGACTGGTCCACCAACCCGCTCTCGGGAATCTTGATCAATTTGCGGCGTCCAAATTCGGCTTCAAACTGCCCGTTCACGAGCACGTCCAAGCTGAACGCTTCGTCGGTTTCAAAAGTCAGGCGCAGGCAGCGCCATGACTGTTCGAGCTTCCTCGGCAGCCCGGCAGGACCGAGGCGAAGCGCCGCCGCAAACCGCTCGCCCGCGTCCGAGCGTGGTGCGTGATAGACGAGAAACCGCTCGGACGGGCATCCGCCGCAGGGGCCAACCGAAACTTCCTGCCACCCATCGTTGCGGCCCGGCGTGGTCTTCCAAGTCCACTTGTGATCCTCGAAACTTACCGTCACACGGCTGATGTGTCGGAGGAAGACGAGGCTGGATGCGTTAATCAATGGAAGCGAGGAGTTTGCTCCAAGCGGCTCCTTCAAATCCAAGAGTGCGAGCGCATCTTGCCGACTAGCCTCGAAAGTGAATTTCGTAACTGGATTCGCAGGGCCGGCACTCCGTTCGGGCTTGGGCGGGAATCGCAACATCAAGTCCTGGACCACAAAGTCAAAGCCCCCGCTTTCGACGCGAACCCGCTTGTCCCGAGCGGCACAGAACACGGACTTAAAGCCACGGTTGAATCGTCCGACCTCGTCCTCTGTGTTTTGGGCGGGCGCACTCTCCATGATGATGCGGTCAACATCGGGACGCGGATTCCCGTGCTTGTCAGGTTCATCAAATGCCCGTCCTTCGTGCATGGCTGTGACCCTATAACCTGTTTCGCCCTGCAATCGCGTGACCGCAAGTTCGAACCACGGCTCGGCTGGCAAGCCGGACTCCTGCTTGCTTGCATAGGCACTTTCCGCGTTTTGGAGCAATTCGCGGAGTATGTGCTGCTCCTGATAGCCAAACGCCCGCACGCGAGATTCCACCAGAACCTTGGTGATGACTGGGCGGTATTTCTGGAATCGCTCGTAGGCCGAAACTCCGGCCTCCTTGTCGTGCCGATACTCAGCCGAGCCGCGATCGTTGTCTTCGTATGCGCGTAGAATGTTCTGGTAGGGTTCCAACTCCGCCGGAGGCAGGCTGTGGGCGAAGATGAGCTTGTCGCCGTCAACGACGTAATCCGCAGCGGGAAGTGTGGCGACAACTTCGCCGTCCTGAAGCCAGCGCAGCTTGAGCGCCCGAGTGGACGTGAAGAAGTGGTGTTTCCCCGCTTCCACCAAGGCGCGCACCGCAGGTTCCTCCAACGCGGTGGACGGAATCTGACTGAATTCGATGGGCGTCAGAGGCACATCGGGAACCTCCAATTGTAGCTTGTGCGGTTGGACACAAACTTCCGCTACGGATGGGACTTGAGCCAGCAGTGCTGGCAGTGGTTCGGCGTTACGCCAGTCAACTTTTTGAAGCAGGAGACGATTCAGTTGTTCCGCCGGGTTCGCATCTGCCTCCGAGGATTGCGAGTGAATTAGTTCCTTCAGCAGCGGCTTTTTTTGCGACGACAATCCAAGAGGCCAGTTGCGGCGGTTGGCGCGGGAAGTAATGGCGGCCATTTCATCGAGGCCGGCGAGTGCGTCGGGCGTCGGCGCGGAGTCCTTCCAATGATGGAAATGCTCCAACAGTTCACGAATGAGCGTCTCACGCTGTTTCGAGAATTCTTGTTGGCTGAGAAACTTGAAGCCGAGGTTCTCCTGTAGCCCAAGGTGGCAAATACGATTGTGAGTTGCGGCGGTGAGCCAAGGCGGAGCAAGAACAAATCCGGCATCAAGGCACAAAGCGGCACGAACATTCGCCGCGATGCTGGCGCTCAAAACCGTTTTGCCCAAAAGTTTTTGTTCGGTTGCTCGCGCGCGGACGAATCGGCTTACGGCGGTCTTCTCGCCCTCGTTGATGATGTGCGCCCAACGTCCGTCGAGTGGGCTACGTGCATCCTGAAACGCTTGGCTAAAGACTGCCGCAAAGGCGTCTCCGGTCATTTTATCGGTCAGCCGCCGAGTCAGCTCGCCGGGCAGTTTTTCCTTCAACATCACTTGCGTCGTTCGCTCCCATTCCGCGAAGAGTCCCCAATCCTTGAGCAGGCTCGTGATGCGTTGGCGTTCGGCGTTTATGTAGCTAAGCGGCCACGCAGTCAGCAGTTCTGCGAAACAATCCGCCGCGTCATCATCGAGCCACAATTTAGACAGTGGCAGCCAGCCGCCATCGCCACTCGGAACGTGCAGACAAGCGAGCGCGGAAGCCAAAAATTGGGGCGGACAAGGTCGGCGCGGGTTTCTCCAAAACTGCTCTCCGTGCGTCTGCCATGCTTCGAGACTACCCAGCCGCGCGGATAGTTCGGCCCATGGCGGGTTGAAGACCGACGTCGAGAGTTTACGAAACTGGTCGGGCAGACGCCCGTTGAAGACGTGCGCGGATTGCCAGACTGCGTCGCGTCCCCATTCCGTCAATCGCGCGAAGCACGAGTGCCACTCAGGCGACAGTTCCGTGCCGCATGGCTCAGCCATGAGATCGCCGAGCTTCACGACTTCGCCGTCGGCCCGCTCAACCAGAGCACCCTCGAATGCTCGTTCCAAAGAACGCGTGGAGTGGGAATTGGTAGAGAGATACGCGAGAATCGCCACCCGGCGATTGGCAGCGGACACCGTTTGCCTGCTCAGTATTGCCCCGAACGGCTCGCCGATTTCGTCGGGCCTTGCCGCCGTAATGCCAAAGACCGCTGTCCCAGCCGGCACGAAGGCTGGCAGTTCTCCACCCAAGTCCCTTGCTGAGGCAAGCTGAGACCACGAATCACGGGAGGCTTGATTCTGGACAACCTCAATGCGCTGCGCCTCTGCCTTGAGAACGCGCCGACCAAAAACCGACCGAAGCAACGGACGCTCCTCCACCGCTTTTAATAGTTCGCCAAAAATGACGTTCGCCCATTTGGCCGGCCAATCTCCTTCGTTCATTGGCGGGGCCGGCTTCTGGTTGACCAAGCGCTCGAATCCCCATTCGCCATGTGCCAACATGTCCATCTGGGTTTCCAGCCAAGCCACCATGCCTCGAACCGCTCGGCGAAGCTGATCCTCAACATCGGCTGCGTCCGCCGGATTCCAATTGTCCCGTTCCAACTTCGTGGGGAGCTTGCTATGCAGGTGGAGCCTGAACGGCCAAGTTTGGTTCATTCCATTTAGTGGGAAGAACGCGTAAGCTGAACCTTCCTTGAGAGTGACGCCTTGTTCGTCGTCTTCCAAATCCAGCCGCAGTCGGTGCTGGCCGTCTGCGTGCAACGCTAACTGCCACAGATCCCCGGGGGCAACTCCACGCAGCCGCCAGAAACGCGAGTGGGATTGCGGCTGGTTTGGGGCCCTTGTAGTCAAAATGACCTTGTCGGCCTCCACTGTGCCGGGAAGGTCAGCCGTTGGGGTGCGGTTAGCGACAATCCGCAGAGTATTGGGTCCGAGTTGCACCAGCGAGAGATTGGGCAGGAACAACGGGCATAGCTCATAGACTTCATGTGCTTGGCCTGAGATTCGTCGCTGCACTTCGGCGCGTGCTTCGGAACGCAAGTGGAAGCAAAAGAGAGTGCCCTGTTCGGACTGCCGAAGCGCAGCGGTGCACTCGCTCAAAGCGGACGGCAAAACCGAAACGAATTCCGGCGTGCAGTAACCGAGGCTGTTCACGTCAAGGAACGCGTTCGCCAAGCCGCCAACTCCAACCGCCGTCAAACGACTCCGCAGGTGATTCAGCCGTTCGGAATTTGGGTGGGACGCGGGATCGCTTACCCGACAAATTGGCAGCCGAAAGGAAAACGCATCATCTCCCTACCAAGTATGCACGAAGACTTCAGACGCGATGTGGTAGCTGGATTTGAAGCCGATGCCGAACCGTCCGATGGTTTCCGCGTTCAACTCGTGAACCATCTCCGCTGCGTGGACGAAGAACCGACTCAGACCGAGCAAATTCTTCGAGGTCACTTTGCGCCCGTTGTTGGCAACGAACAGCCAGTCGCCACCAAGCACGATGCGAACTTGGGCGTCCTTCCCGCGTGCCGCGTCGTCGGCGTTCTGCGCGAGTTCGGCGAGGTAGTTGGCTGCCAGCGCGCCTTGGTCGATGAGCAGGTTGCGAATCTGGAGCAGCGCATGATGCGCCGGGCTGTGGAGTTGCAACAGCCAGTCGGCATATACCGCGTCGCATCGCTGTTCGGGTGTCAGCTCGTCCAGAGCTGTCGCCAGTTGCTCCCAGGTCTCAAACGATGCCACGTCCGGAGCACGGCCCGCCGCCGCTTCGTAGGCTTGGCGATGGAAGATGGGAGGCATTTATCCAATAATTATGTGCGACTTAGTAGCTAGCTCGAAATTTGAATCGTGGCGGCTCGGGGTGGGGTTCATTGATTGGGAAGACTCTGGTGGGTAGGCGGTTCAAAGTTCAAATTGAAACGCTTTCCTGTGCCAGCCATAAACGCACCGAGTGGGCCATTGCCGGCGAAACCGGCTGGTTGCAGGCCCGCAGCAGTTGCTCGATTTCCCACCCGCCGTCAGCTCCCATGCGAAGCGACAGGGTCGCTCGTTCCGGTTTTAGCACGCGGTAGACGAACACCTTTCCTGCCACGACACGCGGGCCGTAACCGCCGACGCAGTTGCGCTGCGCCCGGCCCTCCTCCTGCAACTGCCCGGCGTCGGTGAGGGGCACGATGTCTGCCGTGCCGGGCACCGGCGGCTCGAGGAAGTTGCCGGCGCTGCGAATCACGGCCACATGCTGCTGAAACTCCTCGGCGACTTCGTGGCTGCGCTGACGCAGATTGGCCAGGGTCTTCAGGCTCGCGAGGCGCGGCCGTCGGCCCATGTGCTCCAGTTCGCGCACCATGTCCTCCAAGAGACGCACCGCCGACGCTTGCAAACGTTCCTCCTCCGCTGTGGCGATCTCGTTGAGCAAGGCCGGGGACACCTGCGCCAGCAGGTTCGGCTGATTCGCTAGTTCCAACAGGCCGGTATTGATGGCGGGGACATGCGCCAGTCGCTGGGTTACTTCGGGAACGGCAGACACCGCCCGCAGTGCCAGCGCCCGCTCGACCGTCACGGTCTCGGGCAGAATCTTGCGCACGATGTTGACCCACGCCTGCGTGTCGGGAAACCCGAGCCACGCCAGCACCTCGCGCTGCGGGCGGCGGGACAGTTCACCGGCCTGCTTCCCGAGGTTGCCAAAGAGCGTCCGAAACTTGCCGAGGTTGGCCGCGCAGAACCCGAGGGCAGGATTCTGTTCGAGCAGGTCGGCAGCCGCCTCGCGCTCCTGAACCATCCGCAGGACCGCCCACTGCCGGGCCGGAAAGCGCTCTGCCGCCTGCGCCACTCTGGTTGGAATGGCCTGGCGAAACAGTCGGAAGGCGAGGTGCTTCTCCAGCAACGGGTCCACCGACTGGCTGCGCACTCCGGCCGGCCCGGGCTCAATCGTCAGCGGATCCTCCTTGGGGCGAAGCAGGCGGAAGACGGGCACGAAGCGGCTCCATTTCGATTCTCCGTTGCGCCGGCGGGTCGCCTCCAGCAGCGGCCAGGTGCCCAGCCGCATCTCCTCCTGCGCGGTGGTGATGCAGAGCGTGCCTCGGCTGAAGCGGAAGCCGGGACGACGCGGGGTTGGGGGGCGTGGTGCTTTCACTCCGGTGGTGACTGCGCTTCAGCTTGGGGAGGAGCTACGGATTCCACTTAGATGCCTTCCAACTTCACCAAGCCTCCGCCCACCGGGAAGTGCACCCACACTTCGGCGACGGTCATGCCGCTCGCACGCAGTGCCTGCCCATAGAGCGCGAGCTGCCCCGAGAACGTGAGCGCCTTTGCTGCCCACTGGTCGCGGCGGCCTTGGTAGGACTTGTGATCCACCAGCACCCAGCCCTTTGGGGTTTCCAACAACAGGTCCATCACGCCGCTGACGCGCTGGCCGTTGGGCAGCGGGAAGCTGAACGGAGTCTCCACCAACACGCGCATGGGGGAGAAGCGTTGGACAAGGTCAGCGCGGAAACGGTCCGTCATCGCCACCACAGCGGCTGCATCCAACGACGTCGCCAGACCAAAACCAGCCAACTGTTCGCGCACCTTGGCTTCACGGCCGGCCTTATTCGGGTTGAGGAGTTCCGCCGCGAGGATGGCGTGCAGCGCGTCGCCGAGCGCAGCCTCCTCCACCGTTCCCACCACCGGCAGGCGTGAACCATAGGTGATGGGTTCGGCGGCGGTGATCTCGATGACTGGCTCGGCGTGCGACGGGGACAGGGTCGCCGGCACCCGTGGCGTGCGCGAGGAAGCGGTGGCCAGCCAGCGCAACGGCGCGCCGGATGACTGCCGTGTGACCTGGGTTGGCAACAAGGTCTGGGTCCGGCATGGAATGCGTTTACCGCTCGCGGACTTCACCTCATCCACTGCGGTGGACAGCGCCGTTGCGCCGAGCAGGTCCAGCCACTTCAACTCCTGGCCGGGTAGTCGCACGAGGACCAGCAGGTCACGCGCACGGGTCAGACCCACGTAGAGCAGACGCAGCGCCTCGGCGCGCGATTGCGCCGCGCGCTCCTGCGCCAGCCGGCTCTGCTGAAGGTCGTCCAGCAGTGGAATGCCGGCTTCGTTGCTGCCAAACGGAGAGGCCCAGAAGCGCAGGGAGCGTCCGGCCAGCGGGTTTTCGAAGGAGACTTCCTTGCCCGCGTCCGGACTGACGCTCTGCACGTCGAACAGGTCTGCCGGGTCGGCTTCCTCCAAATCGGTGCAGAGCACGACCGGCCACTCCAGCCCCTTGGCTCCGTGGTAGGTGAGCACCTGGATGGCACCCGGACTCGGGTCGCTCGCCTTGGCATCGGCCCCGTTCTCCTGCTGAATGGCGCACCAGTTGAGGAAGCCCGCCACCGTGGCCGGGTCGCGCCCCGATCGGCAATGGTCCTCGTAGCGGCCTGCCATGCCGCGAAGTGCCTCGACGTTCGCGCGCCGTTGCGCGGCGCGCTCCGGCGACGGCCCCCAGGCGGTGACCGTGGCCAGCACCTCCCCGGCAGCCAGTGCTAAATCGAGGGCCTCCGTCGGCGAGAGCCAATGAGACTGCGCCCGCACCGCTTCGAGCCGGACGAGGCGCGCGTCGGCCTGCGGACCGTCCAGACGCCACCGGTCCGCAGCACCGGCGTTCGCCGTCAAAAATTGCAGGCGTTCGGCCAGCCAGACCTCAGGCTCGCTGCACGTTCCCAGCGCAACGACCTCGGCGGCGGCGAGGCTGTCGTCCTTGTCCGCCACACGACGCAGGCAGGCCAGCGCGAGGCATCCTTCCGGAGTGGCTAGCAATCCCGCCCCGCCGAGGCTGACGGTGAAGCCGGCGGCGCTCAAAGCGGTGGCCATGTTCCGGGCGTGCTGATTTTTCCGGCACAGGATGGCGATGTCACCGGGGGCAACGGGACGCGGTTGCCCCAACTGCCGGTCGAAAATGGCGCGGCCCATTTTGGGGTCGAGCAGCTTGCGAATACCGTCCGCGACGCACGCCGCGAGGTCGTTGAGCTTCAGCTTCAACTCGCCCTTGCCATCCCTCTTGGCCACGCCGCTGCGCAGGTCGAAGAATTCAAGGGCCGGCGCGCCGCCCGGGAACGAATTGCGGTCAGCCGTGAGGGTGACGTCCTTGGGGCGCAGCCCGATGGAGTCTGCAAACGGTTTTTGGAACAGCTCGTTGACCAGCGTCACCAAGTCGGGGACGGACCGGTAGGAGACACCGAGAACCTCGTCCGCTGCGCCCGTCTTGCGCAAGCCCGCCACGACCGCGTCGGTGAGACGCGGGTCCGTGTTCCGGAAGCCGTAGATGGCCTGTTTGACATCGCCCACCCAGACCGAGCGGCGCGCCAGCTTCGCCCACTCCATGAAGAGCGCGAGTTGCAACGGGCTGGTGTCCTGAAACTCGTCCACGATGACCAGTTGCCAGCCTTCGCGGCACGCGGCACGCGCGGTGTCGTTCTCCCGGAGCAGGCGCAGGGAGAGATGTTCCAAGTCGGCGAAATCGAGCACGCCCTGCTTCTGCTTGAGGTCTTGAAAGCAGTGCAGCGTGCCTTGCGCGAGCTGAAACAGGCGGCGGGTGTAATCGCGAATATCCGCGTGCAGCCGGGGATGTTCGCCGAAGCGGGCGAGCACGTCGGTGACCGGCGTGGCCAACGCGGCCACCTTGTCGGCGGGGCCCGATTTGGCCAACCGCACCCAGTCCAGCCAGGTGAGGTCCGATTTCGCCAACTGCTTCTGGGCGCGCCGCAGGGCGTCCACGTAGTCGGCAGTGTCGTGCGAGGTGGCGGCTCTGCGCTGGGAGGATATCACCGAGCAACGGGATGGCCTGTTTTGTCGTAGCAAAGGTTGGGCCCGGGTGGTGCCGCTCTCGGCCAACCTGCTGGCCTGGCTTCAGCCTCCCACCCCGGCTCAAGGCCCGGTGGTGACTGCCGCCGCTCCTCGCAAGGTGCGTGCGCTGCTTGCCAACCTGAAGTCGACAGCCCCCAACGTCCTACGCGCGACGTGCCTGCTGTGCTGGATGGCTCTTTATGGTTTGGGGGCCGCAGCGCAATTAGCGGGCCTACGCAACGCTCCACAACAACGGTATCATTTCGTGCCCATCAGCGTGGCCGACGCGGAACGCTTCTTCAGCCTCGCGCCCGGCTGAAACCGGCGCTCCCAAGCGTTGCACGTCCAGCCAACGAATTCGAACACCACACAGCCAGCCTCCACCCGGGGTTGGCTGCCTTGCTATTTCAGGTCTCCGGCAATCGTCGCGAACTGTTCCAGTGCGGCTTCGAGGTCGGCGGTGATGTCGGCGGCGATGATCTCGGGCGCGGGCAGGTTGGCCGATTCTTCCAGTGCGTCGTCCTTGAGCCAGATGTCGCTCACACGGAGCCTCCGGCGGGTTGCTCGACGGGGAGGTCGAGGAAGAGTTGCGGGAAATAGAACTCCTGAACTTTCGCTGGGAAGGCGGCGTGCAGGGGGCCTTTGGGGCTGGGCGTGTCCAGCAGGCCTTCCGCAACTCCCAGCTTGATGATTTCGGCGCAGACGGTGGCGGCCTTGCCGGTGATGGCCTGCACGCGGGCGCGCGGGATTTCGCCCTCGTCCACGAGCGTGCGGACCACGCGCATGAGCGCCTCGCGGTGTCGCCGGAGGTGCAGGGCTTGAAACTGAAAGTAGCGCTCCACGCGGGTGCGCAGCGCGGGCAGGTCCAGCAGGCCGCTCATGAACTGGATTTGGTCCAGCATGGTTTCGAGGAAAAACACGCAGAACTCGGCCAGCGCCGCATCCGAGAGGTTTCCCCGGCCATCGAGGTCGTTCCGGCGAGGGCGGTCGGCGGCTTCGAGGCATTCGTAGTAGCGCTGGCGCGAGCGGGCCAGTCCACGCGAGAGCGTCCACAGGCCGTGGCCATCGAGTCGGTGACGGATGAGCAGCGCGTGGGATTGGAGCCGCATCACGCGACCGTTGCCGTCGCCGAACGGGTGAATCCACGCGAGGCGATGATGGGCGGCAGCGATGGCGACGAGGCGGTTGGTTTCCAGAATTTCCTTGTCGCCGTAGAACGCGTGGAAACGCGCCATGAAGGCAGGCAGCGCGTCAAAGTGCGGCGGGGTGTGCTGGCCCACGTCCACCATGAAGTCGCGCAGGTGCCCGGGCTGAATGCGATACGCTTTGCCGCCCTTCGTCTTGGCCCAGTGCAACGGTTCGGGGAGCCGGGTGTAAAACTCCCGGTGCAGCCAGCAGATGAAGTCGGGCGCGCAAACGTCCACCGGCGGGCCGGCGAGCCGTTCCTCCATGAGCTGCTCGACGGCGATGTGCGCCAGACTGAGCTGCTGGTTGTCGCGCTGGGTCTCATCGTGCGAGAAGTCCCGTTGCAGCGCGCGCTCGATGTCGCGGGGCGTGGTCTTGTGGCCTTCGATGAGGTTGGAGTAGTAGCAGTTCATCTCCCGGACGAGGTCGGCCACTCGTTTCAGGACGTGGGGCGAGTGAACTTGGCCGGTGAGGCGGCCGGAGCTTTTCAGGATTTCACAGGTCAGCTCGGACAGGCGGGGGCCCCGCTCCTTGGGCAGGAGCGGCTCCATGGCCGCCGGGTGCCGATACGCTTCCATGTGACGCAAAACCGAAAATGTTTCTGAAAATCTTAATCCAGAACTAAACAACTGATAAAAGGCTGGTTGTAGATTTACAACACCACAATTGTGGCAGTGAACTGAAAATCCTTCCGAGGGTCTGGTTTCGGCCTTCCTTAGCCGCGAGCACGTCGTTGAGTTTATCGAGGAGCTTGTGAAGTTAACCGGAACCTCGCCCAACGCGATGCTGCGTCCGGCGGCCAGGTTCAGGTTGCCGTATTTCTAGCCCAGCCAATCGGTCGACGCGAGCAGAGGGTCGATTTCCAACCGCACTGTTTGCTCGGGAGTCATGCTCGTGTTTCGCGCCCTTCCGCATGGAGTTCCTGCGCCGGAACGTTATCAGCAACCGGGTGGCAGCAACGAAAAACGCCACGCTGAACCATGCCGCGGCCATCGTGTTACAGGACGAGAACTTCCGTCGGGCCCGAGGTTGGCACCACAATCCGTTCCGGTTCTCCCGTCTCGGAACACTCGATCACCGCATAGCGCAACGGTGGCTTGCGCGTCTGGCCGGTGTTCACGCAAACCGTGCGTCCCAGCTTGGCGTGCCACCGTCGGGTGCGCAGCGAAGTTTGATGATCGTGGCCGCTCACGACTAGGCGCGGCTGAAACCGACGCACCGCCGTCGCCCACTCGATGTTCGCCGTGATGGTCGTGCTGAGGCCCGTGCCCGCCGGAGGTTCGTGCATCAGCCAGATCGTGCGGGCGGTCGTTCCGTGCTCGTCAATTACCCCGGGCAGCCACTCCATCGGATCCGCCGCCAACGCTTCGCGGCCTTCAAGAAACGGATCTTCATAGCCCTCCAGACATGGAAAGCCCAGCACCCCGGTGGCTCCGACTCGATGGCATTCTCCGTGCAAAGAAACAATTCTTCTACCTTTGCCACGCAGGAGCGCTGCAAAGGCCGGCCAGTTGTCCTCCTCGTGATTGCCGCGCACGAAGATCAACTCCGGCGTCGCAAGGTTCGCTACCTGTTCCGCACATTCCTCCAACCCGGCCATCCCGGGAGCGGAACCGTTGGAATCGAGCAGATCGCCCACAAACGCGACGGCAGCGGGACGCACGCGCTCTACCGCGCCGGCCAGTTCCGCGAGCAATGCGCGGTGCTGGTGCACATCGGCCACGGTCAGAATTCGCGTTGCGGACATGCCCAGAGACTACGAAGTCGTTTTCTCAGATCAACGACTTACGTCGATTTTGGCAATCTGTCGCCACTTTCAAAAAGCGTCATCCCGACTTTGTGCCGTGCTGGTGCGGGTAAACCGCCAAAAAGTGTCGCCAATTTGTAGCCACATTTTACCCCCTTCCTAGCCAA
Source organism: Verrucomicrobiota bacterium (assembly GCA_039796295.1). Taxonomy (GTDB): domain Bacteria; phylum Verrucomicrobiota; class Verrucomicrobiia; order Limisphaerales; family SXTU01; genus SXTU01. The sequence continues at coordinate 18,045 of JBDKJY010000066.1, forward strand.
CGCATGGGTCCGTATGGGTTTGTTGCGGCAAGTAGGGGAAGTGGGATTTTGACCGATTTTCCCCGGCCATAAAATGCAGAAACCCCTGTTTTCACAGGGGTTTCATGCATTCCGAATTGGTTGCGGGGCCAGGATTTGAACCTGGGACCTTCAGGTTATGAGCCTGACGAGCTACCGGGCTGCTCCACCCCGCGATCAAGGTTCGCGGACGATAGGGGAATGCGCCGTCTGCGCAAGCCATATTCTGAACTCTCTTACGGCAGCTTGAACTTCGGGCACTGGCTGAGGAACTGGATCGGGTTCCGGTAAATCACCTTGTCCACGAGGTCGGCGGGCCAGCCGCGACGTTTCATCTCCAACGCCGTGCGCGGCACGGCCAGCGGGATGCTCACGCCCCAGTCGCACGCGGAGTTCATCCAGATGCGCTCGTGCGAGTAGAGGTCCAGCATGTCCACCGCGCGCGCGGGCGAACACTTGCTCTCCGGGTAAAGCGTCATCCCCGCCCAAAAGCCCGCGTCCAGCACGAGCTGGATGGTGTGCTCCTCGACGTGGTCAACGATGCAGCGCTCCGGGCGGATGCGCTTGTCGCTGTGCAGCACGTCGAGGATGAGTCGGGTGCCCTTGAGCTTGTCCTCGAGGTGCGGCGTGTGGACGAGGATGAGCTGGTCGTGGCGCGCGGCGAGGTCCACGTGCATTTCGAGAACCTTCAGCTCGTTGCGCGAATTCTTGTTCAGCCCGATTTCGCCGATGCCCAGCACGTTGGACCGGTCGAGGAATTTGGGAATCAGGCCGATGACATCCGTGGCCAGCGCCACGTCCTCGGACTCCTTGGGGTTGATGCAGAGCCAGGAGAAATGCGGTAGGCCGAACTTCGCCGCGCGCTTCGGCTCGTAGTCGGTGAGCTGGCAGAAGTAGTCGTGGAAGCCGTCCACCGACGATCGGTCAAAGCCCGCCCAGAAGGCCGGCTCGCACACGGCCGCACAGCCGGCGGTGACCATGTCCTGGTAGTCGTCAGTCGTGCGACTGACCATATGGCCGTGGGGTTCGATGTAGCGCATGTGGGGAAAGTAATTAGTGCTTAATTCGGGAGGTAGATGCGAACGAGGTTGATGAGCGAACGCCCCTCGGCATCGAATCGCTCGTAGTTCTCAGTCACCAACTCAGTAAGGTCGTCGAGGTCAACCAAGCTGATGGGAAACTGCGCACGGTCAGCTTCGTAGCGTGCCTCCTTCGTGAAGCCGCCGGAGCTGACGTAGAGGCCCCGATCTCCAGCCCGAAAACCTCCGAGGAACTTGCGCACGTCCGGGGCACTCATCTGTGTCTGTTTGCGATGCTTCACCTCAACTTTAATCCGTGGCTCGGTCAGTCCAAGTCCATCCGGTGATGCCAAAACATCCACGCCCCGGTCAGACCCTGGTCCCGAAACCTTCGTCTTGAAATTCATTGCCCGCAGGACAGCGGCGACCAACTGAGGCAATTCATCTTCCGAGAGAGCAGCGATGCGATCCTTAATCAACTCGAAGCTCTTCTCGATAGTGTCCTTCTTGATGAGGGTGAATTCCTCCTTCTGGAGCTTCTCAACACTTTCGGTGACTTGGGCTGCGGTCTCGGATGCTGCGGGAGCATTGGCAAGGTCATCCTGGACCTCTTCATTCACCCAAGACAGGGTGAGAACGGTGCCGAGTGAGTTCCGAGAAGAAAGTTTCAGGGCGTCGCGGCCGATGTGTTTGGTCCATTTGACGGCCCGTTCATGCGGATGGTCTGCGTTCAGTTTCGGCTGGTAGCGATATTCCGAAGTGATTTCTCCGTAGAGGTATTCGCGACGCGACCTGTCGTAGGTCAGGATGTTGTCGCCTTGCTTCAGTTCCCGACAAAACTTCCAGAGCATGGAAACCGCGTTGTTGACCTTGCCTTGCGGCTCGTCGGGATGGACCTCCGCATAGCGTTTCTTCAAGGCATCCTTGGAGGTAAAGTCGCTGAGGTTTCCGACTCCAGCCCAACCGATGAGCACATGCCCTTTGGTAAATGACTCGATGAGATGATTCCCGTCTCCCGCCCGAACGAGCCAACAATCCTTGGATTTCATATGGGTATTTCAGACTGCACGTCTCTCGCTATCGAACAACTACCCCTTCTTCGTAGCGGATTCACCCGGCCACGCCCCAGCCGCTCCCTTCACCGTCGCCTTCGCGAGCGGCTTCATCGTCGGGTCGCTGAAGGAGAGGAGGACGCGTTTGGCGCGGTGGGGCTTCTTCTCGGCCAGGTGCTTCAGCGCGGTGCGAAAAGCGTCGAGGCGGAAGTCGGCGTCGCCCTCGGAGCGGTCCACGCGGTCGAGGAAGGCGGCGAGGTCAATGAGCTTGTGCCGCGCGTCCATGAAGTATTGGTCGAGCACTTGTTGGCGAGTCATAGCGTGCGGCCAATTAACCGCAGACCCGTCGGGAAGACAACTCGCGATTCATCTGTGCGACGACGGGGAGCCGCCCGATAGCAGGAAACCACGGGTGCGCTCCGGTGGCGTCGGAACCAAGGTGCGCCGCTTTCGCTGGGCCTAGAAATCGGTGAAGCCCTTGCCGTTGCCGTTGCCGCTTGCGGTCGCTTGCAACGGGGAGGACGTCACGCCGCGGGCAAGGGGCTGGGGGCGTGTGCGCTTGGGTGCGGGGCGGGGCGTAGGAACCGGCGCGGTAGGAGTTTCGCGGCCCGTCGGCGGCGCGGTCGGCACTGCGGACGCGCTGCGACCGCCCACCAACTGCCGGACTTCCTCCACGATGTGGTCCAGTTTGGCGGCTTCCGCGTCGAGCGCCGCGGCAGCCGTTGCGCCTTCCTCGGCACTTAGCACGGAGCGTTCGGACGCACTTTGCCTGGAGCTAGACGCAGTATCGAGCTGCTCCAGACTCTCCGACTGTTCCCGGGAACCGTCGGCAATCCGACCGACGAGTTGGTCCACCTCTTGAAGTTGGGTCTGCAAGCCGCCCGAGTCCTCTGAAACCCGTCGGCTCAGGGCCGTCCCATGGTTACTCTTGGCCAGCGCGGCTTTGACACTCTCGGTGCTGGCGCGCGCGTCTTCAGCGGCCCGTTACGCGAGGTTACGCACTTCGTCGGCGACGACGGCAAAGCCCACTCCGGCCTCGTTGGTCAGCGCGGTGGCGGCCACCTGCGACTGGCTCGGGGTGTGCCAGAAAGCCACCTAGGTGAGTAACCCCGTGCCCAAAAGCCACCCCGGCAAAGACCAGCAGCCGGGTCAGGATGCTTCGATGGCGAATGTGGCTCATGGGCGGACGGGAGTTGCCGAATTAGTTGCCGAGTTTGGCCAGACTCAAGCCCACGACAAGCGAGCCGATGGGTTTGCCGCCATCAAGCACGGGCACGGCTACTTGCACCTGTTGCAGGCCGGTGGATTCATCGACCTCCGCGGGGCCTTGCCAGGTTTTACCGGCCATCGGCTCGTCGTGCTTGGCCTTGCCCTTGTGCGACCAACCGCTGGTCTTGGAGAGGAAGGCGATCTTCAGGCCGTTCGCGTCAGACACGAAGGCTTCCGAGACCACGTCGCTCTGTTTGGCCTTGAGTAGGGCGGCGACGGGGTTCCTGGAGAACTGGCGGACGAAGGGGTCCAGCACCGTGAGGGTCTTCCATTTGTCTTGGGTCATGTCCGCAAAGCCAGCGGGGAGGCTCGCGTTCTGGGTCTTGATGGCCCCGACGATGGCGGGATCGGCGGCCCAAGTGGCGACTTCTTTCAGCTTGGGGGTATTCGGGGAATTTCATGGCTAACTTGGGGTGAACTGGGAATGAGCTATGAGGAAAAGCGCGTGCGAGCGCCTGGCTTTCATGCCTGAGCGCTCTGCGGGTTGGTGATCCCAGCGCTGCGCGT
>JBDKJY010000067.1:0-21878 GCA_039796295.1 Verrucomicrobiota bacterium
CAGCGACGACTGGGAAACCGGAAAAATCTACCTCAACATGGCAAACCAAACCCCACCCTCAGTTTGATGCTCAATCAATTTACAGAAAAGAAATTGCGCGGCCGAGTTCGGGGTTGAGATTCATCAGGTGAAGCCAGCTATCTCGGCAGTTCAAATCCTCCGACTCGACGGGCAGAACCTCCACCGTGCAGCCCAATTAGGTGGCGATGCGGTTGACGCTCCCGACTGCGTCATGCGGGATGGACGCCCGGCCGCCACAACGCACTCTGCTCCTCGCGCTCGACCACTATGCTACCCACCAAAACAATCCCACGGTTCGCGGCTGGCTGGAGAAGCAACCACGGTTTGAGCCGCACTCTACCCCCTGACCAGTGCTTCGTGGCTGAACAGGGTGGAGCGCTGCTCTCGCGAGATCCCCCCCCAGCGACTGCACTGGGGCGTCTTTCGTAGTCTGGAGGAGCTGCTTGCAGCCATCCAAGACTACGTCACCACACTCCAACCAACGGCCCGCCCCTCGTCTGGCCCGCCAAGGCCCGCGCCGCCCTCTACTCGTTACACCATGAGCCGCGCACGGCACTAGGCCTTCACGGTCATCGACGCGAAAGCCTGTTCCAAGCTGGTCAGCGCGCCGCCGGGTTTGGGCTTGGGGTTCAGCGCCTGGCGCAGGTAGAGGACGGCATCTTCCAAGCCGCAGACAGAGCGCGGGAGTGTGGCTCCAGAGGCGTTTGCATGGCCGCCGCCTTGGAGTAGTTGGGCGGTCTTGAGCGCCTCGCCGTGCTCGCTGCGGAAGCTGGCGATCACCGTGCGGTTGGATTTCACGAAGACCGTGGCGAGGACGGGGTAGGGGGTGGCGTTCTCTTTCAGCAAGCGGTGGACGATGCTGTTGGAGTTGCCCACCACGGTGTCCACGAAGCCGACGGTGGGGCTGATTTCCACGATGTGCTGCCGGCTCCACGCGAAGCCTAGTGGGTCTTCCACGCGGCGCTTCACCGACATCACGTCAAGCAAGGGATGGTCGAGCAGGTGCTCCGGGTTGCCCTCGATGAGCGTGTGGAGCGGCCAGAAGCCATAGACCTTCACCAGGTTCGCGTAGTCGTTGGCCACGTCGAAGTCCGGCTCGGCTGCGAGGTAGAGGTCGGCGATGTTGCTCAGGCGCACGAGGCGGTCCAGCTCGGGCTTGGCGAGCCCGTGGGCGCAGCACAGCTCGTAGCAGAGGAGGCTCGCGGACTTGCCGAGGTCATGGATGAAGTGCGCCTGTTTCGCGGGTGTTTCGGTCGCGTGATGGTCCAGCACCAGCCAGTCGGGCCGGTCCATGCGCGGCTCGAAGCTGAAGTCGCACACCCAAGCGGAACGCTCGCGGAGCTGGCGCTGTTTCCAGGTGTTGTAGTGGTGCGCCTCCAACCGGATGTCGGCGTCGAAGAGCTGGCGCGCGAGGCGCCGCAGCAAGAGGCCGGAGAGCAGACCATCTAGGTCGCTCTCGTGGGTGAGGATGACTTCAGGGCGGGGTAGGGCAGCCATGTCTTGGAAATTTACGTGCCGTCGCGCGGGATGGCGAGCGGGGAGTTGAACTCACTTAGCGCGGGGGCGCATCTTGCTGCCCCGAATGACCCCGGAGCCCGGGTCTGTGACCCGCAGCGATGCCCGACTACGATTACGCTGGGCAGGCCGAGTGTCCTCGGCGGGCGCGAGCTGCTGCGGGTTACAACCCCGCGCTCCTAGCGCTCACTTGGCCACGTCCTTCTGCTTCGCGTCTGACTTCTTCGGCGCGGGGCCTTTGCCGCCTTCAGCGGGGAGGGTGGTCACCTTCGCGGTGGGGGCGCTGGTGTCGGCGAACTCGGTGTAGAGCTGGTTGATGGCCGCAGCGGCGGGTAGTTCGCCGTTGGCGATGAGGAAGCGGTAGTTGAAGGAGGCCGACGCGCCTTCCTTAACCTCCGCCACCGGGAATGCGCCGAAGCGGCCGTAGTTGCGATAGGCGGACCAGCGGGTGCCGGACGGGTTCTTCGGATGGCTCATCTCAACCACGCTGTAAGTCGCGCCACCGAGTGTGAAGGTCTCGCCCACCCACGGATAGTCCGTGTCCTTGTGCGCGTTGGGCTTCTCCGCCGGGAAGTGATAGAGCGTCTGCTTCGTGTCCAGCTCACCGGCCGGGCGGAAGTGAATCCCGGCGTGCTCCGGGTCGCCGTTGAGCTGCACGTCGCCGCGCGGGGCGGTGAGCTTGGCGCGGAAATCAATCACGTTCCCCGCCGCCGTCCGGCGCACGGTGAAGGTGCGTTCCTCGACGATGAAGGCTTCCTTCGCCGTGTCGTTCCAGTGCACGAGGGCGGTGAACGTGGCTTGGTCGGTGGTGGCGTTTTGCTGGAGAAGCTTCTGCACCACCTGCTCGCCGCCGGTCATGTGCCAGCGGTCGTAGCTCTTGCCGCCGAAGGTGATTTTGTTCCAGCCGATGAAGATGCCGCGATGGTGCGTGAACTGCCCGCCCGGGCCTTTGGTGATGAGCTTCGCACCCGTGGTGTCGAAGACGTGGAGGTAAGGCTTGTAGGTGTCGTGGAGCGATTCCTTGGTGGCCGGGTCGTAGGCATACATGAAGCGCACGACCGGCTTGCCGCCGTGGAGCACGTCCAGATGTTTGCCGGTGGTGTCCTGAAAGGTGAAGCCATCCGCTGCGAGCGCGGAAGTGGCGGCGAGCACGGTGGCGAGGAGGAGCGAGAAGCGGTGTTTCATCGAGACCGCATGATGGAAGGCAAAAGGAAAAAGACAAAAGGCAAAAGGAGCACGGGCGCGGGCAGCGCTCTGGTGTGGAATGGGGCGGCGGTTCCGCTCAACGAAAAATCCCCGCCCGCTCACGCGGACGGGGATTTCGAGAGCGTTGTAAGCAAGTTTACTTTTTCGCGGTCACGCCGAGTTCCTTGAGCTTGGCGGCGATGTCCGTGGCGTGGGTGGCGGGCTTCACCGCTTTGTCCACGAACAGGATTTTGCCGTCCTTGCCGATGTAGTAGGTCCAGCGGGAGGCCATGCCTTTTTCGTTCAGCACGCCCAGCGCCTTGGCGGTGTCCTTCTTCGGATCGCTCAGGATGGGGTAGTCGAGGTCGAGGGACTTCGCGAAGGCGGTGTTGCCCTTCTCGCCGTCCGCCGCGTCCACGCTGGCGGTGAAGTAGGCCACGTCGAACTTGCGGAGGACCGCGCCGTCCGCCTTAAGAGCCTTGCACTCCGCCGTGCAACCGCCGGTGAAGGCCTTCGGGAACCACGCGATGACGACGGCTTGCTTGCCCTTGAAGTCGGCGAGGCTGTAGGTCTTGCCGTCGCTGCCTTGGAGCTTGAAGTCCGGGGCGGGGTCGCCGGCCTTGAGTTCGGCGGCGGCGGTGCTGGCGGCGAGCACAAGCGCGCCGAGCGAACTGAGGAGGGGGCTAAATTTCATGGTGCAGTTGGTTATTGGAGCTTGGCCAGGACTTCCTTCACGGCGGCGAAGTTGGGCAGGTCCTTCACGGTCGCGGTCTGCTCGCTGTATTGAACGACACCAGCCTTATCCACGACGAAGGCAGCGCGGGCGCTGACGGCTCCGAAGCCGCCGAGGTCGGGCAGGAGCACGCCGTAGGCAGTGGCGGTCTGCTTGTTCAAGTCGCTGGCGAGGGTGATGCCGATCTTGTGCTGGTTTGCCCAAGCTTCCTGCGCGAAGGGGCTGTCCACGCTGATGGCGATCACGTCGGCGTTGAGGCCGGAGTAAGCCGAGAGGCCGGCGGTGATGTCGCACATCTCGGTGGTGCAGACGCCGGTGAAGGCGAGCGGGAAGAAGAGGATGACGGTGTTCTTCTGGCCGAGGTTGGCGGCGAGCTTGACGTCGCTCACGCCAGCGGCGGTCTTGGACTTGAGGGAGAAATCCGGGGCTTTGGTTCCGACTGCGATGGGCATAGTTTTTTGTAGTTCTGGGTTTGGTAAACTGCGGGCGGACATATACGGCCCGGTGGTGGGGAGTGTCAAACGGTGATTCCAGCTTTTCCTGCTCTTAACCGTGAGCTTTATCCGGTTCCGCCAACCTCCAGCCGCCAGCCTGGCACCAGGCCAGAGCAGGATTAAGATCAGGATTACGAGCGGGCGGACTTGCTCACCCACCGCTCAGTAGCGGAATCCCGGTCCGCAGCCGCTCGCGGACTTCCGTTTGGCAGCGGTGAATCGCATATCCTACGCCCGCGCCGAAGAACGCGCCGAACACCACGCCCCAGCCCAACATCGCGAGCAACTTGCGCTGCGGGCGATTGAACAGGCTCCCGAGCAGCTGCGCGCCGCCTTCGCCGGGCAGCCAGCGCCACCAGACTTCGCCGAGAAAGTAGCCGAGGGTGTTCAGGAGGATCAGCGTCGCCGCCACGCGGAGGAATTCCCGGCTCGCGCCGAACCCCCACGCCAGCACCCCCGCCATCGCCGCCGCGCCCAGCACCGCGCCCGCCACCTCCGCCGCCAGTGTCCCGCGCAGGCCGAACCACGCCGCGCTCCACACCACCGAGTAAGCGGCGAACGCCACCGTGAATAGCCCATAAATCCGCCGCGTGCCGCCCGGCCCGATGACGAGTTGGCCGAAGACCACTCCAGCCAGCCCGATGAACACCAGCGCGCACGCCGCGTAGAGTCCCAGTTCCCCCACGGCTTCGGAGAGCACTTTGCCCCCGACCGCCCACACCGCAAACGCCGCCAGCCCCACCAGCCCAAAGCCCACACCGCCGATGAACAGCGATTGGCGCGCCCCAGGCACCCGCGGCGACGCGGCGGCCTCCGCCACGCGGGCGAGGATTTGGTCGGCATGGAGGCCTAGGAATTTCATGGTTCGGCTGCTGCCAGCCGGGCTTCGGATACGGCGTGAGCCTACCCAGTCTCCCCAGTTGGACAATTTGAAATTTAGGGGAGCGTCAAACCAATCGCCCCGGACTCCCACGGAAACGCCTTCCGCCGCCTCAATTCCTCTGCTCGCCATTCCCTTGCCGCCGTTTGGTGAGAACGCCCTGGAGTTTCATGTGAGAGCAGAAAATATTCTTGCCGCCTCCCTGCCGCTCCCCACAATCGCGCGCACAATTCAGCGTCAGTCCACTCAACCACTCCTCACATGGGCCGCATCTACAACAACATCGTCGAGACCGTCGGTCACACGCCGCTCGTCCGCCTCAACCGCATCCCCGCCAGCCTCGGCGTGGACCCGACCACCCAGATTCTCCTCAAGTGCGAGTTCTTCAACCCGCTCGGCAGCGTCAAGGACCGCATCGGCATGGCCATGATCGAGGCCGCCGAGCGCAACGGCACGCTGAACAAGGACACCGTCATCATCGAGCCGACCAGCGGCAACACCGGCATCGCCCTCGCCTTCGTCGCCGCCGCCAAGGGCTACAAAATCATCCTCACCATGCCCGAGACGATGTCGCGGGAGCGGCGCATCTTGCTGGCGATGCTCGGGGCGAAACTCGTCCTCACCGAGGGCGCAAAGGGCATGAAAGGCGCGATTGCCAAGGCCGAGGAACTCGCCGCCACCACGCCGAACTCTTGGATTCCCCAGCAGTTCGAGAATCCCGCGAATCCTGAAATCCATCGCCAGACCACCGCCGAGGAAATCTGGGCCGACACCGACGGCCAAGTGGACTTCCTCGTCGCCGCCGTCGGCACCGGCGGCACGATCACTGGCTGCACCGAGGTGATTCTCCCGCGCCGGCCCAGCTTCCGCGCCATCGCCGTCGAGCCGAAGGATTCCCCCGTCATCTCGCAGACTCTCGCGGGCGAGCCGCTGAAGCCCGGTCCGCACAAGATTCAAGGCACCGGCGCGGGCTTCGTCCCGGCCAACCTCCACCTCAAGAACGCTCAGGGCGGCGCGCAAATCACCGAGTGCGTGCAAGTCTCCAACGACGACGCCTTTGCGATGGCCCGGCGGCTGGCGAAGGAAGAAGGCCTGCTCGTGGGCATCTCGACCGGCGCGAACGTCTGGGCCGCCATCGAAGTCGCCAAGCGCCCGGAGAACAAGGGCAAGACCCTCGTGACCATCGCCTGCTCGACGGGCGAGCGTTATCTCAGCACTGCGCTCGCGGCGGACGCCTGCGCGGAAGTCGGGGCGTAGGCCCAGCGCCGGTAGCAGCGACGCCCCCGTCGCCGTGGCTTGAGCGTTTCAACGTGTGCCAGCCTCAGGTGCGGCGGGGCGCAGCAGGCCCGTCACCTCCGCTCGCCACGCCTCCCGCTGCGCCTCGACGTAGGACTGGTGCCCCAACTCAGGAAACACCCGCAACCGCTTCGGCCCGCCCAGCGCGCCTTGGATGCGCTCCACCTCCGCGACCGTCACACGCGGGTCGCGACCACCGTGCAACAGTAGCGTCGGGCAACGCGCCGCCGCCGCGTAGTTCACCGGGTTGTGCGCGAAGGCATCGAAGCCGCCCGCTCTGCCGCCCCAGAACACCAGCAGCTCCGCCAGCGGCCAGGCTGGCAACCGCATTGCGTGAAAGCGGTGTTGCACCGTCGTCAGCATCCGGTCAAACGGACACTCGAGGATGAGCGCGTCGGGCTGCACGCCGAGCGTGTGGATGGCGCGCAAGCACGCCGCCGCACCCATCGAAACCCCGTAGAGCACCCGCGGCTTGTCCGGCGCGAGAGTCGCCGCCGCTGCGAACGCCGCTGCCACATCCTCCGCCTCGTGCCAGCCCACGCTCGTCGTGTCCCCCGCCGAGCCGCCACTGCCGTGGAAGTCCACCAGCAACGCGTCCCAACCCATTGTGTGAAACTCAGCGGCGATCGGGAGCAACGACTCCTTGCTCGCGCCGTAGCCGTGGAAGAGCAGCACGATGCCATTCGTGGTCGGAACGTTGGCTGGGACGAACCACGCCTCCAGCGAAATCCCCTTTGCTCCAACGCAGTGCATCGTTTGAAACCCCAGCCCAATGTCCTTCGGCGTCCGCCGGTTCTCCGGTCGCAGCAGCGTCACACCCAGCAGCACCACGCGGGCCTTCGCGAGCACGCCGAGTTTCTCCGGCGATGCCGTGCGTTCCCCGCTCCGCGCGAACCGCGACATCGCCCGCGCGTGTGCCCAGGCCGCGCCGTTGACCGCCAGGAACCCCGCCAGGAGCAGGCCACCCACCGCCACCCGCCAGCGCTGGCGGAGTCGTTGCAACAAGTGCTTCACCTAGCCGGCAGAATCAGACAGGGTGCGGCGCTGGACAAGTAAACATCCAGCACCGCCGCCCCATGCCCCTCAACTTCAAACTCGCCGCCCCGTCCACCACCCGTGCTGGTCACGACGCCAAGTCCACCCGGACCCTGCTCCTGGTCGATGACGACCAAGCCATGCTCTTCACCCTGCGTAGCCTGTTCCAGCGCCAGGGCTGGCATCTGCTCGAGGCCAGCAGCATCTCGAAAGCCATGAAGCTCTGGGACGCGAACCACCAATACATCGACGCCCTGGTGACGGACTACCAGTTCGAGGAAGCGCGGACCGGGCTGGACCTGGTGATGTTCGTGCAAGGCCGACGGCGCGGTTTTCCCTGCGTCGTCATGAGCGGGACGTGGACGCCGGAGAAAACCCCGCGCGACGAACCACAGAACAACCTCTATTACCGCGCCAAGCCCTTTGGCATGCGCGAACTGCTCGACCTCATCAACCGCATCACCGTCTCCGGGGCGGCGCCGGAGACGAAGACTTGAACGATCTCAGCCGGATCCAGGCAGTCGGTTTGAACCACAAAGCCACGCAGGACACCAAGCACAGGCACAGAAGCGACCTTGCTCAACCAAGCCAGCCGAACCGTTGGGGGCGACTGCCCCGCCTTCGCCAACCCCTAGCTTCCCTTGTCTGGCCTTCGGGTTCTTTGTGCCTTGGTGGTTTCAATGGAATGGCTCCGGCTCAGGGCGCGAAGTTCACCGCCACCGGCTCGCGCTCGAAGTCGTTCGCCGACATGAGCGGCTGCGCCTTCAGCCCACCCAGCGCGGCGACGAAGCGGTCAGGGATTTGCTCCAGCCGCGTGTTGTAGTAGGTGGCAATCTCGTTGAAGTAACCCCGCGCCAGCGCGATGCGGTGCTCGGTGTCCACGAGGGATTTTTGCAGATCGAGGAAGGCCGGCTGCGCCGTGAGCTGCGGGTAAGCCTCGCGCACCGCGACGAGGATCTTTGTGCAAGCCGCGTAGTCCGGCCCGGCGACACCCGGTGGCGTGGCGGTCTGCTGCGCGCGGAGCAGGGCGATGTGTTCTTGCAACTTCGCCTCGTGGTCGCGCAAGCCCGTGACTGTCGCGACCAAGTTCGGGATTAGGTCGAAGCGGCGTTTGAGTTGCACATCCACTTGTGCCCAGCCCTGTCGCACGCGCTGGCGGAGGTCAATGAGACTGTTGAACACCATCCACACCCAGCCCAGCACCACCGTGAAGCCGAAGCTACTCGCCGGCAGCAGATACATCGGCCACTCGCGCTGCAAGTCGCGCCCTTGCACGCCGTCGCGCCACACGAACCCGCCGACCGCGAGCAGCAGTCCGAAGATGAGCCAACCCCAGAACGCCCACGCGAAACCTGAGCTGATTTGCTGCTCGCTCCGCGTCGAGATGAGGAACATCGGCGCGCTCTTGTCCGCCGCGATTTCCGGCGCGACCACGTCTGCCCGCTCGCGCGACTGGCCCATGACATAGATGGGCGTGTGCAGCGGAATGGCCCGCTCGTGGAAGCGCCGCCGCCCGGTCGAGTCCATGATGCCTCCGGTTGGGCCTTTGCCGTAGTAGAGCGCGTCCCACCGCGTGCAAGTCTGGTCGAACACTTCCAGCGCCTCGAGGTCCGCACCCTCGGGCTGCACCAGCACCGCGCCGCAGTCGTCGCTCAAGTAGAACGGAATCATCTCTCCGCCGCTGTCCACGGTCGTCCAGCCGCTCTCCGTCCGCGTGCGCGTCCGCGTCTTGCCCTCGCTGTCCGTGTAAGTCTCGGTGACAGTGCGCTCCCACTGCTCGGCCACGGTCCACGCGTAGTGAACACACCGGCACACCGCGAGGAAACTGGTGAGCGGCGCATCAATCTCCGCCGTGCCTTTCAGCTCGACCAGCCCAATGAACACGCCCGTGGACTTCGACGTGGGCAGGTTGTCCACCAGCCGCCGCCGCCGCCCGGCGCGCAGCGCACCCAGCAGGCACAGGAAGCCCAGCACGCCGCCGAGCAGCGGCAGCCAGGGGGCGAAGTTGTTCATGGCGTTGGCTATAGCAAAGCAGGGCAGGGGAGGGACACTACAGAAACCTGACGCCCATGGAGCGCGGACGCCCACGTCCGCAGCCGCAGCGGAGGGCAAGCGGCCGACTGCGGACGTGGGCACCCGCGCTCCATCCGATGGGCAGCCTCAAGGATGACCATCGCGGCCGTTCGTTCTCTCCCATGAGTGCCAGTCAGTGCCGGTCAGTGGTTCCTCCCCGCCGCTTTCGCCGATGGTGGTTCCAGATTTCTCAATGATGACATCTCAACAATCGCCTGCTAAACCATCCGCCAATGAAACGAAAGCCATCCGCCCCCGGCCCGCGCTACGCGGCGCTCATCCAACTCCTTCGCACCGCCGAGGAGCTGTGGAACTCCAGCCGCGTCTTCTTCGCCCGCTGGGACCTCAGCCCCAGCCAGTTTAACCTCCTCAACGTCCTTACCGACTTCCCCGACGGCTGCACCCAGTCCGACCTCAGCCGCCAGCTCATCATGCACCGCTCGAACGTCACCGGCCTCGTGGACCGCCTCGAAGAGCGCGGCTTGGTCACGCGCAAGGAAAACGCCACCGACCGCCGCGCCTGGCTCGTGGTCCTCACCCCCGCCGCGCGCAAGCTGCTCGCCGAGCTGCTCCCGCACTACCACGCCGCCGCCGAGCAGGTCTGGGGCAAAATCCCCGCTGCCCGTGCTGAGAAACTCGTCTCTGAACTCGCCACCATCAGCGAGAACGCCACCCGCATCGCCAACGCCAAATCCTAAGCCCGCCGCCATGAAATCCCCCCGCAACTACCCGCTGCTCCTCGCCAGCCAATTCCTCGGCGCGTTTGGCGACAACGCCATCCTTGCCGTCATCGTCGGCCAACTCACGCTGCTCCAGAAGGCCGGCGAGATTTCCTCCGACGAACTCCGCACGCGCGGCACCCTCTACACGAGCATCCTCTTCATCCCCTACATCCTGCTCGCGCCGCTGGCCGGCTTCCTCAACGACCGCTACGCCAAGACCAGTTGGCTCGCCGGTGGCAACCTGCTCAAACTCCTCGGCACCATCGTCTGCGCCCTGAGCATCTGGTTCGGCTACGTCTGGCAGGCGCTCGGTTACTTCATCGTCGGCATTGGGTCGGCGGTTTATGGCCCGGCGAAGTATGGCATCCTCCCGGAAATCCTCCCGAGCGACCGCCTCGTGAAAGCCAACGGCATGGTCGAGCTGCTCACCCTGCTCGCGATTCTCACCGGGGCCATCGGCGGCTCCGTGATGGTGGACCAACTCCCCGTCGGCGTGTGCTACGTGCTGGTCGGCGGCATCTTCATCGCATCGCTCGGGCTGAACTTCTTCATGGAGAAGACGCCTGCCGACGCGACCGTGCAGCTCTCGGCCAGCGTCGGCGAATTCTTCGGCCACCTCCGCAGCCTCTTCAGCGGCCCGCGCTTGGGGAAAGTGCTCATCGGCACCGCGCTCTTCTGGGTCTGCGGCGCGACCATGAAAATCAACTTCCAAGCCTGGGGCCTCGAAGCGCTCAAGCTCCCCGACAACACGCAAATTGCGCTGCTGGGCCTGTGGTTAAGCGTCGGCGTGATGATTGGCAGCATTGCGGCGGGCAAGTTCTATCCCGTCAGCGACCTGCAGCACACGCGGCGCTTCGGGCTGCTGCTCGCGGGGATGTTGCTCGCCGTGTTCGCGATTGAGCCGCTCGGCCTTCAGCACCTCGGCCAGCACCTCATCACCAAGCTCAAGCCCGACGGCTCGACCGTCACCGTGCTCGCCGTGTTGCCGATGGTCATGGCGTTGCTCGTCGGCACCGGCCTCGCCGCCGGCCTCTTCCTCATTCCGCTCAACGCCTCGCTCCAAGCCGAGTCCGATCCCACCAAGCTCGGCAAAACCATCGCCGTGCAAAACCTCTTCGACAACCTGGGCATGGTGCTCGCGGGCCTGCTGGTCTTCGTCTGCGTGAAGACCCATCTGTCCGCCTCGCAAGTCTTCATCGCCCTCGCCGTGCTGGTCACGGTGGTCATCGGCTGGCTGAAAATCCCGGCGCTGGTGAAGGGGGAGGCGAAGTCGGTGAACTGATTTACTACCCGCGAATCTCACGAAAGGACGCGAATGAACCCGAACGCTGCCCAACCCACTGAAGCGAGGACGCCCACCTCCGCAGCCGCTGCTGCCGAAGCCGAACCTGCTGCGGACGGAGGCGTCCGCGCTCCAGTGGCAGCGGCGCTCGGCTGGAGCGGAGTCATCGGGTGCGCCGCCGTGGCCGTGGCGTGCTTTCACCTCGCTTACTACGCCAGCCCCTTCGCGCCGCTGATGCTGGGCTGCGCGTGGGCACTCGTGGAGATCACCCGCGCCGCGAGCAAGCGACAGGCGTTCCTTGGTGGTGCGTTGGTAGGCTTGGGCGTGTTCGTCCCACAGATGGGCTTTCTGTGGACCATCTTCGGTGTCTCGGCGGTCCCGCTCTGGTGCGTGCTGGCGTTTTGGATTGGGCTATTCGTGCTGCTCGGCCGGCTAGCGCGACAGCAGTTTGGCGGGGCGGCGTTGCTGCTCCTCCCGCTGCTCTGGATTGGCCTCGAATACTTCCGAAGTGAACTCTACTTCCTCCGCTTCACTTGGCTGAACATGGGCTATGCGTTTGCGGAGTGGCCGTCGCTCGTGAGTAACTGCGGTGGCGTCTATGGCGTAGGGGCTGCCTTCATGCTGCTCGCCTGTTTCCACTCGTTTTGTTGGCACGGCAAGCACCAGCGCTTGTGGCTCTACGGCTTTGTCTGGCCAATGGTGTTGTTGGCTTGGACCTCCATCATGCCAGCCATCTCCAACGTCAAGCGCCGGTTTGGGGACCCATTGAGCCTCGCTGGCATACAAATGGAGTTCCCCGCCATGCTCGATGTCCCTCCAGCGCTGAACCGCGTCCTCCTCGCCCATCCGCAAACCGACCTCTTCGTCCTCAGCGAATACACCTTCGATGGCGCGGTGCCGAAGCGGGTGCGCGATTGGTGCCGGAAGAACGGCAAGCACCTGCTCGTCGGTGGCAAAGAGGACTTGGGCGATGGCCGCTACTACAACACCGCGTTCGTCGTCGGCCCGGATGGTGAAGTGGTGTTCCAGCAGGCCAAGGCCGTGCCCATCCAGTTCTTCAAGGACGGTTTGCCCGCGCCCGAGCAGAAGGTCTGGAACTCGCCGTGGGGCAAGCTCGGCATCTGCATCTGCTACGACTCCAGCTTCACGCGCGTGACGGACGAGCTGGTGCGGCAGGGCGCGCAGGTGCTCATCGTCCCCGTGATGGACATGGAGGACTGGGGCGCGCACCAGCACGCGCTGCACAGCCGTATCGCCCCGGTGCGGGCGGCGGAGTATGGCGTGCCCGTCTTCCGCGTTTGCTCGTCCGGCATTTCACAGTTGGTGGCAAGGGATGGAAGCGTGCGAGCCAGCGCACCCTTTCCGGGCCAAGGCGAAATCATCGGCGGTGCCATCGGACTCAGTTCCCCCGGCGAGGGCTGGGCGCGACTGCCCTTCGACCGCTGGCTGGCCTGGCTTGGACTCGCTTCGGTGGCCTTCACGCTCGGCGTCGCTCTGAAACATCGGCACCAGCGCAAACAACCTTCCCCCGCCGCCTCTTAATCGTAATCCTGTTCCTAATCTTAATCCTCCCACACCCATGACCTCCCTCCTCCGCCTCCTGCTCCGGCTCCTCTTCAGCTTCCGCGCCTTCAACGAAGACGTCCTGCGCACGCCCGGCCCCGTGCTCCTCATCCCCAACCACACCTCTTGGTTCGACTGGCTCTTCGTCGGCGTGTGTCTCGGCCCGGACTGGAAGTTCGTCACGTCTTCCACTACGGCGCAGAAGTCCTGGTTCCACAAATTCGTCATGCTCAACTCACGGACGTTCCCCATCGACAACGCCTCCCCTTACGCCGTGAAACACATGGCTGAATTCCTCTCCCAGGGCGGCAAGCTCGTGCTGTTCGCCGAGGGCCGCATCTCCCGCACCGGCACTCTCATGAAGCTCTTCGATGGCACCGGCTTCCTCATCCACAAGACCCATGCGAAGGTCATCACCGCCTACCTGCGCGGCGCGAGCCGGCTCCCGTTCTCGCCGCAACCCGGGTGGAAGCGTTGGTTCCCCACCGTGACCACGCACTTCAGCGAGGTCCTCACTCCGCCGCGGGAAGAGCACCTGAGCACCGCCCAGAGCCGCGCCCTCTACACGCGTTGGCTGCGCGACCAAATGGTCGGCCAGCAATTCCGCACCGAGATGGAGTTCGGCCCCGCCACACTCCCGGCTGCCATCGCCGAGACGGCGGCGGAGGTCCCGGGCAAGGTCGTCCTCGAAGACGCCACGCTCTCCGCCCTCACCTATCGCAAGCTCCTCATCGGCGCTCGGCTGATGGGCGACCGCATCCGCGGCTGCGTTGGTGAGCACGCGGGTAACGCAGCTTCAACCAGCAGCAACGCAACCTCCACCGCCCCGTCCCACGTTCGCGCGAACGCGGCCCCGGCCCCCATCGGGGTCCTCCTCCCCAACGTCAACGCCACCCCCGTCGTGCTCTTGGCCTTGTGGCAGCAAGGCCGCATCCCTGCCGTGCTGAACTACTCCACGGGCACCGCCACCATGCTGGCCTGCGTCGAGCTGGCGGGACTCAAGCACATCATCACCTCCCGCACCTTTCTGAAGCGGGCGAAGCTCGACCCCGAGCCGTTCGAGAAAGCCGGCGTGCAACTCCTCTACCTCGAAGACCTCCGCAAACGCATCACCCCGTGGGCGAAGCTCACCGCGACCCTCAGCACCCTCTTCCCCTCTCAACTCTCAACTCTCAACTCTCAACCCTCCGACACCGCCGTCATCCTCTTCACCAGCGGCTCCGAGGGCGTGCCGAAAGGCGTCGAACTCACGCACCGCAACATCCTCGCCAACATCCGCCAGATGATGGCCGTCACCGACCTGACCGACCAAGACCGACTCTTCAACTGCCTCCCGCTCTTCCACAGCTTCGGCCTCACGGTCGGCCTGTTGGTGCCGCTCGTGCGCGGGATGTTTTGCTTCATCTACCCTTCGCCGCTGCACTACCGCGTCATCCCGAGCGTGCTTTACGATCGGGATTGCACCGTCCTCCTGAGCACGAACACGTTCCTCAATGGCTATGGACGCAAAGCTCATTCCTACGACTTTCGGTCCATGCGGTATCTCTTTGCCGCCGCAGAGAAGTTGCAAGAAACCACAGCCCAGACGTGGTCCAACCACTTCGGCGTGCGCGTGCTCGAGGGGTATGGCGCCACCGAATGTGCCCCGTGCCTCAGCGTGAACACGCCCTTGGAGCCCAACCACGGCACCGTCGGTCGTTTCATGCCGGGAGTGGAGTGGCGCGTGGAGCCGGTCGAGGGGATTGGTGGGCAAGCAGGTGAGCAGACGGAGAAACAAGCAGGTGAACAGGCGGGACAGCAAGCGGGTGAGCCCGCGCACCCGCCCGCTCCCACACCCGTCCACCCGCCCACCTGCGGCCGCCTCTTCGTCCGGGGGCCGAACATCATGAAGGGCTACCTCAACGCCGATGCCAATGCGAAGTTCCAAGCCCTCGATGGCTGGTATGACACCGGCGACATCGTGAGCGTGGACGCCGAGGGTTTCGTGAGCATCCGGGGTCGGCTGAAGCGCTTCGCCAAGATCAGCGGCGAGATGGTGAGCCTTAGCGCCGTCGAGGACGCCCTCGCCGGAGCCTTCCCGCACTACGGACTGCGTTGCGCCACCGCCGTCGTCACGCGACCCGATGCGGACAAAGGCGAAGCCCTTATCTGCTGCACGAACGAGCCGCGCCTGACCCCGGCCGAGATACGCGAAGCCATCAAGGCCAAGGGCCTGAGCAACCTCTGCGTGCCCCGCGAGATTATGGTCGTGAAGGAAATCCCCAAGCTCGGCACCGGCAAGACGAACCACCGGGAGCTACAGGCATTGGTCGCCTCCGCAAAGTAGAAGGAACCCATGAACCTCCACGACATCCAACGCCTCCACGCCGATGGCTTCCTCGCTGCCGATCAGCGCGACCGCATCATCGCGCATTACAAGTTGCAGGACGGCCAGAGCAAGTTCGTCGTCATCCTGTCCATCATCGGGGCGCTGCTGGTCGCCAGCGGCATCATCCTGCTCATCTCGGCGAACTGGAACGCCATCCCGCGCGGCGTGAAACTGCTCTCAGGACTGGCCTTGATGCTGGGCGCGCACGCGGCGGGGGCGTGGACGCGCAGTCGCCACGCTGACTTTCACAAGACCGCCGAGGCGCTGCACCTCGTCGGCTCCGTCCTCTTCCTTGCCAACATCGCACTGATTGGGCAGGTCTATCACCTCAGCTCCCGTCCACCGAACGCCATCCTTGTCTGGTGGGTCGGCATCGCGCCACTCGCGTGGCTGCTGCGCTCCAAGCTGCAATACGTCCTCACGCTGAGTGCGGCGATGCTCTGGCTGCTCATGGAGTTCGTGCATGACACGGGATGGTTCCATTGGCACGGCAGCGAACTCACGCTGCTCTTCTACCCGGCGATCTTCACCGCCCTCTACGCTGCGGGCGTGAGGATGGAACGCAGCCCCGCAATGGACTTCAGCAGTGTTACCCGGAGGTTCGGGCTTCTCGGACTCAGCGCGAGCCTGATGCCCCTGTTGTTTGGCTGGCACGGAGGTGAGCAACTGGCCGCGGTAGTTTGGAGCGCCTATCTGCCCTTCGCCGTGCTGGTCGTGGCCGGTCTCGGCTTCGCCCTGCGAGGCGAGGCCAAGCTCCCGCTGGTCTGGCGGGGCATCTGGTTTGGCACGCTGACCTTCTGGCTGGTGCTCGTGGGCGTTGTCTATGCCACTAGGAGCAATTCGGGATCGTGGTATTGGCATCGCGAGGATTGGGTGGCATGGCTGGCCTCGCTGGCACTCTTCGGCCACTGCTTGGTGATGGTGAACCTCGGTCTCCTGCTCGGCTCCCGGTATCTCATCAACCTCGGCCTCGCTCTCCTGACCTTCGACGTCATCATCGCCTACGCCCGGCTCTTTGGCAGCATGGCCGTCACGGGCGCGATGTTCATCGTGTCCGGGGTCGGATTGATTGTCCTGGGCATCTTCATCGAGAAGCGCCGTCGCACCTTACTGCGCGACCTCGCCGCACGCTCCAACCCTCCTCAGCCATGAACCTAAAACACTTCCTCCTCGTTCTCGCCGCTCAGACGGCGCTCCTGCTCGCCCTCATCGCCCAGCAGGAATACCGGCTGGCCGCTCCCACCACCGTCCTGCTCGAAACCGCCCCGGTGGATCCGCGCGACCTACTGCGCGGCGACTATGTCATCCTGAACTACAAGGTCAGCACGCTTACCAACGGCCTTTGGGACGCCGCTCCGGCAGGCAAGTGGAGCCCGGGGCTGCCGGTGTTCGTCTCGCTAGAACAGCGCGGCCAGTTCCATGAAGCCGTGCTGCTGTCGGCGACGCGCCCTGAACCGCAGCCCAACCGGGTGCTCATTCAGGGACACGTCCAACCGTCCTGGAACACCAACCAAGTGCGCGTGGAATACGGTCTGGAACGCTACTACGTGGAGGAGGGCACGGGGAATCCGCGCGGCAAGCTCACCGTGCAAGTGGCGGTCGGTGCGGAAGGCAAACCCGTCATCAAGCAGGTTTTCATCGACGGCAAGCCTTACGCCGAGGCGATGCGCCAGCAGATGAAACCATGAGCGCGATAGCCCACGGCGGACTGCCTTTCTCCCTCTCCCAGCGGGAGAGGGCCGGGGAGAGGGAGAACGGCTGCGAAGTTTATGTGGACACTTGCGCGCCAAGATTTCGTTGCTCCTCTCCCTCACCCTTACCCTCTCCCGCTGGGAGAGGGGATGACGCCGCCCGCATTGGTGTTTGGCGGATGTCATCACTGGTCGTCTGCCACTCCCTCACATGAGCGCCTCTCCCATTCCCGCCACCCCTCCGCCCAAGCGCCGCTGGCCGCGCCTTCTCGCCATCACCCTCCTGTGTCTCTCCCTCGGCGGCTGCGTGGCTTGTCGGGTCTTCCACTCCGGTCCCTATCGCGCACCGGAGGCTCTGCCCGAGGCCAAGCTCCTCGACCTTCACGTTCACACGGCCGGCATCGGGGCAGGGGATAGTGGGTGCTTTATCTCCAAGGCCATGGAGAACAGTTGGAAACTCGGCATCTACCTCAAGAGCTTCGGCACCACCCGCGAGGAGCTTCAGACCAAGGGCGACGCCCATGTCGTGCAGCTCATCTCCCGTCAGCTCGCGGCCAGCAAACACGTCGGCCAAGCCATCCTCCTCGCCATGGACGGCGTCATGGATGCCAATGGCGAACTCGACAAGGCACGGACGGAAATCTACGTCCCCAACGCCTTCATCGCCCAGGAGACGGCGAAGACCACCAACCTCCTCTTTGGCGCGAGCATCAACCCATTGCGCAAAGACGCCCTCGCGCAACTCAGCGAAGCCAAGGCCAACGGTGCCCGACTGGTAAAATGGATTCCCAGCATCATGCAGTTCGACCCCGCCGATGAACGCCTCACGCCTTTCTATCGAAAGCTGGTGGAACTCAAGCTCCCGCTCCTCACGCACGCGGGGCAGGAGCGTTCCTTCACCAGCGCGCGCGATGAACTATGCGACCCGCAACGTCTTCACCTCCCCCTGAAGCTCGGCGTCACGGTGATAGTCGCGCACATCGCCTCCACTGGAGCGAACGCCGGTCAGCGGGACACCGACCGCCTCGCCCCAATGATGGCGACCTACACAAACCTCTTCTCCGAAATCTCCTCGCTCACCCAAGTCAACAAACTGGGCTACCTCCGCGAAGCTCTCACGCGCCCCGAGTGGTCAGGTCGCCTCCTCTTCGGCTCCGACTACCCGCTCATCAACACGCCCCTCTGTTCCCCCTACTGCTACCCCCTAAATCTCACTGCGGAACAATGCCGCCGCCTCAGCGCGATAGAGAATCCATGGGACCGGGACGTGGAACTGAAGCAGGCGCTCGGCGTGCCGAGGGAGGTCTTCCTTCGCTCACGGCAGATGTTCCAGTGAGCGCCGGTGGCTGAGGTGACGTGGTATTCCCCGGAAAGTGTTCAGTATTCAGTGTTCAGTGTTCAGTAAGCAGAGGCTAGTGGCGTCCGTCCACCATCTGAATACTGAACACTGAATACTGAATACTTCCCCCGACCCCACAGGGGATTAAGAGCAGGAGTAAGAGTAAGATTAAGACGGAAGCCTCCCCCCGCTTCCCCTCACGTCGCCGTCCACGTCTGCTTCGGTCCCGGGCTGCTCGAACCCCGGCTGTTACGTCCCTGGAGCCACAGCTCATACGTCACGCCTGTCTCGAACGTGATGCCGGCGGGGGTCGCCACACTTAGCGCATCCACGGCTCCGATGGCGAGCTGCTCCGGCATGCCACCGGGCGCTTGTCGCCAGGCTTCGAGACGCGTTGCACCATCCGGCAAGGCGGTCGTGCTGAGCGTCTTTGTCCCCGGCGTCCACGTCGTGTTCGCGGGCGCGGCGGGAATCTCCTGCGTAGGCCCGCGCAACAGGCTGACATCAAACAACGTGTCCACCAGCAAGGGCGTTTCCCGCCAGACCGACATGCCCACGCCCACCATGTTATACAGCGCCGCAGCGGCTTGGAGACGCAGCGGTTCCTGATCCATGCGCGCATCTTCCAGTTGGCTCTTGGCGGTGTTCTGCGCGGTGCGCAAGGCGCGGGCGGAGTTGTAAAAGGCCGTCACCACCACGCCGAGGTCAATGAGCGCTTGCTTGCCCGTCTGCTGACTCAGGCGGATGCCGAAGTCCCGCCCGGCATCGAGGCGCACGTCAATCGTCCCGGCGGTCAGCGTCTCGCGACCCTGCGGCAGGAGCAGCAGGTAGGTGGGGCCTTGGAAGGCGACTTGTCCGCGAATGGTCACGTCCCATGTTTCCAAGGGGCTGTTCGTATCCGCATCGGGCTTGCGCGCGAGGCTGTCCATCTTGTCCTGAAAGGCGAGGGTCGCGCCCAGTTGCGCCGCTTCGGTATTGGCAATGCGCGTCTCCCCGGCTTCCCAGGCGGAGCTGGCGGTGTCCAACAGCGCCAGCGCCGGGTTAAAGGCCGCATTGGAGGCGGCCGCGATGGCTAGTCGGGGCCGGGTGTCCGCGAGGATTTCGCTCATCAGGAGGTAGGTGCCTCGGGTGGCGGACTCGAACTGGTTCTCTGCATATTTGGAGGGTTCGTGTGGCATACTGTTTTTATAGGATTAAGGTTAACCGACACTGCTGGACAACTGGGGAAGGTGGTCAAAAACCCGCAGAACTCCATTCCCCGATCGGGAAATGCGTCCCGGAGCATTCCGGGAAGCTTTCGGCGATCGGGGAATGAGGTTCCGAAGGCTCGGCAAGCCAGTCGGAGATCGGGGAATGAGGTTCCGAAGGCTCGGCAAGCCAGTCGGAGATCGGGGAAAGGCTCCCGGAATCCTCCGCAGTGCATTCCCCGAGCGGGAAATGCAGTCCGGCACCCTCGGAAGCCCATTCCCCGATCGGGGAACGTAGTGCGGAACCATCGGAAGCCCATTTCCAGATCGGGGAACGTAGTGCGGAACGTTCGGCGACGCATTCCCCGATACGGCAAAGCATCCCGGAACGTCCGGCAGCCCAATTCCCACTTCGGCAGAGCGCCGCTGGATATCGGACAAAGGACTTCCGCCGAAGGAAGTGCCATCCCAGACATCCGGCGAAGCGAGGCCACGCGCGGAAACGCGGCTGGGAACGTCCGGCGGCAACCGCCCGTGTCGCCGAGAGGAGTGCTGGCCATGCCGGATGGCTCCGGGGAAGCCAGAGAGCGGCCGAGCTGGCTCCCTCTCCCAGCGGGAGAGGGCCGGGGTGAGGGAGGAAAGCCGCGAGGGTTCAGTGGATACGTTGCCGCTGAGACTTCTGATGTTTTCTCCCTCACCCTTACCCTCTCCCGCTGGGAGAGGGGAGGACGCCGGCCGCGTTGGTGATGGGCGGGAGGTTTGGGTGGTAGGGCCGCGCTGCGCACGGCCTCGGAAGATCTTATTTATCAAGGCCTTGCATAGCAAGGCCCTACCGTCTGAAGGCCGCGCTCCGTTCGCGATGGCTGCGGTGGGGTTCATGCTTTGCACTTCTTGAGGGTGGCTTGCGCCTCCGCTAGATCGAGCATGGCGAACTCTGTGTAGAGCGCCATCGCCTGCTGGGCATGGGACAATGCCTCTTTCCGTTTGCCCTGTCGCACCAGCGCCTCCGCGAGGCGGCGGTGGTTCGGGCCAGTCAGTTCGTTGTGCCCCGCCTTTTCAGCTAGCGGCATGGCCTCCCGTGCCAGCGCCTCGGCTTCCGGCCAGTCTCTCCGCTCCAGCGCCAACCCAGCCAGTCGGCTGATGCAGTATGCCACACCCCAGGCATGACCTACCGCGCGGGCGATGCGCAGCGCCTCACGGTAATCCCGCTCCGCCGACGGGAGGTCCCGCATGAGACGCTCAATCTCCGCTACTTCACCGAGGCTGTGGACCACATTCACGCTCTCCGCCGCCAAGGAACGCCACAGCTCGACCGCCTTGCGCGCATTCGCGAGTTCGGCGGGGTAATCCTGCTTCGACCGATGACCAAGGCCGCTCAAAGCGAGGGCGAAGGTCTGTTCCTCCACCCCGGCCTTCGCTGTGTAAAAATGGTCGGCCGCCCGTCCGGCACAGGCGATGAACGCGTCGGCAGGTTCTCGGAGGAAGTGGAACACGGCGGCTTCGATGGCACGCGTGCCGGCTCTATGATGGTCCCCGGTGGCCTCGGCCTTGGCCTCGGCCTGGAGGGTCAGGGAGAGCCATTCATCCTGGCGGCCCGTGTAGATGAGAAAGACATTCAGCGCGTCGCAGACGGTCTGGAGGCGCTGGTTTGGCCCGGCCACGAAGAGCGGGAGAGCGGAGGCCACAGTGGGCCACGCGGCTTCAAGGACAGGGAAGCGGTCGTGTTGCTCGTAGCCATTTGCCACGATGAGATCGTAGGCGCGGTCTTCCATGCTCTGGCCGATCAGATTCATGAAGATAGAAAATCCACGCTTGGGAACCATCCTGCGTGCTGGCCATAAGGGGCAGATCCTTTGTCTATCTTCGGACTCCACCAGCG
Source organism: Verrucomicrobiota bacterium (assembly GCA_039796295.1). Lineage (GTDB taxonomy): Bacteria > Verrucomicrobiota > Verrucomicrobiia > Limisphaerales > SXTU01 > SXTU01. The sequence continues at coordinate 21,264 of JBDKJY010000067.1, forward strand.
ACCGGCAAACAAGGTGCGTAGAAGCGTGCGAATGGTCGCTGGTTCATCATGCAACCCGGCGAGATTAATGCCGAGTTCGTCACCGGCGAGTTGGGCCTCGGGATATTTAGCGAAGAGAATTTCCGTCGCGGGGAATTTGTTCGCGAGGATGGCTGCAACCTGGGCGACGAAATCGCGCTTTTCTCCAGCGAAGGAGAACGCAATGCGGAATCGGCGGGGAGTCATCTGGGGTGGGGAATAGCAAAAGCCGCCGAAGTTTGTCAAGCGACGGACTTGTCGGCGCGGGGCTTCGCCGGCAGGTTGGGCCGCAGGTGATGGGCGCATGAGTGATGTTCTGCAAATAAGGGTCCACGGTGAGGCCGGGCTGCCGACGTTGATCTACCTGCCGGGGCTCCACGGGAACTGGCTGCTGGTGACGCGGTTCCGGCTGGCCTTGGCGGGGCGCGTGCGCTTCGTGGAGTTCACGTATCCGAATACGGTGACGTGGTCGCTGGGGGAGTTCGCGGCGGCGGTGGAGGCGCGGTTGCGGGCGCACGGGATCGTGAAGGGGTGGGTGCTGGCGGAGTCGTTCGGGTCGCAGGTGGCGTGGGAGCTGTTGGCGGGGAGGGGGCGAGG
>JBDKJY010000068.1:0-21394 GCA_039796295.1 Verrucomicrobiota bacterium
AGTGTTTTTCGCGAGCAAACGACCTTCGGCGACCCGCGCAAAGCCGGCCTGCGGACGGGCACCATACGCGCCGCACGCCTCGTTCTCGTCGCTGTTTTCAGAGCGTGTCATGGACACCGTTGCAACAAAGGCGGCGAGTTTCTGGAGAAGATTGTTCAAGTGGGCTATCACATTCCTCATGCTTCGAGTAGGGCAGTCCAGAAGGCACTTTTCACTGGTCTTAATTCTCACATCAGCGTCGATGCCATTTCCAAGCGCTGGGAGAAGCACAGATGAAGCAGCCTCTTCGCAGAGGGGATAGGCGGCTACTTTCGCAATCTCAGACATGTAAAACGCTTTCTCGCATCGTTCGCCTTTCACATTCGCGCCCATCGGAATGAAGAGAGTTTCGAGGTGAACCCTGTGGACCTAATTGGTCTGGAAACTCTGCGCGTTTTTGAACCTGCGGTTTACGAGCGGTTGCCCGGCGCGAAAACTATTCTCACCCGATACGAAGGTCCAAGCCACTTCGGCGAAATCAACCAGGAGGTGGTTGACCAAGCTCTATCACAAATTATTTCCGCTGCATCTCCTGACAACCACGAAAAGGTGAGGAAACTTTTGAATGTTCTGTTTCCACCAGTCTCATCCGCTCACGGCGGTAAGAATGAAGTCTCTCGTCAACACCAAGATTGGCTGCGGGGACTTCGAGTGTGTCACCCAGATCTGTTCGACAAGTATTTCACCCTGACCGTCGCGGATGATGATTTATCCCAAGCGGAACTCGACAGCCTCCTTGCGCGCATCCCTGATGTAAAAAAGTTCACGGCTGCTTGCGAGGCGTTCAAGAAGCGGGGGCTGCTGAACCTCGTTTTGGAACGGTTGGACGCCTACAAGGAGCTAATTCCACTTGAGGATATGCCATCGCTTACCCAAGCGCTGTGCGACATGAGCGACGGTTTTCCGCACCGAGAACAGAGGTCGTTCGGACAGATGTTCGAGCACGACATGAATGCGTATGCGTGGCGGCTCTGCTATTTTGGCCTGAAGCGAGAACCCGATAAGAAGAAGCGCTTCCAAATTGTGAACGAGGCAATAATTCATTCCACTGGGATCGCTCTCCCTTTCGAGTTGGTGAGCCTGGATGACCAAGCCGCGAAGCGAGAAGGCAGCGAGCACGAATTTCTTCTCGAAGAAGCAGACGTGGAGGTCTTGAAGAAAGTTTGCGCGCAGAAATTCCGACAATCGGTAAAGCGCTCGAACTTTCGCCAGAGCGGGCAATTCCGCCTCAGCCTTCTTCGCTGGGGTGCTTGGGAATCGGCAGAGGAACGCAAATCCTTGATGAAATGTCAGATCCGCACTCCAACAGATGCACTGTGGTTGCTCACCGTCCTTCTCGGCGAGTCTCACTCTTATGGGGAAGATCACCGAGTCCGTTATTCAATCACGTTGGGGTTACTCGAACACTTTATCGACATCGGGCACCTGACCGAGCTGATGACCAACCTGAAATCTGACAAGCTCACGAAACGTGAAACAATCGCGCTTAGGGAGTTCACCAAAGCGGTGAAGCGGCGTGCTGAGGGAAAACCGGACAACGTAGGCGACGTTATGCGTGACCAGGATGAGGAGATTGTAGAGTGAAACTCACCATCCCCGAACTCTCCCTGGTCGTGCTGGTCGGCGTCTCCGGCTCCGGCAAGAGCACGTTTGCGCGGCGGCACTTCAAGCCAACGGAGGTGCTCTCCTCGGACTACTGTCGCGGGCTGGTGTCGGATGAGGAGAACAGTCAGGCGGCGACGAAGGACGCATTTGACGTGCTCCACTTCATTGCGCGCAAGCGGCTCGCAGCGGGCAAGCTCACGGTCGTGGACGCAACGAACGTCCAGCCGGAGGCGCGCAAACCGCTGGTGCAACTCGCACGGGAGTTCCACTGCCTGCCCGTGGCCATCGTGCTCGACCTACCGGAGCGCGTCGCCCACGAGCGCAACCAGACCCGGCCCGACCGCAACTTCGGGCCGCACGTCATCCGGCAGCAGGCGACGCAGTTGCACCAGTCGCTGCGCGGGCTGGAGCGCGAAGGTTTTCGCCATGTGCATGTGCTCAAGTCGCTGGAGGAAATCGAGACGGTCGAAATCGTGCGTGAGCCGTTGTGGAACAACCTGAAGCACGAGCACGGCCCGTTCGACCTCATTGGCGACGTGCACGGGTGCTTCGATGAGCTGGTCGAGCTGCTGGCAAAGCTGGGCTACGAGACCGGGCAGAGCGCGGGCGCGTGGCAACATCCGGCGGGCCGCAAGCTCGTTTTCGTGGGCGACCTAGTGGACCGCGGCCCGAAGGTGCCTGAAGTCGTCCGGCTCGTGATGGACAGCGTGAAGTTCGGCAGCGCGCTGTGCGTGCCGGGCAACCACGACATGAAGTTCATGCGCAAGGTCTGGGGCAAGGACGTGCAAATCACCCACGGGCTGGCGGAGACCCTGGCCCAGTTTGAAGCCTACGAGCAGCACTACCGGGGGTTCAGCCGCGTCGCGGCGGAGTTCATTGACTCGCTCGTGAGCCATTACGTGCTCGACGACGGCAAGCTGGTGGTCGCCCACGCGGGCATGAAGGAGTCCATGCAGGGACGCGGTTCCGGTGCAGTGCGTGAGTTCGCCCTGTTTGGCGAGACCACGGGCGAGACGGACGAGTTTGGCCTGCCGGTGCGCTACAACTGGGCCGCCGAGTATCGCGGCCCGGCGGCGGTCGTGTATGGGCACACGCCGGTGCCAGAGCCGGAGTGGCTGAACCGCACCCTCAACATAGACACCGGCTGTGTCTTCGGCGGGAAGCTGACGGCGCTGCGGTATCCGGAGCGGGAACTTGTCTCCGTTCCGGCCAAGCAGACTTACGCCGAGCCGCGCAAACCGTTCCTGCTGCCAGAAGCCCAGGCACCGACCTTGTCCGCGCAGCAGCAGCACGACGACTTGCTCGATCTCGCTGACGTGATGGGCAAGCGCATCGTCAGCACGCGCCTGCACGGCAACGTGACCATCCGGGAGGAGAACGCCACCGCCGCGCTGGAGGTGATGAGCCGCTTCGCCACGAATCCCAAGTGGCTGATTTACCTCCCGCCCACGATGTCGCCCAGTGGCACCAGCCAGCAGCCCGGCCTGCTGGAGCATCCTGCGGAGGCGTTTGCCTACTATCGCCACGAAGGCGTGCCCCGCGTGGTCTGCGAGGAAAAGCACATGGGTTCACGCGCCGTCGTGATTGTCTGTCGTGATGAGGACGTGGCGAGGAAGCGCTTCGGCGTGACGGGTGAAGGCTTCGGCGTCTGCTACACCCGCACGGGCCGACGGTTCTTTGAGGACGTGGCCATGGAAGCGGGCTTCCTCGAACGCGTGCGCGACGCGGTGACGCGGGCCGGTTTCTGGGACGAGTTCCAAACCGACTGGGCCTGCCTCGACTGCGAGCTGATGCCGTGGTCGGCGAAGGCGCAGGGGTTGCTGAAAGAGCAATACGCCCCGGTGGGCGCGTCCGCCGGGGCGATGCTGGGCGACGCAGTCGGGCTGCTGAAACAAGCCCAGGGCCGTGGCCTGGACGTGGGCGACCTGCTTCTCCGCACCGGTGCACGGCGTGAGATGGCCGCCGACTATGTCGCCGCCTACCGCCGCTACTGCTGGCCGGTGAACTCGGTGGACGACCTCAAGCTCGCTCCGTTCCACCTGCTGGCGACGGAGGGCAAGGTCCATGTGGACAAGCCCAACGACTGGCACATGCAGACTCTGGCGCGGCTGGCGGGTGGCATCCTCATCGCCACGCCCTTTCAGGTCGTCGAAGTGACCAATCCCGACAGCGAGGCCGCCGCCGTCCGTTGGTGGGAGGAACTCACCGCGCTGGGTGGCGAGGGCATGGTGGTGAAGCCGCTGGACTTTGTGGTGCGGGGAAAGCGCGGGCTGACTCAACCGGCGGTCAAATGCCGGGGCCGGGAATACCTGCGCATCATCTACGGCCCGGAATACACCGCGCCCGAAAACCTGGAGCGGCTGCGCTCACGAGGTCTGCACGCGAAACGCTCGCTCGCCCTGCGGGAGTTCGCCTTGGGGGTCGAGGCGTTGGAGCGGTTCACGCGTGGTGAGCCGCTGCGCCGGGTTCACGAGTGTGTGTTCGGCGTGTTGGCCATGGAGAGCGAGCCGGTGGACCCGCGTCTGTGAGCACCGTGATGCCCATGACCATTGACCCACGCCTTCACCGCATCGTCGCAGCCCAGCCGTATCCGCTGCTGTTCGCCACCATCAGCGGCGCGCACCTCTACGGGTTTCCCTCGCCCGACTCGGACTTTGACCTGTGCGGCGCGCACGTGCTGCCGCTCGACAGGGTCATCGGCCTCGACGTGCGCGACGAAACGGTGCAGGACGCACGCGTCATCGAAGGGCTGGAGATGGACATTGTGAGCCATGACGTGCGGAAGTTCTTCGGCCTGCTGCTCAAGAAGAACGGCTACGTGCTGGAGCAGCTCTTCTCGCCGCTCATCGTCCACACGACGCCGGAGCATGCGGAGTTGAAGGCCATCGCCCCCGGCTGCATCACGAAACATCACTCCCATCACTACTTCGGCTTCGCTGAGACGCAGTGGAAGCTGTTCCTCAAGGAATCGCCGCGCCGGGTGAAACCGCTGCTCTACGTGTATCGTGTGCTCCTTACCGGCATCCACCTGATGCGGACCGGTGAGGTGGAGGCGAACCTAGTCACGCTGAACCAGGAATCCCGGCTGCCCTACCTCGCCGATTTGGTGGCGCGCAAGCTGGCTGGGCCGGAGAAATCGAAGCTGGAGGATGCGAACATTGCCTTTCTGGAGTCGGAATACCAGCGGCTGCGTGGACTGTTGCAGGCGGCGCACGACGCCAGCCAGTTGCCGGAGTTGCCGGTCGAATCGGCGCGCCGGAGCATGAACGAGCTGCTGATCCAGATTCGGCTCAATGGGCTCGCTGCCCTGTGATTGTGGCGAGCTATAGCGCTCAACGTGCCGATGGCGCAGGCCATACTTGGGAAGCTGCGCTCGTGGACGTTCCTCCGGCCAAACCAAAGTCCAAATGGGTCCTCGTTCGGACTCAACTAAATCAGCCCCGCACTCACGGGGCCATACTGCAACAGGCCTGCTTGGCTTGCGTGGCCTGCCCCGGCGAGACAGCATCACAACGTGAAACCGCGCCCACCCTCGAACCCGCAAACCCTCAGCGAGCTGATGGCGATGGCGGAAGACTTCGCCGGGCTCAGCCTGCGCTCAGGCCGGCAGATCCCGCAGACCTTGCTGGCCGTCACGAAGCGCGGACCGCTCTTCTTCACGCCGACCTCGTTGAAGGATGACCGGGCGGACCCAACCACTGAGCCGCCGACTAGTGACTCACTACTTATCCACGCCAAAACGCCTCCTCCGCGAGACTGCTCCGTGCATCGTTTGCTCAAGCTCATCGCTTTCGCGGTAACTTCGGCCGTGTCACTGCTGGCCGCCGAACCGCCGGACCTGACGATCCGCCTGATAGCGCCTTTGGAACTCGCGGACTTCACCGTGGTCGGAGCGATCACCCCGGCTGGGGCGCTGCGCTTGATGCAGGAAAAGATCAAGCTCGGCAGCCCCGAGCCCGACGCTTACGAATTCCTGACGGTTCCCGCCGACCCAAAGTCAAAAGACCCCAAGGCGACCGAACAGCGCATCCGGGTTGAGAACGTGGAGCAATATCTAGCGGCCATGAAGCGCGGGGCCTATCCAATGACGACCTTCGACATCGCCATGGATGGCTGGGCCGTCCGGCCCACCGCCGTGCTGAAATTCGTCAGCCGCTGCATCGAGTCCAAGCGCACCCGCCTGCCCGAACGGCTGCTGCCCGCGCTCCCGGTCGAGATTCTGGGGGCAGAAGGTCCCGCTGCCGCCAAAGCCCTCAAGGCCGACACCGCCAAAGGCAAGACCCTCGGCGACTACCAGCAGGCGGGGAAGCTCAAGCAGTTCCAACTCAAGGGGCACGAACTGCATTTCGAGGATGCGACGCAGCATTTCGTGCTCACGGAATTGGCCCGGGGCGATCTGGACCGGGACGGGAACGAAGATGCGCTGGTGGCCGTGGCCTGGGCCTACCGGGGCGGGAGCGGCAGTGGCTTTCACACCGTCGTCATCCGCCGGGCCGACTCCAAGGCCAGGCTGGCGGTGGACCCGATGCCACTGCCCTGACCAAGCGTCCTCAACCGAGGTGCTGGTAGATGCGCGCGATGTTGCGGGCATCATCAATGCCGCGGTGGGCCGTTCCCTCGAAGGTCAGGCCCAACGCGTGCAGCGCCTCGGTCACCCCCAACTTCTTTGGCTTGACCCGCGCGGCAACGAACTCGGTCTTCAAGTTGCGGTGCGGCCCGGCGAACGGAAAGCCCACGCGATGGAATGCGCAGTCTTGGACAAACTGTCGCCGGTCGTAGTCTCCCCACGAGCAAAACGAATAGGGGCTGAACGGAATGAGCCACATGCGCAACCGCGCAATCACCTCGGGGAACGTGGCGCACCGTCCACGTCCGTCTGCTGGATGCTCGTGAGTTGGGTGCAAAACGGCGTGAGCCGGGGATGCCGCACCGGCCGGACGAAGCTCTGAAACTCCGCGAGCGGCACCCCGTCCTCGGCACGGACCGCCACCGCGCCGATCTCGATGATCTCCATCGCGTGCGAAGGAATCGAGCCGGCGTCGCATCAGGTGGCTTCGAGGTCAACGATGATGGCGTGCATGGGGTGCAGGATAAGCGATGGATGGGTCGAGAGTCTCAAATTTTCCCAGCGGCTTTCCATTCCTCGAAGACCTGCCGGATCACGGCCGGCTTGAACGTGCCGGTGGGATCCTACCCTTGCTTGGGTGTCGGCTCGTTGCCGCCTTCGGTGGGCCACGCGCGGCTGCACGGGGACTCCCCCCCTGCAACGCGTCAATTCGGTCGAGCACCGCATAATACTCCAAGCGCGGCAGCAGCAGGAGTTCGGTCTCCTCCTCGCCGAAATACTTGAGGTTCAGTTCGCGCTCCCTGTCGCGGTAAATTTGCGCCCTCGAGTTAAGCGTTGTGGCGGCGGGATCCACGTGATCGAGCAGCCTCACGAACTCGGAACCAATCGGCTGAGTTGGGAGCGAAATCACGGGGAGGCCGGGCAGGCCCGGCAGCCCCGCCCCGGTTGCCACGCATACGAGCCAGTGGGCTTGCAGGTCGGACAGCGAGCCGCAGCGTTCACGCACCGCCGACACTTCCTGCGCGGCCTGCACGACGGCGACGACGTGGTGCCGGCTGTGCCGATGCAAATGCCGGGCGAGGCGATAGCCCGTGCGCAAATCGGGATGGAGCAGGATCAGGTTCATGCGACGAGCTGCACGGGGTTGATGTCCAGTTGCTCACCACTGGGGAACGCCCGCACCAGCACGCGAGCCGGCACACACGGCGCGTCCGAGGGGAGCGTGAACTCCAGCACGGTGTAGTGCAGCGTCTCGACGCCCTGACCAACATTGAGGCAGACCGAGTGGCCGACGCGCGCGTGCCACACGCCTTTGCGCACCGGGGTGTGGTGGTCATGGCCGCTCACGCAGAGCAGAGGCTGATGGGCCAACACCATCCGAAACCAGTCGGGATTGCACGTCATGGGGTGCGCGATGGGTTGGGTCATCGGCGGCTCGTGCATGAGCCACAGCGTTCGGGCGGCGGGTCCGTGCTGGCGCACCAGCGGCCGCAGCCAGCGCGAGGGATTGGCCGTCAGGGATTTTCGGCCGGATTGGGTGTGGTCCAAGGTGGCGATGTTACCTTCCTTGGGCAGCGTCCCGCGCTACGGCTCGTCCCAGCCCGTGTCGCAGGGGAAGCCGACCATCACCAGCGGGCCAACGAGGTGCGCCGTGCCGTGGAGCAGAATCAGCGGGCGACGTTCGTGCGGCCACGCCTCCACGAAGATCGGCCAGTCCTCGCCATCGTGGTTGCCCCGGCAGAAGATCAACTCTCGCACCGGCAACGCCGCCAGAAACTCCGCGCACTCGGGAGTAATGAACTGGCTGCCGCGCCGCCCCGAGAAGTCCAGCGTGTCCCCCACCACGGCCACCACGTCAGGTAGGTGCGTTTGCACGGCTCGCAACAGGGCTTCGCCCAAAGCACGCGATTGATGCAGGTCGGTGACGGTGAGGATGCGCAGGGTGGTCATGTGAAAGCAGGAGTTGAAGTGCCATGCAAACGATCCAGGGCGGGACGCAGGTTGGGGTGTTCCCGCCCGAGCCAGCCAAGATCCTTGCGCCGCAGCGGGCGGTAAACGGACGGGTAGAGCGGAGCTGCCAGTCGCCCGCGCAGCACCTGCGCCCAGGAAGGATCGAACTGATCTTCCGCTGGCTCCTTGGCGAACTGCAGAATCAGCCGCCCGCCCCACTGCCTCAGATGCACCAGCTTCGAGCCGGGTCGTTCCGGTTGCCCTCGCTGCACCAGCGACACGAGGAGCGCCACCAGCCCCTTGGCCCAACTGCCCGGTAGCGAAGCCAGGCTGGCTTCCGAGACCAACCCCAACCGGCAGAACTTCAACAACTGCTTCAACTCCGTGCGCCAGCGAGCGGCCTGCTCCGGTCCGAAGCGGTTGCCCAGCACGGTCACCAGCTCCGCCTGCGGAAGGAGCTGCCGGTTACAACGCATGACCGCCCGGTCGGTGCGGGCGGCCAACAAGGTCTGCTCCGGCTCGGGCAGAAAGCTTGGCGCGTCCGGAACGGTTTCCGGGGCCGTCTCGGCCTCGAAATACCGTGGCACAAACCACATGGGATCCACTTCGCGGTGTGCGCCCACCACGACATAGGCTTGGTTGGCGGCCAACCGGCCAAGCGAACCAAGCGGGCAGACCGGCTCGGGCAGATGCACGCCGGGCGGCCGGTTGGCGATGAGGAAATCCATCCCGTCCGGGTCGGGGGTGGTGGCGGCTTCAGCCTCATCTGCCGGAGGGCGAACTCCTCGACTTCGAGTTCCCGGCAGCACAGGAAGGCAAAGGCATTGAGGTTCGCCATTAGGGTCCGCGTATGCACCGGCCCGACCTCCGCCAGCACCGGCGAGATGCCTTGCGTCGGGGCGATCACCGCCGCGCCTTTGCTCCGGCAGGTGCCCAGGTGCGTTGCGTCGCGCTCCGTAACAATGAGCGGCCACTCGTCCACCAGCAGCACCCCCAGCCGCTGACGCTGGCGACCTGAATTTGACCGTCGGCCAGCGCGGCGCGCGACTCCAACTCCCGCGCATGGGGGCTGCGAAGTAGCCTTCACCCTCGCTGATTTCCAGCGCGTCCAGCACCGGCACCAGCGTCTCCTGGATGTTACTCCGCGTGCGGTAGTCGAGTTGGTGCCAGTAGGTGACGAAGGTGAGCACCGCCGCCAGCCGCTGGCGGCGGTAGGCGCTGAGGTGCGGCGACTCAACCAGCAAGCGGATGCGTTTGAGGGCGGGCTCGGGTGGTTCGTTGCGCAGGAGCCAGGCGGCCATCCGCTCCACCAGTTCGCCGTGGGAGAGCGGCCGGGGCAAAAACACCAGGGCGGTGAGCACGGCGCGCAGCGCGGACGACCTGGCATCCTCCCAGAACGACTCCCCGCTGCTGAAGCGCGCCACACCAGCGAGCAACTGGCTGGTCAGCGTGTCCACGGCCTCCACGCGCGTCAGGGCGCCGAACACGGACACGAAGCTCTCCCCTTTCCCGTCGAGCACGCGCACGTCCCGCTCGCGGCCGGCGGCGCGGGACCAGGCACGGACCTTGGCCACGGTGTCGTCGCCCTTGGCGTCGAGGATGAGAATGCCCGGCTTCGGACCCGGCTCCTGCGCGCGGTAATGGAGCAACTGCCACAGGACCTCGTTGAGGATCGTGGTCTTGCCTGAGCCCGTGGTCCCGATGATGAGCCAGTGCTGGGTCAGTTCATCAAGCGTGAGCGTGACGGTCCGGCCGGCGGGTTCATAGCACGGCAGGCGCAGGAGCAGGTCGTCGCGCTGGGGCATCATGCGGGATGGTGGTGGAACTCGGCCACGCAGCCCGCCGTGGGATCGAAGTAAAGCGCCTCGGCGGCGCGGGCACCTTGGTAGCCCCGGGATTTGTGCCACGCGTCCCCGGGGCAAAGGCTTGGTATGACGCGGACAATGACGCCGTGCTGGTCGGCGACGGCCTGGAACACCTTCTTCTGGCGAGCGTGAAAGTGGCCAAGGTGCCATTCGTGATGGAGGGTCTGCGCCCACGCGGCGCGCTGCTCGGTCGCCATGATGATGGGCAGCGAGGCCACGGGTTCGTTGTTCCCGTGCGTGAAGCCGATCAGGCTGTGATGCCACCGGAAGTATTTGCGCTGGGTGGGCGAGGCGTCCATGCGGACATTCGGGCAGTGGCGGAACCAGCCGGCGAGCACCTCGCCCAAGTAATAGAGCCGGGCCGTATCGTGATTACCGGCGACCATCACGGTCTCAACCGAAGCCACCTCCCGGCAGCGCTCGATGGCCTGCACCATCAGCTTGCGCCCGGCAATAAAGCTCTGCTGCCAGCGACCGTCCTCATCCTGCGGCGTGCCAGCGGTGGTGGTCCCGGCGATGGTATCGACGTTAAAGAAGTCGTTGCCAATCGGGAGCAGGATGGTGGCCGGCTTCATGGCCGCGCCCTTCGCCAGCAGATCCTCCAGCGCAGCGTGGAAGGTGCGCTGGGCGATGTCCAAGTTGTAGGCCTCGCCGACTTCGGGAACCCAGCAATACTTGCCGAGGTGTAGCTCCAGAATGCCGATCTCCAAGAGGCCATCACTGGTGGGCGGGCGGCTGATGACGCGAGGCGCGGGCGCGGCGGTTTTGAACTGCTCCAGCAAGTCGTTCATCAAGGACTCGATCCGCTGCTCGACGATGCGGCGACGGAGCCACACTTTGATCTGGAACAGTGGCGAGGTGAGCACCACGCCGGTCTGCGGGTCCTTCGTGCCGATGTCCCACTTGTTGATGGTTTGCCGCTCCAGCTCCCAGATCTGACCATCCACGTTGGCGTAGCGAAGCAACTCCTCGGAGGACTGCACCTGATGGCCGACGTAGCTCAGGTCGCGCCCGTCCGCACGGGCGCTGTCGTTGAGCACGCCGGCTTGCTTCGCGTCGTCGGACGGGGTGGTGGCTGGCGGGTCGGACGTGAGCAGGTTCGCTGAGGCCGGGGTGAACATCGCCGCCAGCGCGGCATCCTGGAACACCTGTGCCCCTCCATAGCGGGACAGATGGAGGCGGGCCTTGTCCACCGTGAGGGCGAGGCGTGCGGCGATACCATGTGCCCCCAACTGCGGCTGCGCCTGCTTGAGCGCGCGGACCCGGAGGTAGTCCGGGTCGGTGCCGTGGCCTTGCGTCTCGCCGCGGTAGGGCTCGAGGAGCCGCCGGGCGGACGGGGTTTTGATGCCGAGGTGAGCCGCCAGGCGGCCTTTCCCCGCATTGGGGTGGGCCTGGAGGAACTGTTTTGCGGTCGGGTAGAGTTAACTCATTCTACCCTAATACGCTCCACCGAGGGCGCCTTTCGGTGAAACTTTCTGAACTTTTTTTTCAGTTCGGCTCCATGCCGCCCTCGTGCAGTAACTCGCGGGCGGTGTCCCGCAGCACCCGGGCTTCGGCGGCGGTGCCCGGGCAGCGGCGCAGGCCGTCCGCCTCACATTGGGCAATCAGTTGCAACCACTCCGGCTTGCCAGCGTAGTGCTGGCGCAACCGGCCCAGGAGGGCTTCGAGTTGGAGCCGCGCGTCCACCTGGGCGGGCACCGCATTCTCAGGTTACGCTGTCGGCATTGGCAGATCGAGCGTCCGATCCAGCTCCCGCCGGGCCGCCTTGCCACCGGCCGAGGCGAGACTTTCCAAAATGCCGTTGAGCCACTGTTCAAATGCGACGGCCGTGGCCACGTTTTCCGTGCGAGGGTGCCGACCGCGACGGCGCGAGCGTGTGCCGCGCAAGACGGCCAGCACGGCATCGCCGATGAGGTCGCCGTGATCGAGGAGCCACAGGCCCTTGCGATGCAGTTGATGCCGGGCCACGACATGGAGCCGGGCCAGGGCCGTCGGGTCGTGGAGCAGGCGGTCGAGGTGGTGGGTGGTGGATTGAGCGAGGTTGATGGATAGGTTCATCAACTCTTTGCTTTGGCCGGCTTTCGGATTCGGAAGTCCGGCGAGCGGCGGAGAATGCGGCGGGCAGCCTGGCGCACGGCATGAGCGTTGAAGGGCTTCCGGGAAGTCGCTGAATGGGTGCGGGACGGCGCGCCTCGACCGGCACTGCCTGGGAAGCGCAACGAACGAAACGGGGGACGGATTAGCTCTGGAGTGTGAAGGACCACGCCGCCCACTGCGCCGTGCGGTGATCCGCTGGCGCAGTTTCAAGTGCAGCAGTCGGCACTTCAGCATCTGTCAGCCGTCACACGCGACGCACGGTGGGCCGAAGGCGCGGGTGGCATCATGGCTCGACCGGAACCGGTTGGACAGCGCGTGTCGAATCGGCGTAGTCGGAGTGGCCGGGCACGGTTCTGCAACGCACGAGGCAACAGAGCGAGGAGTCCTACGAGAAAGGGTGAGCCAGTCTGCCTCTCCCATGGGGCACCGAGCAATCAGGCTTTGCGTGGCAGGAACGCCAGCAACTCAGCTAAGCCGAACGGCTTGGGCAGGCATTTGATGGCGGTGGTGCGTTCCAACTCGATCACGAGGGCGGGCGTGAGGCTGCCGCTGGCGAGCACCAGCGGCAGCGAGGGGGTGGACCGGTGGATCTCTCGGAGCACGGACAGTCCGGTGGGCCCATCGCCCAGATCACAATCCGAAACCACCGCGCCGATGGCGCTGCGGTAGCCGGTCCAGAGCAGCAGGGCCTCCTCGGCATTCTCGGCCGCCAGCACCCGATAGTTGCTTCGCTCCAGAAATTGTTTGATCGGTTCCCGAACGGCCCGGTCATCCTCGATCAGCAGCACGGTGACTGGTCGCGAGGTGGTGGGGGAGGGGGCGACCGACGTTAGGGGATTCATTGAGCTGTTTCAACACTGCACTGGGATCGGTGCTTCGACACGAAAGGTGATGCTGGCTGACCAAGTCCATGCCTGGGAGTCGGAAAGTTCCTGAGGCGCTGCCGGGGGGCTGGCCGGGCGGGTCGTTGGGGCGGATCACCGCTCGCGGCGCACACGGAAGACGCCCATGCCGCCGCCCAAGCTTGGGGCCCACGGTTGCGCTGCGTTGGTCACGGCGGTCCAGTGGATGAGGTTGGTCGAGTAATCCAACGCGCCCCCGGTCCAGTCCACGGCGAGACCGTTGCCTTGGGGGCGGAGGCTCAAGTTCATTGGCAAATAGGTGGGCCAGTCCACGGCGGCGCGGTTGGCGATGTGCGGGGCGTTGAGCAGCGCGGTCACGTTGGTGTTGTCCACCAGGGAGTAGCGCGTGAGCGGGGCGGCTCCGTTCTTGAAGGAGGACCAAGCGCAGAAGTAGGCCGCGCGTGGCAAGGTGGTGGCGAGGTTGGTGGTCAGGATGTTCAGGTCCCACGCGTTGGTGTTGATGTTCGCGTTCGCCTCGGTGAGACCGAAGGCTTTCGGGTAGGCCCGGAACAGGTCGTCCATCGAGAAGCGGAACTGGAAGGTCGAGTTGTAAACGCTCGGCCCGATGAGGTCCACGACCTCGTCGCCAGGATAGTAGTAGTCCATCGGGAGCAAGTCGTGCGTGGCCTCGCTCGGGTGGAAAATCCACAGCAGGTTGTTCAAGCCTCGAACGCGCGTGAAGTAGTCGTGGACGCCACGGTAGAGCGCGACGTAGTCGGCGCGCGGGCGCTTGTGCCACCACAGCCAACTGCCGTTGTTCTCGTGCAGGATGGTGAAGAGCACGACCACGCCGGCGTCGCGCAACTGCTGGAGGCCATCGGCGCACAGGTCGAGCGAACGCATCCAGTTTGTGTGCGTGGCGGTGCCGGGCGTGAAGAGCGTGGTGAGGTTCACCACGTTGGTCAGGTCGCCGGGATGCCCGTTGCTGACCGGGTTCGGGGGCGCGTAGTGGACGACCACCAGCCCGCCGGCCTGCCAATGGCTGATGGCCAGCGGGTTCATCGCAGCGGCTTGCAAGTTCGTGGGCGGCACCTCGTAAGTGACCTGCATGACGGCCGGGGTGTGGCCGGTTTGCTGGGCGAGGTTGAGGAAGAAGTTCGTGTATTCGCCTTGCACGCCGAGGTAGCCGCCGCTGAGGGTCTGGCCGGAGAAGCAGCGGTTGGTCGGCTGGCTGGGCGCGAGCGCGAGTCGCAGGAGCACCTGCCGCGCGGCATCGGTCGCGTTGGTGACGGACGCCTTGCCGGGGAAACTCGCGCGCAATGTCGGGTCGGTCGCGGCCCAATACTCCTGCAAGTTCGTGAAGCCATCGCCATCGCGGTCCCATGCGCCATCGGCGGCGGCGAACGGGTCGAGGCCGTGGCGGATTTCCCAGCCGTCGGGGATGCCGTCGCCATCCGTGTCGGCCAGATTCGGATTCGTGCCGAGGGCGAGCTCCTCCGCATTCGTGAGCCGGTCGCCGTCGTTGTCCGGCTGGAGGGAAACGTCGTCGAGCAGGTAGGCCGGGAAGCTATTCTCCACCAACTGGCCGGTCTCGAAGAAGAGCAGCGCGTTGGTGGGCGCGGTGTTCCAAGTCACCGTCTGCACGCCCTCGATGAAACTCCACTGGTTCGTCTGCCCCTCGCGAAGCTGGCGCTCGGCCAGGAGAAACCGGCTCTTCAAACCCGTCGCATCCGTGAGCACCAGCCGCACGCGCACGCTCGTGGGCAAGTCGCTCCGCAGCCATGCGCGCGTCACGTAGCGCTGGCCCGAGCCGTTGGCGAGCAAGCCCGCGAGCACGTCCTGCGCGAGGCCGTTGGTCGCCCCGTTGCGGTTGCTGACGGAGAGGGCGCTGCCGCCGGTGTGCCCGGGCGACACGACGGTGCGCATGGTCGCCAGCGGACCGTAGTTCACCCAGCCAGTGAGCGCGGACTCGAAGCCGCCGTTAGCCACCAGTTCGTTCGTGGGGAGCACAGGCGGAGGAGGCGTGACCACCGGCAACTCCGCCTGCCAGTTCACCTCGCCGCGCGTGATGACCAACGGGTGCGTCAACAGATTGCTCGCGTTCACGTTGTCCACGACCGCGAGATAGTTCGTGTTGGTGCCGGCCGTGATGTTGTTCCACGGCACGAAGAAGGCGCAGCGGGAAATCGTGTTCGTGACGCCGTTGAGGTAGGTCAGGTTGTCGAACGACCCGTCGCGGAGCTGGAGGCCCGGCCCGGCCTGTGGCACGGCGAAGATTTTGCCGTAGCGTTCCCAGATGAGGTCGCTGCGGAAAGGCAGCGCCCAATCGTCGTCGTAGAAGTTGTGCCCCACCACGTCCACCACGTCGTCGCCGGGATAGTAGTAGTCAATCGGCGTGCCGGAACTGGTCGTGCCAGCCACCAGATGCACCGTCTGGTCCGGCTCGAAGACCCAGAGCAGGTTCGTCAGGCCGCGCGTCTGCGTGAAGTAGCCGTGCAGGTCGCGCCACAAGGAAATGTAGTGGTCGCGCTGGAGGTTGCCCCACCAGAACCAGGTGCCGTTCATCTCCGCGAATGGCCGCCAGAGCACCGGCGCGCCGGCATCGCGCAAGGTCGTGAGGCTGTCGCCGATGGCCTGCCGCCACGCGAGGTAATTGCTGCGCGCGACTTGATTCGTGGCGAGCGCGGGCGCGGGGTTTAGCAGCTCGGGGATGTCGATGAGCGTGGGCACCGAGGCCGCGCCGAACTTGCCGCTCCACGGGTTCCACGGCGCCCACTTCATCAGCACCAGGCCGCCGTTGGTCCACGTTTCCAACGCGTAAGGCACGATGCCGGCGGTCTGGACGGGCGAGTTTGTAACCGGACTCTCGGCCGTGAAACTCACCAGCCCCGGCCACTGCCCCGTGCGCTGCTGTAGCCGCACAACGAGGTTGGTCCACTCGGGCGCAGTGTCGGTGAGATGCTGGCCGACGAGCACGCGGTTGGTCGTGGCGAACGGGAGCTTGGCGAGATACTTGAGCACGGCGGTGGCGTTGGTCGTGAGCGCGGCGTGCGTGGGCTTGCCAGGGAACGAAACCGCGTTCGTCGCGCTCGTGGCCGTGCGATACTCCTGCCAGTTCGTGAAGCCATCGCCGTCCGGGTCCGCCGTCGCGTCGGCCACAAGCGGGTTGGTGCCGGAAGAAACTTCCCAGCCATCAGGCAAGCCATCGCCATCGGTGTCGGCGTTGGTCGGGCTGGTGCCGAATCCGCCTTGAGCAACGGGCACTTCCTCCTCGTCCCACAAGCCGTCGCCGTCCGCGTCGGGCCGAATCGCGAAGTCATCGAAAATGGCGTCGGGATACGCCTTGCCGGCCGCCTCCTGCTTCATGCCGCACTCGACATAGAAGAGCGCGTCCACGAGCGCGCCCGGCCAGGCGATGACCTGCGTGCCGCTGACTCGCTCCCACTGATTGGTCGTGCGGACGACCCGCTCGCCGAGGAGAAGCCGGTTGGTCGCGAGCACGCCGCCGGTGTCCGTGGTGAGGCGCAGCCAGGCGCGCAAGTTGGTTGGGGCGGCGACTTGCACGGCGAAGCGGGTGGTCCACGTTCCGCCGTTGGTCGCGGCGGCGAGCGCGGCGGTGATGGTCTGCTGCGGGGCGTTGGTGAAGTTGGCGCGGTTGAAGACTCGCAGTGCGTTCGTGCCGGCGTAGGCCGTGCCGACCTGCTGGTAACGCGGCGCGCCGCCGGCCAGTGTCCAGCCCGTGACGGCGGACTCGAAGGAGCCGTTGGTGAGCAAGTCCGCCGCGACGGCGAAGGTGTGGGTGAGGCCGAGCAGACCAAGTGTGAGCCAAGTGCGCGTGTTCATCGCAAGGTCATAGCGCGCGCGGGAAACGGTGTTACACGAAGTGGCTCAGGTTTTCTCCGTAGTCGCAAGCAACCGGAAGGCACCTCACGCGAAGGGGAAAGAAGCAAGCACGCTGTAGCCACGCAAACGTCGCTCGTAGGCCGGGCTTGGTTGTGAACGCACCTTCCCAGCTTCTTTGCGACCTTCGCGTCCTTTGCGTGAGGCTCTCAGCTTTGAACTGCTGGGTTCCGCAGTTGCCGTGAGAGAACTCAGCGCGGCACCAATTCCGGCGCCGGTGCGCGACGCGGGGTGCCGCCACCACCGGGAGTTTCGGGCGCGTTGTTCACGACCACTTGCAGCAGCGGCACGATGCGGTTGAACGCCGTCTGCTCCCACTCCGCGCCCGGACGCTCCTCCCCCAGCAGGACAAGAAACGGCTCCGGCCCAAACCCGGTGACATACACGCCGAAGTCCTGCAACGCACGCGCCAGCTCGAAGGCCGGCCCGCTCGTGCCCAACAGCGCGGCCACGTCCACCTCCGGCGGGAGCGCCAGCAACGTGCCGATGCGCAAGTTGCTGGTGGCGCTGCCAAAGCCCGGCGGCACCGGATTCCCGAGGCCGGGCCACATCGGCCATGCGCCGCTGCGGAGACGGTCCGCACTGACGCGGGCGGAAAGCACATGGCGGACGCCATTGTGCGGTTCGCCGTAACGCAGCAGCCCGCCCAGGCTGGAAAAGCCAAACGGTCGCAAGCCGGGTTGCGACCGCCCCAGCCCCGAGCCGGCGAGGTCCAGTGTCTCCACCACGGCAGCATCAATGTCCCCGTCGGGGCGGACTTGGATGCCGAGCAGCTCCAGCGCGTGCCGCCGGGCCGGTTGCAAGATGACCACCGGTTCATTGCGGACGCGGGGCAGTGAGCCGACGTCGGTCATGCGGATGTCGCCCCGCCAGCGCCCGTTCTCCCACACGCCCCGCAGCGGCCCGCCTGGGTCGGCGAGGTGCGGACGTCGGCTGCGGGTCGGGTTCAGGAGCGGGCCATCAGCGGTGAAGGGCCGCGCGCTCACCGGCTCGAAGCGCGCGCCCGAACCGAGCGGGCGATTCCATACGCTGTCGCTGGCGAAGGGCCAGTGCAGCGGGTTGCGTGGGAGGCGCGAGGCATGTGGGACTTGGTCCAGCGAGGCCACCGCTGCCTCGCCCGCGCCGACCGTGAGCGCGCGGTCAGTGAGATTGCGCGCCAGCTTCACCGACCCGGAGACGACTTCCAACTGCGTGTTCGTGCCCGCGACGCTCAGGCCGAACTCCGTGCCCACCACTGTCACGACCGCGTGCGGCGTGTGAACGCGCAGCGGGCTGGCTGGCGGCTGTGGCATGACCTGCGCCGTCAACGAGCCGGCGATAAGGCGCAACTGCTTGCCGCCCGCGAAGGCGGTTTCCGCCGGGGCGCTGAACTCAATCACCGTGCCCGGGTCCAGTTGCAGCGCCGAACCATCGGCGAACGCCAGCGTGGCGGGCGCGTTGGTCGGCAGTTGCAGGCGCTGGCCGGTCATCGCCTGCCAGCGCGCGGCGTCCGTCTCGAGTTCGTCCCACACTTCACGGGTGGCAATGAGCCGGATCGGAAGTTCGAGGCTCGCAACCGGCGCGGCGCGGCGCGGCGTGGGTGACCCCGACCTCCAGAAAACGAACGCGAGCAGAACCAAAAGGGTCGCACCGGCCAGCGCCGGCAGCCGAAAGGCACGCGACCACGCGAGCGCCAGCGATTGGGTCCACGAACGGGCACGCCGCAGATGCACGGTGTCGGACAAAACACTTTCCTTGAGCGCGGCCTCGGTCTGGCCTTGCACCACCGCCAGCACAGAGCGGCGAACTTGGGCAGCAGCGGCTTCGTCCCCGAGCGCTGCGCGCAACGCGCTTTCCATGCGGGCCTGTTGCACGAGCTGCCGCCGCAGCGCCGGGTCGCGTTCCGCCTCCGCTTCGAGCCGGACGCGCTCCGCCGCCGGGAGTGTCCCGTCGAGGTAAGCGGCCAGTTCTTGCTCAGTGGGCATGGTTAAGTGGGCGAGGTCTCCACGCCGGTGGGAGCGGCCTTGCGCTCGACGCAATCGCGGAGCAGTTGGCGAACGCGGAAGAGCGAGACGCGCACCCACACGGCGCTGCGGTTCAGGTGCGCGGCGATTTCGTCGCCGGAGCGCTCCTCCTGATACTTGAGCGCTACAAGCTGGCGCAGCGGCTCGGGCAGTTCACCAACGCAAGCGACCAGATGCTCCGCCTCGGCGGACGGCTCAGGCGCGGCGGCGGTCCATTCCTCCAGTTGCCACGCGGCGAACCGCTCCAACTGCACGCGCTCGCGGGCGAAGCGCTGGACCTCGGCGCGCAGCAGGTTCCACGCGATGGCCCGCAGCCACGCGCGAAACGACGTGTCCGGGTCAAACTCATCGAGATGCCGGTAAGCGAAGACGAAGGTGTCATGCGCCAGCTCATCCACGAGCTGCGGCACCGGGGCCTTGAGCGCGAGAAAGGTGCGGACGTGCGACAGGTGGCGGTCCAGCAATGCGGCAAAGGCATCGCTGTCTCCGTCGCGGGCGTCGCGGGCGAGCTGGGCGTCGTCGGCGTCCGGCGAAATGGAGGAGGACTGAGGCATCAACGGAAGGATAGCGGAAGGCAGGCGGAATGTTACAGCCAACTTAGAGCGCTAGGCTACTGGCCGGCGATTGGCCCGTCTCGCCGGGCGGCGGTTGAAACTAGTGCCGCTAACTCCCACGCCTGCCCCACTGGTCATCGGGGTCAGTTCGACGAAGGCGAGACTCACACCGGCAGCCCAAGGCCTTTTGCGCAGCGTCCACAATGCCGCCAAGGCTCTGGCCGACTCTTCGCGCCAGATCGTGTAGAGCTGGGGCAGCGAACGCTCCATTACTATCCACTTCAAACAAGTCGCCAAGGACTTCTGGGTGGACTGCGCGGGTTATTTGCTCAGTGTTGGTTGGGCCATTCGCTGTTGGCGAAGTGCTCAACCTTGGGCAAGCCGGAGCGCCGCAGGGCGGAGACCGGGAGCAGGTCGTCAATCTTGACTCCCAAGCGGGCCAGAGCCTGCTTGGTGATTGGGTCTTTGGCCAGTGCCCTGAGGAGCCTGATGTTCTTGAGCAGGGTGCGCTCCTTGAGGTTCCCCGACTGGCATTGGCGGATCAGGAAGGCGAAGAAGGCTGGCAGGATGTCCCGCAGCATCAGCAGGTGCTTCTCATCTTTTCTGCGGGCTTGGGACAACTCAACCAGGTTGTGACATTTGGCTTTGAACAGATAGATGGGATCCATCACGAGCACGCCATTCAACTCAAGCGGGCGCCCGCAGACCGCGGGCATCTCAGAGAGCCGGACGCCGTGGATATGGCCAAACAGGTCGATTCTGCGACTGGGATGGCTGCGCGGCAGGAATACGCCTACTTAGACGTCCGCAGGATCCTTGGCTCAAATCAATCGCCCGTCGAGGATCTGGGCGATTCGGTCCAGGGTTTCCTTGGCAACCCAGAGGTCACAATCTCTTGAGGTGTAAGGCAGGAATCGGTGAAGGGAGGAAGTTCTTCACGGAAGAACTCAGCCCATACGTTGACTGCTTGTCCACCCGCCAAGAAATGCGGAAGTTTGAGCCTGTCAGCGTTTGAAGGAAGCCAGCGTAATCGCTGGGGGGTGAGGCTACCGGTTCAGTGCCTCAGCGAGGTTGGGGATCGTCTTGCATCGATTGAAAAGACCTTTGAACGCCGAGTTTTCCTCCTGAATCCGGGCCGGGCTGACGCCCGCCTTCATCCGTGCGACATCGGCGGCGCGGGACGCGGCCTTCTGGGCGGACCTGATGACCAGCAGGCGTTTGGTTTTCCCGATCTTCATGTCTTCAACCTAGTCGTTTAGCCAGGGTCGTCAACTGCGCCTCAGGCTGATTTGAACAGCGAATCCATTGCGCGTTGATAGGGACGCCCAGTGGGTGCGCTAACCCGAAGTGGCTGCGAGCTGACATCGCCACTGCGCTCGCTTGAGCACGGCGATGTAGCGCCGGATGCGCGCGAGGCTCGCTGGGGTGGGCGAGTTCTTGATCGCATCCCACTCGACGATGAACCCCTCGCTGGTGGCCGCCACTTCTGCCGTCCGTCGTCCGTCACACGCGATGCGCCGCGCGCCGAAGCTGCCAGTGGCATCCATGAGTCGCCATGAATGGCACGTCCTTCGGCAGGCGTGTCGCGTGGCCGTAATCCGCGCCGGCGTCGATCAGTTCGACCACGGGGCCGTCGGTCGGCGTGTCCGCGAACTCCGGGTGGAACCCGAGGGCTTCAAACTTCTTCATGTCCTGCCGGCGGCAGGTGACTTGCATGTAACAGCGATCACTCATGGTGGGTGGGGTTTGGTTGCGTCGGAGTGTCTGGCGCGCCGGGTTCAGTCCGGCGTGAGGCCAAAGAAACACTCCGCCTCGGCTTGGCTGACCGAGCATTGAACCTGATCTGGCAACGGTGTCCATGACACGCTCTGAAAACAGCGACGAGAACGAGGCGTGCGGCGCGTATGGTGCCCGTCCGCAGGCCGGCTTTGCGCGGGTCGCCGAAGGTCGTTTGCTCGCGAAAAACACTGCC
>JBDKJY010000069.1:0-19950 GCA_039796295.1 Verrucomicrobiota bacterium
TGTTCTCGAAGTGCTCCAAGGCCGCCGCGAACTCGACGGGAATCTCATTCGTCGCGATGGGCGTCCGCAGGTCACGGGAGATGCCAATCAACCCGGTGATGGCCCCGGTCGCGTCGCGCAGGGGGAGCTTCGTGGTGAGGCACCAGCCGGGTTTGTGCGGCGCATACCAGTGCAGCTCGAGGTGATCGAGCAGTGGCCGACCCGTGCGCAAGACCGCTGCATCCTGCGCGGAAGGCAGGCGTCCGAACTCGCCGGGGCAAATGTCGCTCGGGCGTTTGCCCAGCACCTGCGACTTGTGCCGCAGGCCGTGGCGTTCGACCAGCGAGGCGTTCGCCGCGAGGTAACGCCCGGCGACGTCCTTGATGAAGAACACGACGTCCGGCGCTTGGTCGAAAAGCTTCTCCAACACGGCCACGTCCACGGGCGGCGGCGCGGGTTTCGCCGGCGCGGCGGAGTGTTGGGTTGTGCTGCGTTTCACGGTGGGATGGAGTTCTAAACCAAGACGCCGGAGCGCGCGATGGCATAAACTGCGGCCATGAAAATCACACGCATTTTCGCCCATCGCGTCGAGCTGCCGCTGCACGAGGGCACCTACAAATGGTCCGGCGGCAAGTCCGTCTCCGTCTTCGACTCCACCATCGTTGGCGTCGAGACCGACACCGGCCTCATCGGCTACGGCGAGGTGTGTCCGCTCGGGCCGTTCTATTTGCCCGCGTATGCCGAGGGCGTGCGCGCCGGGCTGCGTGAGCTGGGGCCGCACTTGCTTGGCGTCGACCCGCGCGAACTCGCCAAGCTCAATCACCGCATGGACGCCGCGCTCAAGGGTCATCCGTATGTGAAGAGCGGCATCGACATCGCGTGCTGGGACATCCTCGGCCAGGCGACCGGCCTGCCCGTCTGCGTGCTGATGGGCGGGCGCTTTGGCGAGAGCATCCGCCTCTACCGCGCCATCTCGCAGGAGGACCCCGAAATCATGGCGAAGAAAGTCGCGGGCTACCGCGCCGCTGGCTACACGCGCTTCCAGCTCAAGGTCGGCGGCGATCCAGACACCGACATCGTCCGCATCCGCGCCGTCCGCGCGATGTTGCTGCCCACCGACCGCCTCGTGGCCGACGCGAACACCGGCTGGACACAGCACGAAGCGATGCGCGTGGTTCGTGCCGTGCGCGACGTGGACGTTTACATTGAGCAACCCTGCCTGACCTACGAGGAGTGCCTCGCGGTGCGCCGGCACACGGACCATCCCTTCGTCCTCGATGAAAACGTGGACAGCCTCGACATGCTCCTGCGCGCCAAGGCCGACCTCGCGATGGACGTAGTGAATCTGAAGATCAGCAAGCTCGGCGGCCTCACGAAGACGAAGCAGGCCCGCGACCTCTGCGTGAGCATGGGCATCGCGATGACGCTGGAGGACAGTTGGGGCGGCGACATCACGACCGCCGCCATCGCGCACCTCGCGCACAGCACGCCGGAGGAATTCCGCTTCACCGCCACGGACTTCAACAGCTACGTCACCGTCAGCACCGCCACCGGCGCGCCGCAGCGGGTGAACGGTTACATGTCCGCCAGCACCGCGCCCGGCCTCGGCATTAACCCGAAGCTGGATGTGCTCGGGCCGCGCGTCCTCGAGGTCGCTTGAAAACCCGGCAACACCCATGAAATTCCCGCACGTTCCGCCAATGGCGACTGTTCCCAACGCGTGGCTCAATCCAAGTTCTCCGCTCCATTCTCTCATGCGCGCCTCATCCTTGATTCTGTCCCTCTGCCTCGTCGCGGCGAGTTCCCCCGGCGCGGAAAGCGCCGACCGCCCTCAGCTTCAGATTATCAACGGCAGCACGCAGACCGCAGAAATCTTCTGGCTCAAGTCGCCTACCGAGCGCGTGCCCAACGGGTCCGTCGAGCCGGGCAAGGACACCATCATCACCACGACGCTCGGGCATCGCTTCGCGGTGGTGGGCCGCGCGGACAAGGCTGAGGCCACTGTCACCAGCGAGGTTCGCGTGCAGGGTTTCCGCTTCGACCCGGCGGGCAAGGACGGGGTCCCGGCGTTTTACACCCAGCGCGCCAGCGCGAAGGGTTTCCCCATCGTCGCATCGGCCAAGGTGAGTCCCTACGCGCTCAAGGAAGCCGTGTTCCTCGTGGACCAGATGCTCGCACATCGGCCGGACATCCGCGCCGCGATGATTAAGAGCGGCGCGCGGATGTGCATCATGGCGCACAACGAATACACCACTGACTTGCCGGAGTTTGAGCGCCTGGGCAAGGCACCGATGCCCGGCTACCCCGGCGTCGCCGCGAAGGATTATTGGGACGCGCGCGCGCGCGGTCTCGGCGGCAGTGAGCGCGACCCGTTTTGCTCCTGTGCTGAGGAAAACTTGCTTGGCTATGCCGGCGACCCTTACGCCGCCGAGTGCATCCTCATCCACGAGTTCGCGCACAACCTCCACCTGCGCGGGCTCGCGAACGTGGACCCGACGTTCGACACGCGGCTCAAGGCGACTTACGCCGCCGCGATGAAGGCCGGTCTCTGGAAGGGCAAATACGCGAGCGTGAACCACCACGAATATTTCGCCGAAGGCGTCCAGTCGTGGTTCGACAACAACCGCGTCAACGACCACGACCACAATCACGTCAACACCCGCGCGCTCCTGCTCGAATACGACCCCGGCCTCGCCGCGATGTGCCGCGAGGTCTTTGGCGACACGGTTTTGAAATACACCAAGCCCGCCACGCGCCTCACCGGCCACCTGGCTGGCTACGACCCCGCGAAAGGCCCGACCTTCGTCTGGCCCGACCGGCTTAAGGACGTGAAGGAGGATATCAAACGCAAGGCGCAGGCACGGAGCGTAACGGCCACCAGCGCAGAACCTCCGAAGCAGCCCGGCAAACCACCTGCCCCAGTGGGTCAGAAGTAAGTCGTCCCTGAACCTAGATTCCGCAGTGGAGTCCCCCGCAAAGGGCGCAAAGGAAAGACCGTGGGGGGACTGCGCCCCGCTCACCCGTAGAGTGAGGGTCCCGACCCTTGGATTTTGCCAATTCATCCGCTTTGGCGTTGGGTCCTTCGGGTCCTTAGCGTGAGGCAACTGCCGTTTTTAGGCTGATAACTCGCCAATTATCAATCAGCTCGCGCCCTTTCCGCTGCTCAGGCTGCGCTGCTTGTCAGTCGCGTTCTGCACGCTGCGCGTCGAGTTTCCTGCTCCCACCGCCGAGCTGGCCAAGACGCCGCCGGACCTCACGCTGGACCGCGCGTGGACCGCAAGTTCAACGGCACGAAGGAGAACAACAGCTTGCCCGGCGGCATAGGCACGCAATTTGGCGCATCTCATTTTTGAAACGCCGAACCGGGTTGTAAGCAACTGAACTGCGCCCAACGTTGAGCGGCGCTCACTACGGAGGGAGATTCGTTCAAGGCCCGGCGGACTCCGCCTCCGCTCCTCGGCGGCTACCCGACCCGGAAGGAGATGCGTTTCACCGTCTCCTTGCCGAAGCTGTGTTGGATGCGGTCCAGGATTTCCCGGCGGCGGTAGCGGACGATTTCGTCGAGCCACACGCTGCTGTCCACGGTGACGAAGAGGGTGCCCTTGTGCAGGCCGCTGGGTTGCGCGTGCGCGGTGACGCGCGGGTCCATGAGGCCGTTCCAGACTTTGACAATCTCCGCCTCGGCGCGACGACGATCGAGGCCCAGGCCGGTCAGGACGCCGGGGAGGAGGTGGGCGAGCGGCTGGCTGTGGTCCTTGCCGGCGCTTTCGAGGGCGAGCACATCCACGCCGCGCCACGCGGCGAGCACGCGTTCGCGCGCGGTGAAGGCGGCGTGCCGGGCGACGGGACGGTCAGGCCGGGACGTTTTCATCCACGACGAGTAGGTCCTTGGCGGGGATGTCGTAGCCGCCGGAGAGGGTCTTGCCACCCAGACAGTCGCGCACGGGCTTGAGGAACTGCACGTGCATGGGCTGCGTGTGGTGGTTCAGGAGGAAGAAGATGCGGTAGTCGCCGCGGACGCGCATGGAGACTTCGACTTGGTCGGGCACGCGGAGGAGGGGGGTGAGGTTGCAGGTCTGCCGGAGCCAAGTGATGAGGTCGTGGTAGAAGGGCAGGCTGCTCATTGTGCCGACATAGATGGCGCGGCCCTCGCCGAAACTGTTCATCGTGATGGCGGGTTTGCCCGCGTAGAAGTCTTGCGCGTAGCTGCCGAGGATTTGGCAGTCGCCCGGCTCGATGATGTCGCACCAGAGCCGCGCGCTGTGCAGGCCGGTGGTGGAAAAACCGCCTTTGATGGTGATGTGGTTTTCCTCGCCGGGCGGGAGCGGGTCGAACTCGACGACCTTGAGGCCGAACATGTCGGTCATCTCGTAGGGCGGGTCGGTGGCGGCGATGTGGTTCTCGTCCACGAGGCCGGTGTTGAAGGTGCCGACGAGGGTGCCGCCGTTGTGGACGTAGAGGCGGAGGACATCGGCATCGCCGCCGGAAATCATGTGGAGGGAGGGGGCGATGACGAGTTTGTATTTCGAGAGGTCGTCACTCGGGCGGGCGAAGTCCACGAGGATGTTCCGGTCGTGGAGCGCGCTGTAGTAGAGTTGCACATGCTCGCGCTGGCTGAAGAACTTGTTCGGGCGCATGGGCTGGTTTAGCGCCCAATCGCTCGCATGGCTGAGGAGAATGGCGACTTCCGCCTGCACCTGGGTGCCGGCCAGCAGCGGCTGGAGCGTCTGCAACTCTTGACCCACTTGCATGACTTCCTGGAACATTCGGTTCTTCGCCAAGCCGTCGTGGGTGAGCACGCCGCCGTAGAATTTCTCCGGGCCGATGCGCGGCATCCGCCAGTAGAAGTAGAGCAGGCCGGTCGCGCCACGCGAGAGAAGCTGGTAACTGAAGAGTCGCACGACGCCGGGGCGCACGAGCGAGTTCGCCTCGGCCCACGCGACGTTGCCGGCCTTCTGCTCCATGACCCAGAAGCCTTCCGCCTCGCCGTTTTTCTTCAACGAGCGGGCGATGTCGATGGTCATCGCGTTCTCGGCGGCGAGGTGGCCGGCGGCGGCATCGCTGTCCAGCGAGACCAAGTCCACGGCTTCGGCGAGGTCGAAGTTGTCAATCTGCGTGGCGTAGGGGCGGATGGTCGTGGTGGTGGGAATCTTCGGCGTGATCTCGCGGAGGATTTCCGCCTGCATGCGGATGAAGGCGACGCAGGTGTCGCTGGAGAAGCGCCGCCAGTCCGTGATGAGCGCCGGGTTGTGCGCGGTCGGGGAGGGCAGGGGCATGGGCACCTCCTCGTGGGAGTTGACCATCTGGCCCCAGAAGCGCAGTCCCATGCGTTCGTTGAGCAGGTCCACCGTCTCGTATTTGGCCCGAAGCCAGGCGTGCCAGTCGCGCTTGGTCTCGGGGTTGAAGGCGTATTCGGTGCTGTGACGGCCCACTCCGTTGTCGATCTGCCACGCCACGAGGTCGGGATGGTCGCCTAGCGCGTCGGCCATCGCGCGGACGACTTTTTTGGCATACTCCCAATAGACGTCGCTGTTCATGCAGTAGGCGCGACGCGTGCCCTCATGGCGCGGCCGTCCGTTCTCATCCAGCGGGAGGATTTCCGGGTGCTTTTGCAGCAGCCAGACCGGGGGCGCGGCGGTGGGCGTGGCGAGCACGATTTTGACGCCGTGCTGGGCGAAGGCGTCCATCGCGCGGCGCAGCCAGGCGAAGTCGAATTTGCCCTCCTCACGCTCGCAGAGGCCCCAGCAAAAATCGCCCATGCGGACGACGTTCATGCCCGCGTGCGCCATGAGTTGGGCGTCCTGCTCCCAGCGCGACTCGGGTGCTTCCGCCGTGCCATCGTAAGGAAAGACCCAGTGCTCGGGGTAGTAATCAGCGCCGAAATACATGCTTGGTGTTGGTCGCGGTAGCTAGCTGAGGCTATGAGCAAAAACCGCCGACAGGCAACCCCAATTTCCCTGAAACTCAGCCGAGTTACGAATCGCCACCGCCTGCGAGCCGGAGCTTGCTTTCCACCCAGCGGTCCCGAAAACTTCGCCCATGAGCCAACCGTCTGATTCCTCCCGTCGGGATTTTGTCGCCTTGGGTGGTGCCGCCGCCGTCGCCGGCTTTGGCATGGTGCAGGACGCCTTGAGCGCCGAGCGCAACCCCGCCGTCACCGTTGCTGACAAGACCTCCTCAATCCGAATCACCGGCTACAAGACGTGGTGGATCAGCCCCGTGCTCTACATCCGCATCGACACCAATCACGGCGTCAGCGGCTGGGGCGAAATCAAGGGCACCGACATCCGCGTGGCCATCACGCTCATGGCCTCGCTCTACGAACTGCTTCAGGACGAGAACCCCACGCGCATCGAGCACCTCTGGCAGAAGCTCTATCGTGCGCACCGCGACATCCGTGGCGGGCCGTTCATGGTCCACGTCATCGCCGGCATCGACATCGCGCTGTGGGACTTGGCCGGCAAGCTCTGGGGCGTGCCCGTTTACAGCCTGCTCGGCGGCCCGGTGCGCGACCGCATCCGCGTCTATCACACGCCCAAGGCGCAGAAGGTTCCGCCGCATGGCATCTACGAACACTCCGGCACGCCCGCCGACATCCAGCGCATGGTCAAGGCCATCGCCGACGCGCGCGAGAAGGTTGGTCCCGACGGCGCGGTGATGTTCGACGCGCATTGTGCCGTGCCGCCCGCGACGCTCATCCAGCTCGCCAGCGCGCTCAAACCCTACGACCTCCTCTTCATCGAGGAACCCGCCGTGCCCGGCAACATTGAAGTGTTCAAGCGTCTCAAAGCCGCCATCAACATCCCGCTGGCCACCGGCGAACGCGACCGCACCATCTTCGGCATGATTCCCTACTTGCAGGAGCGCTGCATTGACATCCTCCAGCCCGACTGCTGCCACACTGGCGGCATCAGCCAGATGCGGAAGATCGCCGCGCTGGCTGAGACCTACATGGTGCCGCTCGCGCCGCATTGCACCGCCAGCAACCTCGGCATCTCCGCCAGTATCCACGCCACTGCCGCCACGGCGCTCTTTCTCATCCACGAGTTCTACCCCACCAACATGGGTTTCAACCCGCGCGGCATCGCCGTGATGGATTGGCAGGTGGACAAAGACGGCTACGTCGCGCTGCCCAAGGGCGTCGGCCTCGGCGTCGAGATGGATGCGAAGGTGCTCGATGAAGAGGCGAAGAAGCCGCAGACCTACAAGTGGCCTGGCGCGAAGCTCAAGGACGGCTCCATCGCGGACTACTGAGTGGTCGCGCTCCGTCGCCATCCGGGGACACTGTCGGCTGGGCCCTCCCCCCGGCACCAAAGCCAGACTTGCCGCTCCGCGCGCTTCCATCCCAGACTCCGACGTGCCTGACAACCCAACATGCCCCGGCCTGCGTCGCTGGCTGCGGATGTGCGGGGCCTGCCTCCTGGTCGTCGGCCTCGCCGCTTGCACCACCAACAAGCCCGGCGCGCTCCTGAAACGCCAAGGCGACGAAATCATCGTGGCCGGCCAGCTCTTCCACACCGGCACGCGCGTCGTGACGTGGCTGGACCCGAGTGGCTACGACGCCTATCGCGTCGAGCGGCGGTTCGCGTCGTTCGACCAGTCGTCGTGGGAAACCTCGAAGGTCGCAGTGGCTGCGCTCACCAGCCCAAACCGCTACGGGCTGCGCAAGGACGGCTTGACCGCCGCTCAAGTGGAGCGCGTCCGGGGCGGCGGCTGGGACCTGCCGCTGTTGCGCGAGAAAGTGGATCAATTCGTTCTGCACTTCGACGCGGCGGGCACGAGTCGCCAGTGCTTCAAGGTGCTCCACGATCACCGTTGTCTGAGTGTCCACTTCATGCTCGACCTCGACGGGACAGTTTACCAGACGCTCGATCTCAAGGAGCGCGCGTGGCACGCCACGACCTCGAACACGCGCAGCATCGGCATCGAGATTGCGAACATCGGGGCCTTCGCGCCCGGCCAGCAGAAGATGTTCGAGGACTGGTATCAGCGCGACGACACCGGCTGGCCGCGCGTGGTCGTGCCCACGCGCTTCGGCGAGTCGGGTATCTTCACGCCGAACTTCGTGGCCCGCCCGGCGCGCAAGGAACCGGTCGTTGGCCCGGTGCAAGGTCGGCCCTTGCAGCAATACGACTTCACACCCGAGCAATACTCCGCGCTCATCAAGCTCACGGCCACGCTTTGCAAGGTGTTTCCCAACCTCCGCTGCGACTTCCCGCGCGGCACGGACGGCCAGCTCACCACGAGCAAGTTGCCCGATGCCACGCTGGAGCAGTATCAAGGCCTCCTAGGTCACTACCACATCCAGACGAACAAGGTGGACCCCGGCCCGGCGTTCCAGTGGGAGCGCGTCATCGGCGAGGCGAAGAAACTGGCGCGATGAAAGCCAAGCGTGGGGAGTGATCTCCTTCGATCACCTTCGGACTCACTCACGCACTACGCATCACTCAGTCTGCGAATCTTGCCATGAAGCACTTCAAAGCCATCGTCGCCATGTCCCTCAACCGCGTCATCGGCAACGGAAACAAAATTCCCTGGCACCTGCCGGAGGACTTCAAGTGGTTCAAGGCCACGACACTTGGTCATGTGCTCGTGATGGGGCGCAAGACCTTCGAGTCCATCGGCCGGCCGCTGCCGGGGCGTGAGACCATCGTGTTGAGTCGCACGGGCTGGACGCATCCCGGCGTGCAAACCGTCGCGACCCTGGACGCGGTGGCGGCGCTGGCAGGCGAGCGGCAGGTCTTCCTCTGCGGCGGCGCGCAAATCTACGCCCAAGCCCTCCCGCTTTGCTCCGACCTTTTCCTGACGCTTGTGAAGCGCGAGGTGGTGGGCGACGCCTTCTTCCCCGTGTTCGAGGACCGCTTCGAACTGGTCGCCGAACTCCGCGACACGCCGGAGTTCAAGATTCTCCACTACCGGCACCGCGCCCTCGGAGATTTTCCTCGAATTGCCGAAGTCGCCCCGTAGCTTCGCGCTCGCATGAAACTTCGCCTGTTGCTCCTCGTTACCGTGCTCGCTCTCGCGCACGCGGCGGACGCCGCCGCGCGCTTCACCGGCCCGTGGAATCTCGCCGCGCTCAAGGCCACGCCGAAGGCCGAGTGGGGCGAGCGCACCAACCTCGTCCAGCAGGTCTATTACGAAGGCGAGCCGTTCAACGGCAAGCCCACGCGCGTCTTCGCCTACTATGGTCGGCCCGAGGGCAGCGGGCCGTTCCCCGCGATGGTGCTGGTGCATGGCGGCGGTGGGAAGGCCTTCAGCGCGTGGGCCGAGCATTGGGCCAAGCGCGGCTACTGCGCGATTGCGATGGACCTTGCCGGCAACGGTCCTGCCGGTCGTCTCGCTGACGGCGGTCCCGACCAGGGCGACGGCACGAAGTTCCGCGACTTCACCGGTGCCGACGCGAAGGAAATGTGGACGTATCACGCCGTCGCGGCGGTGTTGCGCGGGCACTCGCTGCTCGCGTCGCGACCCGAGGTGGACCGGGAACGCATTGGCGTCACGGGCATCAGTTGGGGCGGTTACCTGACGTGCATCGTGGCGGGCCTGGACGACCGATTGAAGGTCGCCGTGCCCGTCTATGGCTGCGGCTTCCTGCACGAGAACAGTGTTTGGTTGCCCACCTTCCAGAAGATGACGCCCGAGCTGCGCGACCGCTGGGTGAGCTTCTTCGACCCCTCGAAATACCTCGGCGGCGTGTCCTGCCCCATCCTCTTCCTCAACGGCTCGAACGACTTCGCCTACCCGATGGACAGCTACAAGAAGTGCTACCAGCTCGTCGCCGAGCGCCTGCGGAAAGTCTCTGTGAAAATCAAACTCCCCCACGGCCACATCTGGACGTTCGGCGAAGTGGACCAGTTCGTGGACAGCCATCTGAAGGCCGGCCCACCGCTCGCCGCGCTCACCGACATGAAACTTGCCGGTGACACCGCGAGTGCCAAAGCCACCGCGCCCGTCGCTCTCGCCAAGGCCGAGTTCCACTTCACCACCGACTCCGGCGCGTGGCAGAAGCGCAACTGGCAGACCGTTCCCGCGCAGCTCACCGACGGCCTCGTCACCGTCAAGCTCCCCGCCGAGCGCCCGCTCGTTTGCTACCTCTCCGTCACCGACTCGCGCGGCGTCACCGTCAGCACGCAGCACGAGGAACTTTCTGCTCCCAAGTAAATGAACGCACCGCTCCCCAACTCCATCATCAGCAAACTCAAGAGCTTCGCGCAGAAGCTTGAACCCATCCTCGCCCTCGGCAAAGCCGGTGCGACCGATGCCTTCCTCAAGAGCCTCGACGAAGCCCTCAGTCAGCACGAGCTCGTCAAAATCAAGTTCGCCGCCTTCAAGGACGAGCGGAAGACCCTCGCGCCCCAGCTCGCCGAGAAGACGAACAGTCACCTCGTCTGGATTGTCGGCCACGTCGCCGTCTTCTACCGCCAGCAGCCGGACGCGGAGAAGCGCAAGGTGCGGGTCTAGGGCAGGGGAGCGGAGCGGGCGAGCAAGTGGGAAAGTGAGCGAGACCACGAGGTTCAGTCGCGTTCCTTCCACTCCCACTTTCTCACTTTCTCACCTACCTGCCTGCTCACCGGCTTTCACCGAAACCGCCTTGCCTTCCGCCCGACGCTCGCCAACATCCCCCGCACACTATGAACCGACTCCTCCTCACCGCCGCCCTGACGTTCACCGCTACGCTGCTACCTGCTGAAAATTGGTCCAACTGGCGCGGCCCCGCTTACGACGGCTCCAGCCCGGAGAAGGGCCTGCCCACCACCTTCAGCAAGACCGAAAACATCAAGTGGGTCGCCCCGCTCCCCGGCTACTCCGCCGCCACGCCGGCCATCTGGGGCGACCGCGTGTTCGTCAGTTCCGCCGACACCGTGACCAAGGACCAGCTCGCCCTCTGCCTCGACCGCAAGACCGGCAAGGAACTCTGGCGCGCGAAGGTCGGCGGCGGCGTCACCGGCGACGGCCAGGGCAGCAACTCCTGCTCCCCCACGCCCGTGACCGACGGTAAGCTCGTCGTCTTCTTCTACGGCAGCGGCGAACTTGCGGCCTTCGACATGGCGGGCAAAAAAATTTGGGAACGGAACATCGGCCCCTTCGCCTTCCTCTGGACCTTCGCGACCAGCCCGCTGCTTCACGAAGGCCGGCTCGTTCTCCAAGTCCTCCAGCGCGACACCGCCGTCCAAGGCCGCGGCCAGCCCACCGGCAACGAGTCCTACCTCCTCGCCCTCGACCCCGCCACCGGCAAGGACCTCTGGCGGCACGTCCGCCCCTCCGAGGCGAAGAGTGAATCGCTCGAAGCCTTCAGCACGCCCACGCCCTTCACGCACAACGGGCGCAAGGAACTCCTCATCGTCGGCGGCGATTGCATCACCGGCCACGACCCGGCCACCGGCAAGGAGCTGTGGCGCTGGGGCACCTGGAACCCGACCCACATCACCCACTGGCGGCTCGTGCCCTCGCCCACCGTAGGCGCGGGTGTCATCCTGGCGTGCGCGCCGAAGAACGAGCCGGTCTTCGCGTTGAAGGCCGGTGGTAATGGTGTCCAGCCGGATACCTCCGTGGTGTGGCGTAGTGAAACCAAGGACAGCGCCAGTCCGACGCGGGAACTCACCACCGACGTGCCGACCCCGCTCTTCTACGACGGCAAGTTCTACATCCTGAACGGCGGCAAGAAGAAGCTCCTGTGCGTCGAGCCCGCCACCGGCAAGGTGCTCTGGAGCGGCGACCTGCCCGGCAAGTCGGTCTTCCAGTGCTCGCCCAGCGCCGCCGATGGCAAGATTTACGCGATGAACTTCGACGGCGACGTCTTCGTGGTCCAAGCCGGCGGCGCGGAGTTCAAGCTCCTGCACACCACCAACCTCAAGGACGACGGTGACCAAAAGCTCCGCTCCAGCGTCGCCATCTCGCAAGGCAACCTCTTCATCCGCACGGGGCAGAAGCTCTACTGCGTGGGGAAGTGACCCCGCGTTGGAGACGACGTGAGGAGTCTCTGACTGCGCACCGAGTGGAACCCGCGCCATGCCGACCGTTCTCCGCCAAGACGGCTTCGACTTCTACTTCTACTCGGAGGAGGGCAACGAGCCGCCGCACATCCATGTGGACAAGGGCGGCGGAACAGCCAAGTTTTGGCTGCGTCCGCTGGCGTTGGAATACGCTGACGGGTTGAAGTCAGCCGAGGTTAAGAAAGCCCGGCGGCTGGTCGAAGAGAATCAAACGCTGCTGCTCGAAAAATGGCATGAACACCTCGCCTAAAATCCAAGACGTGACCGTGGGCCGCGAGCGCTTGACGCTGAAGTTGACCGACGGTCGGACCATCACCGCACCGCTGGCGTGGTATCCCACCTTGGAGGCCGCCAGTGCTGCCGAGCGGCGTCTGTGGCGGTTGTGCGGAGCCGGGCGTGGGGTGCATTGGACAGCACTGGATTATCACCTGAGCGCAGAAGGAGTGCTTCGCGGAGCGCCCGAGGTAAAGCGACTGCTCGCGGCTGCTTGACCCGCCGCTCGGCCCAGCCTGTGTCCCTCCCCTACAAAATCGCCACGCTCCTCTACTGCTTCAACGCAGCCGATGAAGTCCTCCTACTCCACCGCGCCCAGGAGCCGAATCGTGGTCTGTGGAGTCCGCCCGGCGGCAAGCTCAAGACCGCCATCGGCGAATCTCCCTACGTCTGCGCCTGCCGCGAGGCGCATGAGGAAATGGGCTTGGTCCTCACGCCCCGCGACCTCCACCTCACCGGCCTCATCAGCGAGCACGGCTACCAAGGCAACACGCACTGGCTCATGTTCCTCTTTGAAGTGAAGCCGCGCCTCACCGCCGTCCCGCCGCCGCATCCGGAGGGACCCTTCCAGTTCTTCTCTCGGGCCGCGTTACCCGGCCTCGCGTTGCCGGAGACCGACCGCGAGAGCATCTGGCCGTGGTTCTGGCAGCATCGCGGCGGATTCTTCGCCGCGCACTGCCACTGTCACGAGGATGGAACCAACGCGTGGACGTTGGAGGAGTCGTTGCCCCGCGAATGGAGTTGAGCGGGCAGGGAGCCTGTGCCGGCGACTTGCAGTCGCCGTGTGTTGCGCGGCACAACTGGAGCGACCTGAGTCTGTGCTTGCCCTCGGGCGGCGACTGCAAGTCGCCGACACGCCTACTTCGCCATTACGATTTCCAAGGTCTCCTCGCGCTTGTGCGGTGTGTTCTCCTCCGTCGCCACATCGGGCACGGCGGCGGGCGGGACCAGCGGCGTCCCGGTGGTGCGCTCGGCGGCGGGTTCGTCCTGCTTGTGGAACTTCACGCTCACGATCTTGCTCACGCCGTGCTCCTGCATCGTCACGCCGTAGAGCACGTCGGCGATGCCGATGGTGCGCTTGTTGTGCGTGATGATGACGAACTGCGAGTGGACGAGGAAGCGCTGCAACACGCGGATGAAGCGGTTGATGTTCGACTCGTCCAGCGGCGCGTCCAACTCGTCCAGCACGCAGAAGGGCGAGGGCTTCACCTGGTAGATCGAGAAGAGCAGCGCGACGGCCGTCATGGTCTGCTCACCGCCGGAGAGGAGGGAGATGCTTTGGAGTTGCTTGCCCGGAGGCTTGGCGACGATCTCGACGCCCGACTCCAAGAGGTCGTTCTCGTCCACGAGCACGAGGTCGGCCTTCCCGCCGCCGAAGATTTCCGTGAAGAGCACGCGGAAGTTATCGCGAATCTTGGTGAAGGTCTCCGCGAACATTACCTTGGTCTGGTCGTTGATCTTGTTGATGATTTCGAGGAGCTGCGCTTTCGCGGTTACGAGATCGCCATGCTGCTGACTGAGGAACGCGTGCCGCGTCTCGGCTTCCTCGTATTCCTCGATGGAGGCGTGGTTCACCGCCCCGAGGTCGTCGATCTTCGTCTGGAGCGTGGCGACTTGCTCGGCGACCTTCGCCCAGTCCGTGGCTAGGCCACGCAGCACCATTTCGTCAGGGCTGATGGTCTCGACCTTCGGCTGGCCTTCGTCGGCGAAGGTGATGGTGATGCACTCGCTGCGGATGTCGTCGAGGATGAGCTGATACTTCTCCTGAATGCGCTGGCGAAGGTTCTGCACCTGCATCGTCTTCTGCGTCAGTTCGATGTCAATGGCTCCACGGCGGGACTGAAGCTCGTTGAGCCGCTTGCGTTGCTCGCGCAAGCCATCTTCGCGAAGGGTCACATCAGCCTCCTGCGTGACCTTCTGCGTGCCCAGCTCCGTGACGCGCAGGCTGACCTGCTCGCGCTCGTGGCGGAGCCGCTCAATCTGCTGGCGCGAGTCGGCCATCTCGGTGTCGGCCTGTGCCTTGCGCTGGCCGAACGCGCCGATCTCATTGCGGCGCGTCTGAATCAACTGCTCCAGCTCGCGGATGCGGCTTTCGAGCGGAGCCTTCTGGCCGGCGAAGCTGCGCACCAACTGCTCTTCCGTCGCGGTGGCAACCTTGGTGTCGTTCTGCGCGGAAAGGGCGGCGTCGCGCTGCTGGCGGAGCGCATCAATGTTCCCGCCGAGGTCCCCGACGCGCGCCACGACGGCCTGCTCACGCGCTTCGAGGTCGGCGATTTGCGTCGCGAGGCGTTCGCGCTTCGCGTTGCCCTCCTGCTCCTGCCCGGCGAGCGACTGGATTTCGTAAACGACCGTGTTGATGCGGTTGTGGAGATTCTGGAGCGATGACTTGAGCGCCTTGAACTCGCCCTCGCGCGTGGCGATGGCGACTTCCTGCGTGCGCAAGTCCGCCTGCGCCTGCTGGAGACTGGCCTGCAACGCGGTCTGTTCGCTCAGGAGCGCGCCCTTCTTACGGCTGATTTCTTCACCCTGCGCCTGTGCCTGCTCAATCTCCGCCTTGAGCCCGGCAATCTGATTCTTGCGGCCCAAGATGGAGGAAGGAGCCTTGCCATTGGCCGCGCCGTTCAAGGAGCCGCCGGTGAAAATGCCTTGGCGGTTGAGCAAGTCGCCCGTGAGCGTGGCGAAGTTGTAAGCCCCGTTGCACGCCTGCCAAGCCGCCGTGGCCGCCGCGAGGTCCGCGACGATGCGCGTGTTCCCGAGCAGTCCGCTGATGAGGTAGGCGACCGATTCATCTGCCTCGATGACCTTCAGCGCCGACTCGCCGGGTGCGTCCGCCGCTGCTTCGGCGGGTTTGAAATCAGGGTTCTTCAAGCCCAGGCAGCCGATGTTCGCGCGGCCCTTCTTGTTCGCGTTCAAGTCCGCGAAGATTTGCTGCGCTGCCTCGGGCTGCTCGGTGAGGACGAGCTGGAGGTTGTGGCCCAGCGCGCTTTCGACCGCGACGATATACTGGTCCGGCACACGGATGCGGTCGGCGAGCGTGCCGAGCGCGAGCTTGGATTGTTTGAGCGCCGCCTGCGCGCCCGCGCCAAAACCCTCGTGGCTCGTCTGCAACTGCTCCAACACGTTGAGCCGCGATTTCACGCCGGCCTGTGCGCGGAGGACGGTGTCCAGCTCGTGGCTGACCTGGTTGATTTCCAACTGGATTTCGCGCAGTCGCTTCTGCCGCTCCTCCACCGTGCCGCGTTGCGCAACGACGTTGAGCTTCTCCGTCTCGACGTTCGCCGCGAACTCCGTGAGCCGCGCTTCGAGCCGCGCGCGTTCCTCCTCCAGTTGAATCTTCTCCGAGGAAAGCTTCTCCAGCCGCACGACGTTGCCCTGCTTCTGCATGTCCAGCGCGTTGATTTCGTTGCGCACGCGGCTGAGTTGCTGCGACGCGTTGAACGCCTCGTTCTGCGCACGGCGGAGCTCCTCCTGCCGCGCAATCAGCTCGCGCTCGACCGTCTGCACCGCCTGCTGCTTCGCGCTGAGTTCCCCGCGCAGCGCCTCCAGTTTCGCCTGCGACTCCGCCAAGCGCTGTGTCACCGCGACGTGTTCCTGCCGCGCGTAACCGATGCGCTCCTCGGACTCGTTGATGTCGCGGATGGCCTTCGTGTTCTGCGCCTCCAGCTCGCGCAGCCGCTCCTCGTTGAACTGGATGCGATGCTCGTGGTGCTCCGTCTGGCCCTTGAGTTCAAGGCCCTGCTGCCGCGCCATGTTAATCTCCGCGTCCAGCTCGGAGAGGCGATGGCGGAGCTGCTGCAACTCGTCCTCGCTGCGCAGGACGTTCTGCGAAAGGTCTTCCATCGCCGCGCGGAGCTGCTCGGCCTCGTGCGTGCGCTGGCCAATCTCGTTCTGGAGCGTGTCGAACTGATGCCGCGCGAGCTGCGTGTCGAGATGCTGCAACTCCATCGCCACCTGCTTGTAACGCCGCGCCTTGCCGGCCTGCCGCTGGAGCGAGCCGATTTGCCGCTTCACCTCGCGGATGAGGTCTTCCACGCGCAAGAGGTTCTGGTCCGTGTGCTCCAGCTTACGGAGCGACTCCTTCTTCTGCGCCTTGAACTTCGTGATGCCCGCCGCCTCCTCGAACACCATGCGCCGGTCCTCCGGCTTGCTCTGGATGATCTGCGTGATGTGGCCCTGCGCCATGATGGAGTAGCTCGTCTTCCCCATCCCCGTGCCCATGAAGAACTGCTGAATGTCCCGCAACCGGCACGCCACCTTGTTGATGTAATACTCCGACCCGCCATCGCGGAAGATGCGCCGCGTGATGGTAACCTCGTTGAAAGCCATCTCGATCCCCGCCGCCTTGAGATGCTCCGCGTCCACGTCGCCGATGGTCAGGGAAACTTCGGCCATCCCGAGTGCCTTGCGGCCATCCGTGCCGTTGAAAATCACGTCCGCCATCTCGCCGCCGCGCAGTGCCCGGGCCGATTGCTCGCCCAGCACCCAACGGATAGCGTCCGCCACGTTGGACTTGCCGCACCCATTGGGGCCGACGACCGCCGTGATGCCGGGCTGGAAGTTAAGCGAGGTCTTGTCCGCGAAGGACTTGAAACCCAGAACGGTCAGGTTCTTTAGATACATGAGCGAAAGCTTACGCCCAATATCCGGTGGGGTGTAAAGTGGAAAGCCACCATATGTAGTGGAAAGTTATTCACAATCCCGAACCCCAAGCCGAGGGGCTATGCGCGCCTCCTCACCCCCTGCGGTGCCCCCCGACGGCAGCCCGGAAACCCTGCCAATAACTCCCAACGGCCGCCCAAGCCCCTGCACACCCGCACCGGGGGCAGTTTTGCGGCCCTCGTCCCCGCCGTTCGCTACACCCGCGTAATCTTCACCGTATTCGACCCGCGCTCATTCCCCGTCTCCGTCTTCACATACACCTTGAACACGCTCACATCGCCTGCCGCCAGCAATCCCTGCGTCGTGAAGAACTCCCGCGTCCCCGTCGGGCTTACATTGCCCAGCACCACCTCCAACGCCGCGTCGTAGCTCGCGCCTGGACTCCAGCGCACCTCATACTCCGCGAGGTCCGGGGCCGTCGAGGCGTCCCACGTCAGCTTCCCCTGCGACGTCGGGGCGTTCCAGACGCCATTGGCCGTCACCGCATCCGGCGTCGAGCCGGGTTCCGGCGTCAACTTGGGCAGCGAAAGCACCAGCGGGTCATTCGTCGCGAACTTCGTCGGCACCGCCTGCCGATACGCCTTGAGCACGGGATAAATCACGTCCTGCATTTTGTTGCGCTCCTTGATCTTGAAGCCCACCAAGAAGTCCTCCCGCCGCATCGTCTCATACTGCGACTTCAACGCCGCCAACGCGCTGAGAAAGTCCGCCACCGGATACCCACCCAACAGCAGCAACGGCCCTGTGAAGCCGGGAATCCCCACCGCCGCGTTGATCTTGGGCCACAACGTCGCGATGTCATCCATCGGCTCGATGAACGTCTCCTGCCCATCGCCGGGCGAAGGCAGGATCGGCAACGCCTCGGCGAACGCCGTGCCCGCCAACTCGCTCCGCACCGCGTCATTGAACTGCCCGCCCCGCAAGTGCAACGCCTCCTTCATCGTCTTGAGCGTCGCCGCCGCGATTTGCACATTATTGATTTGGCCCGTGATGTCCGTGTGCTTGGCCTGAAGGTCATCGCGCATCGTCACCAGCGCCGCGCGGTTGACAGTGGGCGGCACCGTGCCATTCGGATTGCGCAACACCA
Organism: Verrucomicrobiota bacterium; assembly: GCA_039796295.1. Lineage (GTDB taxonomy): Bacteria > Verrucomicrobiota > Verrucomicrobiia > Limisphaerales > SXTU01 > SXTU01. Next base: position 17,992 of record JBDKJY010000069.1, read on the forward strand.
GCGGCCCCTTCCTCCGAGGGAGAGGGAGTGCGCTCGGCTGCTGCCGGCTTGAACCGGCGCGTGCTTACGCCGAGACGCATCCCTCTTAACTCTCAACCTTCAACTCTCAACTGTCCGCCTCACGGCATCGCGACCTGCACCACCGCGCTGTTCGTGCTCCCGGTGCTGTTCGTCGCCACGGCGATGAAGCTCACCGTCTTCCCGGCGGCGTTGGCGAGGGTCACGGTTTGGCCCAGGAGGTTCAGCACCGTCTCGTGGACGAAGTCCGCGTCCACGCCCTCGATCTTCCACTTGAGCTTGAAGCTCGTGGCGTGATCGCCGCCGCCCGCGACGTAGGTGAACACCACCGCATCCGGCGGCTGCACCACCGCCGTGTTGATCTCTAGCGCGGTGGGCAACGGGGTGGGTGAACCCGTATCAATCTGCGACAACGCCGCGCGCTCCGGCGAGCCAGCGGGGAACTCACCCTCCCACGCCGCATACCAACGCTTGTTGTTTACGTCCACCTTCGTGGACAGCGCGCGCAAGGCCTCGCTCTTCTGCGTCAGTTTGCCGCGTTCGTTCTCCACGCCTTGCATCAGCGTGTTCTGGTTATTGAGCGCCGTCTCCAGATCGGCCACCACGCTCGCGCCCACTTGGAACGCCGCCACCGGCGGCACCTGCGCCGCCCGCAACGCGTTGATCCGCTTCCACAGCGAGATCGTCCGCCGCGTGCGCTGCGCGATCTTGTCCGGCGTGTCGGGCGTGATGTCGCGCAAGTCGGCGATCTCCGCGTGCAACGGGTCCGCCGCCGTGAGGTCCCCCTCCAGTTTACGCGGGAAGCGGATGCACAAGTCCTCCATGAACCGCAGGTTCGCGTCCCGACTCAGCCGCGCCACGTCCAGCACATCCTGCTGCACGTCGCGTTCGTTGGCCTTGGTTTGCAGGCCGGTCACATCCGCCATGTGGCTGGCCAGCGTCATCTCGCCCCAGACAAAGCCGGGCGCGAAGGTGACACAGACACCGTTGCTCTGCTGGCCACGGTGATAGTTTGGTTCCCAATACTCACTCATAGGTTTTGTGGTGTTAATGTTTCTAACCACGTCAACCCCCTCGCTGGATGGCCCCACTCAGAGCCATCCACCACGCACCCCGAACCATTCCACGTCAGCCTTTCGCCGACGTGATTAGGTCTCGTTCCAAGTCCATGCTGGGAAGTTTTTCGTGGCATGACAACGGGCAAGAAACTCACGTTTCGCGATTTCGCAAGGGGGAATCTGGCGGCGGGACAAAGTTTTTTTGTAGTCGCTCAAACCCCCTCAGCCCGGACTCAACCGACGGCGTGCCCGACCTCAACTGTGCCCGCTTCCGACCAAGGCCAGCGCGGTTCGGGTCCATCCGAGCCCGGTTCCGTTCAAGGCGAGTCGGCTTCTGCCTCTAGGTGACGACATAACCTTGCTAGCTCACGACCGAAAAGCCTTAGGTAGTGACCGCCAAGTGCTTGGTCACGACCGAAAGTTGTTAGGTGGCGACATTAACTTGTCGGGTCACGGACGCGACTCAAACGGAACCCGCCTCGCCTCAGACCAAACCGGGGCCGACTTCAACCAAACCAGGGAGGGATTGGCTGGAACCGCCGCCGCCTTGACCGAAAGCAGGCATCAGTTGGCAGGATGCGCGCTCAGAGCGTCGGGAAAGGCATCTGACCCGCCGCGTCCTCCTGTCGCGGTGCTCTGTGAGCGCCGGGCTTGGATACCCACCGCTCAGGAACGCGCCACTTGGCGATCACAGACCGCCGCTACAGGGCGAGCAGGCGACGAAGCGCTCCCCTCTCCCAGCGGGAGAGGCCGGGTGAGGGGGCCGCGCAATTTCTTTTCTGTAAATTGATTGAGCATCAAACTGAGGGTGGGGTTTGGTTTGCCATGTTGAGGTAGATTTTTCCGGTTTCCCAGTCGTCGCTGGTCTCGGCCAGGAGGGCGG
>JBDKJY010000070.1:0-19350 GCA_039796295.1 Verrucomicrobiota bacterium
CCGAGGACATCCTCGGCTGCGCGCGGTTCGCCTCGGAAAAATGGAACCAAGGCCGGCCAGTCCACCTCACCGGCATTGGCGAGGCCGGCATCCCCGCGCTCCACGCCGCCGCGTTGGAGCCGCAACTTTTCGCCAGCACGCGGCTCGAACGCACGCTGCGCACATGGACCGAGGTCGCCCGCTCGCCGCACACGCGGAACCAGCAGGTCAACGCCGTCCACGGCGCGCTGCGGTTCTACGACCTGCCGGATTTGGCCGCCGCAACGCCCGCCGGAAAGCTGGTGCTGCACGAACCCGTGGACGCGGCCGGCGAAGTGGAGAAGAAATAGCCGGATGAAATCGTTCGGTTGGCCGCCCAGCCCGTTGACTCCTGAAGACACGTTCTCCCGAACCCCGAAACAGCTATGACCTTCCATCCGCTCACCCGCCGGCACTTCCTTCACACCACGGGCACCGCTCTGGCGCTGCCGCTCCTGGAATCCCCGTCCCGAGCAGCGGATGTCCCGCAAACGCTGGCCGAGCTTTGGGCTGGCTTCGAGCCGCGCAAGGACCCGCTCGAAATCGAAGTCTTCAAGGAGTGGGAGCAAGACGGCGTGGTTTGCCGGCTCATCCGCTATCAAATCGGCATTTTCAAAGGCGCGCCGGCGAAGGTCGCCGCCTTCTACGCTTTTCCAAAAGGCGGAACGAAGCTCCCGGCGCTCGTCGAGCTGCACGGCGGCGGGCAGTCGGCTTCGCTCAACAGCGTCGTGACTTACGCCCAGCGTGGCTACGCCGGGATTTCGCTCAACTGGGGCGGCAACAAGCTGAACTTCGGGGGCGCGCAGATGAGCTACGACGGGCCGCAGACCGATTGGGGCAAACTCGACGCCACGCATCCCCCGCAGCGCAACAAGGCAAACCATTTTGCCGGCTCACTCACGCCGGACGAATACACGCTCGACGCAGTGGAATCGCCTCGGAACAGCAATTGGTTTCTCGTGCTCATAGCCGCCCGCCGCGCCATCACTTTTCTGGAGCAGCAGCCGGAAGTGGACGCCACACGCATCGGTGCGCACGGCCATTCCATGGGCGGCAAGCTCACGACGAACCTCGCGGGGATCGACAAGCGCATCAAAGCCGCCGTGCCGTCGTGTGGCGGCTCGGGCGACCTGTTGGAGAACGAAGCCGTGGTGCCCGGTGGCAGCCGGGCCAAGCGCACGGCCCTGGAGCTGGCCTGCATTTCCGACAACGCCTACCTCCCGCTCATCACCTGCCCGATTCTCTGGCTGTCGCCCACCAACGACTTCCACGGGCACCTCGACAACATGGCTTGGAATTGGCACCACCTGCCCGATGCCCGCACGCGCTTCAGCATCGCCCCGCACCTGAACCACCGTCACACGGGCGAGCACGCCATCACCGAGTATCTGTGGTTTGAGGAGCACTTGAAGGGCGCAGCCTTCAGGATGCCGCGAACGCCAGCGACGGTGCTGGAGCTGAAGACCGTCGACGGCGTGCCGCAGCTCAAGGTCACGCCGGACGACTCCCAGCCGGTGCGGCGCGTGGACATTTACTACTCACTCGACCCGCACGCACTGACCCGCTTCTGGCGCGATGCCAAGGCCGTGAAGGCCGGCCAGCAATGGAAGGCGCAGTGCCCAGTGATGAACCTTGAGCAACCCCTTTTCGCCTACGCCAATGTCGTCTATGAAACTCCGGCACCCTATCGCACCGGACCGCAGCAGGCGGGGCAGGAAAACAGCGACACCTTTGCCATCAGCTCCCGGGTGCTCTCGGTCGGGCCTGCGCAGTTGCAGGCGGCCAAGGTGAAGCCCACAGACAAACCCGACCGGCAAATCGACGACGGTGCCCGCGGCTGGCACGACTGGTATCGGCTGAACTGGAGCCATCCGCCCTTGTGGACGGCCACGACTCGGAAGTTGAAAGACCCCAAATGGCGCGGCCCGGACGGTGCGACGCTGCATTTTGAAATCAAGTGCCAGACCGACAACCAACTCGTGCTCACCTTTAACTGCAACGCATGGGGTGCCATGATTCCCGGCAAGCCCGCAGTGGACTACACGGCGGTCAAAGCGCTGAAAGGCTCTCCCGACTGGCAGGCCGTTTCCGTCAGCCTGAACGAACTCATCGCCACCGACCCAAAGGTGACCGCCCCGCTCGCCAACTGGCAGTCCGTCACCGAGTTCAGCCTCAGCCCCAGCGGCACGACCGTCCGAGCCGGCCAGAAAATGAAAGCCGACGGCCAGCCGTGGCGAGGCCCCAGGGAAATCCGCAACCTGCGCTGGGAAGGCGGGGCATACTCCCGCCAGCAGACCGCCGATGCCGCGTTGAGTCCGGCGGAGTTCCAAAAGAACTTCAACGACGCGATTCGCAAATCGTTGGAGCAGGAGAAGCTCAACCCCAAAGCCAGGTAGTTGAGCCGGCGCCTCTGCACCGTAGATACTCCCGCCAAGCAATCCCGTGACCATGAAACGGCTCATCCTCTCGCTCGCCCTCCACCTCTATGGGGCCAGCCTCCTCGCCGCTGAGAAGCCCAACATCATCGTCATTCTCGCCGATGACGTCGGCCTCGGTAATCTCGGCGCCGAGAAGGGCACCACCAATGACGCCGAAAAGGCCCGGTTGCAGGCCATTCTCGCCGCGCTTAACCCCGCCGGCCAAGCGCGCGCCACGGGTTCTGAAAGGCCTGCTGAAAACGGTGGGAATAGGAAGCAGCGGCAGTAGCATCGTCCCGCAACCGCATGGATAAAATAGTCGTGAGAAAACACCTCTCCACATCACTCGTGAAATCGCTTCTCTCGATGTTGCTCGCAGGGATGCTCCCGGACGCATTTGCAGCCACGGCCCCGCTGGCGACGACGTTGACACGGGAGAAAATGCAGCCCTTTCTCCAGGAGTATTGCATTCGTTGTCACGGGCCGGAGAAGCAAAAGGGCCAGGTCCGCTTCGACACGGCGACTTGGCAAATCACGGGCAACGACGCGGCGCAGCGCTGGCAGGATGTGCTCGATATGCTCAACGGCGGTGACATGCCGCCCAAAGAGGAGCCCCGACCCGACCCGGCCAAACTCGCCGCGATGCTCGGCACACTCACGGATTCCCTCCTGCTCGCACGCAAACGCCTCACCGATCACGGCGGCGAGATCGCGATGCGGCGGCTGAACCGCCGCGAGTATGTGAGCACGATTCGCGAATTGTTCGGTTTCGACGTGCCGCTGGCGATGCTCCCCGAGGATGGCGACGGGCAGCCGTTTGACACGGTGGGCAAGGCGCAGTTCTTCACCTCGTCGCATTTCGACAAGTATCTGGAGCTGGGCCGCGAAATCCTGGCGCACGGGTTTGAGTGGGCGGGCAAGCCGCGCGCGGAGCCCACGATTTCCCCGGTGGAGCCGGAGGAGCGGGTGACGAAACCCGTGCGCGCCGCGCTGGCCGAACTGGACCGCAAGATGGGGCTGAAAAACGAAGGCAAAACGTGGAAGGAGATCGGCTTCGAGGACGAGGGCGAGATGAAGATATTCCTCGACCAGTTCGGCACGCGCGCCGGGAAGCCCCGGCAATACCTGGCGCTCCCGTTTGTCGAGCGCGGCATCTACCTCACGGACGTCAACAATGAGACCCGCCGCTACGGGACCAATCGTGAGAGCGATCCGCGCGGCACCTACCGCTTCCGATTCCGCGCCGGGTTACACGGGACACCTCCGGAGATTCGGCAGTTTGTCTGTGTGACCGACCGGGAAGGCATCGTCGGCGTGGTGAAAATCAAGGGCACCCCGGCGCAGCCAGAGACTGTGGAGCTGACCTATCGTCCGAAGGTGCAGCACAAAAGTGTCAGCCTCTTTGTCGAAGAGAACCGCGCCGACATTCGGGTGCTGGACAGCTACATCAAGAAGCTGGGCGAAGGCGGTGAATGGGCCTCGATCTGGATCGACCGGCTTGAAATCGAAGGTCCCTTCTATGACCGGGAGCGGGCGTTTTTTGAGACGTTGATCCATCCCGAGGCCCCGGTGCGGGGGAAGACCCAGAGCGCGTGGACCGATGCCACGGCCCGCCAACTGATCGAGCAGTTTGCGTTCACGGCCTTTCGCCGCCGGGCGCCGGCTCCGACGTTTGTGGACCAGTTGGTGGGGCTGTTTGAGAAGAATCGCGCCGCCGGAGATAAGTTCGCGAAGGCCATGGGCGAAGTGCTGGCCGTGGTGCTGGCGTCGCCGGGCTTCCTTTTCATTCAGGAGGCCGGCGAGCCGCAGCGGACGAAGCGGACGCTCGATGTGCGCGAGTTCGCCATCCGGCTGGCCTATTTTCTTTGGAGCAGCCCGCCCGACGCAGCGCTGTATCAGTGCGCCGAGGATGGCTCGCTCATCCGGCCCGAAGTGCTGAAGGCGCAGGTGGACCGGCTGCTCGATGATCCGAAAGCCGCGCGGTTTTTCACGGGGTTCACCAGCCAGTGGGCCGCGCTGCCGCGCTTCGATGCCATCACGGTCAATGAGGTGGAGCATGTGCGCTTCAACCGAGGTCTGCGCCATTCCGCCTCCCGCGAGGTGCTGGAGTTTTACCAGATGCTGGTGAAGGAGAACCTGCCGGCGGCGCGTTTAATCAGCTCCGACTTTGTCGTGATCAACGCGCAGCTCGCCGAGCACTACGGCCTTCCGGGTGTCACGTCGGATGCGTTTCAAAAGGCCAGCCTGCCCGCCGGTTCCCCCCGCGGTGGCTTGCTCGGGCAGACCGCGTTTCTCACGCTGGGCTCCAATGGCGAACGCTCCTCGCCCGTCATTCGCGGCGCGTTGGTCATGGAGAAGCTGCTGCATGACAAGCCCGCGCCGCCGCCGCCCAATGTCCCCGAACTCGGCGCTGCCTCCAAAACTCCGGCGACCAATCGCGACATGGTCCGGCTCCATCAATCGCGGCCGCAATGCGCTTCCTGCCACCAGAAAATGGACGTCATCGGCTTCGGGCTGGAAAATTTCGATGTCATCGGTAAATGGCGTGACACCGAACAAGTCGGCCGGAAGCAAGTGCCCATCGAGCCGGGCGGAACCCTGCCCAACGGTGCCGCGTTCAACGACGTCGCGGGCCTGAAGGCGGTGCTCTTGGAACACGACCACCGCCTCGCCGAGGAGCTGGTCGAGGCGATGCTCGCCTATGGGCTTGGTCGGACGATTGAGTTTTCTGACAAAGATGCCGTCGCCGCCATGCTCGCGAAGCTCAAGCCCGACCACTATCGCGTTCGCTCGATGCTTCACGAAATCACCGCCAGCCCGTTGTTCCGCACCAAGTAAACCTCCCGCCCTGTGAACTCATTTATCACCGACTCCACGACCCGCCGCTCGTTTCTGCGTTACGGCCGCTACCTGCTCGCGGTGCCGTTTCTTGAAACGTTCGCGACCGCCAAAGCCGCCGCCGCCCGGCCGCCGAAGCGCATGATTTTTCTCGGCGGCGGATTCGGCTTCACCAAGGAGACGTTCTACCCGGAGAAGGCCGGGCGCTTCGCCGAGATTGGCCTCACCGAGGGACTCGAACCGCTGAAACGTCATCTCCACGACCTCACGATGGTGACCCGCCTCACCAATCTGGGCGCGTCCGACCCGCACGGCGGCAGCGTCTCCTATCTCACCGGGGCAAATGTCGAAGGCACGGCCGGGAAGCGCTTTTTCAACTCCATCTCGTGCGACCAAGTCGCGGCCAAACACCTCGGCAAGGAGACGCGCTTCCCGTCGCTCGTCCTCTCGGCGTCGGAATCCGACGGCAGCCAAAACTCCGGTCACGGCGCGGGCCTCTCGCTCTCGTGGGACGACAGCGGCAATCCAATTCCAGGAGTCACCACCCCGCTGGAACTCTATCGCACGCTCTTCGCGCAAAAGACTGATTCCCGCGCCGAGCTCGACGCGCGCCTGCGGAAAAAGCAGAGCATCCTCGACATCGTCCGGCTCGACGGCGGCTCAATGAAACGCACCCTCAGCCAAAACGACCAGGAGAAGCTTGACGAATATTTCCAAGGTGTCCGGCAGGTCGAACTAGGCCTCGAACGGCAGGCGAAGTGGGCGGGAATCCCCAAGCCCAACGCACCGTTTGCCCTGCCCGCCAACACCCTGCCGGGCGAAGCGGAAATCAAGCTGATGTATGACATGGTCATCAGCGCGCTCCAGACCGACACGACCCGCGTCGTAACCTATCGGCAGCCGGTCTGCTCCATGCTGGCCGGCATGGGAACCTCTCTGAAGGCGCACTCCCTCAGCCACTATGGATTCTCCGAGCCGCGCAAGGACGCCTCGCGCCAGCGCGACCGCAAGTGCTCTGAGTTGTTCAGCCATTTCCTGGACCGGCTCAAAGCCGCCAAAGACATGGATGGCAGCCGCCTCTACGACCAGTGCATCGTCAGCTACGGGACTAACCTGCGGTCCGGCCACGAGCTGAAAAACCTGCCCGCCATTCTATCCGGCGGGGGCGCACCGCACATCAGACACGGCAGTCACATCGTGCTACGAAAAGAAGACACCCCGCTCGCGAATTTGTGGCTCACCTTGCTCCAACAGGCGGATATTCCCCTCGATAAGTTCAGTCACAGCACCGGAACCCTGCCGGAACTGCTCGGCTAAAGGTTCACATTTCTACACCCGCATGAAGCTCATCCTCTCTGTGCTCACCGCCCTGCTGCTGTCTCAGTTGGCCGTGCTCTACGCCGCCGAGGCGCTGCGGAAAGTGCCCCCGTCCGTCACGCAGGTGTGGGCTGGCTACAACCCCAACCAAGGCGACTTCAAAGAGGAGACCATCAAGCAGGAAACCCGCGATGGAATCACGAGCCGCGATTCCTACATCAGCGCGTATGTGCTGGGTGAGGAGATCCGCGTTTACTGTCGCTACGGTGTGAAGGCCGGTGCGACGAAAGCCCCCGGCTTGCTGGTCGTGCATGGCTGGATGGGCGCGGCGAACGCCGACCCCAAGTTCATCAAAGACGGCTGGGCGGTCATGGCTCACGACTACTGCGGCCAGACACGGGACCGCCCGCACTTCACGAAGTATCCCGAGCGCCTGAAGCACGGGAACATGGACGCCAAGGTCGCCGGCCCGGTGCGCTCCACGATGCTGAATGGCAAGGACATCACTGACCCCAAGCAAACCTCCGACTACCTCTGGTATGCGATCCAGCGCCGCGTGTTGAGCTATCTCGAGCAGCAGCAGGAGGTGGATCGCACGCGTCTCGGGGCCACCGGCTACTCGTATGGCGGCACGCTCATGTGGCACCTCGGCACCGATCCGCGCGTGAAGGCGGTCGTGGCGCACTTCGGCATCGGCTACAACGAGTATTACCGGAACAAGCAGGTGTGGATGTATAACGTCCCCTACGTCGAGCCGCCGAAATCTCCTGGCGAGGAAATCTACCTCGCCGCCATCGCCTCCGAGGCCTACGTGCCCTACATGACAGCGGCTACGCTGTTCTTGAACGGATCCAACGACCATCACGGCGGCCACGAACGTGGGCTGGAGAGTTTTAAGATGTTTCGCCCCGGCGTGCCGTGGGCCTTTGCCATCCAGGAGCGCGGCCATCACGACACTGACAAGATCGAGCACAACACCAAGTTCTGGCTCGAGAAGCATGTGCTCGGCAAGGCCGTGACCTGGCCCGAGCATCCGAAGTCCGAAATCAAACTTGATGCCGCCGGCGTCCCCGAACTCATCATCACTCCGGCCTCGCCGGACAAGGTGCGGAAGGTCGAGGTGTTTTACGCGCTCAAGAACCCGTGCAGCTTCCAACGCGCTTGGCGCGACACCGCCAGCGTGCGCCAGGGCGACCGCTGGCTCGCCAAAATGCCCGTGCTCAACGTGGACGACTACGTCTTCGGCTACGCCAACCTCACCTACGACACCACCATCGTCCGCTCCACCGATTTCAACGCCGCCATCCCCGCCAAGCTCGGCAACGCCAAAGCCACCGACCACCCCTCGGACAACCTTTCCAGCAGCGGCTACAGCGCCTGGACGAACATCGCCGAGGTCGAAGGGCCGAAGGGCATCAAAGGCTTCCGCTCCACCAGCAACAACTCGCGCGGCAGCGGCACCGAGCAACTGCACGACCCGAAATGGAAAGCCCCCGCCAACGCGCGACTGGCCTTCAAGTTCTACTGCACCGAGCCGCAAACCGTCATCCTCACCGGCGGCGACCACCACACCGTAGAGCTTGAAATCACCGCCTCCGACGCATGGCAGGAAATGGTCATCCCGGCGGCGCGACTCACCCACCGAGTCACCCAAAAGCCGATGCACGACTGGTCCGCAGTGGGCAAGCTCCACTTTCAGCCCAAGCCCGGCTCAGACCTCACCAAGGTGATCATCGCCGAGTTCAAGTGGGTGCTGGGCGACCAACAATAAAGCCCCCAAACGCATTCCCTACCGCTCGATGAAACCCACCCTGGCCTTCCTCACCACCCTGCTGCTCGCACCGCTGGCCACACTCCCAGCCGCCGATGCTGCTCTCGCCCGGCCCAACATTCTGTTCATCTTCGCCGACGACCAGCGCGCGGACACCATCGCCGCGCTCGGCAACCCCGTCATCAAGACGCCGCACCTCGACCGCCTCGTGCGCAGCGGCGTGGCCTTCAACCGCGCCTACATGCAAGGCGGCTTGAACGGCGCGACCTGCGTGCCCTCCCGCGCCATGCTCCTCTCCGGGCGCAACCTCTTCCATATTGACGAGAAGCTCATGCGCGACCCGACCTGGCCGGAAGCCTTCGCCAGCGCGGGCTACACCACCTTCGTCAGCGGCAAGTGGCACAATGGCGACGCCTCGCTCGCGCGCAGCTTCCAGCACGCCCGCTCCATGTTCACCGGCGGCATGACGAACCCCATGCAGGCCAAGCTCCGCACCGTCGTGGACGGCAAGGTCGGGGAAGCCAAGCCCACGCCCCACCACGCCTGTCAGGTCTTCGCGGACGAAACCATCCGCTTCCTCCAGGAGCACCAAGCCGGCCCGTTCTTCGCCTACCTGCCCTTCGACGGCCCCCACGACCCACACATCGTCCCGGACGAGTTCCCAATTCACTACGCCGCCGACCAAATCCCGCTCCCGCCCAACTTCCTCCCGCAGCATCCGTGGGACAACGGCGAGATGACCATCCGCGACGAGCAACTCCTGCGTTGGCCCCGCACGCCCGAGAAAGTCCGCGCGATGCTCGCCGAATACTATCGCTACGTTTCCTTTCTCGACGCGCAAATTGGCCGCGTGCTCGCCGCGCTGGACGCCTCGCCCTTCGCGAAGAACACCCTCATCGTCTTCGCCGCCGACAGCGGCGTCGCGCGCGGCAGTCACGGTCTCATCGGCAAGCAGAACGTCTATGAGCACTCGCTGCGCGTGCCCCTCCTCATCAGCGGCCCCGGCATCGCAGCGGGCCAGCGCACCGACGCCCTGTGTTACCTCTTCGACGTGCTGCCCACGCTCGGCCAACTCTGCGGCGTCACCAACCCGAAGAGCAGCGAAGGCATCCCTTTCACCGCCACCCTCATGAACCCCGCGACCCCCGCCCGCAGCCAGTTGATGTTCGCCTACAAGAACGTCCACCGTGCCTACACCAATGGCCGCTGGAAGCTCATCCGTTACCTGCAAGTGAACCGCACGCAACTCTTCGACTTGCAAACCGACCCCCACGAGGTCACGAACCTCGCCGCGCAGCCAGCCCACGCCACCACCGTCGCTGAACTCACCACCGCGCTCGAACAGGAGATGCAGCGCAGCGGCGACCTCGCCGCGCTAACAGTCGCGAACCCCAAGCCCGGCGAGTGGACTCCGCCAAAGCCCGGAACAGGCGAGCGGAAAGAGCGGAAGCTGAAATAGCGCACCATCCAAGCCGTGAACCAAGCGCCGCTTATCTGATGATTCGTATGGGAATGTCGACCGATACAAAGTCGCAGGCCAAGCGAAGAGACAGTTTCGCCGCGCACTTTCCGGACAGGGTGCCGCTCGCCATCGCGCGGCCGCCTGAGTTTTTCATGCTGTGAGCGAAGGAATCGTTCGACAACTCATCAAGCCACTGACGCTCACATGAACTTGAAACGTTCGTCCTCAGCACTTCTCGGCATCGGCGTCGCCATGTTAACCTGCATCGAACAGCTCTCTGCGGCGGACGCGCCGCGTTTCGAGCCGGACATCTTGCCGGTGTTTTATCGCCACTGTTTCGCCTGCCATAGTGAGAAGCAGGCGAAGCCGAAGGGTAAGCTCCGTCTCGATACGGCGGAGGGGATTCGGGGCAGCGAGGCGATCGCGGCGGGCAAGCCGGACGAAAGCGAGTTGATGAAGCGGGTGTCGCTGCCGCACTCGGATAAGGACGTGATGCCGCCGCTGAAGGGTGGCGCGCAGCCTTTGAACGATGCGGAGCGCGCGACGCTGCGGCAATGGATCGCCGATGGGGCGAAGATGGGTTCGTGGGTGAAGTTCGATCATCGCGGGGCTGCTTTGCCGGCAAGCGATGCGTCGCTTGCTGCGGCGGATGTGCGGCAACTGAGCGCCGAAGTGCAGAAGCGGGTGGATCAATCTCACGCGGCGAAGGGCACGAAGCTGAACGCGCCGGCGAGCGATGAGACATTCCTGCGGCGCGTGTATCTCGATGTCACGGGCCGCATCCCGAGCCTGGAGGAGAGCGCGCGTTTCCTCGGCAGCAAGGATGCGGACAAGCGCGGGAAGCTGATTGACGAACTGCTCGGCAGCGAGGGCTACGTGAGCCACATGTTCAACTGGAAGGCGGACCTCCTGCGCGTGAACACGCGCGGCCTTGCTCCCGGCCAGCCGGGCAAGCTTTACGATGACTGGGTGAAGGACACGGTCCGCTCGCGGATGCCGTATGATGAGTTTGTGCGGCGCTTGGTCACGGCGAGCGGCCAGCTTTGGGAAAATGGCGCGGTGGGTTTCTACGTGCGCGATCTCGGGATGCCGCTCGACCACATGTCGAACATGACGCGCGTTTTCCTCGGCACGCGCATCGAGTGCGCGCAGTGCCACGACCATCCGCTGGAGCCGATCACGCAGAAGGATTTCTACCAGATGGTCGCGTTCACCTACGGCGTGAGCAATCTGGGCAGCCCCGGCGGCTACTCGAACGACAACGTGAAGCAGTGGCCGGCGATCAAGGCGAAGCTGGACGCGATGGGCAAGGACGAGTCCCTGTCGCAAGCCGTGAGCGGCACCATCGCGCCCATGAAACGGCTGACGAAGGACACGGACAAGCTGCTGAAATTTCCCGAGACCTACGCCTACGACGCTGCGCTCCGTGGCAAGCCGGTGGAGCCGCGCACGCTCTTCGGCGACGAGGCGGTCGTGAGCGATGGCGCGCGCCGCAAGGCGTTCGCGGAATGGATGACTTCGCCGCGCAATCCGCGTTTCGCGAAGAACATCGCGAACCGGCTGTGGAAGCGCGTCATGGGCGCTGGGCTGATCGAGCCGGTGGACAGCCTCTCGGCGCTGCCGAATCCGGAGCACGCGGAGCTGATGGATTTCCTCACGCAGACGATGGTCCGCCTGCGCTTCGATGAGCGGGTCTTCATGGCGGTGTTGCTGAACACGCCCTTGTATCAAAGCGAGGCCGTGCGCGGGACGCCGGAACCCGCTGCGGCGTTTGCACTGCGCGGGCCGCAACTTCGGCGGCTGTCGGCGGAGCAGATTTGGGATTCCCATCTCGTCCTGCTCGTGGAGGACATTGACGAACGAAAATCGCCCTTCCAACTGGGCGGCGTGTTGGATCCGCAGCGCCTTCGCAAGCTGACCGCGATGACCGCCGATGAAATCATCGCGCAGGCCCGCATTGATCGGGCCGATCACACGCGCCGCCGCGAGTTCAGCCTGCGCCTGACCGCGCAGCAGAAGGAACGCGCTGCGGCCAAGTCTCGCGGCGATGAAAAGGAAGCGCAGCGACTCCAGGCGGCACATTCCAAGGAAAACCAGACCTTCCTCGGCGAAATGAAGGTCGTGGAAAACGATGCCGATGCAGACTCCGCATCCAAGGAAACCGACCCGCGCTGGAAATCGCTGCCGCCAAGTTTCATTCGCGCCTCGGAGACGCCGCTGCCTCTGCCGCTGGGACATTTCCTGCGCCAGTTCGGCCAGTCGGACCGCCGCGAGATTGACGCCTTCAACCGCGACCCGAACACCACGCACTCGCTCGCGCTGATGAACGGCGATCTGACCACCCGTGCGCTCGCGGCGGATTCGTTCCTGCGCTGCCAGCTCGCGACCAGCCAGGCGGCGGGCCAGCAGCGCACGCAGCTCATCTACCGTGCGATCCTCGTGCGCTCCGCGACCGCAGAGGAGCTCGCGGAGATCGCAAAGCTGACGAAGAACGCCGCGACCTCCGAGCAGGACATCATCTGGGCGCTGCTGAATTCGCCTGAGTTTCTGTTCAACCAGTGACGCGCCTTTCATCCACAACATGAACTCACACCTCACAGACATCGGCCGCCGCGCCTTCGTGGAGCGTTTTGCCAGCGCAGTTTTTGGAGTCAGCCTGCTGCCTGCAACCGGCGCACTGCGAGCGGCGGAGGCCAGGCCCGGCGGCAAGGCGAAGAGCGTGATCTTCCTCTATATGCGCGGCGGGATCTCGCACATCGACACCTTCGATCCGAAGCCCGGAAAGCCCGAGATGGGCGGCGTGCAGGCCATCGCGACCAGCGCGGATGGCGTGCAGATTTCAGAGTGGTTCCCACGCATGGCGAAACAGATGCACCACGTCTCGCTCGTGCGCTCGATGACTTCCACGCAGGGCATCCATGATCGCGGCACCTACCTCGCGCACACGAGCTACTTCATGACGCCGACGATCACGCATCCGGCACTCGGGGCATGGGCGGTGAAGCTGCTCGGTTCCTCGAACGCAGTGCTGCCGGACAACATCCTCATCAACGGCAGTCCGCAGCATCCGCGCAGCGGCTACATGCCCACGCATCTCGCGCCGCTGCCCATCGTCGATCCCGGCGCGGGTCTGCAAAATACCGCGCTGCCCGCAAAGGTCGCCGAGTCGGACTTCGCGCGCCGAACCGCGCTCGCGCAGGCGATGGGTGGCCGTTTCGTCCAACACACGCCGCATCGCGATGCCGCCGCGTATTTGAAAGTGCAGCAGGACGCCGCCGCGCTGATGAAGAGCGAGGACCTGAAGGTGTTCGACATTTCGCGCGAGGACGCAAAGACGCGGGCTGCCTACGGCACGCACACGTTTGGCAAAGGCTGCCTGCTCGCGCGACGGCTCGTGGAGAGCGGCGTGCGCTTCATCGAGGTGGAGGACGCGCACAACTGGGACACGCACAACGACCACATCAAATCCATGGGGAACATGACGCCGAGCACGGATCAGACGTTGGCCGCGCTGCTCGACGACCTGCACCAGCGCGGCCTGCTCGCCAGCACGCTCATCGTCATGGCCACCGAGTTTGGCCGCTCGCCGCAGATCAGCAACGTCACCGCCGGGCGCGGACATCACCCCGGTGTCTTCACCTGGTGGCTCGCCGGCGCTGGCATGAAAGGCGGCTACATCCACGGCAAGTCTGACGCGACTGGCGAACATGTCGCCGAGCAGCCCGTGACCATGCCGGACTGCAATGCGACCATCGCGAAGGCCATGGGCATCGACCTGCAACACATCGAGCACTCACCCTCCGGCCGGCCCTTCACCGCAGCGGACAAGGGCAAGCCGGTGGTCGAGTTGCTTGCGTGAGCTTTTGCCCGATCATGAAGCACACCATGAAATGCATCCTCACACTCTTCTCCGCGCTCCTGCTCGCTTCGCTGCCAGTCACTGCGGCCGGAGCCAAGCAACCCAACATCCTCCTCATTGTCGCGGACGACCTCGGCTGGAGTGACGTGGGCTGGCACGGCGGGTTTGGGAAGACCCCGGTCATGGACCGGCTGGTCAAGACGGGTGTCGAGCTGGACCAGCATTACGTGCAGCCGGTCTGCACGCCCACGCGCACCGCGTTGATGAGCGGGCGGTATCCGGGCCGCTTCGGTCCCCACGCGCTCTCGCCGAGCAATCTTCGCGCGCTGCCCCTGGGCACGGTGACGCTCGCCTCCGCCCTGAAATCCTTGGGCTACCACACGCATCAATCCGGGAAGTGGCATCTCGGCGCGCGGCCCGCGTGGATTCCGAACGCGTATGGTTTCGACACCAGTTACGGCACGCTCACGGGCGCGGCGGACCCGTGGACGCACAAGTATCGCAAGGGCAATCCCTACGAGGACACCTGGCATCGCGATGGAAAACTTTTCCACGAGGAGGGCAACGCCACCGAACTCGTCGCCGCCGAGGCCGTGCGACGCATTGAGGCGGGCACGCTCATTTTCCATGATGCCTTCGAGCGGGAGGAGGATGGCAATCTTGCCAAGGCCATCGGCTACGGCTGGAACAGCGCCACCGCCGACCGTGTGCCGCACCTCAAGATGGCCGACCTCGACGGCGGCATCCTCAAAATCGCCAGTGCCTCGAAGGAAGCGGGACACGCCGCGCACATTCATCACGAGGCGGGTTTTACGGATGGCGGTGCGGTCGTGCGCTTCAAGTTTCCCGGGCTGAACAAAAGCGAATCGCTCCAACTCGGCTTCGTGGATCGCGAGACCAAAGGCGTCCACGCCGGACACCTCTGCTACGGCATTCTTTCGCAGTCGAGCGTCACGCTGATCGATCACAAGACCGGCATCATGAACCTCGAAAATCGCAAGCGCCGCGACGATGCCATAGCCCGCAAAGAGAAAGTGCCCGCCGATCTCGAAGCGCTGTTGAAGACGAAGCAGATCACCGTGCCATGGAAGGCCGACACCGAATGGCATGAACTCGTGCTCGTCACCGAAGGCGACGAAATGCGGCTGAGTCTCGATGGCAAACTCATGGCGAAGCACCGCTGCGAAGGCTTCGCGCATCCGATGAAACGCTGGTTCAGCTTCCTCGTTCCGAGCACGGTGTGGATCGACGACGTGAAGATTTGGAAAGTGCGCTGAACCGCCCGACTTCCAACTAACCTGTTGACCTGTATGACCTCTGTGCTCCGCCGCTTTTTGATCCAAGGCTTGATGTTGAGCCTTGGGTGTTGGCTGTTCGCCCAGCCCGCCTTCGCCGCCGGGCCAGCCGCCGGCGCGGCCATACCGCTGGCAACGAACGACACCATCCTTTTCTACGGCAATTCCATGGTCGAGCGGTTGTGCGAGCAGGGTGAACTGGAGGCGCTGGTCCAGCTCGCGGATCCGGATAAAAAACTACGCTTCCGCAGCTTTGCTTGGACCGGTGACGAGGTCGGCTACCGGCTGCGGCCCGAGGGTTATGAGGCTCACATGAAGGCGCTGCTCGCCCAGTGGCCGGCAAAAATCGTGATCGCAGGCTTCGGGATGAACGAGGCGTTTGGCGGCGCGGCGGGGCTCGCGGGCTTCCGCACGCACCTCAGCGCGTATCTCGACCAGATCGTCCGGCTGCATCCGGGCGCGAAGCTGGTCCTGCTCTCACCCACGGCGCTGGAGAAAGGTGGTCAAGTGCTGGATGTCGAGAAGCGCAACAGCGGCGTGGCGGCCTACGCCAAGGTCATCGCCGACACGGCGAAGTTGCGCGGGGCGCTGTTGGTGGACTTGTTTGCCGCAAGCCAGGCAGCCTACTCGAGGAGCAAAGTCCGCCTGACTTCTAATGGCCTCCATCTCAACGAAGCGGGGAATCACGAGATGGCCAAGACCATTGCGCGAGCCCTGCTCGGCGACGCGGCAGTGGCCAAAGCGGACCCGGCCCGCGTGGCTGAGGTGGTGAAAGCCGTCGCGCGAAAGAATTACTATGTCGCCGAGGTGGTCCGTCCGAAGAACGCCGACCTTTACTACGGCATCCGCAAGCGGCAGGCCGAGAACAACGCCGAGATTCCGCGCTACCACGAGATGATCGCAGCAACGGAAGCCGTCGTGCACGAACTGGCCGCGACTCCCGCCAAGAAGTTCGCCGATATTCCGCTTCCGTGGCTTCCGCCCCTGCCGCCGATCAAAGGCCACGACGACGGCAAGAACACCGGGATCATCAAGCCGCCCGCCGAGGCGCAGGCGGAATTCAAGGTGGCCAACGGCTTCACCGTGAATCTCTTCGCGTCGGAGGCGGAGTTCCCCGACCTGAGAAACCCCGTGCAGATCGCCTTCGACGCACGCGGCCGGCTCTGGGTGGTGACCATGCCGTCCTTTCCCCACACCGTGCCGGGGCTGCCGCCGCAGGACAAAATCATCGTCCTCGAAGACACCGACCACGATGGCAAGGCGGACAAATGCACGACCTTCGCCGAGGGACTCGACGCGCTCGATGGCGTCGCTTTCACCGAATGGGGCGTCATCATTTCCGAACAGCCAAAACTCTGGCTGATGACCGACACCAACGGCGACGGCAAGGCCGACACGAAGCGCGAGCTGTTCCGTGGCATCGACGTGACCGACTCGCATCACGGCGGAATGATCGCGACCGATCCCATCGGCCACGTGCTGTTCTGCGACGGCGTGTTTCACCGCTCCACTTTGGAGACGCCGTTCGGGGTGGTGCGCGGCATTGATGCCACGACCTACCGGCTGAACCCGCGCACCGGACGCGTCGAGACCGAGTGGCAAAGCAATACACCCAATCCGTGGAAGATCACCCATGACCGCACGGGCAACATTTTCCAGATGTATGGCGACGGCCTGCCGCTCGACACGCTGGCCCTCACATGGACACCGCTCGGCGTTTATCATCCGTTCAGCTACGGCAACACCGGCAGCAACGGCAAAGGCTCCGGCATCGCGAGCATCTCCAGCCCGAATTTCCCCGACGACTACCAGCAAGGCATGGCCAGCGCGTCGCTGCTCGGCAACTACACCGTGTCCTTGTGGAAATACGATTACACCCGCGGCAACGTGCGCGGCTCGCAACGGCTCGACGTGGTGTCCTCGCCCAACGCCGCGTTTCGCCCCGCCGATCTCGAGTTCGGCTTCGACGGCGCGCTTTACGTCTCCGATTTTTGCAGCCCGATCATCGGTCACGCGCAACACGCGATGCGCGACCCGCACTGGGATCACGACCACGGACGCATCTGGCGCGTGGTGCACAATGCGAAGCCAGTGGTGAAAGCCTTCCCGCGCATCGAAGGAGCGAGCCTTCCCGAACTGCTCGCGCTGCTCCAGCACCCGCAGGACATTGTGCGCCACCACGCGCGCATCGAGCTGCGAAAGAAGGGCGCCGCCACGCTGCCGGCTTTGGACAAGTGGGTCGCCGCGCTCGACCGCGCGAAGCCTGAGTTCAACCAGTCCGCGCTCGAAGCACTTTTTGTCGCCGAGGGCCTCGACCAAACGCGCCCCGCGCTGCTCGCCGAGCTGCTGAAATCTGATTCCTTCCTGCATCGCGCCGCCACCGTCCGCATGATTCGTTTCCAAGCCGACCGCCTGCCGAACACCGCCGGCCTCCTTCACCAGATGGCCGCCGATTCGCACCCGCGCGTGCAGATGGAAGTCGTGGACGCCATCGCCCACCTGCGCCCCGCGATGCCCGCCGTCGAGCACGCCCTGCATGGGCTGACCACCACCAACGCCGACTTGCAGCACATGCTCGCGGACCTCAAGCACGGCACCAAGCCGGCCAAAGGCCGCAGCGTCCCTGTTCTCGAAATCGCGCCCGAGACCCGCCTTGCCCAGTGGCAGGATCTCGGCAATGGCGCGCGCCGCACCTTCGTCCAGGCCGACGCTGCGCAACCTGCTGTCCTGTCCGTCCGTCACGGCTACCTAGATATCCTCGTCAATGGCGTTCAACTCCTCTCTTCCGATTCCATGTGGATCAACGACCAGCAGGTCCAGCTCGATCTGCGCGCCGGCCTGAACGTCATCGACCTCAACTTTCGCAAAACCAAAAACCCGCCGCCGGTCTTTCTTTATGACCCGCTTGGCCAGCGCCTCACCACGGCGCATCCCGCTGCTGACACCAACCAGCTTAGCACACTGGCCAGTGAGTTTGAAAAAGCCAACGCCGCCCTCGGCAACGCCCTCATCATCCAGGCTGTGCCCAACAAGATGCAGTTCGCGCCGCGCCAACTCCACGTCAAACCCGGCGCGCAGGTCCGCCTCATTTTCGAGAACCCCGACCTCATGCTGCACAATCTCCTCATCCTCGCGCCAGGTTCTGCGGAGGAAGTTGGCGCACTTGCGGACAAACTCGCGACCCAACCCGATGGCATCACACGAGGCTACATTCCCACCTCGACGAAAGTCCTCCACGCCACCCCGCTCGTGCAACCGCGCCAGAAGGCCGAGCTGGTTTTCACCGCGCCCACCCAGCCCGGCAGCTACCCGTTCATCTGCACGTTCCCCGGCCATTGGCGCGTGATGCGCGGAGACCTCATCGTCGCGGACAACCTAGCTGAGTTCCTCGCGCAGAACCCCGAGCCGGTGGCCAAAATCACCGAGTGGAAACTCGCCGACTTCACCGACGACCTGAAACGCGTCGGCCAGCACCGCAACTTCGCGCGCGGCCAGCAGCTCTTCACTTCCCTCGCCTGCGCCCAATGCCATCAACTCGGCCAGGAAGGCGTCGCCTTCGGCCCGAGCCTCGGCGACGTGGTGAAGAAATACAAAGGCGACGCCAAGCTCGTGTTGCAGGAAATCCTCGAACCCTCGAAGACCATCGAAGACAAGTATCGCAACGTGACCCTCGACCTGGGCGATGAGAACTCTCCCACCGGCCTCATCCTCGCCGAGGACGCCACCACCGTGACCCTCCAGACCGGCCCGACCGCCGCCCAAGTGCAGAAGGTCGCCAAGACCGCCATCAAGTCCCGCAAGCCCTCCGCGCTCTCCCTCATGCCCGTCGGCCTGCTCAACACGCTGGACAAGGAACAAATCCTCGACCTGCTCGCGTATCTCCTCGCGGAAGGCAACGCCAAGCACCCGGCCTTTCAACACGCGCACTGACGCTGCATCCCGCAGTTGCCGCTGCGGCGTCCGAAGTGACTGGGCTATCCAGCGCGGAAGTGCGTGGGCGTCACCCCGGTCACGGCGCGGAAGGCGCGGGTGAAGGCGCTGTGGTCGTAAAAGCCGCAGGCCAGCGCGATGTTCGCCACCGACTGGTCTGTCTCCCGCAGCAGGCGCGACGCGGCGGCGATGCGGGTCTTGGTGATGAACTGGCTCGGCGTCAGGCCGAAGCAGCGTTTCATCAAACGCGCGAGCCGGTGTGGGGCTAGCCGCGCGCGCTGGGCGAGCACGGAGGGTGTGACGGGTGCGGCCACGTTGTTCTCGAAGTGCTCCAAGGCCGCCGCGAACTCGACGGGAATCTCATTCGTCGCGATGGGCGTCCGCAGGTCACGGGAGATGCCAATCAACCCGGTGATGGCCCCGGTCGCGTCGCGCAGGGGGAG
>JBDKJY010000071.1:0-16815 GCA_039796295.1 Verrucomicrobiota bacterium
CGGCTGCGCTCGGATCGCTACGCTCGCCTTCGCTCCGCCTCACCCCAAAGGGGTGAAGCTGGAGGGAAGAAAGACAAATTACAGAAGCAGGTTTACACCGGCATGCCGAGCGTGAGTTGACCCTCTTCGTAGTTCTGTTCCGCCGCCTTCCGATACCATTTCAAGGCCTCGACTGGGTCCTTCTCGACGCCCTGGCCGTTGGCGTAGCAGTTGCCCAGAGACATCTGCCCACGTGGGTCACGCTGTTCCGCTGCTTTCCGATACCACTTCACGGCCTCAACGGAGTCCTTCTCGACACCTCGCCCTCTGAGGTAGCAGTTGCCCAGAGATATTTGTCCTTCTGCGTGGCTCAGGCCTGCGGATTTGCGATACCATTTCAAAGCTTCTGCGTCGTCCTGCTTCACGCCTTGGCCACTGGCGTAGCAGTCACCCAAGCCGTTTTGAGCCGGGGCGAGGTTCTGGTCAGCAGCTTTGCGATACCACCGGACCCCCTCTGCCTGATTCTTCGCAACGCCAAGCTCGCCATTGCAGTAGCTGAAGCCCAAAACGAATTGCGCTGGGGCAAAATCCTGCTCCGCCGCCTTGCGATACCACCTCATCGCCTCCTGTTCATCTTTCTCCACGCCTCGGCCAATGGTGTAAAAGAACCCCAGTTGGGTTTGGGCATCGGCTTCGCCCTTCTCGGCCTTGGCCCTGATTTCCAGGAATTGTTTTCGGTCTGGGTCGCTTTGCTGGCCAAGAGCGTATGGCAAAACCAAACTGGCGGAGCAAAGGAGGATGGCAACGAACAGAAGGGTGCGGGAAATGGTCGGCTTCATCGGCACACTTTTTCACGCTCGGGCCATCGACGCAAGGGGGGGCAGCGATGCGATGAGCGCGGTTTCCCGCAGGACTGATGTGGGATGCGAAGGAAAACACCTTGTTTTCCACGTCGTGCAAGTTCAGTTTACGGCTACACCAAGTATGAAATCTCTCCTTTTGCTCTGCGTTGCGGTTGTCTTTGTCGGTTGCGCGGCACCAGCCTCAAACATGAATCGCCTGAGTGTCGGCATGACGAAAGCGGACGTGTTGCAAGTGATGGGACAACCACAGACCGTCAGTGCTCAGGCCGGCGTTGAGACCTTGGTCTATCGGCTAGGCGAAGGACTAAAGACAACGCGGCTCCCCGGCAGTGGGCCTTCGACTGGACAGGCCACAGGGCTTTACGTCGTGCGCCTTGAGTCGGGCAAGGTGGTGGCGTTCGGTCGAGCTGGTGATTAGTTTTTCACCCGGATCGAGGCCGTCATCAATGAACCGTCCGCCGCGCAACCCGTCGTGGCGGCCAGCGAAGGAGGCCAATCGTAGTCCTGCTGCGCGGCTAGGCAAAAACACGCCATCGCGCCCAGGCACGGCATGAATTGAGGCTGCGCGTGCCAGCGAGCCGAGGGGAGGCCGCGGGCGATAATTGTCGTCGACAGCCGCCATGTGCTCAGGCCGAAGCCTTCCTGCGCGCCTTTTCAGTATCCCCAATGCTCGTGCCGCACGGGCAGGCGGTTGAGCAGCTCCCGTTGGAACTGCCACTTGGGCATGAACTGATCCAGCAGAGCGACGAAGCGCTCGTTGTGCGTGGGTTCCAGCAGGTGAACCATCTCGTGCACCACGATGTATTCCAGGCACTCACGCGGCTTCTTGGCCAGCTCCGCGTTGAGCCGGAGGCTGCTGGTGCCAGGGCTGCAACTGCCCCACTTCGTTTTCATTCGTTGCACAAAGAAGCGCCCCACCTTCACGCCCATCAGCGGTTCCCACTTCTTGACCAGTGCCGGAACGGCGGCCTTGAGCTGCTCCCGATACCATTCCTCCAGCACGGCTTGCTTCCGTTCCGCGCTGGTGCCGGGGCGAACACTCAGGCGGACCGTGCTGTGCTTGAGCTGCACCTCCGGCGCTGCGTCGGCCTGGATGACTTTGAGCAGGTAGCGCTTGCCCCAGACGTAATGACTCTCCCGGTCGAGATACTCACGGGGGGCTTCGCGCTCCTGCTCCCGCAACTTGCGCTGCTGCTGGCGAATCCAGCCCAGCTTGGACACCGCGAACACCCGGATGGATTCGGGGTTCATGCGCAACGGCGCGGCGATTCGCACCCTGCCGGAGGGCGGATGGACGCTCAGGTGGACATGCTTTATGTCCTTCTTGATGACCTCCAGCACGACCCCGCCCAGCTCGATCTGCGTGCCCATCAGTATTCTCCCTGCTGCTTGATGATGAGGAAAATCCGCTCCACCTCGGCCACATCCTTCAGGATCCCATGCAGCGCCGCCTTGATGACCTGTTCGCGGGCTTGCACGCCCCGCCACCCATCTGGCCGGGCCTGTTTCACCGCCGCGTCGAGCTGGATGGCCAGCGCCTCGTTCTGGCCAAGGTTGTTGTAGAGAGCACGCAAGGCCGGACTCTGCTTGAGCAGTTCCGGCGTGTCGTCGGCCATCCCCATCTGCACCCGCTTTGCCAGCTCGGCGGCGCGCTTCAGATACTCGGCGTAATCAATCCGCCTGGCCCGCAGGTCGGCGATGATCTCATCCAGCAGGGCTGACATCTTGTCGTAGTAGGCCGGGTCGTTCAGATGCTCCTTGAGGATTTTGCTTCTGACGTTATTGGCGATGGTCTCGGCCACCGCGCCCTGGCTGCTCTTGATGCCATCCGGCAGGCTGTTGATGGCGTCGGCGATGCCGCTCTTCACAATCAGCTCCAGCAGGCCCAGGTTGTCGAAATCGGAAATCTTCTTTGGCACACCGGCTTCGATGTAGGTGTCGATGAGGTGCCGCATGTCCGCCTCGTATGCCTTCAGGTCGATGGTCTCGCCGCTCGCCTTGCGGATGATCTCCCGCAGCTTGAGGTGCCGGTCGAGGTCGCCCTTGATGCCTGCGATGTCGCTCTGGCTGTATCCTGCCGCCTCCAGCTCGTCCGCGATGCTTGCATAGGCACGCATCAGACCGGCGGCGGCCTTGTAGAGCGCCACGCGCTGCGGTTCGTGCGCCTTCAGGTCGTCAGGCACCTCTGTGTTGCCGCAGAAGTAGTGGATATGCTCCAGCTCGCCCTTGGGCGGCACCACCGGTTCACAAAGCAGCGCAATGGTCTCCAGCGCAGCGTCCAGCCTCTCCCTGCCCTTGGTGAGCCGGTCTTGCAGCAAAATATCCGGGTTGGCCCCGCCCGCGCTCGCATCCAGCTCGGAAGTGTAGACAGCGATGGCGTTCTCGACCTTCTTGAACAGGTCCTTGTAGTCCACGATGTAGCCGAACTCCTTGTCGTCGCCGTCGAGCCGGTTGGTGCGGCAGATGGCCTGGAAGAGGCCGTGGTCCTGCATGGACTTGTCGATGTAGAGGTAGGTGCAGTGCGGCGCGTCGAAGCCGGTGAGCAGTTTGTCTACAACCACGAGCAGCTTCATGTTGGCTGGCTGCTCCTTGAACAACTGCTTGGACTGCTCTTCGTAAGTCTCGGTCTTGGTCGTGTTGGGCCGGGCCACGATGTCCTTCAGCAGCCCCGTGTAGACATTGAAGATGAACTGCTTGTCCGTCTCCGTGTTCGCACCGACCTCCTCCAGCGTGATGTCCTGCGCCTGTGGATTGTAGGATGTCACCACCGCGCACTTGCCCTTGAACTCGGTCTTCTGGAACAGCTCAAAATACTTGCACGCCTCGTAGATGCTCGACGCCACGAGAATGGCGTTGCCCTGCTGGTTGCTCAGGCGCGGCTTCACGCCAAAGTCGAACACGATGTCCTGCACCACGCGGTCCATGCGCGACCGGGAACTCAGCACGTTCTGCATCGTGCCCCACTGCTCCCGCAGGGCGGCGCGCTGCCAGTCGTTCAAGCCCTTGGTCTTCGCCTCGAACCACGCATCAACCTTGTCCTGCGAGCTGAGCTTCTGGTAAATGTCCCGTGCCTCATACACGAGGTCCAGCACCACGCCATCCTCCACGCCTTCGCTGAACTTGTAGGTGTGGATGTAGCCGCCGAAGACTTCGAGGCTGGTCTGCCTGTCCCGCTTCAGCAGCGGCGTGCCGGTGAAGCCGATGAACACCGCGCTGGGCATGAGCGCCTTCATCGTCCGGTGCAGCTTGCCGCTCTGCGACCGATGGCACTCGTCTACAAAAACGAACAGCTCGCCCACGGTCTGGCAGGGCTGCGCCTCCAGCTCCTTGATGAAGGCGTCAAAGTCCTCCACGCCCTTGCGCCCGAACTTGTGCACCAGCGAGCAGAGCAGGCGCGGCTTGGCCTGACCGAGCTGCGCCATCAGGTCACGCCCGCTCTGCGTGCGCTTGATGGCCTCGCCCGCGTCGGTGAAGACCCGCTCAATCTGTTTGTCCAGCTCGTCCCGGTCGGTGACGATGACCACGCGGGCGTTGGGCATGTGCTCCAGAATCCACAGCGCCAGCAGCACCATCACGATGCTTTTGCCGCTGCCCTGCGTGTGCCAGATGATGCCGCCCTTGTAGGCGTTCACATGCTGCTGCGCCGCCTTGATGCCAAAATACTGGTGGACGCGGGGCAGCTTCTTCTGCCCGCCGTCGAAGAGCACGAAGTCGTGCATCAACTCGATGAGCCGGTCCTTGCGGCACATCTTGAGCAGATACTTGTCGAGCTTGAAACGGCTGTCGTCGGCCTCGTCTTCCTTCCACTTGAGGAAATACTTGGCCTCGGTGCGGATCGTCCCGTATTGCAGCCCTTCGGAGTCGTTGCCCGCGAAGATGAACTGCACCGTGCTGAAGAACCACGCGTTGAACTCCGCCTGCTGGTTCGAGAGGTTCTGCCGGATGCCTTCGCCGATGGAGACGCGGCTGTTCTTCAGCTCGACCACGCCCAGGCCGAGGCCGTTGACGTAGAGCACTACGTCGGGCCGCCGCTCGTGGTTGCCGCGCAGGGTCACTTCCTCCGCGATGGCGAAGTCGTTCAGTTCCGGCTGGTCCCAGTTGATGAGCTTCACCGTCTCCGTGACCTTGCCCGCCTCAATCCTCACCGGCACGCCGTAGCGCAGCAGGCTGTAAACCTTCCGGTTGTTGTCGTAGAGGCTGCGGTTGGGATTGCTGGCCTCGGTGCGCAGCTCGTAAAGCGCCTTGGCAATGTGCGCCGCGCTGTAGCCGCACTTCGTCAGGTAGGCCGTGAGCTGAACCTCCTCGATGTTGCTGTTGTCCAACCGGTCGGTCCAGTCGCCGAGGTAGCGGTAGCCGAGTTCGTCGCGGAACAGGCCGATGACCCGGTTCTGCGTGGCGCGTTCAGGCTGGCCGATGGTGCTCATGCAATCTTCTCCAAGACCGCCCGGCGGAACCACGCGGGTATCCGGTCCGTTTTCAACTCCAACGTCCGCCCCTCGGTGATTTCCGCCAGCCACGTCTGCTCCCGGTCGGCGTTGTCCGTGGAGTTGTCGAAAATGTAGGCCCGGTTCGTGTGTCGGATGGCCTCCCGCAGCAGTGCCAGCGAACGGTGATAGCGGCTCACCACTTTGTCTTCCGGCACCGGGTGGCCGCCCAGCCCAACCCGATTGCGCACGCGGGAGACGTTGATTTCCGGGTCCTCCGTCGCCACGTAGTAGAGGTAGGTTCGATAGCCCCTGCGCTGGGCTTCGTCCAGCAGCGCCACCTTGCCGGGGTGCGACATCACGGTCTCGAACGTGAACGTCGTCCTTTGCTCCAGCAGCTTCTTGCGGATGAAATCCACCGCCACCGACGCGAAGTAGGCGTTCACCGGCACGCCCGAGAAATCCAGCCTGCCCCCGGCCCAACGCAGGGCTTGCGCTGCCGCCGCCAGCCCCTCGGCCTTCAAGAACTCCGACGCGGCGAACACCGGCAGCACCTCCGCCTCCGTCGTCTCCACGCCGAACGCCCGCAGCTCCAGTCCGCCGTCCCGCCGGATGCCCGCCTCGATTTCGTCCGGGTTCAGATACACCCCCAGCAGCTCCGGGGGCAGATACGATTTCAGCACGCTTTTGCCGGAGCCGTTCGGCCCGGCAAACATCCGCAGCCTCGGCGTGTTTGTGCTCACCGGATGGTGATGATGCTGCCCGGCGTCACGGGCGTGCGCGGCTCAATCGCCTTCACCAGCTCCTTCCGACCGTCGGGGAAGACCCGGTAGATGAACCCGCCTTCCGATTGGAGCACGCTCTGCCCGGAGGCCAGCACCCGCTCCCGCGCTGCGGCAAACGCCTCGCCGGACACCGGCGGGAACTGGCTTTCGAGTCTTTGGATTTCAGTTTCTTGGTCGGGCATAGCTGGCCTTTCTTGGCTGACTCTAACCTCATCCGGCGGCTTGCAGCAACCGCGTCCTGCCGGTGGTCAATTCCTGCATCAAGCCCCGCTTGCGGGCGCGGGCCTTCGGGGTTGTGAACACATTCATCACGACTTCGGTGGCTTGGGCTTCGGCAGCTTCTTCACTTCGGCATCAAGCAGCTTGAGCGGGTCCGACTCTGCCTCGGCTTCCAGCTTAGCGCGGCGGCGGGCGGCGAACCGCTCATACTCCTGCTCGGCCAGCGTGTGGGCAGCCTCACGGCTGACTTTGCCCGCGTTGGGCAGGATGGCGCGCTCGTTCAACTTCAGGAAGTCATCCAGCCGCGTCTGCCAGTTCTGGAGGAAGATTTGCTTCCGCCGCTTCGCCTGGTCTTCGGCAAAATCAAGGAACATCACCACCAGCCGGTTCAACTGCTCAATCTCGTCTTCGCGCAGATAGTTCTTCGCCACCGTCACGTCGCCCTTGCGCACCACGCCGCTGCGCCAGGCCGTCAGGCCCATGTTCGGCTGCGCGGAGTCCGCCCGCTCGGTAATCAACTCCGCCGCCGTCTTCCCGGTGGCGGCGAAGTGCAGCTTGTTCTGGATGGTCTGGAAAAACACCTGCGTCTCCGGCTCCGTCGCCTCGTAGTCCGCCGCCAGGGCGAGGATTTCCCGCACCCGCAGATACACCCGCCGCTCGCTGGCCCGGATGTCCCGGATGCGCTCCAGCAACTCGTCGAAGTAGTCAATGTGCCCCTTGTCCGGCGGGTTTTTGAGCCGCTCGTCGTCCATCGTGAAGCCCTTCACGAGGTATTCCCCCAGCCGCTGCGTGGCCCAGATGCGGAACTGCGTGCCCCGCTGCGATTTCACCCGGTAGCCCACCGAGATGATGACTTCGAGGTTGAAGAACTCGACCTGGTAGGTTTTGCCGTCGACGGCAGTTGTTGCAGATTCTGCAACAACTGAACTCCGCACCAGCTCTCCCTCCTCAAACACGTTCTTGATGTGCCGGGAGATGACCGACTTGTCGCGCTGGAACAGGTCCGCCAACTGATTGAGCGACAGCCACACCGTCTCGCCCTCCAGCCGCACTTGCAGGCGCGTGCGGCCATCCTCCGTCTGGTAGAGAATCAGGCCGGGATGGGGTTGCGGTTTGCTTTTCATGGCTTCAACTCCGCGTGCTTCACCGCTGCACCTGCGACCAGGCGCGTCCTGCCGGTGAGCAGCTCCTGCATCATGCCCTGCTTGAGGGCGCGGGTCTTGGCGCGGCGCTGCTCCAAGGCCGCCAGCTCTTCGTCCATGTCCGTCAGCACGGCGGCGATGGCGGTTTGTTCGGACTCCTCTTTTGGAGAACGCACTTCCACCTTGTTCATCTCGGACTTGTTGAGCTTGGCCCGCGTTCCACTTGCCAAGTAGGGCAAAATGTTTTTGTGGACGAGCGAGTAGAACAGGAAGCCTTGGTCGAAACCCGCTTTGGCTTTCAAGATGTGGGCGTGGTTGTTCACCCAGCACTTGCCTTTCATCCGGTAAGCAATCGGCCTGTGTTCGTATTCGTCGAAGTAGCCGCCGTCCTCGGCCATCAGGATGATGTCATCGTCGATGACGTAGCCATCCACGTAGTCGAGCACACCGTTCGCGCCGCAGTAAGGATAGTCGCCCCGCCTTTGGGCGCGCTGCGCCTCGTTGAGTGGAACGCGGACGCCATCCAAGCAATCACTTGCCCCTTGGAGCGTGCTCACCTCCCACTCTCCGTGGAAGCCGGGGAGGCGGGTTTGGCCGGTGAGGAGCTGCTGCATGGCGGCCTGTTTGAGGTCGCGCTTCTTGGCCATGAGCCGGTCCAGCCCGCCCAGCAGTCCATCCACATCGCTCAACGCCTCCGCGATGGCGCGTTGTTCGGGCGGCGGCGGCAAGCGGACGGAAATCTCCAGCAGTTTTTCGGGAGATGTGTGCTTCACCTTCGTGCCCGCCGCAGTCTCACGGACCTTCGTCCTGTAGCTGCTCGAATTGAAGACCCAAAACAAGTAGCTCAAGTCGATTTCCGACGTGAGAACCCTGACTCGACCGAGTCGCTGGTTGTGCAAGTAGACTTCAGTTTCAGGAATGACCGCCGCGCTTCCTAGCAAGCCGTCAGCCTGTTCAGTCATCGCAACTATCAGGTCGCCGGGGCGCAGCACATAGTCACGTGGCACTTGCCCGACAAAGAATTTTTGCTTTTCGCCGATGTCTCGGAATCCGCCCTCTTCGTAGAAATGTCCGGGTGTCGCCAGCCGATATGTGCCACTGCTCGTGAAGTGCTCGCTTGCGAACGGAAAGCCGTGCGCGATGGACACTCTTCCTTTCAGTGGTTTGGCTTCCCACTCCTCCGGGATGACACCCACCTCGGTCTGCTTGTAGCCGGGTTTCATCGGGCGGCGGCCTCCTTCGCTTCCGAGTCCCACATTTCGCGGTAGGCGTGGACGTATTCCGCCGTGGCCACCGGGTTGATGGAAAAGTAATGGCGGCAGAGCCTCCGGTAGAGCAGGAGCGCGGGTGGGTGGCCGCAGAAACCGAGGAGTCCGTCGAGCGTGTGCTCGATGTGGCGGGCATCGCGGGAGCGGGAGCGGAGGATGGCCTCCACGATGGAGGAGTATTCCCGCACGGCCTGCTGATTGAGCGCATGGAGACTCGCTGCAAGGCCATGGATGGATTCGAGCGTGGCTGCGTGGCTGCCGCTCCTGGCGTTGCCTTTGACTTCCTTGGTGGATTTCTTGGGCACCCTGTTGCTCATGCCTTGAAGCCCATCTTCTTGAGGTGGCCGTCCACGCGGGCGGCGAGCGTCGCCACCTCGCCGGTGAGCTGCGGCAGCGGGCAGGCGTAGCGCTCGGCGAGCTGGCGGATGCGCCCGGTGAGCGTCTGGGACACACGGTCCAGCTCGCCCTGCACGTCGGCGGCAATCGTGGCCAGCCACTTGTCGTCCACCACGAGCGACTTGATGTCGTCCTCGGTCAGCTTGGCATACCTGGCCGCCACCTGTTCCAAGAGGGCGGACTGCGCAGCCTTGAGCTTCCGGTTCAGCTCGGTTTCACGGTGGTCCAGGTTCAGCCATTCGAGCAGGACGGCGGACTCGGTCTTTTCACCGGACGCGTAGGGCACCGGCTGCTCCGCCGCCTTGAGCGTCTTGCCGTCTCCCGCCGGTTCCGTCTCCAGCACTTCCTTCAAGCGGCGGCTTACCTCGGCCCGGTTGAGCTTCTCACACTCGGAGAAGGCACCGTCCTCGCCGCCGTGCTCCTCGGTCAGCTCTTCCATCGCCTGCGTGATGGAGGCGGCCTCGGCCTCCAGCTTCTCGATGGCCGCCTGCTCGGCGGCAAACCACCGGGCAATGACCAGCGTGGTCGGCACCAGCTCGGCGCGATACTTGAGCTTGCCCACGATGAAGTCGGGCCGCTCCTTCGTCTTGCTGCCCTTCTCCTCGATGATGAGCCGGGGCTTGGCGGCGTCACGCCAGCCGTCGCCCACGATGAGATACACGTCGTCCTGCATGGTCCCGGCCCAGTAGTCCATGAGGTGCTGATACACGTCGTAGGCGTCGAGCAGCGGGGCTTTCTCGAAGGTGGCCAGCAAGTCCTCGGCGATGGTCTCGATGAGCGCCTTGGGCTTGCCGCCCTGGGCCAGACCTTTGAGGCGCGGCGTGTTGGCCGTCTTCCACTTGGCGAACAGCTTCGTCACGGACTGGTTGAACGTGGTGAACTCCGCGTGGCCGAAGATGGCAGCCTTCACCTCGCCGATGGGCACCTTGAGCTGCGTGTAGCCGGGCCGGTCGCCCTTCTTGAACAGCGTGGCGCGCACAGCGGGAAACACCTCCCAGTAATTCTCCAGGCCATCAATGTCGCGGTCGGGGATGCCGCCGCGCAAGTGGGCGTCAATGTCCTGCAAGTCCTCCGGCTCGGTGCTGTCAATGTAGCGCGGGAGGTTGAGGTTGAAGTCGTTCTTGGGGTCGCTGATTTCCGCCACTGACACCATGCGGGAGTAGCGGGGCAGCGCGGCCTGGCGCGTGAAGGTGTCCACAATCTTGTGGATGTCCTGGTCGCGGAGGCGGTTCTTCGGGCCGTCCTTGATGAAGCCCTTGGAGGCGTCGAGCATGAAGATGCCGTTGCGCGCAGCGGCCTCGGCCTTGTCGAGCACGATGATGCACGCCGGGATGCCGGTGCCGTAAAAGAGGTTCGCCGGGAGGCCGATGATGGCCTTGATGAAGCCACGCTGGATGAGGTTCTTGCGGATGGCGGCCTCAGCGTTGCCGCGAAAGAGCACGCCATGCGGGAGAATGCACGCGCCTTTGCCGGTGCTCTTGAGCGAGCGGAGGATGTGCAGCAGGTAGGCGTAGTCGCCCTGCTTGGCGGGCGGCACACCGAAGTGCCGGAAGCGCTCGAAGGGGTCGTTGTCCGGGTCGAGGCCGGTGCTCCAGCGCTTGTCGCTGAACGGTGGATTGGCGACGACGTAGTCGAAGGTCTTGAGAGCGTCGCCGTCCTTGAAGAGCGGGGTGGAAAGAGTGTTTTCACGCACGACGAGCGCGGTGGCGTAGTCGTGCAGAATCATGTTCATCCGGGCGAGGCCAGAAGTGGAGGCGTCCTTTTCCTGCCCATAGAGCGTGACTTTGGCCGTCGCCGCATCGCCGACCTTCAGGAGCAGGGAGCCGGAGCCGCACGTCGGGTCATAGACCGTGGTGCTGCTGCTGGTCTTGGCGTGGCGGATGCCGAGGATTTGCGCCATGACGCGGCTGACCTCGGCGGGGGTGTAGAACTGGCCCTTGCTCTTGCCGCTCTCGGTGGCGAAGTGCCGCATGAGATACTCGTAGGCGTCACCGAGGATGTCGTCGCCGTCGGCGCGGTTCTTCGAGAAGTCGAGGGCGGGGTTCTCGAAGATGGCGATGAGGTTGGTGAGGCGCTCCACCATTTCTTTGCCACTGCCGAGCTTGGTGGCGTCGTTGAAGTCCGGCATGTCGGACAGCTTGTTGGCATTGGCCAGCGGGCCGAGAATCCTTTTGTTGATGTCGTCGCCGATGGTGGGCTTGCCCTTGAGCGCGACCATATCGGCGAAGCTGGCCCCGGCAGGGATGGTGATGGGCGCGAAGGGCTGGCCCGCGTATTTGTCGCTGACGTATTTCACGAACAGCAGCACGAGGACGTAGTCCTTGTATTGGCTGGCGTCCATGCCGCCGCGCAGCTCGTCACAGCCGGACCAGAGGGAGGAGTAGAGTTCGGATTTCTTGAGGGCCATGGGTCAGGCGTGTCGGGCGTGGGCGTTGGCGAGGGGCGTCGGGCTGGCGGTGGTCGTGAGGTTTCCCGGTGGCTCGAAATTCATCGCTGGCAACATTTCCGTGGTGAAAAACTGTGGGAGAGGTTAGCGATTTTTTTCTACGCAGGGAAGAGAATCCAAAACGGTTGATGGTGGCCGGGGCACGAGCTGCGTGTCTACGCCGGTAGTGTAGACACAGCGCGAAGGCGGGCGGTCAAAGACTCGCACGGCGCAGTTCTGGGAGTCACGGCACCTGCACCATGCTTTCGGGGAGAGTGGCACCACTGCGCCGGGCCAGGGCTGGCTCCTGCCGCCGCCCGCGACCGACCGGCTGCCGAGCGTGCCGTTGCAGGAGCCGACGCGCCGCCAGCGGCTTGAGTGGGAGACGGAACTGCTCGACTTCACGGCCAGCGGCCATCCGCTGGAACTCCACGACCACGTCGCTTGGGACACCTACTGCCCGGTGTCCCGGCTCGGCGAGCACATCGGCCAGCAGGTTGTCGTGTGCGGCCTCATCATCGAGCAGCGCGTCCACCACCAGATCACGGGCGAGCCGATGAAATTTCTAACCCTCGCCGACTGGACGGGCATGGTGGAGACAGAGCTGTTTGCGCCAACGTATCGCAGCTACGGGCTGGCGACCGTGCGCTACCCCGTTCTCGAAGTCACCGCGACGGTGGAGCCGTTCGAGAATGGCCGAGGCTTCTCCCTGCGCGTGCGGCACGCGGGCAAGCCTCGTCAGGGACAGCAGCACTGAGGCTTGCGGGAAGGTGGGCAGCTTGCGCCCGAACGACCGGCGGTGTTGACAGCAGCGCGCTCGTCCACTAACAAACAATCGGAGTGTGCGTTGGAAACCCCGTAGGAATACGGGCCGTGCTCGTTCCAGTGGCCACTGGAACAGGTGGGTGCAAGACCTACGGCGCAAACTCCGATTTCCCCTGCGGACCGTGCTGATGGTGGCGTTAGTCAACGCGCTGGCCATCAAACGACAACTATTCCGTCCGCAACGGGAACTGCGCACTACTGCTCGATTACCCGGTAGTAGCGGAACGGGCGACTGGCGGTGTTGGTGTCGTCAAAGCGCAGCATCCCGTTGGTCAGCGAGAGGCCGTTCGTGTAGGTGATGGAGAGCCAGTTGGTCGGCGTGAGGTTTGTGCTGGTCTGAAACGTGAAGAACGCCAGGTCGTTCGTGGTGAGCAGGCCGCCGTCCTGATCGGCGGAGAGCAGGCGAAACATCCCGTTGGTTGCCACCGGCGGCTGAAGGCGGTGTGGCACGCGCACGCGGATGGAACCGATGTTGCCGGTGATCGCGCCGTATAGGTTGGAGACCATCACCGAAAAGCTGCCGCCTCTGGCCCGGTTGGTCAGGCTGGAGAGGTTGAGCTGGGCATTCGTCTGGTCGGCCAACAAGACCCCGTCCTTGAACCACTGGTAACTCAACGGGGCGATGCTCGTGGCCGCCACCGTGAAAGTGACGTTGGTGCCGGGAGCCACGGCCAGATTCTGGGACGCTTGGGGAATCGTTGGAGCGCCTATGTGCGGAATGTCGGCACCAGTGATCGCCACGATTTGCGCGCCGCCAGTCAGCGACCCATTGTTTGCGTTGGTCGTAAGGTCGGTCACCGTGCCGCCGTCAAACTGCCAGTAGCCGACCAGGCCAGGCTCCGTCCCCGCAAGCCGGGAGTGAAAGTTGCGGAAAATCTCCGGACCAGAACGGGCAAAGTTCCAGATTCGCACCTCATCAATCGAGCCGTTGAAGTAGGTGTTCGCGTGAAACGGAGCGAAGCCAAACGTCAATGGCAGCGTGGTCTGCCGAAGGCGCTGGCCATTGAGCGGTGAGCCACCTTCGTCGTTCGTCGTCGAGGCGGCCAGAATCCCGTTGGTGAAAATGTTGATCCGAGAAGTGGCGCTGTCATAGGTCGCGGCGAGATGCACCCAGGTGTTCACCGGTGCGGGCACGCTGATTGGGGCGTAGGTGCTGGTTCCGAGAAACAAATGAAAGTAAGCGCCGCTGGATGGACTCCAGTTCACCTGATAAGATCGAGCGCTGCTGACGGTCAGGCCATCGCCTTTGTTGAGCACGACGGGATTGGCCATGGCAGTAGCCAACGGGAGGAACCAAAGTTCAATCGTGATCGCGTTGCTGGGCTGTATTACGGGAGACGAGGGGACGGTCCCGTATTGACCGCTGCCGCCCACGGAGAGCACCAGGTTGGTGTATGAATTGGTGGTGACGACGAGCGTGGCTGCGCTGCTGGTGGCAGAACCGAGCACGTTTGTAACCACCACGTCATAGGTGCTGGTGTCCGTGAGCTGAACATTGTTGAGTGTGAACGTCGCGCTGATCGCGCCGGTGATGGGTGAACCCGATTTGCGCCACTGGTAATTCAACGGCGCGGTTCCGGTCGCCCCCACGGTGAACGACACGTTCGCGCCCACCGCCACCGTCTGGCTCTGCGGTTGAGTCGTGATGCTGGGTGGCCCGTTGACCACCAGCATCGCCGGAGGGGTGCTGGTCACGCTGCCACCGGCATTGCTGACCACGACCGTGTAGCTTCCCGCATGATTGGCCTGCACACTGGGTATTGTGTAGCTGCTGTCCGTGTTCCCGATGAGGTTGGTGCCATCCTTGCGCCACTGGTAGGTGAACGGAGGCATCCCGCTGGCCGCCATCGAGAACATCACATTCGCTCCGGCGAGAACTGTCTGACTGACTGGTTGCTGGGTAATCGTCGGAGGCACGTTCACGCCCAGCACGGCTGGGGGGGCGCTGGTCACGCTTCCGATGCTATTGCTCACGACCACCGTGTAACCGCCAGCGTGGTTGGTCTGCGCGTTCGCAATCGAGTAGATACTTCCGGTAGCATCGGTAAGGTTTGTGCCGTTGTTGCGCCACTGATAAGTCAACGGTGCGGTCCCAGCGGCCACCACACTGAAGGTGACGCTATTACCTGCCGGCACCGTCTGGCTTTGCGGTTGGATCGTGATGCTCGGCGGCTTTACAGTGCCATCGCTCTTCAAGGCCACGGTGTGAGAATAGCCAGCCGCAATGGCCACCACCTCGCTCAAGTCGGCAGGAACACTTGTTGGACCCAAGTAGTTCCAGCCCCAAGCCACTAACGTGCCATCGCCCTTCAAGGCCACGGTGTGATAAGCACCAGCCGCTATGGCCGTCACCCCTCTCAAACCGAAAGGAACGGTGGTTTGACCTTCGTCGTTTCTGCCCCAGGCCACAACCGTGCCATCGTTCTTCAACGCCACACAGTGACCATATCCAGCCGCTATGGCCGTCACTCCGCTCAAGCCGGCAGGAACGGTCGCTTGACCCCTGCTGTTGCCTCCCCACGCCACCACAGTGCCATCACCCTTCAGCACTACGGTGTGACCACCGGCCACATTTTCACCACCGCCCGCCGAAATTGCTACCACCTCGCTCAGGCCGGCGGGAACGGTCGCTTGACCTTGGTTGTTTAGGCCCCACGCCACCACCGTGCCATCGTTCTTAGCTGCCACAGTGTGACGATCACCAGCCGCGATGGCCGCCACTCCGCTCAAGCCGGTAGGGATGGTGGTCTGCCCGAAGTCGTTATATCCCCATGCCACCACTGTGTTATCGCTCCTCAAGGCCACGGTGTGGTAACGCCCACCTGCCACGGACTTTATGCCGCTCAAGCCGGCAGGAACAGTCGTTTGGCCGTATTCGTTGTATCCCCACGCCACCACCGTGCCATTGGTCTTCAAGGCCACGGTGTGAAAACCACCAGCGGCAATGCCCGCCACCCCGCTCAAGCCGACAGGAACGGTCGTTTCATTCTCGGAGTTCCTCCCCCACGCAACCACCGGGCTGGCCGCGTATACTGTCAATACAGCCACACTGCTGGTCACGCTGCCATAGACGTTCGTGACGACGACGACGTAATTACCCGTCTGATTGGTCTGCACGTTGCTCAACGTCAAAGAACTATTGGTGGCACCCGTGACGTTCACCCCGTCCTTGCGCCACTGGTAGCTGAAGGGGGTCGTGCCCGTCGCCGTTACGCTGAAGGTGGCGTCGGAGGTCACGTTCAGCATTAAGCCCCACGGCTGTTCCGTAATGGTAGGTGGCGCGGACACAACCGCCATGGTGTGGTAACCACCCGCCGCAATGGCCACAACCCCGCCCAAGCCCACAGGAATGGTCGTTTGACCAGAGCCGTTCTCTCCCCACGCCACCACCGTGCCATTGTTCTTCAAGGCCACCGTGTGATCACCACCAGCTGCAATGGCTATCACCCCACTCAAACCGGCGGGCACGGTCGTCCCCCACGCCACGACCGTGCCATTGCTCTTCAACGCCACGGTGTGATAGTTTCCCGCCGCAATAGCTGCCACCCCGGTCAAGCTTGCAGGCACGGTCGTCTGACCATTGCCGTTGTTTCCCCACGCCACCACCGTGCCATCGCCCTTCAAGGCCACCGTGTGAGTAGCGCCAGCCGCAATGGCCGTCACCCCGCTCAAACCGGCTGGAACGGTCGTTTGGCCAGAGCCGTTCTCTCCCCACGCCACTACCGTGCCATCGCTCTTCGAGGCCACCGAGTGATCAAAGCCCGCCGCAATGGCCGTCACGCCGCTCAACGCAAGTCCGTTCAGTTTGACAGGATTTGCCCGGGCGGTAACTTGGTCGGGGCTTGCGGGAGGAGTTCCGCTCGTTTCACCAGAGCTATTGTTTCCCCACGCCGCCACGGTGCCATCGCTCTTCAAGGCCAAGGTGTGAAAACCACCCGCCGCAATGGCTACTACCCCGCTCAAGCTGGCAGCCACGATTGACTGCCCGTATTCTTGATTATCAATACGATTAAAACCAAGAGCGGGTTCGTAGATGTAGGTGACCGTTCTTCCCGCGCCCCACGCGACCACCTTGCCATCGCTCTTCAAGGCCACGGTGTGACTATGACCCGCCGCAATGGCCGTCACGCCGCTCAACCCGGCAGGAACCGTTGTTTGACCATAGAAGTTGCCTCCCCACGCCACCACGGTGCCAGGACTTGCCGCCAACGCAGAGACCGGCGTAACACCCAGAGCCGCGACTAAGGCGCATTTCACGATCTTCCGTAACAGCAAGGCAGGGGTCATGCTCTACCCGTTCTTTTGGAAAACGTGGACGGTGGAACCTACCGCGATGCTGTCAAAGTCGGGTCGCCGAGTGCGGCGAAATCCGCCGGTGTAAACCTGCTTCTGTAATTTGTCTTTCTTCCCTCCAGCTTCACCCCTTTGGGGTGAGGCGGAGCGAAGGCGAGCGTAGCGATCCGAGCGCAGCCGAACCCCAAAGGGGTGA
>JBDKJY010000072.1:0-16410 GCA_039796295.1 Verrucomicrobiota bacterium
CGCGCAGCGCTGGGATCACCAACCCGCAGAGCGCTCAGGCATGAAAGCCAGGCGCTCGCACGCGCTTTTCCTCATAGCTCATTCCCAGTTCACCCCAAGTTAGCCATGAAATTCCCCGAATACCCGAGCACTTGGTAACAAACCAAAGCCAGTGGGCGTGCGATTGAAGCAGGCCGAATGAGTAATCATCTGCGAAAGCAAACACGCGCAGCTTGTGGTCGGGGCGAATCGAGTTCGCGATGAACGCAAAGACGGGGCGCTTGGTGGTGTCCGAGCACACGATGTAGCGCGGCATCGCGCCGAGGAGTTTAATCATCTCTGGGCGGTCGAATGAATGCCGCCACCAATACTTCAGAAACTGCTTGTGGTGTGACCGCTGCTCTCCGGCCTCTGTCTTTCCTGTCTCCGCTTTCTTCTGCCGTGTTGGCAATACTTCATTCTGCACGTGGGCTAAAGGCAGAGCAAAGCCCCCGGCCTCAAGCACTGTGCGGGTCTGGAAATCAATCACCCACTCACTCGGAGTGCCGTCTCCGGTGAGCATGTCACGCCCTATCAGGAATGGATGGATGACCTCGCGGTTTGTCGCATCCGCCTGAATCATCTTCTGCGCCTGTGGAGGGGACAGAACAAAACCGTCGTGGCCTGCCACTTGCCCTGAGAAACAGACCTGCGGCTCGAAGTTGCATACGAGACGCGTTGCGCCGCTCACATCTGTCTGGTCAGACAGCGTGGAGGAAATGTGATTGGCCTCACGACAGTCCATCTGGAAATCCTTGGCCGCGAGCTTTCCACTGCGCTTCGGGCCTTTCGACGGTGACTTGGTTGCCTCGACCTTGAACCACAGCTTGCGAACCTTCGGAAGCAGTGCCTCGTCCTGCGTCTTCACCCAGTTGGCAATAGAGACATGGACGGCAGCTTCACCACTCCAGGGCTGATTTTCCACCGCTTCTACGATGGTCCCGCTCTCCACTATGTAGTCGAGGCCACCAATCCTGCTGGCGTTGTTCCGAATGTTCTGTGTGCCGACAAGACCAGCGCGGCCCGCCAGCGGGTCTTCGGCAGTGCATGGTGGCAGGTGGTCGGCGGCTTTGCGAAACCAGTAAACGCAGAAATCCGCCATGCCGGGAACTTCAGGATACGCCTTGCGCACTGCTTCCACGTAGTCCGGGCCAAGCTCCGGCTTCATCACCTTCGCTCCGAGGAACGGCGGGTTGCCAATAATGACATCGGCCTTGGGCCATTGGGCGGGCAGGCCCTCCGGCGTGAGGAGCGCGTCGCCGGTGAGGAAGTTTTGCTCCAGGTTGTCCAGCGGGAGGGCCGGCTCCGTGATGTGGAGTTCGTCAATCGCCAGCTTGCGGGCAATCATCATCGTGACCTTGGCGATGTCCACGGCAAAGGGGAGGATGTCCAGCCCGTAGAAGTTCTGCGCGCTGAGGAAGGAGAGGCGGAGCTGCCCGGCCTGCTTCGCATCCGTCACGAACTCGGTCTCCAGCCGCTCGAAAATGCGCGCCTCAATGCGCTTCAGCTCCCGGTAGGCGATGTAGAGGAAGTTGCCCGAGCCGCAGGCGGGGTCCAGCACGCGGAAGTGGTGCAGGCGGTCGAGGAGTTCGAGAAGGCGCTTGCGGGTCTTGGCCCCCTCCACCTGCTCGCGCCACGGCTCCACGAGGGTCGGTCCGACAATCTTCTTGATGTCGGAGGGGTGCGTGAAGTGCGCGCCATACTTGTGGCGGTCATCGCTCACCTGCTGCTCGTCCTCCAGCGACTTCTCGAAGAGGGTGCCGAAGACCTCGGGCTGGACCTTCGACCAGTCGAACTTGGCGGCGTCGCGCAGGGCGACGAGTTCCAAGCCTTGCAGCTCCAGCCGCGCCGGCTCGGCGAAGAGGCCGCCGTTGAAGTAGTTCACCCCCTTGAAGCGCCCGCCGGACACGGGAGGCTTGGTGTTCATCGCCTCGAACAGCCCGCCGAGGAGGTCATAGCTGTCGGTGGGCGTGGAGCAGTCGTCGAGGAGCTGCGTGACGAAGTATTTGGGGAGCAGGTCAATGTCCTCGGCGAAGAGGGCCACGAGCATTTGCAGGATGAAGCGCCGGGCAGTGGCGCGGTCCACCTGCGGCTGGCGCTGCGGGCTGACGATGCGATGGAAGCACTTGGCGAGTGCCTCCGCAGCGGCGCGAGTGACGGCCTCGCGGTCGTTGTCGAACTTGGGCTTCAGCGCGCCGGGGAAGAGAAAGGCGAGGGGGCCCCAGCGGTTCGGCAGGTCGGTGAGCCGGAGGATGTCCTTGGGCGTGTCCGTCTGCGTGTCGAAGTCGTAAACCCAGAACTCATCGAAGTTGCAGAGGATGACGTAGCGCGGACGATGGGGGACGAGCAGGGTCCAGTAGCGCTCGGCTTGCACCCGGTGCTTCTGGAGGTTCTCCCCGCGCTTCTTCATTTCAATGAGCACGACGGGCTTCCACACATAGTCGGCGAAGGAGACCCCGCCGCCGTCCTCGGTGGACTTGCGGATGCGGAATTCGGTCACACCGCCGACGTCGAGGCAGCCGGGCTGGTCGCAGGCTTGGAAGAGGCGGTCGAGGAAGATTTGCGCCTGGCCCTTTTCATCGCCGGAGATGTGGGCGGCGACCCAGGAGACGAAGGTGGAAAGCTTTTCCTTGCTCGGCATGGGGAGGTTTTAGCGGACGGAGCGCGGGCATGTCACGCGGGATGATGAAGAAAGCACGCCGGCCCGCAGTTCAAACGAACATCTTGCCCGGATTCAGAATCCCATGCGGGCCGAGGGCCTTGGCAACGCGCGGTGGACACGGAGGGAGACGATTCAGCCGAAGAGATTGTCGAACTGGTTGTGCGAACCGACCCAGACCCAGACGATGGTGTCGCCCCGCCGCTCGCCCACGGCCCGGTATTGCTCGTTGATGCGGACGGACCAGACGTGGTCGTAGCCGCCCAGCGGCTTGAACTGGAGGGAGGGGTGAGCGGGATTCTCGGCAAAGAGGCGGTAAGCGCGTCGGGCGGCTTCGCGGGCGCGCGAGTCCAGCGTCCCGTAGGCCCGCCAGAAGCTGGGGCGGGTGAGGGATTTCACAGCCGGCTGGGGTCGAGCGGGGCTTCGCCCTCGGTGGCGGACTCGCGGAGGAAGGCATCCAGTCGCGGGCGGGGTGCCGGATAGGCGAGCAGGCTTTCCCAACGGTCATCCTCCTGCCGGGCGGCGAGGAAGCGGGCGAAATCCGCCACTTCGGTGCGCTTGGCGGGCGGCAGCATTTCGCAGATGCGAACGAGTTCTTCCGTTTCAACGCTCATGCCCATCCGATACGGCAAATCCGGCAGCCGTTCAATCAAACATCTTGGCAGAAGTCGAAGGGACGGGGCGAGGCGGCCTCCCGCGCAGGGCCAATCGAAGTTTCGACACCTCACCCCGGCCCTCTCCCCGTTCGAGGCGGAGAGGGGGAAGAGGCTCGAACTCGCTACTTTCCCACCACACCCTGCACCAGCACCGGCCGCCAGATGCCGCCATTGGCGGTGGAGTTGTGGACGCGCACGGCCACCACGTTCGGCTGGCCGGGCTTCAACAAGCTCGCCGGGACTTCCGCGATGAAGGGCATTTCCCAGAGGTCGGTGAAGGGCTTCTTCTCCGACTTCTCGCTGTGCTCACGCACCAACTGGCCGTTCACATAGACCCACGCCTGCTCGTCCACGGAGGCGAAGTGCAGCCGCAGGCTCCGGCCCTGCCAGTTCGCCGGCAGGGTGAGGGTGGTGCGATACCAGCCGTAGCCCTGGAGGTTCCCCACGCCTTCGTTCTCCGCCCAGAAGGACGGCACGCGGATGGGCACCCAGTCGCCGGCGCTCAGCGTCGGGGCCTGCCAGCCCTGCTTGAGTCCCTGCTCCAGCGGGTCCGTGCGGAAGACCCACTGGGGTGCCGGGAGCAGGTCGGTGAGCTTCTCCCACGCGGGCGGAATCACGAACGACTTGCGGTTGTAGTCGTCGCGCCAGACCTGCATGGGATGCTTCTCCGGCACGGCGGCGGACTTGGTGGCCGTCGCGCCGGCGAAGGCGAGTTCACCGAGGTCGTTGCGGTCCTCAAAACCCTTCGTGCCCGGCAGGACCGACCAGAGCGAGCGCTCGACGCGATTGCTCGCCGCGACGTGGATGCGCGCGAAGTTCGCCCGCCAGAAGGCCTCGGCCTTGGGGGTCTCGACGCCGAGCGTCTTGAAGGGAATCTTGAGCAAGGCCAGCCAGCGGTTCTTCTCCGGCTCCAGCTTGGACTCATACTTCCAGTCGCCGTTCCAATCGGGGTCGAACTGTCCGTGGCGCGGGTCCATGGCATCGGTCACGAAGCCCGCTGCGGCGTCCGCCTTCGAATCGGCGCGCAGGCCGACGGTGAAGCGGAACGCGAGGTCGCGTCCGGCCACGGGCGCGAGGTAGATGGCGAGGGATTCCTGATTCGTGCCTGCGCCCGCCTGCATGAGCGCGGCGGGCAGTTCGCTCTCGGCGCGCAGATAGACGTGCGAGTCGTCATACACGGCGCGGAGGATGGTCTTGCGCGTCAATGCCGGGTTTCCGGGCAAGGCCAGCAGTTCGCCGCCCACCGCGCCCTGCCAGGCCGCGGAGTCGAGTGTGACGGGGCCGGACGCGGCGCTGGCGGGGAGACGCTTCGCCCCGGCGAGCGGCGCGTTCCGCATGGTCTTCGTATCCCAATTGAACGGCGTGTTCGCGTAGGGCTCCTGATAACCGTCGTGGCTGAGGCGGAGGTGCTTCGCGTCGTGGCCAGTGGGCGGGAAGGGCACGAAGGCCCACGTGTCGAAGGCCTTGGTCCGGCCGCGCTCGTCGAAGTAGGTGGCGATTTCCGCATTGCGCGCGTCAATGGCGTCCAGCAGGCGGTCGCGCGAGGCGCGGTCGGGCTGGATTTGGAAGGCGTGGTTCAGATGCACGACGCGGGCGACGCCGCGCAGGTAGTCGAACTCGCGGCGGACCAGCGCAAGGCGCGTCTTGACCTTGTCCGTGGACGCGAGCTTCTCGGCCTGCGCGAGCTGCGTCTCC
Source organism: Verrucomicrobiota bacterium (assembly GCA_039796295.1). Lineage (GTDB taxonomy): Bacteria > Verrucomicrobiota > Verrucomicrobiia > Limisphaerales > SXTU01 > SXTU01. The sequence continues at coordinate 5,029 of JBDKJY010000072.1, forward strand.
AGCGAGGCCAGCAGCGTGGGCGTGTAGAAGAAGCCCAGGAACTGCATCGGGTCGGACAAGTGCTTGCGGCGGCGGCCGTAGATGTCGTTGTAAGTCCACGCCGGGTCGCGGGTGCCGAGGTAGCGCGCGTAGAGTTCGATGGCGTGATAGAGCTGGTCGTAGAACTGGAGCATCGGCGGGGCGGACTTGCCGAACGCGGCGTGGCAGAACTCATGCACGAGCACTTTGGCTTGGTTGGTCTTCGTGTCGTCGAACATCCGGCCCATCGTGTAATAGACCGGGCCTTCCAGCCCGTGGAGCGTCCCCGGCCCGTCCTGGTAAACGGACTGGATGCGGTTGTCCACGAGCCGCTTCGCCTGCGTCTCGATGAAGCCCGGCGTGCGCATGGGCGTGTAGCGCGTGCTCAGGTTCGGGCACCAGTTGTAGATGTAGCCGGTGAAGCCCTGCGGGACCACATGCTCGCGCCACGGGGCGAAGTCCTCTTCGTTCGTGCCCGTGAGCATGATCTGGACGTTGGCGGGGAACTGCTTGAAGGACTTCGGCGGTGTGGCGGTGAGGATGTAGCTCGTCATGTTCACGGTCTTGCCCGGATGCGACGCGAGGACGCGCTCGGCCAGCTTGCGGTGCAGAATCCAGATCTTCTCACTCCAGTCTCCGCCCGTGTCGTAGAGCTTGGCGCACGGTTCGCACTGGCACGAACGAAAGCCATCCGGCTGGCCGAGGTCCACGGACTGGTAGCCCGCGTCGAGCCAACTAATCAGGTCTTGGTAGAACAGCTCCTGCACCTCGGGATTCGAGATGCAGTATTGGGCGTTCACGCCCTTCGGGTTCAAGCGCTGGCCGCCGATGAGGGCGAAGTATTCCGGGTGCGCGGGCAGGTATTTCTCCGGCGGCACGGCGCGCTCCCAGGTGTGCCCGCCGAAGGGATCGTCCACGCGGGGGAAGCGGTTGTTCGCGATGTCATAGAAGCTGCCGCGCGGTGGGTAGCCGGTCCACGAATCGAAGACCGGCGTCTTCTGCACGTTCAAGTCCGCCGGCACCGCGACCTTCGGCGTGGGCAGGAACTCGAAGGCTGGCGACGCGAGCAAGTTCATCTTCGCCAGCCCATTCACGGACTGACGCGGTCCGAGGTCGGGATAGAGGAAGCGCGTGCCGAGGTGGAGCCGCATGAAGTCGGTGACGCCCTTCGCGGTGCCGATGCGGTCCCACTCGGACTTGCGCGCGCCCACGCCTGGGCCCACCTGCTCGCGGCCCGCGATGATGAGGTCGCGCCCGCTCACGCGCTGCACGTAGCTCCAGCCCTTGAGCTTGGCGACCTCGACGCCCTTGCTCCGCGCGAACGCAGTGTCGCCGAGGAAGATTGCGGGCTTGGCGGCATCGCGTTTGGTTTCGGAGACGATGGGCAGGGCGAAGCCGTTGGCCTGAAACGCGGTTTGCAGCAGACGGGCGGTTTGTTGCAGCCCGTCTGCCAGCGCCGGACTCGGCGACGTGTCGGGAACGACGATTTGGTAGTCGGACTTACCATCATTGAGCAGCACGAGGTCGGCGGCGCAGACGGGCAAGGCGAGGAGGCTAAGAACAAGGAAGAGTTTCATGATCGGTGCACAGGTGGATTCAATTGCGTCGTTGCGCTCGTGTAGATGTTCGGCTCGCCTTCGCGAACTGCTGGATGAGTAAGGCGGTGGCGCGGGTTAAGTTTAGTTGCTGCTTCGGCTGCTGGCCATTGGCACGGGTGAGAGCGGCGACGCAGTAGCATCACCGGGTGGGTGGCTTGGCGAAATGGAAATCCTTGAACGCCTCGGGTTGCAGGCCGATACCGCGTTTGAGGAGTTCGGGGTTGGTAGAGAAGAAGGAATCGAAGTCCAGTTTCAGCCCCGACCCCATCATCCGGTCGGGGCTGAAGCCGGACTTGTCGGCGGGTTTGCCAGCGACGCCAGGGTCGCCGGCGAAGAGCGGGTCGGCGAAGAGCGGGCTTTGGATGGACTGGCCAAGCTGGCTCGCGGTCCGGTTGCCATCGAGCGCGCGTTGGTCCAGCGGAATGCAATCGCGCAGGAAGTAGCAGTTGTTCCGGTGCTGGAACGCGTCGCGTTCGCCATCGCAGCAGAGCACGCCGAGGTTCAGCTTGGCCTTCTTCTCCAGCATGTCGGTGAAGATGCAGTTCTCCATGAGCGCCGGCTGTTGCTTCGCGTTGCGGTGGACGAAGGCCATGATCATCGGCTCGGCGAAGACCGTGTTTTGAATGACCAGGTTCGGGCAGCGCCAGAAATACATCCCGCCAAACTTGTAGGTGTTCACGCAGTTCTTGATCAGCAGGTCTTCCACGAAGATCGCGGTCACGGGGTTGGCCGAGTAGCCGCCGCGTCCCTCGGAGAAGCAGCGCGTGATCTGAATGTCCTTGCTGCTGTAGAGATGGAACTCGCCGCTGGTCTGGAGATTCCAGCCTTCATTCGGGAACAGGTTGAACCGAGCGAAGTAGAATCCATCGAAGCGCAAGTGGCGCTTGCCGCCGGCGATGAACGCGTTGGGCAAGACCATCTCCTGCCCGTCCAGATCCACGCGCTCACCGGGAAGTGAACGGAACGTGATGGGCAGCCCCTGCTCACCCGTGGCGCGCATGCGGACCCGCTCGGAGTATTTGCCCCCGACTACGAGAATCGTGTCCCCGACGTTCACCTGCGCGGCGGCGTAGCGGATGGTTTTCCAGGCATGGGCCCGGCCCAGCCCCGTGCGTGCATCGTCCCCGTCCGTGGCGACGTAGTAGGTCGCGGGTGCGGGGTTCTGCTTTAGCGTGGTAAAGGTGATTGGCTCCGCCGTGAGTTCGATGGGTTTGTCCTCGCCCTTCGGCACCATGTCCTTGGGCGATTCGATGGCCTTGATCCGAAAATAGTAGCGCTGGCCCGGCTTCAACCCCGTGAGGCTGTAGGTGCCGAAGCAATTCACGTTGAAGCTCGCCGACTGCTCGCACGCAGGCGTCTCGCCCCAGCCCAGATGGCAGGTGGCCGGCAACGAGGTGTGCCACTCCAGGTTGGCCGTGGTCGCGCTGACCGAGTGAGCCACCGGCCCGGCCGCCAGCCGGAGTTCGGGCGAGCGCGGCTGGTCTCGGTAAGGGCCGAACGGTTTGCCCATCGGCCCGCCGGCGGCAAAGAGCGGCGCGTTCCTGAGGCGAGGCACCCCGTCGTTCACGACCACTGCCGGCTCCAGCTCGCGCGATTGCGGGTCGTGGTGCAACTGCACCTCGGGCCAAGCGCGGCGCTTGCCGTTCACTTCCCAAGCCGCGTTCGCGTTGCGGTAGCTGTTGTAATCGGAGTAGCGCACCTCGTCCTCGCTGGACAGCCGCAGCGCGACGCCTTGTGCGTTGTCGAACAGGTTCCCGCTGAAGTCGCCAGCCGTCCCTTCGCCCAGCCGCAGAGCCGCGTGCTGAAAGCCGGTGAACAGGCAGTGCGACACCTTCAACCCACGCACTCCACTCGCGGTCACAGCGGTGTCGCCGGTGGTGAACGTGCATTGATGCAAGCCAATGCCCGCGCCGCCAATCGCGCTCACGGGACTGCGGAAATGCAGCCGCTCGAAGTTCACCTGCTGGCAGTTCTCAATGCGCACGGCACCGCTGATGACCACCGCTCCTGTGCTGCGTCCTCGGATGTGAATCGGTTTGTCCGCTGTGCCTTGCGCCCGCAGTGACAGCCCGCCCTCGTAGCTGCCCGGCTCCACATAAAGCGTGTCGCCTGCTCGCAAGCGACTAGCCGCCCGGCTCAAGGTCTTCCAGGCCTTCGCCACCGAAAGCCCGTCGCTCTGGTCGTCGCCGTCGAGCCGGACGTAAAAGATGTTCGTGGCAAAGGCGAATGGCCCCCGGTCGCTGCCCCCGGGACCCGTCCCGCGAAAGCGTGATGTTCCTTGCAGCCGATAATCGTGATTCGCCGGGTCGGCAAATTCACGCTGCGAGTCCAAGCCCGGCTCCAGACTCAAATTGATGCTGTCGCCCGGCCGCTCCTTGCCGGCGTTGCCTTCGCGGCCGAGGAGCCCGCGCGTGACGTTGACTACGCTCCACAGGCCCGGAGCCACGCAGTGCTCCGCGACGTGGAAATACTCGTAGCCCGTCTTGATCTTGAGGTCCGCCGACTCGTTGCCCCAGGCGAGGTTGTTGAGCAGCCGGCTGCGGTTCGTTGGATCGTTGCCGCCGTCATTCCCGTTGGGGGGAGCGCCGCCGGTGCCGTAGATGTTGATGCCATACATGCCGTTCAGGTAGGCGGTCGAATCCCGGATCACGTCGCGTCGCGCGCCGAAGGCCGTGATGCCGCCCATGTCGCCGTTGGCGAACGACGACTTGTTGGCCCACGCCACGCAGCGCTCGATGACATTGTCGCCGCTGCCCGGCGCGCCCGAGTGCAGCCCGATGCCCCAACTGTTCAGGTAAGCCCGGCAATCGCGGATCACGCAGCCCCTCCCGTTGACGAGGAACACGCCCCAGACCCCGCCAGCCGTTTCCTCGCGATAATGCAGCAGCCCCATCGCGCTGTAGCCGGTCACGTTGAGCCCCTCGATCACCACGCGGCGCGGACGCACGAGTTGCAGGCCATGCGTCGGCAACACAGAGACGCTGTAGTGGTGGGCGGAGGCAGGCCTCATGTCCGAGGTGGACACGTAGAGCTTCCCCGCGCGGGCGTCGTGAAAGAACGTGCCGGGGACGAACTCCAGCTCGGCCGCGTTGGGCATGCGTTTGAGGATGGTCAACGTGTCGAGCTCGTTCACCGCCGGCAGCTCGCCCGCGAAAGGGAAGTCCGCGACGAAGACAAAACGGTGACCCGCGAGCGGCAGGAACACCGGGGCCGGCACATCGCCGCGCAAGGTCACGGTGCCCGCAAGTTCCGCCCGGATGACGGTGTCCCGGTCCGAGTTGCCGAGGTCGATCCGCTTCACCGCCTCGTGGTATTCACCGGGTCCGATGGTGAGGGTGTCACCCGGACGGAGCGCGTTCACCCCGTGTTGCAGCGTCGCGAAGGCCGCTGCCCGCGTGGTCCCGGCGTTCGCATCCCGGCCCTCCTTGGTGACGAAGTAGTCTGCCGCCCAAGTGCGAGAAAGCATCCCGGCCAGCAGCACGCCTGCGAGGGCGAGGGTTGACAGCCTCATCATGCGGTTGACGAATTGAATCGGGCCACCCTGCGGTGACGGTGGCAGGAGGGGGCGAAGCCGGGACAAGTCACGCCGGCATCGGACGACACCGAACGCACCCACTTCATTTTGCCGAGACGCGTTGGCGAGCCAGTCCGGCGTGGAAGGCGCAGCCCGGCCACGGCGAATTCCTCGACGAAGCGGCGCTTGAGTGAGGCGCAGATTGAATCCATTGCGCGCTGGGCAGCAGCGGGCACGCCCGAGGGAAGCCCCGCCGACCGCGCCGGCGTTGAACGCGCAGCACGTCAGCCAGCGCGTCGCGCCGGCGGACGCGCCGTTCTTCGCTGGCCCCAAGGTGTTCGTGAAGCTTCCGCCCGACTCCTCCGGCCCGCTCTTTTCGTGGCACAACCACAGCCCGGCCATCACCGAGTGTCCGAACGGCGACCCGCTCGCGACGTGGTTCTCGTGCGTGGATGAAGGCGGCACCGAGCTGAACTATCTCGCCAGCCGTCTGCGGTTCGGCAGCACGGAGTGGGAGCCGGCCTCACCGTTCTGGAATGGCCCGGACATCAACGACCACGCGCCGAAGCTCTGGTGGGACGGGGGCAAAACGATTTTCCATTTCTCGCGGGGCTTCGCCGAGAACATCGTGCGCACCTCCACCGACAACGGTGCGACATGGTCGAAGGCGCGCGTGCTCCTGCCGCACGATGAGTTTGGAAATCAAGTGCTGCGCACCCGCGAGGGCTTTCTGCTCATTCCATTCGACCACGACCGCACGAGCTTCCTCATCAGCCGCGACGCCGGGCAGAGCTGGACTTAACCCGACCTCTGCTCCAGCCCCTGGTGGAGGCGTATGCTTGGCGGGAAGGGGCGCTCGGATTGATCGTCGCCACAGATTTGCCCGCAGCCTGCGGGGGCTTCAAAATCAAGCACCGGCCACTATTGGGCGCGCCGCGCCGCGCTGGGCGGGCGCACGCTCAAGCGCGGTCAGAGCCGGTGCTTTGTCGGCTACAAGAAGCACACGCTGCGCTGGTGGCTGCACGACTACACGGTCGGCGTGCAGTTGGTCCCGTTGGTCAGCTGGGTCAAGCCGGTCAATGCGTCCGAAGGCGGGCTGCTGGCACCGAGCCTGCACTACTGCCAGCGGCAAGCGGATTGGGGGCCCGCCGCCGGTCGTGGCCGCCATGGGGTATTTGGCGGCCGCAGCTAAACGACAGTGCCGTGAACGCTGGCACGTGGCCGTGGTGACCAAACTCCGCAGCGACATGACCCTAGATTCCGCAGTTGGAGGTTGAGGTTTCATGCGATCGTGAGGTCGATTTGTGGTGGGATAGGCACTGGCAGCAGTTCGCTTTTCAACTGCGGCGCAGTTGCCGCCAGCCACGCGCACACCCGTTGGTAGCCGGCCTGCAACTGCTCCCACCACTGCCCGCTCACGCTGACTTACAGCGTCTTCTGCCGGCCGCTCTACACCAGCCGCGCCGCGATCAGCAGAAACCACCGCCGCCCGCCCGCGATTTCCACGTGCCGGTCCGGCTCCAGCAGCCGCAGGAACAGATGCCACAGGTTGTAGATCAGCAGCCCCAGCCGCGCTGCCAGCGCCGTCGCGTTGCGTTGGTGGCAGCAGAACCCGTTGAGTCCCCGCTGGTGCTTGAGTTCGTCGAACACGTTCTCCGCGTCTGCCCGCTGCCGATACAGCGCGATGAGCTGCCACGCGTTGACCTCGCCCATCGGCAAGCTCGTCACATACCCTCGAACTCGTGCTGGGTCTCGTCCCAGAAGGTGCCCGCCACGTCCTTGCTGACTTCGCCCAGGCAACGCCGGCCCACCACCACGCGCCGCGGCGCGCTCCAGTCAGGCAGACGCAAGCTCACCTGGGCCACTTGCAGCACGCCTAGGCGCGCCGGTCCCTGCCAGTCCCGCTCCGGCACGGCGGCAAGGGCTCGTTTCACGTTGGCCGTGAGCTTGAGGCGAAATAGATAGTGCGGCCGGCCGGCTTGCGCTTCGTGCCACGCGCAGACGCGTTCGTGGCCCAAACCCAGGTCGCCGCGGTTGAGCCACCCGCGGGCTTGGCCCAGCCACGACTGGCATTCCGCCATCGCACTTTCCCAGTGCGTGGCCGTCACCGTGTCGCCGCTGCGGAAGCGGTAATACGGACAGAGCCGCGTGCCCGCCGCCACGGCCAGCAAGGGATGAAAACTTTTGCGCCCGCGCTTGTGCGGGTTGTAGCCCAGGGCGGCGCCTTCCTGCCGGCCATACTTGGTCTGCACCGTCGAGTCCCAGTCCAAGATGAGCTGCTTGGGCAGCGCGCTCCAGAGACGCTGGGCCGCTTGCGCCACCCACTGAGCGCCCGCCGCCTCGGGCACGCTGGCCACGAAGCGCCGCAGCGTGTCATCGCCGACCACGCGCTGGCGCCCGAAGAGTTCGGTGAGCGTGGGATCTTCGCGCAGGCGTTGCACGTGGGTGAAGCGCCGCCCGTCGCAGAGCAGCGTCAGGCCCAGGCTGGTCAGCACGTCATAGACGGGCGCGGCGTTGGGACTGGTGCGGGCGACCGGGCAAGTGGCGGCCAGCGCTTCGAGCACCCCGCACTGTTTCTGGAAGGCGGCCCAAGGCACGAGCCCGCCGAAGGGCGGTAAGCATCACGCGGAGCACCGCTCGACAAGTATGACGGACGGATCAAAGACGTCGTAGCAGAGCCGCTACGACGTTTATGCTGCGAGCTGTTGTAGCGGATGGGCGGAGTGCGCCTTGGCCCACGCGGCTGGGTTAACTTCCGCGATTTGCCGGTTGGTCATCCGGGGCAGCCGCGTGAGGGCTTCGCGGATGTAGGCGTAGGGGTCGAGGCCGCGCCGGCGGCAACTTTCGATAACGGTGTAGATGACGGCGCTGCGCTCCCCGGCGTCGGCGTCCCCGACGAAGAGCCAGTTCTTCTTCCCAATGGCCGTGGGCCGGATGGCGTTTTCCACGAGGTTGTTGTCGATCTCCACCCGGCCATCGGCGAGATATACGGTCAAGGTGCGCCACTGGCCCAGCGCATAATCCATGGCTCCGCCCAGCAAGCTCTGGGGCAACTGCCGGCCGGCGGCCTTGAGCCGCAGGAGCACGCGCTCCAACCGTGCGACGATGGGACGGCTCTGGTGGGCACGCACCGCGTCGCGAAGCCGGGGACCGGCACGCTGAACGCGCAATTTGGCTTCGATGCGGTAGAGGTGCTGGATTTGCCGCACGATCCAGCCGGCGGTGCGCGGGGATGATTCCAGGGCCTCATAGAACTTCCGGCGCACATGGGCCCAGCAGCCAGCCAGTGTAATCGCTTCGCCGCGCCCATTGGCGAACGCCGGTAGGCGGCGTAACCATCGCATTGCAGGGTCCCGCGGAAGTTCACGGGCACTAGGTGGTCTAGGCACGCCGTCGCCCGGCTGGTTTCCCAGCGGAAAAACACATCTCCACCCGGACGGCTGCCCGTCCAGAGATAGCCTTGCCGCGCCCGGCCATGACCGGGTTCCAGATATTTGACCGGGGTTTCATCCACCTGCACATAGCCGTCCGCCAAGACGCCCGTGCGGATGTGTTCGTAAATGAGTTGCAACCACTCGGCGGCCAGTGCCACCCACCGGGCCAATGTCTGACGCGGCAGATGCACCTGGTGGCGGTGCCGGAAGATCTGTTCCTGCCGATACAGAGGAAGGTGATCGCAGTATTTGCCGACCAGCACCTGCGCCAGCAGGCCCGGTGCGGGCAGGCTGCGATCCAGCAACCGTTCAGGCAGGGGTGCGATCACGGGCGGCTGGTCGAGTTCCACCCGGTTAACGTATTTGCGGCGGACCACGCGGCGGCGCAGAAAGCGGGCCGGTTCGTAATCGAGCTGTTCGCTGACTTCCTGGCCGATGCAACGCCAGCTTTGCGGCGCGGCTTTCACCGGCTCGGGATCAATCACTTCTTCGACTCCCGGCAGGTTCTCTGGGCCGGATCAAGTTGTTCGCTGCTGGCACAAAACACCCGCCGCACCAGCAGATCAATCTTCTGCCGCAGGAGCCCATTCTCCCGCTGTGACTCCGCCAGTGCCCGCTGGCACTGCTCAAGTTGGCGGGTGAGTTCGGCTTCGCGGGGCGTCATTCGGAACGCACGACGGAGTAAAGCAGCGCCGTCCTCACGTCACTATAATGCATATATAATAGAGCTATAAACTATCACTCCTTCCGTTCATACCACGGTCGCATTTTAGCTCCCCGCAAATCCACCCCGTCGGTCGGCAACGCCAGCGCCTGCGGCGTCAACGGCAGCTTGGTCACGTGCGGCTCCATCGGCTTGGGCCAGGAAAAATTTCCCTGCTACAGCCGCTTGGTCAGCACCCACAAACCCGTGCCGTCCCAGCAGAGAATTTTGAGCCGCGTGCGCCGCCGGTTGGTGAATGCAAACAGCGCGCCCGTCTTGGGATCCTGCCCAGCCGCTCGGTCACCAGCGCGTGCAGGCCGTCAAATCCCTTGCGCATGTCGCAGGCCTCCAGCGCCACAAACACCCGCAGGCTGCCGGCAAAGCTCAACATGCGGTGGCGGGTTAGGCCAGCGCCCGCCACAGATCCGCCGCCAGCACCGCCTGCTGCGGAGTGGTCACGGCAAAGCGGGCTCCGCCCGGCAGGTGCACCCACAGCCCGGCGGGTTCGGTCCCGGCGGCTTGGTCCACCACCGCTTCCAGCCAGCGAAGCTGCGCGGGTGCAGTGGCAACCACCGGGGCAGCAGCACTCCGCTGTTTACACCGCCGCTGCACCCAACCGGCAAAGGTCTGGTATTTGAGCCCGGTCAACTCGGCGAACTTGGCAGCCGAGAGGCCGCTGCGCTCGAACTCATCCAGCAACTGCTCCCGGCGGGCCAGCGGCGTTCTGATCCTCCCTTTGGTGTCGGTCTTGAGAATCGCTCCGTCCTTCGTAGATGTCATAGCCGCTATGCTACGACGCCTACCATCTCAACGCACAGTGGTGCTCCGTGTGGCGCTTACAGTGCAGCGCGGTGGAGGACGCGGAGTTTATGCCCACGATTTAACGGCAACGACTTGCACACGCCACCTTCACATTCTACCCGCCCAACTGCGTAAGGCAGGATAAAATTGGGAGCTCCGCATGTGGCATGGAATCAGGCCTCCTGCCCGCAGGGAGAACCGGTGGCGTGGTTGGGCTACGGTGGCCGGGCTGGGGAGCGCTTTTTTGGAGTCGGAGCGCAGCCCGAACTGTGTGGGCTGCTGCTGGGGAACCGCGCTCCGTCGTGACAATTTGCGTATCGGCCCGAACAGCACGAGAGTTTGCTCCGCTACCTGCCGTTGGCCAGTCCGATGGCACACCAAGTGTTGTGGTAGGTGCTGCTCTGGGCTGAGCCGAAATAATCCTGTGGGATAGCGAATTAAACTTGGGCAGTGTGTTCCTCAACGAACTTCGGTTCACCTAGGCTAGCAGGCTGTCTTGCTGCGCTCGCGCGCGTTGCTGGAACCGCCCATTGAGGACCCGCAGTTGTCGGGGCTAATGCCCGTTCAACCTCCAAAGGAAGTTGGATCCGAAACGGCTGGGTCAATCTTACCCAAATTACCAATACGTAGCCGAACCCTTAAAATCACCAAAGAAATAACACTCAGAAGCTTTGGATTTCGCAACTCTTTGTATTAACGAATCCACTCAGAATAATAATCAAAATCTTCCCGACAACTGCTAATATTTGGCGGCTACCTACTCTCGCGGAAGCTATACAACCACTACCATCGGCAATACTGCGTTTGACATCCGAGTTCGGAATGGGATCGTGTCGTGCCGCATATTTATGGCCACCAAAAAAATCAAAGAATAGTTAATTTAATGTTCAAAGAAAACTGCACACAACATGTTTTATCTGATCCGAGTCATTGGTCGCCCAATGAAATAAATCAAGCCTCACGACCAATTAGTATCAGTCCGCTTAAAGCTTCACAGCTCTTACACGCCTGACCTATCAAACGGATAGTCTGTCCGTGGTCTTTAGGGTCTTTCGACCGGGAGACAATATCTTGGGAAGAGCTTGGCGCTTAGATGCTTTCAGCGCTTATCTCTTCCGCACATGGCTACGCAGCGATGCTCCTGAAGGAACAACTGCCACACCAGAAGTGCGTCAAACCCGGTCCTCTCGTACTAGGGTTTGAACCCCTCAAGTCTCCTCCGCCCACAGTGGATAAGGACCGAACTGTCTCACGACGTTCTGAACCCAGCTCGCGTACCGCTTTAACCGGCGAACAGCCGGACCCTTGGGACCT
>JBDKJY010000073.1:0-16163 GCA_039796295.1 Verrucomicrobiota bacterium
GCGCTCAGTGAAGTTCATTCGGTGGTTGCGCCATGCGCTGCAAGCAAACCTCACGGAAGCCGCCGCTGTGCCCCGCCTCACCACCCTCTATGCCTCACTTTGAGCCATCATCAGTGGACACCGATGCCTTGACCTATGCCGACCAAGATTGACACGAAACTGACCCCGCAAAAGCTCCTCCCGAAAATCACCCGCCTCTTCGAGCTGTCGGGACAGAAAATCCTTGCCATCGAGAAATCGTGGAAGCCAGAGAACGGCACGCCGGTTTTCACGGTGAAGGGGAAATACACCTCCCGCGGTTGGACGGAGTGGACGCAGGGCTTTCAGTTCGGTTCGGCTATTCTCCAGTTCGACGCGACGGGCGACGAGCGGTTCCTGAACATCGGGCGCGAAGGCACGCGGCGGCATATGGCGTCGCACGTCTCGCATATCGGCGTGCATGACCACGGATTCAACAACGTCTCGACCTACGGCAACCTGCTACGCCTGATGCGCGAGGGCCGCATCCCGCAGGACGACCGCGAGAAGGACTTTTACGAGCTGGCGCTCAAGGTCAGCGGCGCGGTGCAGGCGGCGCGGTGGACGAAGCTCGCGGACGACACTGGCTTCATCCACAGCTTCAACGGCGCGCACTCGCTCTTCGTGGACACGATTCGCACCGTGCGGACGCTGGCGGTGGCGCATCAGCTCGGGCACGCGCTGATGGGCGAGCAGGACGCGAAGATTTCCCTGTTGAAACGGCTCGTGGAGCACGCGGTGAACACGGCACGCTACAACATCTACATTGGCGAAGGCCGCGATGCCTACGACGTGCGTGGTCGCACAGCGCACGAGGCGGTGTTCAACGTGGCGAACGGCGAGTTCCGCTGCCCCAACTCCCAGCAGGGCTACTCGCCGTTCAGCACATGGACGCGCGGACTGGCGTGGGCTGTGTGCGGGTTTGCGGAGGAGTTGGAGTTCATTGATACCCTTAAGCTGCGGACCTTGGAGAGAGCCTTTGCGCCTGTGTGGTTTGTGAACGCGATGGATAAGTCGCCAGTTGATAGCAGGTTCTTGGAGTCCTCCGAGCGTTTATGGGAGTGGAAAGGTGGGGAGCCTGCGAGAGACGGAATGTCATTGGTTCGGAAAGCCGCCACCGCCACCGCCGACTTCTACCTGGCCAACACTTGCGCCGACGGCATCCCGATGTGGGACACGGGCGCGCCGCACTTGCACCTGCTGCCGGCGAACTACCTGAGCAAGCCCGCCGACCCGTTCAATGCCCACGAGCCGGTGGATAGCTCCGCCGCCGCCATCGCCGCGCAGGGCTTGATCCGCCTTGGCAATTACCTCATCGCGAAAGGCGACAAGAAGAACGGCACGCGCTACCGGCAGGCGGGCTTGACCGTGGCGGACACGCTCTTCTCCGAGCCGTATCTTTCCACCAGCCCGAAGCATCAGGGCCTCATCCTCCACTCCGTCTATCACCGCCCGAACGGCTGGGACTACATCGCGCCCGGCCAGAAGGTGCCCAATGGCGAAAGCTCGATGTGGGGCGACTACCACGCGCTCGAACTCGCGCTGCTCCTCCAGCGTGAGGCGCAGGGTCAGCCGTATCTGACCTTCTTCGGCTGCGTGCCGAAGTGACTTCGTAGGAGCCGACGTGAGGAGGCTTTGACTGAAGAGTGGCCCGCGAAACACGCGAAAAGACGCGAAACAAAAGTGTGGCTCGGTGGAGCGAGCATCCCCGTGAGCCGGCGCTTTAAGAGCATCACTCGACCAAGTCAGTTGTTTCTTCGTTTCGCGTTTTTTCGCGTGTTTCGCGGGCAAACTTCTTCCGGTCGAATGGAGCCTCCTCACGTCGGTTGCTACGGGAAAGACGAAGGGCGCGACTTGCGCCGCGCCCTTCGGTGTCAGTTGAGTTGAGTTGGGTGCTACGCGCCCATGCCGTCCTCGAAGGAGCCGGCGGCCACGGGGAAGCACAGGTTGTTCTTCACGTAGCGGACGCCGTCGGCGGAGCAGTGGTCGAGTTCCTTGTGCGCGCTCTCGGCCTCGACGACGAGCGGGGCGGACTTCGTGCCCATCGTGCTCATGTAACGCTGCGGGTAGCCCACGTGGATGAGTAGCTCGACGTAGCGATTCATGTTCAGGTCGCCGCTGGCGAGGTCGGTGAACTGCATGGCGCGCTTGCCCCAGTCCGGCTGCATCGCGCGGAGCGGGAAGCCGCTGCGGACAACGAAGTTCTTCACATGCGCGGCGTAGATGCGGCTGCCGACCTTGAGGAAGCGGCTCTCCCACGTCTCGCCTTCCCAGCAGTGGGACGGGTCGGCGTTGACCGCGAGGGACGCATCACCGTCGCAGATGCTCACGAGCATATTGAAGTCATCGGCGGTGCTGGCGGCGGTGCCAGGGTGGATTTCGTGGCAGAGCTTGATGCCGAGTTCGTTGGCGTGCTTGCGGAGCTTGGCGGTCTTCTTGACGAAGCGCTCCTTGCCTTCGGCGAGCAGGTCGAAGCCGCCACCGGCCCAGAAGCCCCACGGGTAGCCGCTGGCGAGTTCCCAGCCGAAGGCCACACCCCAGAACATCGGCATGACCTTCACGTTCAGTTCGGCGCTGAGGTCCATCAGTTTGAGCAGGTAGTTCTCGTGCCACTTCTCGATTTCCTGCGGCGTCTTCTTGGCGAGGTCGGGCGCGATGAAGGGGTTGCCGGACTTGGTGCCGGTCCACGCGCTGGTGTGGACCCAGAACGGGCAGTGGGCGGAGATGCCGTCGAGCGTCATGCCGCGCGACTCGAAGGTGTCGCGAATTTCCTTCGCGGACTTGAAGAGCTTGCCGCCGTTGAGGTGGTAGTTGCTCGGCTGGATGCCGGTCGCGCCGGCGGCTTTGGCGAAGTCGAGCACTTCGGCGAGGGACTTGCCGCCGTGCTGGGCGCATTCGAGGCTCGGGTGGTAAATCGCTTGGGCCATAAGATGTCGGTCGTTATTACGGTCGTTTTTTTGGTTTGCGCGCGAAGGGATAGCAAACGAGAGCGTAGGAAATCAAGCCCAGCCTCGCGAGAAGTGGTTTTCTCCGGAAATGCGGGTTGCGCCGCGATCGCCGCGTCAGTTAGGAACTTCCCGCCAGCCGGGCTGGCTTCACTTATGACCGAGTTCTACGACACGCACGCGCACCTCGATTATCCCGACTTCAGCGACGAACTGCCGCAACTCGTCGAGCGCGCGGCGGTGGCGGGCATCACGCGGCTGGTGAGCATCGGGACGGACTTGGAGAGCAGCGCCCGGGCGGTTGCGCTGGCGGAGCGGTTTCCCGGGGTGTTCGCCGTGGTGGGCTGGCATCCGAACGACGCGGTGCGCGCGCCGAAGGATTTTCGCGCGGAGCTGCGGGAGCTGGCGAAGCATCCGAAGGTCGTGGCCATCGGCGAGACGGGGTTGGATTACTTCCGGCTGCCGAGTGCGAGCGGCGGCTCGGCGGCGGAGGACGCGCATGTGAAGGCGCGGCAAGCGGAGGTCTTCCAGCAACAGCTCGAAGTGGCGGCGGAAGTCGGTTTGAACCTCGTCATCCACACGCGGGGCGAGTGCTTCGAGGAGACACTGGCGATGCTCCAGCCGTTCGCCAGCCGGGTCCGCGGGGTGTTCCACTGCTTCGTCGGCACGCCGGAGCAGATGCGGCGGGTGCTGGCGATGAACTCGCTGGTGAGCTTCACGGGCATCCTGACTTTCAAGAACGCGCAGTCGGTGCGCGACACGCTGGCGGCGACGCCGCTGGGCAACTTCATGCTGGAGACGGATGCGCCGTTCCTCGCGCCGGTGCCGTATCGTGGCAAGCGCTGCGAATCCGCCTACGTGAAGGAAATCGCGGCGGCGGTGGCGCAGGTGAAAGGGTGTTCGCTGGAGGCGTTGAGCGCGGCGACGTGCGCAACGGCGCGGGAGTTTTTCCCAAAGCTGGGGTGAGGAGAGCGGTCAGCAGACAGCGGTCAGCGGTCAGCAAGGCTCGGAACTTCTCCGAACCTCAAACCAGAGCCCCCAACGCAACGCCGCGTGCTGACGACACCTTCCGAGCTGCCCGCTGACCGCCCCTTTACCCTGCTTTCCTGATTTGCGCTGCCGAGCGTTTGCCGTAGCCTCGCCGCGACGCTGATGAACCGCCACTCTACATCCGGTCGCATTGCGCTTGGAGCCGGATTGTTTTGCCTGCTCCTGGGCGGCTTCGTGCTGGCGGGCTGGTGGCTGGACGTGTCGGCGCTCCATGCGTTCCTTGCACCAGCGGGTTACATGAAGGCCAACTCCGCGCTGGGCTTTCTCCTCGCGGGCGCGGCGCTCACGCTCAATGTCACGCCCAGCATCCGCCGGTGGGAGTGGTTCGTCGCAGCCGTGCTCGCGGCGCTCGTGACCCTGATTGGCGGCCTCACGCTCGCGGAATACTTGCTCGGCACGAACCTCGGCATTGACGAGATGCTCGCCACCGATGTGGTCGGCGATGAACTTGCGCCGCCGGGCCGGATGTCAGTGAACGGCGCGATTGGTTTTCTCCTCGTCGGCAACGCGCTCACGCTCTTGAACGGCCAGCCCAAGAAGCCGCGTCGGCCGATGGGCGTGGGGATGCTCTCGTGCGTATTGCTCGGGCTGGCGTTGTTCTCGGTCTCGGGCCTCGCGCTCGACGTGCCGACCACCTATCGCTGGGAAGGCTCGGAGCCGATGGCGCTCCGTTCCGCGCTGGGCTTCACCGTGCTTGCGGCGGGGCTCATCGCGCTCGTGCACGAGTGGGGGCGGCGGGAGGGGTTGGGGCTGGTGCGCTGGCTCCCGCTGGCGGTGGGCACCAGCGCGCTGACCATCACGCTGCTGCTGTGGCAGGCGTTGCGCGTGCAGGAGGAGCGGCAGATTGACCGCATCGCGTCGCAGCAGGTGCGCGAGATGCAGCAACTCATCCACGCGGAGGCGCAGGCGCGCATCCTCACGCTCACGCGCGTCGCCCGCCGTTGGGAGGTCCAAACCGTGCGACGTCCAACGGACTGGGACGCGGAAGCACAGTTGTATCTCGGCCACTACGCGGACTTGAAGGCCATTGGCTGGACGGATGGGCAGTTGACCCCGCGGATGGTGCTGCCTCGCGGCAGCCTCGCGTTCCTCGCCACCAACGCCGAGCCGAGCTTCCAACGCGACACCCTGCTGCGGGCCGCCCGCGACCGGCAGGATGTCTTCGTCTCGCCGACGCTGGAGTCCGGCGGCGACCGCACCTTCTTCATGGCGGCTCCGATGACGCGCGGGACGAACTTCTCTGGCCTCGTGGTTGGCCTGTTCAGTGTGAAGCACCTCGTGGAGGCGGCGCTGGGGCCGGTGAAGCGCGGGCATTGGTTCAAGCTCACCGAAGGCGACCGGGACATCTTCCGCAGCGCCGCCGAGCCGAATAATTTCGGTCGGCCCCGTCAGGTTGAACTTCAGATTCAAGATGCCCGCTGGACGCTGCGCGCGTGGCCAACGGTCGAGACGCTGGAAGAACTGCGCACGCCCCTCGCCACCGTCGCGCTGGGCGGCGGCGCGACGCTCGCTGGTCTGCTCGGCATGGCCACTTACCTCGCGCAAACCGCTCGTGCTCGTGAGCAACAATTGCGGCTCAGCAACCACTCGCTGGAGGCTGAGGTCGCCGACCGCAAGCAGGCGCAGGAACTCTTGCGCGAGAGCCAGCAGCGCTTGGCGGCCATCTTGGACAACAGCTTCGCCGTAATTTACCTGAAGGACGCGCAAGGTCGGTATCTCCTCGTCAACCGCCGTTACGAAACACTCTTCCGCGTCGAGCGCGTCAACGTGCTGGGCCAGACCGACCGCGACATCTTTCCACCCTTGGTGGCCGCCGCCTTCCGCGCGAACGATGAGCGTGCGCTGCGATCTCTCGACGCCCTCACCATCGAGGAAATCGCGCCGCAGGACGACGGACTGCACACCTTCATCAGCGTGAAGTTCCCGCTGCGGGACGCCGCCGGCACGGCCTACGGCGTGTGCGGCATCTCGACTGACATCACCGAGCGCAAGCGCGCCGAGTCCCAGCTCCGCACCAGCCACTCGGCGCTGGAGTTCGCGAACCACCGACTGCGCGGCATCATCGAGGGCACCCACGACCGCATCGCCGCGTTGGACAAGCACTACTGCCTCCTGACCTTCAACTCCGCCTATCGCGACGCCTTCCGCCGCGACTTCGGCAAAGACATCGCCGTCGGCATGAGGTTGTCCGACCCGCTCGCGCACCTGCCGGACGAGCAGGAGGAGCAACTCATCGTCTGGGCGCGCGCGCTGCGGGGCGAGGTCTTCACCGTCACGCGCGCGATGAAGTCCGGCGATGAAGTCCGGCATTTTGAAATCTCCTTCAGCCCGATTCGCGACGAGCACGGCGAACTGCTCGGGGCCGCCCAGCATATCCGCGATGTCACTGAACGCCAGCGGGCCGAGGACGAACGCACGCGCCTGCTCGCCGAAGTCGCCAACCGCAACGGTCTCCTCGAAGCCGCGAACAAGGAGCTCGAGGCCTTCAGCTACTCCGTCTCCCACGACCTCCGCGCGCCGCTGCGGCATATTGACGGCTTCGCCGGGCTGCTCCAGCGCACCAGCGCGCCCAAGCTCGACGAGAAGGAGCGGCGCTATCTCACCCTCATCACTGAGTCTGCCAAGCGCATGGGTCGGCTCATCGACGACCTGCTGGAGTTCTCGCGCATGGGCCGCGCCGAGCTGCGCCGGGACACGGTGGACATGAGCGCCCTCGTGCGGACGACGCTGCGTGAGTTGGAGCCGGACACGCAGGGCCGCGTCATCGAGTGGCGCATCGCAGCGCTGCCGGCCGTGCCGGGCGATGCCTCGCTGCTACGACAGGTGTGGGCCAACCTGCTCGCCAACGCCGTGAAGTATTCCCGGCCGCGTGCCACCGCCGTCATCGAAATCGGCTGCGAAACGGATAAGCCCAACGAGACCATCTTCTTCGTCCGCGACAACGGCGTCGGCTTCGAGATGAAATACGCCAGCCACCTCTTCGGCGTGTTTCAGCGGCTGCACCGCCCCGAGGAGTTCGAGGGCACGGGCATCGGCCTCGCGAACGTCCGGCGCATCATCGCACGGCACGGCGGGCGCACTTGGGCGGAGGGCCAGCCCGAGGTGGGCGCGACGATGTGGTTCACCCTGCCGAAAACCGCTTTACCCGGAAATGATTTGAAAACTCCCGCCGCCGCCGCGTCGGACAACCACGCAACGAACTGACATGAACTCTGGACACAAACGCATCTTGCTGGCCGAGGACAATCCCAACGACGCCGAACTCGCGTTGTGTGCGCTGGGCGAGCAGCACCTCGCGCAGGACGTGGTGGTGGTGCGCGATGGCGCGGAGGCGCTCGACTATCTTTTCTGCCGGGGTGAGCACGCCAACCGGCCCGCCGGGCTGCCCGTGGTGGCCTTCCTCGATCTGAAGATGCCGCGCGTGGACGGTCTCTCGCTGCTGCGCCAGATGAAGGCGGACCCCGGGCTGCGCACCATCCCCGTCGTCATGCTCACCTCCTCGCGCGAGGAAACCGACCTCGCCAAAAGCTATCAGGCGGGTGCGAACGCCTATGTGGTGAAGCCCGTGGACTTCCAGCAATACCTCGACGCCGTGAAGCAACTCGGCGCGTTCTGGGCGCAGATCAACGAGCCGCCCCCGGCGCGTGCCCAGTTGGCCGCGTGAGCTGGCCCGCTTGGCTCGTGGTGGCAGGCGTCCCGCCTGCCGTAGTGGGCGGCATCCTGCCGCCCGGCTTGGGCGACGAATTTTCAGAACCGTGCTTTCCACGATGCGCTGCCTCCCTCTCCCCTCCTCCGAGCAAGGGAGAAGGCGTGCGGCGTGGCGTGCGGTCAGCAGTCCACCGCCTGGCCTCTGAAATTCGTTTCAGCCTGCTGCTGCTCCTCGCCTGCTCCGCCGCCGCCCAGCCACGCGTCGTTATCAACGAAATCCACTTCGAGCCAGCGGAGAAGAGGCCGCTGGAGTTCATCGAACTGCACAATGCCGGCACGACCGAGGCCCACTTGCCCGCCTGGCAGCTCGGCAAGTTCCGCTTCGGTGCGACCAACTCCCTCGCCCCCGGCGGCTTCGTGGTCATCGCGGCGGACCCGGAGGCGTTTCGGAAAACCTACGGCTTCACGCCGCTCGGCCCGCTGCCGGGTAGGCTGAAGAACCAAGGCGAGCGCATCGCCCTGCGCGACGCCACCGGGCGCATCGTGGACGAGGTGCGCTACGGCGTGGGCTTCCCGTGGCCAGCAGCGACGACGGGGGCAGGTTCGTCGTTGGAGCGCGTGCATCCGAACCTCGCCGCGACGCTCGCGAGCTCATGGCGCGCGTCCGGCTACCGCGTGGATGGCAGCGTGGGGAACAAATCGCCGACGCCCGGCAAGACCAACTCCGTCTTCTCCGCAGCGCAGCCGCCTGCTGTCGAAGCCGTCTCCCACGCGCCGCAGCAACCGCGTTCCGGCGAGGCGGTGACCGTGACCGTGCGTCTCGCCGAGCCGCGTGGCCACACGGCGAAGCTGCTCGTGCAAGTCGTCGAGCCAGGGAACTACCTGCGCAAGAGCGACCCGGCCTACGAGCAAAGCTGGCAGGAATTCCCGCTCAACTGGTCCGCCGCCGAACAGCACTTCAGCGCCGTCGTGCCGGGCGAATTTCAGAAGCACCGCCGACTGCTCCGCTACCGCGTCGTGCTCACCGAGACTTCCGGCCTCCATGTCCGCCTCCCCTACGCCGACGACCAGTCCCCGAACTTCGCCTGGTTCTGCTACGACGGCGTGCCTGCGTGGACCGGCGCGGCGCAACCCGGCAAGACGCCGCCGCTCCAATTCTCCGCCGCCTTCCTCGCCACGCTCCCCGTCTATCACCTCCTCGCGCGGCACGATGACGTCGAGCGCAGCCAGTGGGACGGCGCCTACAACAAGCGCCGCCTCTTCGGCACCTTCGTCTGCGATGGCCAGGTCTTCGACCACGTGCAATTTCAAAATCGTGGGCAGGCCAGCACCTACGTCAGCGGCAAGACCAAGTGGGGCATTCACTTCCCGGGCACGCACGAG
Source organism: Verrucomicrobiota bacterium (assembly GCA_039796295.1). GTDB lineage: Bacteria > Verrucomicrobiota > Verrucomicrobiia > Limisphaerales > SXTU01 > SXTU01. The sequence continues at coordinate 9,045 of JBDKJY010000073.1, forward strand.
TTCACGCCGAAGAACCACTGGGGCCAGCCCTACGTCCGCCCGTGGGACCACCTGAACTTGAGCGGCTGCGCCAGCCCGTGGGTGCAGGTCAATCGCGGCATGGCGGGCATGGATGAGGCCGTTTCCTTCCGCGCGTTTCACCTCGCCGGCGTGCCCAGTCCCAACACGCACTGGATCCACTGGCGCGTCATCAGCCGCGCTGACGAAGCCAGCGCGAAGAGTCAATACGAGGGTGATCTGTGGGGCCTCTACATGGTTGTGCAAGACCCGGACGGCCCGTTCCTCAAGGAGCGCGGCCTCGCCGATGGCAACACCTTCAGCCCTGAGACCGGTCGGAAACATCTGGGCAACGGCCTGCCGAAGGACGGCTCGGACTTCAACCAGTTCATGGACGGTTCCCGCAACACGCGCTCCGAGACTTGGTGGCGCGACAACTTGAACCTCCCGGACTACTTCAGCTTCCACGCGGTCAACCGCATCGTCTCCAACGTGGACCTTCGCCACGGCGCGAACCACTTCCTCTACCACGCGCCGCGCGCTGGCTGGTCGCCCGTGCCGTGGGACCTCGACATGATGTTCATCCCCAAGACCCATTGGCCCGGCATCGTGGACCAGGCCCGCTGCCTCGAGCTGCCCGCGCTCCGCCGCGAGTATCAAAACCGCGCCCGCGAAATCCTTGACCTCTTCTGCGCCGACGCCTCGCCAGCCGGTGGCCAAGTCGGCCAGCTCGTGGAGGAACTCGCGCGCGCCATCCGCCCCGCCGGCCAGGCGCGCACTTGGGCCGAGCTGGACATGGCGATGTGGAATCACCACCCGCGCACCGCTGACAAAGGCGCGTTTTACCGCAACCCCGCCAGCCAGGGCATGAGCGGGGGCGAGTTCCGCCGCACGCTGGCCACGCCGGACTTCAACGGCTTCGGCAAACTCATCGTGGACTTCTGCACCGACTCGCGGACGAACAAAGCCTTCGCCCCCAACGACGGCATCATCGCCGGCTACGGTTTCGGCCACCTCGCGTGGGAAGCCCGCGATCCGCATATTCCCGAGCGCCCGGTCATCCGGCAATTGGGCAGCGAGAAGAAGGGCGGTCAGGTCTTCCAAATCACTCCCTTCGCCACGCCCGTTGCGACGAACCACTTCGCTGCCGTCCAGTGGCGCGTGGGCCGCAGCACCGCACGCGGCCAGCCGGGCTGGGCGGCGGACCAGCCCTGGCATTACGAGATCGAACCGCATTGGGACAGCGGCGCACTCCGCCGCAGCGAGCCGCAGATGAAGCTGCCCAAGGAAGCCTTCGCCGCCGCCGGCCTCCTGCGCGTGCGCGCCCGCTACCAAGACAACACCGGCCGATGGAGCCACTGGAGCGAGCCGGTGCCGTTGACTGGGCGGTGAGGAGGAGGGGAGGGGACGAAGCCCGACTCACGCTGGCTGGCTCAACGAGATGCCGCCCACCGCCACAATTCGCCCGGACCGGTCGCGGATGGGAAATTTCAGGGTGAGGTAGAGCACGCGGCCCGTAAGCTTGTCCACAAACTCCTGCTCGCGCACGGGCTGGCCTTGTTCGATGACGAGCCGGTTCACCTCCAGAAAGCGCTTCGCCATCAGCGTCGGGAAGATGGCGCTGCACGACTTGCCCAGCGCGGTTGCGCGCGGGATGCCGGTGGCGGTCTCCCAGCCTTGGTTCGCCATCAGCAGCAGCCCACCGATTGACCAGACGTAGAACGGCTCGGTCAGGGAGTCCGCCACCGCGCGGAGGAGCTCGCCCTCGGTGGTGAGCCCCAGCGCCAAGCCTTCGAGTTGCGGCATGACCAGTGGGGTGGGCTGCACGGGCAACGCAGCCGGCGGGTTGGTGGCCGGCTTCGTTGCGGCGGCGACGGGGCGGCGGCGAGGCCGAGCGGGTTTAGGTGGCGTGGTCAACACGGGTCAGGATGAAGGAAGCCCGCTTGGTGCCAAGCTGAAAGCAGTTCCGGACTGCCGGGCCGCGCTCCGCCCGTTATCGAGGCCAGCCCGCAGGCTGGCGGGGCGACTTTGGACTTCCTTGCCCACGCGGCGTGGACATACTACCGCCCTCCCACGGAGCGGCCGCAATTTCCAGGCGGCGCGGCAAACGGGGGACCAAACTAGGAATGACATGGGGCCAATGACGCGAGCCGAGAATGGCAGGGGAAGGGTGGCGCTGCCTCCTTTTCACAATCTCTCGATCCACAACCAACTGCGGCTCCTGATCTTGAGCGCCTGTGGCTTGGCGCTGGTGCTCGCCGGAGTGGCTTCCTACTGCTTCGCCAGCGGCTGGGCGCGGGCGGAGGCCCAGCGCGAACTCATCCCGCTGGCCCGCCTCGTTGGCTTGGCGGCCAGCAGTGCGATCGAACGGAACGACCCCGCGGCTGCGCAGGCCACCCTCCAAGCGCTGCGGGAACATCCCCACTTGCTTGTCGGCGCGGTCCTGCGCGCGAGCGGCGAGAGGTTCGCGCAGTTCCGGCGCACGGAGGCGGAGTCACTACCCACCCTTCCGCTGCCCAGCGAAGGCTTCCACGCGGAGTCACTGGCGCTGGTGCAGCCACTCCGCTCCACTGCGGGCGTAACCTTGGGCATCCTTTACCTGCGGGCCGACCCCGCCCGGCACCGCGCCTTCGTGCGCCACTGCCTGGGCGTCGCGGTGGGAACCGTGCTGCTGGTCGCGTTGCTGGCGCTGGCTTTCACCCCGCAGCTGGAACGGAGTTTCAACGGCCCGCTCCTCGACGTCGCACAGACGGCCGAAAGAGTTTCCCGCGAAGAGAATTTCGCCCTCCGTGCGCCCACTGCCAGCCCTGGCGAACTGGCGCAGCTCGTCAACTCGTTCAACACCATGCTCGCGCAGCTTCAGCTCCGTGATGTGGAGCTGCGCCGCCACCGCGACCACCTCGGCGAGCTGGTCGCCCAGCGCACTGCCGAGTTGATGCAGTTGAACCAGACGTTGGTCGAGACCAAGGAACAGTCCGAGGATGCCAGCCGCGCGAAGAGCGCCTTCCTCGCGAGCATGGGCCATGAGTTGCGCACGCCGCTCAACGCCATCATCGGCTACAGCGAGCTGCTGCTCGAAGACCCGGCGGCGTTAAGCCAGCCGGAGGCCCACACCGATGTGGCTCGCATCTGCGCCGCCGGCAAACAACTGCTCACGCTCATCAACGCGGTGCTCGACCTTTCCAAAATGGAAGCCGGACGGATGACGTTCCACCCCGAAGACTTCGATGCTGTCGCACTGGTCCGCGAGGTGTTCGGCAGCTCACGACCGCTGGCTGCCAAGCACGGCAACCGTCTGGAAGTGGAAGAATTGCCCGCTTGCCTGCCCATGCGTGCCGACCGCACCAAGGCCCGCCAGACGCTCGCGAACTTGCTCGGCAACGCGTGCAAGTTCACCACGCACGGCGAGGTGCGCCTCGGCCTCGCCACCGAGTTCGTAGCGGGACAGCCGTGGGTCGTGTTCACCGTCAGCGACACCGGCATCGGCATGACGGCGGAGCAGTTGGGGCGCTTGTTTCAGGCCTTCTCCCAGGCGGATGCCGCGTCGGTGCACAAGTTCGGCGGCACCGGGCTGGGGCTGGCGATCTGCAAGAAGTTCACGGAGGCAATGGGCGGCCAGTTGACCGTGACCAGCGAGCTGAAGCGCGGTTCCACCTTCACCCTGCGCCTGCCGGTGCGCCCGCCCGCCACGGCTACCCCGCCCGTCGCTGGCGCCCCCACGCCACTACCGGAGCCGCCCCCGGCCCCCACCGGCACGCCGGTCGTGCTGGTGATTGACGACGACCCGCAGGCGCGCGACCTCATGGTGCGCTTCCTCCAGAAAGAAGGATTCTCACCCCGGACCGCCAGCGATGGACGTCAGGGTTTGTTGATGGCTCAACAACTCCGGCCGTCGCTCATCACCCTCGACGTGATGATGCCCGAGGTGGACGGGTGGTCCGTGCTCAACGCGCTGAAGGCGGACCCAGAGCTGGCGAAGATTCCAGTGATGATGCTCACCCTGACCGACGAGCAGGACAAAGGTTTCGCGCTCGGCGCGGCCGAGTTTGTCAGCAAGCCGGTGGACTATCCGCGCCTCGCCGCCTTGCTCCGCGAATACTGCCCCACGCCCGGCGATCGCCCCATCCTGGTCGTGGAGGACGACGAGCTTTCCCGCCACCTGCTCCGGCGCAACCTTGAGAAGGAAGGGTATTCCGTCCTCGTCGCGGAGGATGGCCGCGTCGCGCTGGAGATGCTGCGTATGCACCTGCCCTCGGTCATCTTGCTGGACCTGATGATGCCGGAGATGGACGGCTTCGCCTTCGCCCACGCCGTCCGCGAGCGGCAGGACATGCGCGATGTGCCCATCATCGTCCTCACCGCGAAGGACGTGACCGAGGAGGATCGGGGGCGACTCTCCGGCAAGGTCGCCGGCATCCTGCAAAAGCAAACGCTCACGGCTGAGAACTTGCAGAGCGAACTCCGCGCCGCCCTCGCCCAGCACCTGCCCCTGCAAGCCAAGCGCTGACTTTGCACCGCTCAAACCCGGCTTGTCCCCAGCCAGTGCCCGCGTAATTCTTCCCCCCATGACCATCGGCGTCCCCAAGGAAATCAAGGCGCAGGAAAACCGCGTCGCCCTGCTGCCCTCGGCGGCCTACCAACTCCTCAAGCGCGGCCACCAAGTCCTCGTCGAACGCGGCGCGGGCGCGGGCTCCGGCTACCCGGATGCTGACTACGAGCAAGCCGGGGCGAAGCTGGTCGCCGAGCACGCCACCGTCTTCGCGGAAGCCGACTTGATTGTGAAGGTGAAGGAGCCCTTGCCCGCCGAGTATTCACTGCTGCGCCCCGGCCAGTTGCTCTTCACCTACCTCCACCTCGCCGCGAACCGCGAGCTGACCGACGCCTTACTCCAATCCGGCGCGACGTGCATCGCCTACGAGACCATCGAGGTCAACCGCCGCCTCCCGCTCCTCGAACCCATGAGCGAAATCGCCGGCCGCATGAGCGTGCTCGTGGGCGGCTACTTCCTCGCCAAGCACTGCGGCGGCAACGGCGTCCTGCTCGGTGGCGTGCCGGGCGTGTTACCGGGGAAGGTCGTCGTCCTCGGCGGCGGCGCGGCGGGTGTCAACGCCGCGCGCATGGCCCAAGGCCTCGGCGCGGACGTGACCATCCTCGAAGTGGATTTGGAGCGGATGCGCTTCCTCGACATCACGCTGCACACCGCCCACACGCTCTACTCGAACGAGGCGCACTTGATGGAACTCCTGCCCACCGTGGACCTCCTCATCGGCGCGGTGCTCGTGCCCGGCGCGAAGGCCCCGAAGCTCATCCACCGCGAGATGCTCCGGCAGATGCGCCCCGGCAGCGTGCTCGTGGACATCGCGATTGACCAAGGCGGCTGCGCGGAAACCTCCCGCCCCACCACCCACCACGACCCCGTCTTCACCGAGGAAGGCATCCTCCACTACTGCGTCGCCAACATGCCCGCCGCCTACGCCCGCACCGCCACGCAAGCGCTCGCGAACGTCACCTACCGCTACATCGAGCAACTCGCCGACCTCGGCCTCACCGAGGCCTGCCAGCGTCAGCCCGCCCTCCTCGGCGGCATCAACGTCCACGCCAGCCAGCTCACCTGCCGCGCCGTGGCGGAAGCCCACGGGCTGCGTTACACGCCCGCAGTCGTTTAGCGGGTGCGAAGTGTTTAGGGTTTTGCCACGCCGTGGTCGGGCGTCTCGAACTGCTGCTGCTCAACTGAACGCTGATGACTAGTGCGGATCGGTAATGAGCCCAGTCGACTGAGCTGGAACCATGCAGTTCAAAGCCGAGCGCCTCACGCGAAGGACGCGAAGGACGCCAAGGAACTGGGAAGCTGCGTTCCGAAAAACCAGTCGCCAGGCGGTGTGCTAAACTTCGGTGGAGGCAGTTGGCTAGCGCGTTTTCTCTGGGCTGCCCTGCACCGGTCAGGGAGGCGCAAGTTCCCACCCAGACAGCTCCAAGCCAGGAACGCCGCGCCGCCCAAGTCGATCAGCGCACGCCTTCGCAGTTCCCGCCTCAAGGCTTTTTCACTTCGCCTTCACCGCCTCAGCAATCTGCTTCGCCAACTCCCCCGCTTTCGCCTGCGCTTCGGCGAGCGGGAGGCCGGCCTTCATGCCCGGGCGGATGTGCTTGGTGTCGGTGAGCCAAGCGTCCTTGAGCATCCGCTGGCGCTGTTGGACTAGCTTGAGCACGGCGTCGCCGTTCGGGTTCGCGGCGAGCATGGCCTTGGCATCGGCGGCGTTCGCTACGTCCTTCGCGCCGAGGTGGAGGAGGACTTGTTTGGCGATGAGCCAGTGGCCGGTCTCGTTGCAATGCACGCCGTCGCCGGCGAGGAAGAACTTCGGGTCCTTCGCGCGTTGGTCGGCGAGGTAGCGGTTCATCGGCGCGTGCAGGTCCACCACGTCCCAGCCGGCCTTTCGCTGGCCGAGCAGCCACTCGGCGTAACGGTCGAGCGTGTTGCCGTAGCCGGGTTTGCCGCCCTTCACTTCATCAAACGTCGGTGGCGTGACGTGCAGGACCTTCGCGCCGTGGGCCGCGCAGGCCTTGCGCAGGCGCTCTAGGCCGTCGCGATACTTGGCGAGGCGCTCCTCGGCGAAGGGCAGGTAGATGCCGCAGTTCATCCCGTAGCACGCGACGACGAGGTCGGGCTTGCTCTTGGACAGGACGCGTTCGAGGCGCTCGTGAAGGTCGGGCCGGGGGAACTTGCCGCCCGCGTGGCCATCCTCCGAGAGGCCGCTCACGGTCTCGCTAGGCAGGCCAATGTCGAGGAACTCGATGGTCTGCCCGGTCTGGCGCGTGCGGAACCACGCCTCCACGAACTCCACGTATTGGCCCGCGTAAGTGATGCTATCCCCGAGGAAGACGACGCGCTTCACGCCATAGAGGAGCGGCTGGTCAGCGGCGGAGGTGGTGGTGGAAATGGCGGCGAGGAACAGTGCGGCGAGGAATGACAGTGGCTTCATGGTGAATCAGTGGCGCGAGCGTAAGCGGTGCAAACGGCGCACGGCAAGTGTGTGGATGGGTGAGGGTGGCTGGGTTTCCGCCAGGTTTTGGACTGCGCCAGCCCTCTGGCGCTTTTTCTCGGTCCCGGAGCAAGCCAGCCGTTCG
>JBDKJY010000074.1:0-15606 GCA_039796295.1 Verrucomicrobiota bacterium
GTCTGATTCCACCGAGACTCAGTTGGCCTTGGCGTCACCACTCAGCTTGCGTATGGCGGCGTCCATCAGGCCACGGTTGCCGGCGACCTGCTCCTGCTCGCGAGCGGCTTTGAGCGCGGGCAGGGCGGGGCGGGCGGTGTCGCCGAGGTTCACGAGGGCGCGGGCGCTGTAGTGGCGGACTTTCTCGTCGGGGTCGGTGAGAAGGGAGCCGAGCTTGAGCACCCCGGGGGCGGCGATGGGGCCGAGGGGTTCCAAGCAATGCGCGGATTTGTAGCGCACGAGGGGCGAGGCGTCTTCCAGGCCTTTCAGAATGGCGGGGAGATGTTCCGGCACGGGGGCACCGATGCGAATCATCGCGGCGTGGGTCACGACGCGGACGACGGCGTCTTCGTCCTGCGTGCTGCGAGCCAGGTCGGGGAGCGCCACCTTGGCGTCGGCGCCGACGCGACCGAGGGCACGGGCGGCGCACTGGCGGACTTCTTTGTCAGGGTCGCGGAGGAGGCGGGTGAAGTCGGGGATGACTTGCTTGGCCTTGTCCCGAAAGTTCCCGGTGGCGGTGCAAGCCACGGCGCGGATGTCGGCTTCCGAGTCGCGCATAGCCTCGCGGAGGTTCGCGAGGACTGGCAGGGCTTGCTCCTGGCCGCCTTCGAAGTGGACGAGTTTCCCGACGGCTTTGAGGCGCACCTCGCGGTCAGGGGACTTCATCTCTTTCGCAATCGCGGCGAGGCGTTCCGGGGCGTCGGGCTTCGGAGCGGGGGCGGCGCTGGCGAGGACGAGAGAGGCGAGCGTTGGCAGAAGACAGTGCCGGGCGCGGGCGTAATACAGGTTCATCGGTCGTCTCCTGACGCTGGTGGGGCCGCGAATAGTCGGCGGGAGTCGGGGGCCGCGCTTGGGTCGCAGGCCAGCATGGTTGACGGGACTTAAATGGCAGAGGCACGCTCGCTCCATGAAGCTCATCCGTCTGGTCCGTCTGCTGCCGTTGCTTTTGCTGGCAACCACTTTGACCGCAGCGGAGCAGGTGGCGGTGTATCGCGCGGGGGACGAACTCATCGTGAAGTTCGACCGGCTGGACCTGCTCCGCCAGCGCCACACCAGGCTGACCGCCTCGGTGGAATTCCAGCCACCGACAGCCGGGAAGCCGCTGCTGATTGACCTGCTGGAGCCCGCCTTGCAAGGGGCCGTGGTCATTGACCTGGGTCCGTCCGGCAAGTGCGACGGCGTCACGGTGACGGTGAAGGACGCGACCGGCACGGTGACGCTGAAGCAGGTCATCGCACCTATCCCGCAACTGCCCGCGCCCAGCGGCCTCGCCCCAGGGAAGTCCCTCGCCTACATCGAGCCCGGCGCGGAGATGCTCAAGTCAGCGCAAGCCCGCCCCCAAATCCCGCTCCCCGAGGCAGGCCAGTTGCGCCAAGTCACCTTGGCCCTGGCAACGCGGCTCGTGGCGAAGCGCGACATCACCTTCCCCATCACCTCGGGCGTGGACCTGCCGCTCGTCGGTGGCGCGGTGGTCGGACGGCAGACGGCGTTTCCCAAGGACCCCGCGCGGGCCAGCATTTACTTCGCGTGTAAGAAGGCGATTTACGCGGGGACGCGCGTCGAGCGTTGGCAAAAGTTCCTGCTCGAAGTGCCCGTGCAGGCAGCCTGGGCCACCGGTCGCGGCGACGAAAACATCGTGCTCAGCCCCGACCAGTTCGAGGTCCACGTCACCAACGAGAAAGCTCCCGGCGGCGCGAACATGCTCGGGGCCGGTGACGGCGATTTGGGCCAGAAGGGCGAGATTGATTCCGACGACCAAGGCCGAATTTATTGGCGGGTCGAGGGCGGTGGGGCCTACGTGGTGCGGTTCAATCCGCACACAAAGAAGTTCGAGCAACCCCCGGTGCGGCTCGATTATCAGAAGCTCGTGCCCGCCGGCCTGGGCCTGTTGAACGACAACCTGTGCAAGGTCTCCTGCACGCACGGCCGCGTGTTCTTCACGATGTGCAACGACACGCTGACCAACGGCGACCCCGGCAACGCCCACCGTCGTCGGCTCGGCGGCGTCTTCTCCATCCCGCAGGACTGGTCGGACGCCGCGGCCTTCGCGGCGGATGTGCGCCTGCATGTGGGCAGTTGGGAGACGGCGACGCACGCCTTCTACAAGGCCCCGCCCAAGGCCGATGCCGACGTGCGCAAGCTCGGCGTGGTCAGCGTCACGGAGGCGGGATTGTTCATCGTCAACGCCGGGACCAAGTATGAGGGCGGCCCGTGGCGGCTGGACCTCGACGAGCGGGGCAACACGCGCTTCTTCGGCGAGGTCAATGTCGTGTCGGACACGATGTCGAAGGACGGCCGCCGGCTTTCGCCCACGCAGTTGGTCACCGTGCAGGGCATTCCCAAAGGCCGCGAGCTGAACCCCGGCACCGGCGGCGGGCGGAACCTCATCCGTTTCTCCCAAGGCGAAATTACCTTTCCCCGTGCCTCCGTGCGGCTGCTCCTGATGGACCGCATCGAGGGCCTGACGCTGCGCGCCGAGCGCAAGGGCGCGTTCCCCACCTACGACGGCGCGCCGCCCGGCCTCCTGACCGTGCGCTACGACCTCGTCGCGAAGCTGCGCGCCGCCCCCGCCGCGCAAGGCCCGCTCGCCGCCTCCCTCACCGGCGGCGCGAGCATGGGCCCGGCCTTCCTCGTCTCCCCGATTCCGGGCGAGCCGGGCCGGGCCGTCGCCGTGTGCGAGTATGCCGGCTATCCGCTCTCCGTCCTCGACTTCTCGGCGCTCGTGACGAGCCAGACGGTGACCAAGACCTTCCTACCGCCGCAGGCGCCTGTGCGCGCCGGCCTCGGTCCCTACAACTCCGCATGGGTCCGGGACGGCGATGAACAATGGCTCTACCTCAGCGGCTACACCGGCCTCTCGCGCATCCTCTACGCCAAGGCCGGCAAAGCCCTGCCCACGATGACCGCCGACCTCTTCAACTCCCGGCTCGTCCAAAGCAGCACCGACGGCCACGCGCGCACCTCCATGAAGAAGATTGACGCCCTGCTGCCCGTGTTTGGCGGACGCCTGCTGGACGCGGGCTACGGGCTGGACGGTCGCGGCGCGGACGCCTTCTCCACGGGCGTGGAGTTGTTCGACCCGCATCGGCTCGGGACCAGCCAGACCAACTCGGCGGCCAGCCAGACCAGCGTGCACCTGAGCCGCTGCTTCGCGCTGAAGACCCTGCGCAGCCGCCTAGTCTGGAGCGCGGCGGACGGCAGCGTGCGGCAAGAGGTCTTCGCGGCGAGCGGCTCGATTCGCAAGCAGTTGATTAACGAATTGAAAGACCCCGCCACCGGCCCCGCGAACCTCGACGCCAAGGTGTTCCTCTACGAAATCTCCGAGCGCCACGGCCTGCGCGGGCTATACGGCTTCTCCCTGCCGAAGCTCGACCACGAGCGCGCGGTCGATGGGCATCTGGTGCTCTCCCCGTGCAACCGCTTCCTCGTGCTCATGACACAGGATGGCGCGCTCTACTCCTACAGCTTGGCCCAGCGCCGCTTCGTGGACGGCCTCCGCCTGCGCACGCCGGGCGGCGAAGACATCCGCCCCATCGAGTTCAAGCGCCCGAGCGAAATCATCTTCACCGCGCCGGACGGGCAAATCTTCTTCCTCACCGAGCCGCTGGAGGCCACCGCCAGCGCCGTCCACTTCCAGCGCGTCCAAGTGGGCGACGACGGCCGCCTCACCCTCGCGCCCCACCTCGGCATCACATTCGACAGCCGGGAAGGCCAGCAGGACCTGCGCGGCATCGTGCGCTGCTTCCTCCCCGCCCCGGCCAAACAGCCCGGCACCTACGACTTCGTCCTCGGCTACAACCAGTCCACCGTCCAGCCCTTCGTGCGGGTGATTCGGGGGTTCACTTCGATGACGGTTGGGCGGTGAAAACTAGCTTGGTCAGGGCTGACTCAAGCTCGGTCACCAGAATCGTCGTCAGCGCCCTACTTGGATGTAAAACGATAGACCGTGGTGCTCTTCATGGTCTGCCCGGGCTGGAGGATCGTGCTGGGGAAAGACGGCTGGTTCGGTGAGTCGGGATAGTGCTGTGTTTCCAGGCAGAAGCCGTTGCGGAACTGGTAGGGCTTGCCGCTCTTGCCGGTGAGTTTGCCGTCCAGAAAGTTGCCGCAGTAAAACTGCAAGCCCGGCTCCGTCGTGAGCACCTCCATCGTGCGGCCCGTGGTCGGCTCATGCACGGTCGCGGCCAGCGCGAGAGCGCCGCCCTGGCTGTCGAGCACCCAGTTGTGGTCGTAGCCACCGCCGAACTTCATCTGCTCGTCGGTCGAGTTCACGCGCTCGCCGATGGCGTGGGCGCTGGTGAAATCAAACGGGGTGCCTTTGACGGGGCGCAGCTCGCCCGTGGGGATAAGCCCAGCGTTCACCGGCGTTAACTTCGAGGCCTTGAACGTCAGCTCATGGCCGAGGATGTCGCCGTTGCCTTCGCCTTTGAGATTGAAGTAGCTGTGCTGCGTGACGTTGACGGGCGTGGCCTTGTCCGTGGTGGCGGTGTATTCGATGCGCCAGTCGTTGTCGTCGGTGAGCCAGTAGGTGGCGCTGAGGCTGAGGGTGCCGGGAAACCCTTCCTCGCCGTCCTTGCTCACGTAGCTGAACTTCACGCCCACCGCGCCGGGCTTCGTGAGGCCCTCACCCCGCCAGACGACTTTGTCGAAGCCCTTCAAGCCGCCGTGAAGCGAGCACGTCATGCCGCCGGGGTCGTTGTTCGTCGCCAACGTGTGTGGCTTGCCGCCCAAGGTAAACTTGCCGTGCGCGATGCGGTTTCCATAGCGACCCACCACCGCCCCGAAGTAGGGCGTGCCCTTGAGGTATTCAGCGAGCGTGTTGAAGCCCAGCACGATGTCGGCGTTCTTGCCGTGGCGGTCGGGCGTTTCGAGGTTGAGCACGACGGCTCCATAGGTCATGGCGCGCAGTCGGATGCCTTTGCTGTTGGTAAGTGTGTAAACCTCGACCGGCGTGCCCTCGGCGGTTTTGCCGAAGGGCTGCCCTTGAGGTTTCCCGGCGGCGGACGCAGAGGTGATCGCCGTGACGACGGTGAGACAGCAGAGGATGTTTTTCATGGGCATGGCATGTTGGGCAGCGACTCCCGTGACAGTGAGGAGGTGCTGGTGGCCGAAGCCTAACCACCGCGCCGCTTTGGACAAGGCTGGAGTGGCCGGGGTGTGTCAGGGTGCAAGGTCAGCGGTCACATCCGCTGCATTGACGACCACTTCGCTCGTCCTGCCGGCGGCTTGTTTTTTTCCGTGCTGCGAAATTCCGGACCTGCTTTTCTCCCCAGCCACAATGCAACCGAACACCTCGCTGGTCAACCAAACTGTCATCGTCACCGGCGGCTCCCACGGCTTCGGTGCGGGGATTGCGGAGGCGTTTGGCAAAGCCGGGGCGCGCGTCTGGATCACCGGGCGCAACGAGGCCCGGCTGAAGGCCACGGCAGCACGCATCGGGGCCACGCCATTTGTGGCGGATGTGACGGACGGCGTGGCCTGGGATCGGCTGATCCAGTCCGTGATGGCTGCGACGGGCCGGGTGGACATTCTCGTCAACAACGCGGGCGAGGGTGTGAAGATTGGCCCCGCCGCCGAGCAGACGGACGCGGCCATCGCCCAATCGCTCGCCAGCAACCTCACCGGGGCCATTCTGGGCTGCCGTCGCGCAGCCGCGATCATGCAGCGGCAGGGCAGCGGACTCATCGTGAATGTCGGCAGTGCGTGCTCCACCCACGCGTGGCCCGGCTGGAGCGTTTATTCGGCGGCCAAGGCCGGATTGCTTCAGTTCAGCCGCTGTCTGCTCACGGAGCTGCGCCCCCACGGGGTGCGGGTCACGTCCGTGCTTCCGTCATGGGGGCAGACGGATTTTACCGAGAGTGCCCAGCTTCCCGCGCGCCCGGCCGACGTGCTCGCGCGGTGCATCTCGCCCGCCGACATCGGCACGATGCTCGTGCAGATAGCGCAAATGCCCGCGCATCTCGTGACCGAGGAGGTCAGGCTCTGGCCGATGGTGCAGCCTCTGGCTCAATTGTGAACGCCATCCCATCCATCACGACCGCGACCGTGCGTCGCACATCGTGCTGCCGTGATTCCCAGTCCCTGATGGGTTCAATCTTTGAGATGAATTCAGACATGGTTCAGGGATGGACAAGCGCAGGGCCGGCAGCCAGCCTCAGCGATGTCCCCGGATGCACGCCCGAACTGGCCTGGTAAAAATGATCTCGCTCACAACCTTGCCACGGCTATGAAACTTCCGATTTGCTGGCTGCTCGGCGCGGTCCTGCTAGGCCTTGGCGGAGTCGCGCAGGGCGAAGACTGGCCAATGCACCGGCACGACCTCAGCCGCTCGGGCATCACGACGGAAGCGCCCGTGCTGCCGCTGCGGCTCGCATGGCATCATGCTGCCGCACAGCCGCCTTCCCCCGCCTGGCCGCCGCCGCACGTCATCATGTTCAACCGGCTGGACTTCGACTACGCGCCGCAGCCGGTCGTCGGCGCGGGCGTGGTCTGCTTCGGCTCCACGACGGATGACACCGTCCGCGCGCTGGACGAGCGCACGGGCGAACTTCGCTGGCAACTCACCACGGGCGGGCCGGTGCGCGTCGCGCCACAGATTGCCGAAGGCCGTGTTTACTTCGGTTCGGATGACGGTGTGGCGTATTGCGTCGAGGCAGCGACGGGCCGGCGGGTGTGGTCGTTCCGGGCCGCGCCGCAGCCGGAGCAGTGCGTGGGCAACGACCGCATGATTTCGCGCTGGCCGATTCGCACGGGCGTGCTGGTGGACGGCGGCGTGGCGTATTGCGTGGCGGGCATGTGGGCGAACGAAGGCATCTACGTCTGGGCGCTCGACGCCGCGACCGGCAAGGTGATTTGGTGCAACGACACGAGCGGTTTCGCCGGTGTGGACTACAACCACCTGATGAACCCCACCAACGCTGAGAACCTGGAGCACGGCGTCCACGACGGCGACTTCGGCATCTACGGCCTCACTCCGCAGGGCGCGCTGGCGGCGAACCGCGACGTGTTGCTCGTGCCTAATGGCTACGCGATGCCGGCGGGCTTCGACCGGCGCACGGGCAAGCTGCTTTTCGCCGAACCGCGCGCCGGCGAGGGCGGCCATGCGGTCATCGTGGACGGCGACAAGTTCCACATCAGCTCCATCCATCGCGCGGGCACGCTGGGGCTGCGGTCGCACAAGATGACCAACGGCCAGTTCGTCTCCTTCATGCGCGGCGAGATTCCGCAAATTTCGCCGCTGCCGGCGAAGCCGCCGGTGCAAGGTCGCCCGCCCATCAAGCAGGAGCGCGGCAAGGCCAGCGTGCTGGTGCATCAGGGGAAGATGGTCGGACGCAACGCGTTCAGCCTCGTCATGGCCGGCGGAAAACTCGTGCTGGGCCTGGACGGCGCGGTCGCGGTCGTGGACCCGGCGAACAACGCCGAGCTGTGGCGCGCCCCGGTCGAGGGCGAGGTGCGCGAACTCGCCGTGGCCAACGGCCAAATCATCGCGGCCACGACACGCGGTGGCGTTTACTGCTTTGCACCGGCCGCGACCACAACGGTGCCGCGTCTTCACGGGCTACCGTTTCTGCAACCCACGCCGCCCGCGCCTGCCGTGTTTGCGCCGGTGCTCGCGCGCCTGCGGGAGACCGGCATGGACCGGGGCTTCGCGCTCGTGCTTGGCGATGACGAGGGCAAGGTGCTCCGCCCACTTGCGGACCAGACACAGTTGCGCACGGTCGCGGTCGTGCGCGACACCGCCGCCGCCGCCACGTTGCGCGGCCAGCTACTCAGCACCACAGCGCAATACGGTTCGCGCGTGCAGGTGCAGGCGACCGACCGGCGCGACCGGCTGCCCTTCGCGCAATATTTCGCCAACGCCATTCTTGTGTCTGGCTCGCTGCAAGGGTGGTCGCCCAAAGACCTTTACCGGATGCTGCGCCCGTGCGGCGGCGTGCTGCTCTTCACCGACGCTGACGCTGCGGCTGCTGGAGCCTTTCTGCGTGAGACCGGAGCGCTGGCGGAAGAAATCCGCGTCTCGCCAAGCGGGCCGTATCTAGTGCGCGGCCGGTTGCCCGGCGCGCTCGACTGGGACAGCGACCTCGTGGCGGACCAGCGCGCGAAATGGCCGCTGCGCCTGCTCTGGTTCGGCGGCCCGTCCACCGCACAAGTGACGGACTTGCGGAATGGCAACGCCCGCGCGCCGGCTGCCTATGGCCGCTACTTCGTGCTCGGTGAAAATGTGCTGACCGCCGTGGACGCCTACAACGGACGCAATCTCTGGACGCGCCCGATTCCCCGCTACTCCCTCGATATGCGCGTGAACCGCGACCTCATCAACCACACGGAGTTGGTCTGGTCGCAGGAGCTGGGTCGCCAGCACTCCCGCTACATCCGCGTCACGGACGAAAGTGTCTTTCTCAATCTTGGCCCCGGCTGCTTCCGCACTGGCCAAGGCTGCATCGAGCTGGACGCCCGCACCGGCGCGCAGCGGCGCATCTTCGGCCCGCTCAGCGCCGCGCCGACGGTCGCGTTGCAAACGCCGCAGTCGTGGAAGTTGCCCGTGGATGGCCAGCACTCCGGCCAGCTCACGCTCGCGCGGGACGCCGACGGGCTGGTCGTCACGCTGCGCACGCAGGACCCGGTCCTCACCGAGCTGGACGAGTGGGATTTATTCTTCGATTTCCGCCCGGCCGCGACGCGTTACGGCCTCTACGAACCCGGCACGTTCCAACTCCGTGTCACGCCCGCGCTCGACGCCGCCACTCCCGCGTCCCTCGCGTCGGGCACGGGCACGACGCCGCCGCTGGTCCGCGCGTCCGGCACGCACGAGGCCGGCGGTTCGCTTACCATCGTCCGTGTGCCGTGGGCGAAAATTCCCGGCCTCAACGGTCAACCACCGGAGAGTTTTGGTTTCGCGGCGACGCTCAATACCCACGATGGCCAGCCAGCGGAGCGCATTCGGCAGAGCCATCTTTTCTCCGACCCTGTGGCCGATGGCATCAACAACGGCTGGGCGAATGTCACGTTGGCCGCTGGCGCGAAAGTCGCCGCGCCGACCAACGTCGCCGGCACAATCGCCGCCGCCCCGAAAGTGAAGGTGAAGCCCTACCCGGCGAAGCTGGACGCCTCGGTCAGCCCGCTCTTGCGCGAGCACCCGCTCACCGGCGAGCTGGGGCCGCGCTATTTCCACACGGGCACCGGTCTGTGTGGCGGGATGGATTTCTCCCTGAACAGCGTCTTCAAGCGCGCCGGCGCGGCGAAGGTGCTGGGCATTTACGACTTCGAGGACGACAGCGGCCTGCGCACGTTCATCGGCATCTCCGCCGCGTGCGGGCCGAGCACCACGGTGTCGCAGGGGCTGGTCATCGCGTCCGAGGCGAAGTCGCGGTGCGTCTGCAATTATCCCTTCCGCACCAGCGTCGTGCTGGCCCCGGCGGAGACGCGACTGCACGAGGACTGGGCCATCTTTCACGAGCGCACGCCGGACACGGTGCTGCGGCAGGCGGCGCTCAACCTCGGCGCGTTCGGCGACCGCCGTGGCGACAACGGCACGCTTTGGCTCGGCTGGCCGCGCCCGCTCGCCCCGCACGAGGCGATGGGCTACGCGAAAGTCCCCGGCACCTACGACGACGCGCAGCGCCCCGGTGTGTGGCCCATCGCCACGTCCGCGAGTCTTCAGTTGCCGCTCACGGTGGACTTCGACCCGGCGCTCGGCCTCTACCGGTTCAACGCTGACCACGTCACGTTCACCGGCACGAGCCAGCCGTGGATTTACGCCTCGGGCTATCGCGGCATTCGCAAGGCGAGCCTGCCACTGGACTTCCTTCCCTTGCTGAAGTCCGTGGTCTTCGCCGTGCCGCCGCAGCTCGATGCCGTGCTCGCGCCGCGCGAATGGCTCGGCCCGCCGCTGGTCACGCTGGTGAACACGAAGACCCGCGTCTGGCTTGCTCATGACTCGCAGACGCTCTACTGCGCGGCCACACGCCCGCCGATTCCGGGCCACCGCTCGCTGATGCCCAAGCCGAGCCGCACCGCCGCGCCCGTCAAAGATGTTTTCACCGATGACTCATGGGAGATGTTCCTGACTGATGCCGCCGGGGAAAAAGTCCTTCACCTCGCGGTCAGTGGCGCGAACGAGCACTTCCAGGCGCTCCGGGCCGGCCGCACTTCGCCGGAAAATGCCGCGTGGACCGGCGCGTGGAACAGCGCGGCGCGGCTGGACGACTCCGGCTTCACGGTCGAGGTGGCCATTCCGTTGGCGACGCTGCGGGCGGCGGGACTCGACCCGCAGACCTTGGGCCTCAACTTCCAGATGAACCGCACGCGCATCGCCGGCGAGGCGCTGGCGTATCTCGGGGCGACCGGTCGCAGCCGGTGCGCAAACTTCGCGCCGCTGGCCTTCGGCGACCGCGCCGCCGCGCCGCCGCGCCGTTTCCAAGTGCGCCTGCACTTCGCGGAGCCGGATGAAATCGCCGCCGGCCAGCGGGTCTTCGACGTGAAGCTCCAAGGCCGTGTGGTGCTGAAGGATTTCGATGTGGCGAAGGAAACCGGCGGCCCGCGCCGCGCGCTGGTGAAGACCTTCGAGCGCATCGAAGCCGCCGGGGCGATGACGCTGGAGTTCGTGCCCAAGGCCAACGCGCCCACCGCCAGCACGGCCCCGATTCTGAGCGGCTGGGAAGTGGTGGAGGAGACGTTCTCCATCGAGCGGGCCAAGCGTGCCCCGTGACGTCCAGCACATGATGCCCCCGAACACCTGCGCGAAGCCTGCGGGCTGTGAGAACTCCACGTCCTTGCGCGAATCACCCGCTGCCGGGAATGCTCCCGCAGCTTTCACCATGATGCGCCTCGCCTTGCTCACCGCCGTCCTGACCGCCGTGTCCACCGTCGCCCAGGAATGGCCGCGCTTCCGCGGGCCGAATGGTTCCGGCCTCGGCCAGGCGGACATCCCGGCGCAGTGGACGCCTGCGAATCGGAAGTGGAGTGCGAAGCTGCCCGGCTCGGGTCACGGCTCACCAGTGGTATGGGGCGACAAGGTCTTTCTCTTGGGCGGTGACGAGGCCACTGGGCGGCGCACGGCGGCTTGTCTCAACGCACACGACGGGCGTCTCGTTTGGCAACGCGACTTCGAGGCGCTCGCAGGTAAGCAACACCGACTCAACAGCGCGGCGTCCAGCACGCCCGCCGTCGATGCCGAGCGGGCCTACTTTACCTGGGGCACGCCGCAGAAGCTCACGGTCATCGCCTTCACGCACGACGGGAAGACGGCGTGGGAAGCTGACCTCGGGCCAGTGAAGCGCCAGCATGGCTTCGGCGCGTCGCCGATCCTGCACGACGACCTCGTCATTCTGTCCAACGACCAAGAGACTGACGGCCACCTGTTCGCGCTCGACCGAGCCACGGGCAAGGTCCGCTGGAAGCTCCCTCGCGCCGAGAACCACTCGAACTACTCCACGCCGTGCATCTACACGCCGCCCGGAGGTAAGCCGCAGGTCGTCGTCGTGAGCTGGCGCCTTGGCGCGACCGGCGTGGATGCGGCGACTGGCAAGCAGCTTTGGCAGATGCCGCTCTTCGCGCAGAAGCAGGAGCGGGCGATTGGATCACCCTCGACCTTGGGCGAATACGTCATCGTCAACTGCGCCTTCACTGGTGGTCCCAAACATGTGGTCGTGCTCAAGCCGGGCAAGGAGCCGGGCACAATGCAGGAGGCCTGGCGCATGGAGAAGACCGTGCCGCACATCCCCTCGCCGATCATTGTCGGTGAACGTGCCTACCTGTGGAGCGACCAAGGCATCGTCACCTGTGCCAAGCTGGCGACCGGCGAGGTGGTCTGGTCCGAGCGCGTGGAAGGCGAGTTCCTTGGCTCTCCCGTCTGCACGGGCGACAAGCTGTTCGCGGTGGACAAGAGCGGGAAAGTTTTCGCGCTCGCTGCGGCGGACAAGTTTCAGCTCCTGGCCACAAACGCGCTGAGCGAGCTGTGCCAGAGCACGCCGGCGATCGCGGTAGGGCGGATGTTCGTCCGGACGTGGTCACAGTTGCATTGTATTGGGGCGAAGTGAGCCAGAAGTGAAGGCTGCGCCGCAGACGAAGCAATACTACCATGGACATCACAAGCCAACCCCTCAACCAGACCGTCACGGCTGGCAACGCCGTGACGCTTTCGGTGACTGCCACGGGTTCCGGGCTGACTTACCAATGGCATCTGGGCACCAGCGGCAACACCAATGCGCCCGTCCTGGGTGCCACTGGTCCTGCCTACACGACTCCGGCGCTGACAACCAACGTCAACTACTGGGTGGTAGTGCGGAACGCCTTCGGCTTGGTGGACAGCGCCACGGCGAGCCTTTCGGTTCAACCTGTCACTGGTGCCGCGACACTCGGGCTGAACATGCTGGCAGGTCTGACCATCGACGGGACGGCCGGCGGCGCATATCGCCTCGAATACACCACCAACGCGGCTTCCACGAACTGGGTCGCACTCACCAACTTCACCCTGCTGGCGCTCCAGAGCAACGGTGCTCAGGGCGATGAGTTGCACGCGCTCCGCCGCGTTGAGCAGCCGCGCGGTGTTCTCGTCATGGAGGAGCAAGCCCGCCATGACGGCCGGGGTGGGTTCCGTTCCCCGGTCCCAGCCCGTGTGTTTGAAACGCTCCCAGGTTTCGAGCAGCAGCTTGTCTGAGAAGCTGGTGTCCTGCGTCGGGCACGCCTTGAGCTGGGCCACGAGCGGGCGCAGCACGCCGGCGTTTTCTGGAGGGGGCTTCACAGGATGACCCTTTCAAAGATGTCCGTGGACACCTTGTCGCAGAGCGTTGTCCAGTCCGCCGCCGCGATGGGCAGCGTCGTGAACGCCTCATTCGCCGGCTGGAAGCGGAAGCACTGCTGCGACCGTTCGATGGTCCGCATCAGGTCAGCGTTCCACTTGGACTTGCGGAACTGTTCCAGGCTGGCCGCGACGCACGCGGCCCCGGAGTCGTGGTGGCCGTCGAAGTTGCCGGTGCAGATGAGGCAGTCGTCGTGCAGGTTGGGTAGCGGCAGACGGTAGCCCCGCTGGTCCGCATCGCAGGCGAAGAGCCAGTTGCCGCAGACCCGGACGCACTCATTGGCAAACTCCGTGCGCACGACGAAGGCCAGCCGCACCGCCTCGGGCGCATGCCAGACCAGTGGCAGCTCCAGGTCGGTGGCGGATGCAAACGCCGGGACGAGCACGCCGTTGATGAGCCGGAACCGCGCGTGCAAGGGAATGCGGTTAATGGCGACCGTCCAGAGCGTGTCGTTGAGGCCCACGCTGGCATGCACCAGGCCCCAGTCGGGGAGCGAGAGGACGTTGCGCAGCTTGCGCGTCACGCTTTCGGTCAGCGCGTCCAGCACGGCTGGGCCGGTGGCGAGGTCGCGTTCGCGGGTGACGCGCTCGGTGAGCGTGCCGTTGTCGCGCAGGATGATTTCGGTGGTTTCCATGGTGGGAAAGGAAAAGCCCGCCCCCGGTGAAGGGGACGGGCCGTTGGGGTGACTTCTGGTTTTCAGGCCTTGGTGTTGGCGGCGGTTTCGAGGCGCACCGTTGCGCCGGCCGGGATGACGGTGGCGCGGTCCTGCTCGATGCCGTCCACGAGCGCCTTGGTGCGGTCGCCGAAGCCCAGCGCCGCCTTGAAGGCGTCGCTGTCCTGGAGGTCGCCGAACGTGAAGTCCTCGGTGACCTGCTTGGTGATGCTGTCGACGCCGTATTTGACTGTGATGTTTTTCATGGGGTTGTGCTGCCTTTCTTTGCTGGTTGGTTTGGTTGCTGGGAGAGCGAGTCTCATCAGTGTGCGCGAACACGCACAGACACCGCCGGCGGCGGTGTTTCGACTTTGGGCGTGTCAGCGGGCCGGAACTGGTTGGAACCGCAGGGTCAGCTTGCCGGGCCGGGCGTGGTGGATGATGACCCGGTGGCCGGGCTTGAAGCCGGCGCGGTTGAGCCAGCCGCCGCCCAGGCGGATGCGGGGTTTGATGTTCTGCGCGGCGAAGTCGCCGACCGCTTCGATTTTCAGGGTGCGTGGGTTCATGGGGTGTTGCTGCGATGGTTTCAGGCAGCGGATTCCGCAGACTCGACTTCAATCTCGTCGCGGTGCGCGAAGAGTTGGGCGCCGAGGCCGAAGGGTTCGCGCTGCAAGGTGAGGTTGATGAGGTCCACGGCCTGCCGGGCTTGCTGCTCGGGCGGGCCGTGCGTGATTTGGCTGGCGTCGAACTGGAGGTCGAGCCGGCGAATGGTGATGACTTTCATGGTGGGGCGGCTGGCTGACAGGGCGTGGGTTCCACGGCGTCCTCGTCGGCGTGCCGGCCGCAGTGGATGCAGCGCCGGGTCTGCGGACTGAACCGGTGCACCTCGCCGATCAACTCGGCGAGCGTGGTTTCAGTCGCGTGCTCCTCGGCGACGCCTTGAACAAACACGCGCTCGTTGGTGGCTCCATTCTCCCAGCAGGGAGTGGCGTCCACGTTGGCGAACTTGCCGTCGCGCAGCGCCTTCCTGATCTGGCGCAAGGCGGCGCGTTCACTGCTGGCCTCCACGACAAAATCCGCGAAGCAGGCGATGTCGTGGGCATAGGAACAGAGGAACTTGGGCATTGATGAAGTTGAGAGTTGATGGTTGAGAGTTGAGAGTCTGGGTCAGGCCGCGTTGTCGCGCAGCCACTGACAGGTGCTCATGGTTTTGATTTCCTTCCCGGTGATGATCGCCGCGCCGCCGCCATAGGCGTCCACCCGAGGGTTGCTGCAATCGTGCGACCACTCGAAGGTCACCTGACCAGTGGGGTTGAACTTCTGAAGCAGGTGCTGGAGGAATGCGCAGGCCGCGTCGATGCCCCCGTTGTCGGAGTGCAGCCACAGGCCCGGGCGCGCCTCCACGACGTCGGCGTCGGTCTCGAAGCACCAGTCCTCGGTGTGCTCCTGAAGCTCGGCGGGGAAATCCCCCTCGGCTTCATCGCCCTGGTTGAGGCGACTGGCTTGTGTGGCGAGATAGAGTGCGTAGGTCTGCGCCGCTTCATCGGGCAAGCGGAACTGAAGACTGAAGTTGGTGAAGTAGTTAGCCATTGGGTGTGTTGAGAGTTGAGAGGTGGGAGACACGGGCAGGGAGTGGTGGAGTTCTGGTGCGATGGTTTCGCCATCACTTCACTGCTCCACCACTCCGTTGGGTTTCCGTCGTTACGCCGCGAGCTGGAACTTGCGCTGGCCCAGCGAGCCGAACCGTTGCACGAGTTCGCTCGCGTCCTCCTGCGCCAGTGCCCGGGCTTCGGCCCCGAGCCGGGACAGCCCGGTCACGAGCCGCTGCCGAGCGGTGGCCGAGTCCCGGTATTCCTCCGCCGCGCGCGTGAGCAGCTCGGAGCGGACCGTCTCAAGCTGCCGCGCCATCTCGGTGTCATTGGCGAAGTTCATTTGCTGGAACTGGTCGATGAACCGCACCAAGCGGTTGAGGGTCTTCTGGTGCACGCCCTTCTCCGAGGTCTGGATGCTCGTGAGCATCTCCTGGCAGAGCGTCGCCGTCTGTTCGCGCAGGCTCGCCACGCAGTCGGCCACGAAGACCGCCACGTCGCGGTGGATCTTCGTGGCCGCTTCATTCGC
>JBDKJY010000075.1:0-15323 GCA_039796295.1 Verrucomicrobiota bacterium
ATCTCCGCCCTCCTGGCCGAGACCAGCGACGACTGGGAAACCGGAAAAATCTACCTCAACATGGCAAACCAAACCCCACCCTCAGTTTGATGCTCAATCAATTTACAGAAAAGAAATTGCGCGGCCTCAGAAGATTGTTGAGTTGCCAGAGGCAACCGCCCACCAACCCGCCCACCAGCGCGGCTTTCCAATGCACTTTCGTCGCCGGCAGCAGCGTGTAAAACCCGGCGAAGCCCAGGCTCAGGAGCGCGAAGGGAAGGAACTTGAACAGGAACGCCGTCAGCTTACCGATGCCCAGCGGCATCTCGGCCAAGGTCTCTTTTACGCTCGCCAGCTCCGTGCTGGTGGTCAGGCCGATGACGAGAATCAGCAGCACCGGCCCCAGCGTCAGAGCCGCCCAATACTGGGTCACCCGTGCGAACCAACTCCGCCCACGCGACACGCCCCAAATGTCGTTAAACGTGTCCTCGATGCGTGCGAGCATCATGATGGCGATGAACACCAGCATGAGCGCCGCGCTGGCGGAGACGGCGCTGGTCTGCTGGTTTTGCACGAACGTCTGCACCGTCGCCACCAGCTCGTGCGTGCTCGACTTGCTTGGCAGTTCCGCCGGAAAAGCGGCCTCCAGCAGGCGGCGGTTCAGGTGGGGGAGGGCGGTGTCGTCGGGGTTCTCAGTCAGGAGCCGGCTCGTCTCCGGCCGCAGCCGCACGCCAGCGAACCGCCTGGCTTCGTAGATCGACGGCCCCGCGATGAGCGCGTTCAGATCCGCCAGCAAGTTGCTGTGCACCGTCGGCACCTCCACTGCGGACCCAGGATACTGCGCCAGCGCCAGCTTGGTGCTGGCGGACAGCCGCCCGCTCACGTAGGTGGCCACCGAGTTGGTGGGCTGCTTCAACTTTGCGACCAGTGCGGGCAAATCCTTCAGGTCACTCACGGAGAGCGTGGTGGGCGGCACTGCTTCCACCTGGCCCGGACTCGCTGGCACGACCGCTTCCACAATGTGGTGGATGAACGTCTCGATGTGCTTCTGCCCTTGCTCGTCGCGCAGGAAACCGAACGCCACGCTCACGATCAGGGCCAGCATCGGCACCAGCGCGAGTAGGCTCGAATACGCCAGCGCTGCCGCCCGCACCGGCACCCGGTTGCGGATGAAGCTCTTGACCGTCACCACCCAGAAGTGAACGAATGCCTCCAGCGCGGACAGCTTCGACTCGTCCGCTCCCGCCTCGGCGGAGTCGTTCCAAGTGTCTTGCGCGCCGGTAAACAACCGCTTGAGCCGCGACCAAACGTCATCTGCCATGGGCTGAACCTGCCGAAGCACCCGCCAGCCTACGAGAAAATATCCAGTTCAGGCGGTTGGGCAGGAAGATTGGGTCAGAAAAATGGAAGCCGAGGACCGGGCTTTCCCACCAGAACATGGTTTGTCGGCTTCTTCTATCTTCCTGACAAATCCAGTTGATCCACGGCCTTTTTCCTTTGCGGCTCCGGGGCGGGCCGCTAGAACTTCGCGCACTTAAACATCATTTACACCTATGCCATCACGTCTTGCCGATAAGTGGGTTCTCATCACCGGTGCCTCCAGCGGGTTCGGGGCCGCCGCCGCGCGCGCGTTTGCCGCCGAAGGTTGCAATCTCATCCTCGGTGCCCGCCGCACGGATAAGCTCGAAGCCGTCGCCGCCGAGGCCCGCAAGCTGGGTGCGCCCAACGCCGTGTTCCACAAGCTCGACGTGAGCGACACCGCGAGCGTGAACAAGTTCGCCGAGGCCATTCCGACCTTGACGCCGCAGATTGACGTGCTCGTCAACAACGCTGGCGGCGCGCACGGCGCCGACACCGTCGCCAACGGCAAGGACGCCGACTGGGAGGCGATGGTGCAGGTGAACCTGCTGGGCGTCATGCGCGTCACCCGCGCCATCCTGCCCTTCATGGTGAAGAATCCCGGCAGCTACATCCTCAACATCGGCTCCGTCGCGGGCCGGCAGGCTTACGAAGGCGGCTCGGTGTATTGCGGCGTGAAGGCGGCGGAGATCATGATCACCCGCTCGCTGCGCCTCGAACTCAACGGCACCGGCGTGCGCGTGGGCACCATTGACCCCGGCATGGCGGAGACCGAGTTCTCGATGGTCCGCTTCAAGGGCGACGAGGCGCGCTCGAACAAGGTCTATGAAGGCGTCGTGCCGCTCACGGCTAACGACATCGCTGAGCTCCTCGTCTTCTGCGCCAGCCGCCCGGCGCACGTGTGCATTGATGAACTGCTGGTGAAATGCACCGACCAGGCGGCGGTCCACAAAGTCCATCGCCGCCCGGTGGCGAAGTAAATCCTTTCCATGAATCTGGTAGGGCCGACCTGCTGATCGGCCTCGCCATCCCCCAGCGAGCCGAGGCCGCGCAGCAGCGCGGCCCTACCGAGTTCAGGGGCTGAAATCGGGAGTCGCAGCGGCTCGTGGGTTCTCTCCCTGAACCGGTGCCGGCAGGGGCGAACTTTAGCGCGGCTCCTCTGCCCCCGGCGGTTTCCGGCGTAGCACTGCCGCGATGGCCGTGGTCAGGATCAAGCCCATGATCACCGTGCGAATGGGTTCCAGCAGGAGTTGATACACCAGCATCTGCGACGCGTTCGCGATGGCCTCGTGCCGCCCCCACTCCTGCTCCTTTGCGCCACCCGCGATCAAGCCGGCCTTCTGCCACTCCCACGCGCGCTGGAGCCAGCCGGGATTCAGCACCCGACTGTAGAAGGCGAGAAATGCCCCGCTCAGAAACGCCGCGACGGCGCTGACGACCATGCCCGTCTGAAAACCCTCCCCGAGCGCGATCAACCCGCCTTGCTGTTCGCGCCGCTCGCGCACCGCCAGCCAGATGCACAGCGCGAACACCACCGGCCCGACCTGCTTGCCGTGCTGTGCGTGCTCGAACTGGTCGTTGTGCCAGCCGAGTTGCCACGCCAGCAGCGTCCACGCCGCCACGCCCAGCACCGCCAGCAGGCCGAACTTGATTTCTGTTTTCATCCGCATCGGGCGCGGACACTAGCGCGGGACAGAAACCCAGGGGAAGCAGACATTCCACCGCGCGGGGCTTGCAGTTTGAAAGCTCGTAACTACACTCCACGCTTGGTTTTGAACCAACACCTATGCTGACCTCCCACGAACTGTTCGGTTTCATGCCGCCCACGCTGGCGGCGGAAATCCTGGAACACTCCCACGCGCACGATCGCGAGCTTTACCGCGCCACCCTCAATGCCGTCGCCAACGTGCGCAAGGTGCGCGCTGTCTTCCTGGATAAGCAGCCGCGCCAGGAACGCCATCTGGGCATGGTCGCCTACCTCAGCCGCCCCGGGATGGAAGTCGCCGCCAGCACGATGCTGCGGGGTTGGCTCTTCAAGAGCCACAAGTCGCTCCTCGCCGACTTCCTTGATGGCACTGGCATCCCGCACCAGGACGGCGTGGTGGACGATCTCCCCGAGTCTGTGGATGACGCCAAACTCACGACCGCCGTGGAGGCCGTCCTCGCCAAGCATCCCGCCGATGTGGTGAAGGTTTATCTGCACTCGTTCAACACGATGAACGAATCCAAGTGGCAAAATCTCGACGCGCTGCTGAAGGCCGACGCGCGCCTCCAGTTTTAGTCGACGCGCGAAGCCAGCTTGGTTTTTAGCCACGCATGGAGCACGGATGGAACCCGGAAAACCTACGCAGCGGAAGGCCACTCCCATTGGTGTTTCATCAATGACCAACTGTGGCGGGAGCAGTTAGCCGCTGCCCCGGCGCGCGGGGTCGGCAACCCGCAGCAGCTCGCGCCTGCCGAGGCCGTTCGGCCTGACCAGCGGGTTGCGTAATCGGACACGGCTGCGGGTCACCGACCCCGCGCTCCGGCGTCCTTCGGGGGCAGGGTTGCCGGGCGGTAGAAGCTTGCGCCGCCGGGGGCGGAAATAGAGGGTGCGCGTGGTAATTGACTGGCCAGGAAGAAACCGACGCTTGCAACCCTCCCTCAACCTC
Organism: Verrucomicrobiota bacterium; assembly: GCA_039796295.1. GTDB lineage: Bacteria > Verrucomicrobiota > Verrucomicrobiia > Limisphaerales > SXTU01 > SXTU01. The sequence goes on from JBDKJY010000075.1 coordinate 3,990, forward strand.
CGCCCCATCGGCTACATCACCACGCACAAGCAGGTGAAGTTTCAGGCGCTGCACCAGCCTGCCGAGGCGCAGCCGGAGCGCAACTTCCTTGAGCTGTTGCCCGAGCCGGGCTACCGCCAAGCGCTCCAAGACCTCGCCGGATTCTCCCGCGTCTGGCTGCTCTGGTGGTTCCATCGCAACACGACTTGGCGACCGCTCGTCTTGCCGCCGCGCGGTCCGGCCCAGCGCCGCGGCGTCTTCGCCACGCGCTCACCGCATCGCCCCAACCCGCTCGGGCTCACGCCCGTGCAACTCCTCGGCATCGAGGGCCGGCGACTCCTCCTCGGCCCGTGCGATCTCGTGGATGGCACGCCCGTCCTCGACATCAAACCCTACATCCCGGCCTATGACGCTTTCCCCGACGCCGGCGGCGGCTGGACCGAAGCCGTCGAAGCGGCGCTGGCCGAGCCGCCGAAGTTCGCGGTGCGGTTCGCCCCGCTCGCCGAGACGCAAGCCGGGTGGCTCCTGACCGATTGGCAAGTGGACTTCCGGCCCCGCCTCATCGAGCTGCTCGCCATTGACCCCACCCCGCATCGCACCCGCCGCATCCGTCGGCGCGGCGATCAACTCTTCACCATCGGCTGCGGCGCGTGGAAGGCCGTCTTCTCTGTTGCCGGTGAAGTTGTGACCATCCTTGCCTTGGAACCCGGCTACCCGCTGCGCTTCCTGCACAACCCCGACTACGCCGATCTCCCCGACCGCGAGGCGCAGTTGGCCTGCTGGGCTAAATGGCCGGGGCAACTGCGGTGATGGGGATTGCCACGGAGGCGCGCCGCTTGCGGCTCGGATTCCCCCGCGATACGCTCCCGCCATGACGAAGTGGTTTTCTCTCCTCGCGGTCCTGTTCGCCACGTTGGTTGTGCCGAGCGACTCGCCCGCTGCCGAGGCCAAGCCTGAAGCGGGCGGGAAGAAGGTTTACGTCCTCCCCATCCGCGACGACATCATGCCGCCGCTTGTCTATGTCGTGCGCCGGGGCGTGAAGGAGGCGATGGAAGCCAAGGCCGATGTGCTAGTGCTCGACATGGAGACCAACGGCGGGCGCGTGGACGTGACGGAGGAAATCATCGGCATCATCGCCAAGTTCCCCGGCCAGACCGTGACCTTTGTGAACAAGAAGGCGTTCAGCGCCGGCGCGTTCATCTCCTTCGCCACGCAGAAGATTTACATGGCCCCGCAGAGCGTCATCGGGGCGGCGGCACCCATCATGGCCTCGCCCACGGGCGGCGCGCAGGAAATCGGCGGCACGATGGAGGTGAAAGCTTCTTCCGCCATCAGCGCGCTGGTCCGGGCCAACGCGGAGAAGAACGGCCACAACCCCGCCGTGGCCGACGCGATGGTGAAGAAGACCACAGAACTCAAACTCGACGGCAAGGTGATCAACGAGAAAGGCCAAATCCTGACGCTGACCGACCAGGAGGCCGCGCGCACTTACGGCCAGCCCGCCAAACCGCTCCTCTCCGCTGGCACCGTCGAGAACATAGATGCGCTTCTCAAGCAACTTGGCATGGAGGCGGTGCAGGTGAAGCGCATCGAGCCGAGCGGCATGGAGAAGCTCGCTTCTTGGGTCAACACGATTGCGCCCGTGCTGCTCATCATCGGCATCGCTGGGATTTACATCGAGTTCAAGACCCCGGGCTTCGGCCTGCCGGGCATCATCGGCATCACCGCCTTCGCGATTTACTTCTTCGGCGGCTACGTCGCGGGCCTGACCGGGCTGGAGTGGGTGGCGGTGTTCATCGTGGGCATCGCGCTCGTGGTGCTGGAGCTGTTCTTCTTTCCGGGGACGCTGGTGCTGGGCCTGGCCGGCTTCGGCCTCCTCGTCGTGTCACTGGTGATGGCGATGGTAGACATCTATCCGGGCGCACCAAGTCTGCCGACGTTCCCGCAGTTGCAACTGCCGCTGAACGACCTCGTGCTGGCGGCAGTGGGCGCGGGGCTTGTCATCTTGGTTCTCAGCCGCGTGCTGCCTAAGACAGGCTTCTACCCCGCGCTGGTCTCGCAAGGCGCGAGCGGCGTGCTGACCGAGGCGGCTTTGAGCGCCGCGCATCAAAAGCATCTTGGCATGGTCGGTGTCGCTCTCTCCACGCTGCGGCCCGGTGGCAAGGCGCAGTTCGGCCACGAGATACTGGACGTCGTCACCGAGGGCGACCTCATCGAAAAGGGCAACCCGGTCCGCGTCATCGGCAGCAGCGGTCACGAGGCCGTGGTCGCCGCCGCCTGAGCGTGATGGCGCAGGGGGGGGCGTTCGGCTGGCGCAACGCGGCGACGGACAAGGCCAATGTCCGCGCGGCGCGGGAAGCGATCGGGTCGGAGAACAAGCTCATGGTGAACGCGGTTGGCGGGATGCTTGCTGGAACGAGGCTGCAAGTGGGCGCTGAGCATCGCGAAGGCAACTCGACGCGGCAGGGCGTCCGCGCTGCTTTGTTCCGTTGCTCCGGCTTCGCCCGCATTGCTGGCGGGCTGGATTTAGGGTATGCAACGGGCGCGCCTCGGTCGGCGTCGAACTTCTAATGAACGCGCTTGGACAACGATGGTTGGGCGGGCTGCTTCGCTTCGGCGGAGCGGCAGGACTGTGGCTGCTGGCCGGCGGTGCCTTTGCCGACACGGTTCAGAACTTCGATGCGGGCGGCACGCCCTACGACTTGGCGCAGAACAACGTCAACCCGCCGCCCACCATCACGGCAGGTGGACCGACCGGCAACTTCCTCCGGCTCGCGTCCGCGAGTGCGAACCAGAACGTCAACACCATCGCCTTCACCAAGAGCGACGCGGGCACTTACCAGCTCATTACCGCCGAGTTCGACTTCCACATCACGGGACTGGCGGACGGGATGAGCTTTGCACTGCTGGATACGTTTACGTGGGGACAGGCCGGGCCGATTGACACGATCGGGAATTTTTATCAGGAGCCGAACATCGCGGCATCGCTGGGCATCGGCTTCGATGTGTTCAATAACTTCGATGGCGGCGACCAGGACGACAACCACGTCTCCATCCATTTTAACGGGCAGAAGATTAACGAGTTCTCCGCAGGCGGGGTGAACCTCAAGAGCGGCCAGTGGATTCACGCGAAAATCATCGTGCGGCCCGGCGGCGGCGACTCGGACGTGAGCGTCATCCTCACGCCCAACGGAGGCGTGCCCATGACCATCTGCACGAATGTCGTCGTCACCGGCCTGCTGCCCTATGAGTCCCGCGTGATGTTCGGCGCGCGGACCGGTGGACTTACGGCGGACCACGACCTCGACAACATCAGCGTGAAGTTCGAGCAGCCTATCCTCGGCACGGTGGGCTTTGGCTTCGCGACCTACGCGACGCCGGAAACGTTTCCTGCGCAGGTGTATGTGAGCCGCTACGGCGCGAGCACGGGCGACGTGACGATTAACTTCGCGACCTCGAACCTGACCGCCATCGCCGGTGTGGACTACGAAGCGACGAACGGCACGCTGACCTTCACGGCGACGGAGTTGGTGAAGTTCTTCCGCGTCGCGCCGCTGGACAACGCGACCATTCAGCCGAACCGCCAGTTCACGGTCCACCTCAGCAACCCTGGCGGCGGCGTGACGCTTGACACGCAGACGATCGCGACCGTGACCATCGTGGACAACGACGACCCGGCGCGCGTCGGCGCGTGGGGCACGCCGATTGACATGCCGGCGAATCCTTATCCCGTTGTGCCCATCCACATCAATTTGCTGCCCACCGGCAAGGTCCTGCTTTGGGACCGGGGCGCACCGTTTGATACGCCGTTCGGCGGCACGGATGGCTTCCCCTACATCTGGGATGTGGACGCCGGGACGTTTACGCGCACGCCCTTTCACGGCTACGACCTCTTCTGCGCGGGGCACGCGCTGATGGCGGACGGGCGGCTCTTCGCGCCCGGCGGGCACATCGCCGACGGCGTAGGCGAGACGAAGGCCAGCATTTACGACCCCGCGTCGAACACCTGGACGCGCCTCCCGGACATGAACGCGGGCCGCTGGTATCCGACGGTGACGATGCTGGGCAACGGCGATTTGCTCGTGGAGGCCGGCACGGTGGACATCGCGACCGACGTGAACAAGACCGCGCAAGTTTGGCAGGTTGCCAACAGCACGTGGCGCAACCTCACCGGGGCCGCAGCGCAACACGGCGTGTTCCCCGTCTGGGCGAACTACTATCCGTTCATGTATCTCGCGCCGAACGGCAAGGTCTTCAACGCGGGTCCTCAGCAGATGTCCCGCTACCTCGACACGGCGGGCACGGGCCTGTGGACCGAGGTGGCCGCGAGCAGCCAGCTCTACCGCGACTACGGCACCTCTGTGTTGTATGCGGACGGGAAGGTGATGATGCACGGCGGCAACGTGCCGGAGGGCTACACTCAGCCCAGCATCTTCGCCACGACCGCGACGGTTTATCCGAGCCGCGTCACGGAGGTCATCAACCTCAACGCCCCCGCGCCGGCTTGGCGGCAGACGACGCCCGCGAACACCGGACGGCGGCACGGCACCGCAGTGTTGATGCCGGATGAAAAAGTCTTCCTCTGCAATGGTAGCAGCTCCCCAGGCTTCAATCTCGCGTCCGGCAAGGTGCTCATGTCCGAACTGTGGGACCCGGTGACGGAGGTGTGGACGCCGATGGCGCCGAACGTCCGCTATCGGGGCTACCACGCGAACGCCTTCCTGCTGCCGGATGGCCGCGTCGTCGCGACGGGCGGTGGCCACCCGAATCCGCCCGATGACCTCGCGGAGGCGAGCGCGGAGATTTACTCGCCGCCGTATCTCTTCCGGGGTGCGCGCCCCACGCTCACCGCCGCGCCGGCGAACGTAACTTACGGCGAGCAGTTCACCATCACCACGCCGGACGCGGCGAGTATCACCAATGTCGTCTGGATTCGCCCCGGCAACACGACCCACGCCTACGACCAGAACCAGCGCATCAACCGCCTTCAGTTCACTGCGGGCAATGGCCAGCTCACCGTCACTGCGCCGAACGACCCCAACCTCTGCCCGCCCGGCCACCACATGCTGTTCATCCTGAACACGAATGGCGTGCCGGCCGTGGCGAAGTTCGTCCGCCTCGGAATGGGCATCCTCGCCGTGACCAAGTTCGGCGGCGACAACCTCGTGACGGTCACGACTTATCCCGGGACCAAATACACACTGGAGCGCGCCACGGAATTGCCCGCGACCGTGTGGACTCCCATCGCCGCCAACTTCACCGCCGTGGCGAACACGACGTTCATCACGGACGCTGGGGCGGCAGGCGTGGCGAAGCGCTTCTATCGAGTGCGGCAAGTGCCGTGAGTCTTATGGCAGGGCGCGGTAGAACAGGGCCTTCAGTGAATTGTCCACCGGCAGGATGTAGGTCAGGGGCAAGCCCGTGTTCGTGACCGTGACAGAGTTGGTCCAGTTCACCAAGTCGACCGTGTGTTGCAATCGGAAGAGCGAGTTTGGTGCGCCGTAGAGATTCCAACTGGTTTCGCGCACGGAGGACTCCGTGACAAACCGGAGCCGCAGCTTGGTCGGGGTGCCGTCGTTGCGAGCTTGCGGGTAGGTTGCGACAACGTCGGCGGCGGTGCCGAAAGAGGCCCAGCTATATCCTCGTTGAGCGCTGCGCTCGTCGAGAAAGCGGGCACCGGCAGCGGAAAAGTTGTAAAAGTTCGGCCCCAGCGTGCTGAACGCGAGCGTCATAGGCGGACGGATGATGCCCGGCCCGGCGCCACCGGCATTGCCGTTTTGTGCGGCGAGATCAAGCCAGCCGGACGTGCCAGAGGCCTGGGTCATCGCGGGGAATCCGTTGAACGTGAGTTCGCGTGCGGTGAAGAGGATGTCCGGTTGCGTGGTCACGCGCTCCACCTCCTGTCGCTTCAGGTCAGGGCCGTCAAAATAGGCGTCTGTGTAACGGTTGGTGACCGGAAAGAATCCACCGGAGAGCGAGTTGTAGGTCTGCCGGACGAACGTGATTTTCTCGACGCCCGGGCGGAGCGCCTCGTTGATCCAGTTCGTGGCGTTTGGCCCGGTTCCGCGCACATCGGACAGGAGCGGCTCGCGCACCGCGTTGCCGTAACGCAGCAGGTAGCGGAGTCCGCCGACGTCGTCGCGGGTGATCTCGCCGGGGAAGTAGTTGCCGGCTCCAAGCCCCGAGCCGGCGATAGGAATGTGATTGGCGTTTCCGCTCACCCTTGTCTCTAGCGCCGTCGTGGCCTGGGTCGTTGTGCCGCTGTCGGTGGTGAAAAACATCGGAGAGACATTGTAAGTGTAGAAAACGTCTAGCACCGTGTTCGTCGGCACGTAGTTGATGGGATCGAAGCTCCGCATGATGACCGTGTGATTGGTGATATTCGAGATGACCACGGTGGATCGGAGGACATAGATATTCTCCTGAGCCGGGGCCAGGCCCATGAACTGAAGCAGGTAACTGATGGTGGAAGAGCGCAGGTCCAAAAGCGTCAGGTCGGCCGCCGTGGGGTGGTGAAAAATTGAGTTCTGCAGAAAACTGTCGGGGTTGAGATCAGCGGCGGGAGGGAGGGTGTTCAGCATTTGGATCGCTTGCTCGACGGCGGCCACCCCATTCGAGCTGAAGTAGGCGAGGAACGACTGATCGAAGCCGTAAGTGACCACGGGCACGTTCCAGCGGTAGCCCTCGCCAATGTTCATTGGGCCGCCGAGCTGGCCGGGGTAGCGGAATCCAAGGTCGTAGGTCATCCACGGCTGGAACGGGCCGAGCAGCGAAAAGGCGTGCAGCCGTCCGCTCGTCGAAGCGAGGCACAGCGCGAGCAACAACAATGAAAGCGGGTTGAGCCGGCGTGGTGACATATTGAAAGGCTGACCTTTTCGGCGACGCGCGGACGCTAGTAAACCGTGTGCTTCAAGGCAAGTTCAAGCTGGACGTTTGAGAAAGCGCGTGCCTTCGGAAACGCCGCTCGCTATCTTCCCACCATGATTTCACGGGCCAAATCCGAAGCGCTCTTTGCCGAAGCACTCCAGCACATCCCCGGTGGCGTGAACTCCCCCGTGCGCGCCTTCCGCGCCGTGGGCGGGCAGCCGTTCTTCGTCCAGTCCGCCAAGGGCTCACGCGTCACCACCGTGGATGGCGACGAGTTGATTGACTACGTCGGCACCTGGGGGCCGGCCATCCTCGGGCACGCGCACCCCAAGATCATTTCCGCTGTGAAAGCCGCTGCCGACCACGGCACCAGCTTCGGCATCCCGAACCCTGCCGAGGTCACGATGGCCCGGCTCATCAAGGCGCTCGTGCCCAGCGTGGACAAGGTGCGCATGTGCAACTCCGGCACCGAGGCCTGCATGAGCGCCATCCGCCTCGCGCGCGGCTTCACGCGGCGCGACAAGTTCATCAAGTTCGACGGTTGCTACCACGGCCACGCGGATTGCCTGCTGGTGAAGGCCGGCTCCGGCGCGCTCACGTTCGGCAACCCCGACAGCGCGGGCGTCCCCGCCGCCACCGCCCAGCACACGCTCGTGCTGCCCTACAACGACGTGGATGCGTTGAAGGCGTGCTTCGCTGCGAACCCCGGCGAAATCGCCGCCGTCATCATCGAGCCGGTGCCGGGCAACGCGGGTCTCTATCTGCCGCGTCCTGGCTACCTGGAATTCCTCCGGCAAATCACGGCAGAGCAGGGGACCGTGCTCATCTTCGACGAGGTCATGACCGGCTTCCGCCTCGCGCCCGGCGGCGCGCAGGAACGCTTTGGCATCCGGCCGGACCTCTCGACGTTTGGCAAGATCATCGGCGGTGGGCTGCCCGTCGGCGCGTTCGGCGGGCGGGCGGACATCATGGACTGCCTCGCGCCGTTGGGCCCGGTCTATCAAGCCGGCACCTTGAGTGGCAACCCGCTTGCGATGGCTGCGGGCATCGCGGCGCTCGAAGAGCTTACCAAGGCGGAATGCGGAATGCGGAATGCGGAATCCGATGCCGTCCGCCCGGAGCCTTCTCCAATTCCGCATTCCTCACTCCGCACTCCGCCTTCCGGGGCCTACGCGCGTTTGGAGCACCTCGGGGCCACCCTCGAAGCCGGCCTGCGTGATGCCGCCAAGTCCGCAAACATCCCCGTGACCTTCAACCGCTGCGGCTCGATGTTCTGCGGCTACTTCACCAGCGAGCCGGTCTGGAACCTCGCCGATGCGATGAAGGCCGACCGCGAGCGGTTCAAGAAGTTCTTCCACGGGATGCTGGCCGAGGGCGTCTATCTCGCGCCCTCGCAGTTTGAGGCGGGCTTCCTCTCCACCGCGCACACGGAGGCGGACCTTGCGCACACGGTGCAGGCGGCGGCGAAGGTGATGAAGACCTTATAGCCGCGTTTGCACCGCAGCGCGCTCACGGACGCTACGGAGCAACATCCCCTCACGGACGGACCCTGACCCGGTCAAAGCGCTGGAGGATTGGAGAGAACCAAACGGCCCGCCAACGGCCACGATTTCACCCCTTGAACCACCGTTGTGGCGCAGGCGTCCCCCGCCTGCGGGTTTACCGGGGCGTCCCGCCCGGTTCTGGTGGTGCGCGCGGCGGGACGCCGCGTGAACCCGCAGCCGGGACGGCTGCGCCACGCAGGTCATCGAGGGCGGTTCCGGGGTTAAAAATAGGCAGGAGATAGGCAAGCCGGCGGCCGTTCAGCAATCTTCAAGGATTGAGATAGATGAAAACTCAGCCGTTTGACGATTTTGAGGCTTGGAGATGACCGAAAGATCAAGGATTCGGTAATCTTTAAGCTTGGAGATAGGTAAACTGGCACGCTTTCAGTAAACTTGAATGCTCAAGAGTGGTTAAAATCTGTCCGTTTAGCAGGCTTCAACGTAGAAGAATAGCAAACCAACTGATATTAGACAGTGTCCAATGGATGAGATTGGTGAAAGAACGATCTTTTGGAGGTCTTGTAGCTACGAGAGAGGCGAACCGCCAGTCGTTTGACGATTTTAAGGCTTGTAGATCACCGAAAGCTCAAGGATCCGGCAATGTTAACGCTTAAAGATAGGTGGACTGGCACTGTATTTGTAGGGGGGAAGCCTCAATATAGGTGGAAATTGGCTGGTTTGACTGACTTAAAGGGCTTGGCACTCTGAAACAACGCGGATTTGATGGTTTAGAGAGTTTTTTCGCTGTTTTCAGTGAAATGGATGGGGTTGGGGAGGCGCGGGCATCCCAGAGGGATGCGGGAACTTAGCCGGGGGTGAGGAGCGTCAGCGACACTACCCCCGGAACTGCCGCCCACCCCGGCTCCGACCCCAGCGGGGTCGCGGAAACCGGTGCTGAAGCTGGTCTTTCCAGCACCCCGCTGGGGTGCAAGGCATTTGGGGGGCGAGCTTACCGGGGGTGGCGCTCACGCTCTACCCCCGGCTAAGTTCCCGCATCCCTCCGGGATGAAGCCGAGGACTGAGGGGTGGCTTCCACTCCACTGAAATCAGCAGGGAACCCGGACCCTGAGGTTCGGGTCGCTTACGGCAGCTTCACGGCGCGGTAGAATCGGCGCGGGTGGTTGGTCACGGTGGTGTCGGAGAAATAGACCGAGTTGGAGAGGCTTTCGAGGCTGCCCAAGGAAGTCCAGTTGACCATGTTGGTGGAATACTCCACCCGATAGCTGCCGCTGTTGGTTGTGCCCAAGGCCAACTCAAAACGCTTGCTCGTGGTCCCGACCATCGTCCCCGCCCCTTGCGGCGGTCGGATGCCGATGCGGAGCGGACTGGAAAGCGTGGAAGCGCCGCGAGTGTCGTAGGCGCGGAGATGGTAGCGGTGGAAGCCTGCGCGGAAGTTGCTCGCGGTGAAGGCCGTGAACGGTGCGTTTGTATCCGCAACGAGGAGCTTGCTTCCCTCATACAATTCCACTTTGGAGATGCCGTCTGTATCGGTGGCGTTGTAGGTGAGCGAGAAACTGGCTGGCGAAGTGAAGATGCTGCCGTCCGCCGGTGCGGTGAAGGTGATGCTGGGAGGTGCGTTCGTGGCCGTGTAGGTGCCACGCCGGTAGGTCACGCCAACGGGTGAGTCAAATCTCCAGAGCGTCCTAGGTCCTGACGCACTAAGCTTGTCCGCACTGAGGTTCAGACGGTAGAGCGAAGCTCCGCTGACTGCCGTCGCGTCAGCCGCCGAGTAAACAATTGCGCTGTCATCACCGGTGAAACAGGCGCGGGCGACTTTGCCGAAGGTGTTCGTGATGACGCCGCGAGTGCCCGCTTCCAAGTCCGCTACGCAAATGTAGTAGTCCGCAGCATACAGAACTTCGAAGAGCAGATACCGGCTGCTGGTGCGGCTGAAAAAGGGCTGGAGGATCTCCAATTCTGCGTTGGGTGGGATGAGCGGCTTAATTTCCTGGGTGGCTAGGTCGAGCAGGCAAATGGACCAAGCGGAGAAGCTGTTGCCATCGGGATCAACCGCCGTTGATTTTGCGGTGAAGGCCAAGAACTTGCCGTCCGGCGAGAACGACATCGCGCCAGCGGCACTGATGTTCTTGATGGGCGTGTCGTCGAAGACCGGTGTCGTCAAGTCAACTGTGGTGGTGGAGCTGTTCACAAAGTCCAGCAGGACGATCTGATTGGTTGGCTGGCCGTTACTTAGCAGCACAAATGCCGCGCGGTCGGCCAGCGGCGAGAAGGTCATCGTAAACACAAGCCCATTGGCAGAGAGACTCGGCGTTCCGCCTGAGGTGTTGAGCAAGGCGAGCGAATTGCCGGAAGTGACATAAGCAACGACACTGCCTCCACCTGTCACGGAAGGGCGAGTCACCTTCGAGAAGGTCGCTATTCTGGTGCCATTTGCCGCGTCACCTGTTGCGGCTTCGTAACGCGCGAGCGAGTAATCGGAGATGCTGAAATCGTAATACACCCACATCGTAGAATCCGGGGCTGACACAGCAGGAAGGTTGGTTGGCGACTGCGGGACATTGACGGGCGCACCGAACAACTCGATGGCATCGAAGCCTTCAGCGACCTTCAAGGCCTGCCGCGAAGCGACGCCGAAAAGCTCTTCAGCGGAGGCGACGGCACCGAGGCGTGCGTCAATGAACTGCGATTGAGGCAAGAGCTTGTTGGTGAGGGTGAGAAAGAAAGTCCGTTCCGCATCGGAGATGCCAATGCTGCCAGTCAAGCCTGAAGCAATCAGGTAGTAGGCGCGGTTGATGATGCTGCTGTTGAGATGGACGCCCCCATGATCGTCTGTTGTGTTAATGAACGAGGACATCTTGCCGGTGTAAACCTGCTTCTGTAATTTGTCTTTCTTCCCTCCAGCTTCACCCCTTTGGGGTGAGGCGGAGCGAAGGCGAGCGTAGCGATCCGAGCGCAGCCGAACCCCAAAGGGGTGAAGCTGCTC
>JBDKJY010000076.1:0-14921 GCA_039796295.1 Verrucomicrobiota bacterium
GAGACCAGCGACGACTGGGAAACCGGAAAAATCTACCTCAACATGGCAAACCAAACCCCACCCTCAGTTTGATGCTCAATCAATTTACAGAAAAGAAATTGCGCGGCCGCCTGCTCAGGCTGGTGAACGAGCCTTTGTTCGTGCGTGGCTGGTCGCGCTCCGTAGAGTCAGGACCGTGGCTTCTCTGTGCCAATCAAAGCTCCCGCGCACGGCGCATTCGCATGACCGCACTCGCTGACCTGGATTCCGCCGCACTCGCGGAGAAGTTCGCCGCCTGGGGCTACAAGCCCAGCCACGCGGCGCGCGTGCTCCGGGCGTTCTACGCGGGCGACGACCTGGTCAGCTCGGCGGCGCGAGGGTTGCCGCAGGGGTTAGTCGAGCGGTTGCGCGCGGAGTTTGCGCCCGCAGCGGCGAGCTTGGCGGCGCGTCAGGTGGCAGCCGATGGCACGACCAAACTGCTCCTCCGCCTCGGCGACGGGCGCACAGTAGAGTCGGTGCTGATGCCGGACTTCCGCGCGGACCGGGCGGCGGGTTGCCTCTCGTCGCAGGTCGGCTGCGCGATGGGTTGCGACTTCTGCGCCACGACCAAGACGGGCTTCGAGCGCAACCTCACGGCGGGCGAAATCGTGGAGCAGTTCCTCGCCTTGCGCCGCGAGGCGCACGCCGTTGGGCGCAAGCTTCAGACCGTCGTCTTCATGGGCATGGGCGAGCCGTTGCTGAACCTCGAACCCGTCCTCGCCGCCGTGCGCCGGCTCGCGGACAACTCCCTCGGCGCGCTGGGCTGGCGGCAAATCACCGTCTCCACCGTCGGCATCGTGCCGGGCATCGAGGCGCTCACGGCCACGGGCTTGAACTTCCACCTCGCCGTGTCCCTCCACGCGCCCGACGACGCCACGCGCGCGCGGTTGCTGCCGATGGGCAAGCGCTTTCCCATCGCGGACATCCTCGCGGCGGCGGACCGCTTTCAAGCTCGGCGCGGGCGGCCCGTGACCATCCAGTATTGCCTGCTCGCGGGCGTGAACGACTCGTTGGAACACGCCCACTTGCTCGCGGAGTTGCTCGGCTCCCGGCGGATGCACATCAACTTGCTGCGCTACAATCCCACCGGTCTGAGCCTGCGCGGCGTCGCTTACGAGCCGTCGTCCGAGGCGGCTTCCGAGGCGTTTGCCGAGGTGCTGCGGGCGCGGAAATTGGTCGCGCACTTCCGCCGTTCGCGCGGGCCGGACATTGACGCGGCGTGTGGGCAGTTGCGTCGCCGGGCCGCCGGGGCGGAGGCCGACTTCAGCGGACCAAGGTGACGAACGCCCGCACGTCCACCGCGTCCATGCCGGCGGAACGGATGGAGGTCATGCCCAAATCGGTGTCTTCGTAGCCCCGGCAGAACTGCGGCTCCACGCCGAGTTGACGTGCGGCTTCGAGGAAGATGTCCGGCTCCGGCTTTTGACGGGTCACGTCTTCGCTCGTGACCACGGCGGCGAACATATGGCGGATGCCGAGGTGCTGAAGGACTTCTTCGACGATACGTTTCTTGCCGCCAGAAGCCACGGCCATGGGCAGCTTGCCGTGATGCTCGCGCGCGATGGCGATCACTTCGGGAATTCCCTTCACCGTCGGGAGGAACGGGAGGAAGGCGTGTTCCTTCTCGGTGGAGACGGCGTGGTGGTCGTAGCTCAAACCCTGTTCCTCGCGCAGCGTTTTGAGAATGTCCCGCGACGGCACGCCCCCCAGCGCGTAGAACCGGTCCTCGGTGAAGTGGATGCCGTGGCGCTGTGCGATGACCTGCCACGCGTGCCAATGCAGCGGCATGGTGTCGGCGAGCGTGCCGTCGCAGTCGAAGATGAGGGCGCGGGGGAAGGGCATGGGAAAGTGATTAGTAGTTAGTGATTAGTGATTGATCGGGAAGGCGTGGGCGGTTGAGAGCACGACTGATTACTAATCACTAATTACTTCCGGTTCATGTCGGCAACGCCGCCAGCTTCCGATCCAAGTCGTCGTTCATCAGCGGCTCAATGAGGCCGTCGAGGTCGCCGTTGATGACGTTGGCGAGGTTGTAGAGCGTGAGTTCGATGCGGTGGTCGGTCACGCGATTCTGCGGGAAGTTGTAGGTCCGGATTTTCTCGCTGCGCTCACCGGTGCCCACTTGGGAGCTGCGCTGCGCTTCATACTTGGCCTTCTCGTCGGCGATCTTGCGGTCCAGCAGACGCGAGCGGAGCACCGTCATTGCCTTGGCCTTGTTCTTGTGCTGCGAGCGCTCGTCCTGACAGCGTACTTCGGTGCCGGTGGGCTTGTGAACGATGCGGACGGCGGAGTCAGTGGTGTTGACGCCCTGGCCACCGTGACCGCCGGCGCGACAGACTTGGATCTCGAGGTCTTCGGGGCGAATTTCAATGTCCACTTCCTCCGCCTCCGGCAGCACGGCGACGGTGCAGGTGCTGGTGTGAATGCGGCCTTGCGCCTCGGTGGCGGGCACACGCTGGACACGGTGGACGCCGCTCTCGTATTTGAGCCGCTTGTAAACGTCCTGCCCGATGACGCCGAAGGTGACGTCCCGCATGCCACCCAGGTCCGACGGGCTGGAATCCATCGGATCAATCTTCCAGCCCTGCGTCTCGGCGTAGCGGGTAAACATCCGATAGAGGTCGGCGGCGAAGAGCGCGGACTCGGCCCCGCCCGCGCCCGCGCGAATCTCGATGATGGTGTTGCGCGAGTCCGTCACGTCCGGCGGCAGGACGCCACGCTGAACTTCGAGGGTGAGGCGGTGCAGGTCCACTTCGAGCCGGGCGATTTCCTCCTTCGCCATGAGCGCCAGTTCGGAGTCGGGGGATTCGGCGGCGAGCAGCGCGCGGTTTTCCTCCAAGTCACGCTGAGCCTTGAGGAACAACGCGCCGGTCGCCACCAAGCCCTTGAGCCGCGCGTATTCCCGGCCCAAGTCTTGGGCGCGCATCGGGTTGTCGAACACCTTCGGGTCGCTCAAGTTCGCTTCCACCTCGGCGAAGCGGCGGTTGAACTTCTCGATGTGCGGGCGGAGTTCCATGGGGAGGTTGAGAGTTGGGGAGGTTGAGAGTTGAGAGACGATGGCGGCGGGTTCGGGCGCGGCTCTCAACTCTCAACTTTCAACTCTCAACCCAGCTTCAAAAAGCAATCGCCCGCCGGGCGTAAACCCGGCGGGCGAGGGCGAGGGCGAAAGCTACTTCTTCTTTTTCTTCGCGGCGGCGTCGGCCACGGCGGCCTGGGCGGCCTGCGTCTTGGCGGCGCGCTGCTGGAACTTGTCCACGCGACCGGCAGTGTCCACGAACTTCTGCTGGCCCGTGTAGAACGGGTGGCAGGCGTTGCACAGGCCCAGGAGCACAGTGCGACGGGTGGAACGGGTGGTAATCACGTTGCCACAGGCGCAACGAAACTCAGCGGCTTCGTATTTCGGATGGATGTCCGTTTTCATGTCAAAGGGCGCGCAGAATACAAACGAGCCGGAACTTGGCAAGCGTCGTTTTCGATTTGGAGCAACTTCGTTGGCGTCGTGGTGGCCTCGAGAAGGCAGTGTCACGGCTAGATTTTGACACCGTCGGGCATTCCGCCTACAACCCTCCGCCATGAAAGTCCTCATCCTCGCCGCTGGTTACGCGACGCGCCTGCACCCGCTCACCCTCACCCAGCCCAAGCCGCTGTTGCCCGTAGCCGGCAAGCCGATGATTGACTACGTGATGGACAACCTCGCGCCCATCGCCGGGATTGACCGCGTTTATGTGGTGACGAACGCGAAGTTCGCTGGGCACATGCAGCGCTGGGCGGATGACTACAGCCAGCGTGCGCCCTTCCCCTTCACCATCATCAACGACGGCTCCACCGACGACTCCAACAAGCTTGGGGCCATCGGCGACTTGAACCTTGTGCTCCAGCGCGAGCGCGTGGACGACGACCTCATAGTGGTGGCGGGCGACAACTTGTTCAGCGAGAAGCTCGGCGCGTTCGGCGAATTCTGCCGGGTGAAGAACGCGCCGGTGCTGGGCCTCTACGACGTGAACAGCATCGAGGCGGCGAAGAAATACGGCGTCGTCGCTGTGAACCGCGAAGGCGCCCTCGCCGACTTCAAGGAGAAGCCCGAGCAACCCGCCAGCACGCTCATCGGCATCGCGCTCTATTACTACCCGCGCGCCACGCTGCCGCTCGTGGCCCAATACCTCGCCGAGGGTAACAACCCGGACCAGCCGGGCCGGCTCATCCAGTGGCTCTACCCGCGCACGCCGGTCTTCACCTGGACCGTCCCCGGGATCTGGTATGACATCGGGTCGAAGGAGACGCTGGAGGAGGCCAACCGCATCTTCGGGCGGAAGTGAACTGTCCAGCATGAAGACTGCGCCCCCAGAGCGGTTGCGCCGGTGGCTCGACAACTACAAGGCGACGGCGGTCATCCTCTGCAACACCGGCCTTCTCTTCCTCGCGCTCAACCTGTTGTTTCTCCTGTTCGGCTGGCTGACGGCGGAGCCGCCCGGCCAGCGACTGGTCAACAAATATGGTCTCGAAAAGCTGCGGGCAGCCCACCCCAAGCTCACCGACGCGGAGATCCTCCAGTTGCAGGAGGAGACTTGGGGGCGGCATCTGGCTTACGAGCCGTTCACTGAATTCAAGGAAGGCAAATTCTCAGGCAAGCATCTGAACGTCAGCCCGGCGGGATTTCGCTTCGGAGCCGAGGCGGGCCCGTGGCCGCCAGACCCGCAGCGGATGAACCTCTTTGTCTTCGGCGGCTCGACCACCTTTGGCTACGGCGTCGCGGACGGGGAGACATTGCCCGCACAACTGCAGGTGCAGCTCCGCCGTCTGGCCCCAGCGAAACAGGTAAGCGTTTACAATTATGGGCGCGGCTTCTTCGCCTCGACGCAGGAGCGTATTCTCTTCCAACAGTTGCTCCTGCAAGGGCGTCGGCCAGCCATCGCCGTGTTCGTAGATGGCGTAAACGACGCTGTCTTCCCAGCGGATGAATCGGCGCTGTCCGCCGACCTCGACGCAGCCGTGCGGCGCAAGAACGGGCAAGCCCACGACCTCGGCCTGCTGGGCCAGTTTCCCTTGCTCCGGCCGGTGGAACGGCTTCTGGTGGGCGACGCCACCCCCGCTCGTGAGCAGGCACTGTGGCGCATGGTGAACCCAAGCGGCCAGCCGCCGAGTCTCGAACAGATGACTCAGTGGGTGGGCACGCGCTTTCTCACCAACGCGCGGTTGAGCGCTGCGACCGGGCGGGAGCTGGGCGTGCGGACCCTGTTCGTCTGGCAACCGTGTCCGTTTTATCATTCCGACCCAACGCGCTTTCCCTTCAAATTCAACGCGGGGGACCAATTCGTGCGCGCCACCTACGAGCACATGACGCGCCGCGACCGCAAGGAGCTGCCGGAGCATTTCCTCTGGCTGGCGGACGGGCAAGACACCCTCCCGGGGCCGCTCTACGTGGACGCCGCCCATTACTCGTCCGCCTTCAACGCGGTGCTCGCCGGTCGCATCGCGGACTGGATGAAGTCCAACGGCTGGCTCGACTAGCCAGCCGCTGCGCGCGCGCTGATTTGCCCGATGGCCCAGCGGGCGTGCTCGGCGATGAGCGGCTCAGGCTCGGCGGTGGCGCGTTCCAAGGCGGGCAGGGCGGTGGAATCCCCCACGTTCCCCAGGGCTACGCAGACGTTACGCAGGAGGCCACGGCGTTTCGTGCGCAACATCGGCATGCCGGCGAAACGGCGTTTGAAGCCAGCGTCATCCAGCGCGAGCAGCTCCAGCAAGTCGGGTTGGGCAAGGTCAGGGCTCGTGTGCTCCCGCATCAGGCTGCCCGCTTGCGCGAACTTGTTCCACGGGCAGGCCGCGAGACAGTCGTCGCAGCCGTAGATGCGGTTGCCCACGGCGGGCCGCAGCTCGACCGGGATGGCCCCTTTCAACTCGATGGTCAGGTAGGAGATGCAGCGCCGCGCATCAAGCTGGAACGGCGCGGTGATGGCCTGCGTGGGACAGGCCGTGAGGCAGCGGGTGCAGGTGCCGCAATGGTTCTTCTCCGGCGCATCCGGCTCCAGCTCCAGCGTGGTGAGAATCTCCGCGAGGAAGAACCAGTTGCCCAGCCGTCGACTGATGAGGTTGGTGTGCTTGCCCGCGAAACCGAGGCCGGCGCGCTGTGCAAGGTCGCGCTCCAGCAAGGGACCAGTGTCCACATACCAGAGCGAACGCGTTCCCGCGCCCCCGGCTTGGTCCACAAACTCGGCGAACTGCTTGAGCGGCGCGACCACCACATCGTGGTAGTCCGCGAAGCGCGCGTAGCGGGCGACGAGGCCAGTGTTCAGTGAGGTTGGCGCGGCCCCGTCACTGAACACTGAATACTGATTACTGACTTCTTTCCCCTCTGCCGCGTAGCTGACTGCTAGACAAATCACGCTTCGCGCCCCCGCCAGCACCAGCTCCGGATCCACGCGCTTGGACGCGTTGCGCGCCAGCCAGCCCATCTCACCATGCTGGCCGGCGGCAAGCCAGCGTTGGAAATGTTCTCGATGGTCGGGCGCGATGGCGGTGGTGAACCGACAGTCGTCGAATCCCAGCTCACGGGCGCGCTGGCGGAGCAGCTCCTTCACAACCGCGGCGGGGTGTGCCGCGCCGCGCGGAAATTGTGCAGCACATGCTGGGCGATTTCCTTGAGCGAACGCTGCTCCGTGTTCACGAGCACATCGGACTGTTTGTAAGCCGCCTCGCGGGCAGCGAGGAGCGCGCGGATGTTCGCTAGCGGGTTGGGCGTCTGGAGCAGCGGGCGATGCGTCTGGTGCTTGGTGCGCTGGTAAATTGTCTCCGGCGTGGCCCAGAGGCAGACCACGAGTGAGTGTGTCTTTAGGCGGGCGAGGTTCTCGGGATTCACGATCAGTCCGCCGCCCGTCGAGATGACGCGCTGATCCCACGCGGCCATCTCCGCGACCAGTTCGCTCTCGAATTGGCGGAATGCCGCCTCGCCGTGGTGCACGAAAATCTCGCTGACCTTCGCGCCCGTCCGGCTTTCGATGACCTCGTCCGTGTCCACGAACTCGAACTGAAGTTCGGCGGCCACCAACCGACCCACGGACGACTTGCCCACGCCCATGAAGCCAGCCAGCGCGACGTTGCGGATCTGGCGCGGCACACTCATGCGCAGTGCATAACGTAACCCCGCGACTGAGGCACGAAGTTTCCCCGGCGGTGGCGCGTATCGCCCACTTGATACGCGCGGCAGCGAAGGCATTAACTTTGCCAGCCATCGCGTTCCGCTAGGAATAAATCCCCCCGAAAAAAACTAAATGCCTTGAGCGATTCCGCGCACCGCCGATACTTCACTCAGCAACGCGCGAGCGGAACGCAAGTAACGCCGAGCGGCTCTTTCAAAAGCGATTTCCGATTTGCCCTGCCCTGTTCGTGCTTCGGAAGCCAAGTCCTTGAACCGTAAGTTAACAAATCTTGGGGCCTTAACTTCAACGGCGGCTGTCAGGCCTTCACTGGAAGGCATAACCCGCTGATTCGGCCCCACCTGTTTCTATCGCAGTTCAACAGGAACGGTTTTCACACGGCAATGGTGGGGCTTTTTTTGTCAACCCCGCCGCGTGGTCTCCCCTGACCGCGCGGCGGTTCGCTTTTGTCGGCGGACGCGGTGGGGTGTTGCCACTTGGATCGAGTTCAACCCGAAGAGCGGTGTTGAAGCGGGGTAACCACGGCTGGACACGGATTTAACCTGTTGGCTGATCGCAGCGGTGCATCTGGCCACCGCCGGGCAATCTGGCATTCGGAGGCAGCAATGGTGTTTGGCGTTTCGGTCGAGATCTCAATTTTCTGCGCGCATTGACTCCCGGCTTCCCAGACTGAGCCGGGCGGTGCGGGCGGGCCAACCCCTGACCTACGCCCCTGTGCGCCCTTCGCGTCCTTGGCGTGAGGCAAAAGTCCGGGTCCGGGTCAGAGCGTGTGGCCGGGGCCTCCAATCGAGCAGCGCGGAAAACCGGAAACGGTGCCTGCCAAATAGCGTCCACCGCCTGGACAGACGGGCAGGGTCGAGCCTTTCATGTAGGCGAGCACCGCAAGATCGCTCAACGAGTAGGTATCCGTGGCCACCTTCTTGTTCTCCAAGGCCCACTGCTGAACCGCTCCATCAATTTGTTTCAGGTTGGCGGCGCAGACAGCCTTCGCACGGGTGGCGCGTGCCTTGATGAAGTTGGGAAGGGCAACCGCCACTGCTAGCGTGAGAATCACCATCATGCTCACCCAGAACTGCCGGCTTAAACCGGATTCGCCTAGATTTTCCTCGCTCATCTTCGCAGCTCACCCCGCCGACGGCACGGAAGCTTCCCGTGCAGCCAATCGGTGTTTGGGCAGATACGGCTGGCGGAACGCCACGAAGAAATCATAGCCGCCCTTGAAGTCGTCGCGGCTGTCGTTCTCCGTTTTCCCGAGTAGTGAGCTTTCCACCATGTTGAAGACGATTTCGCCGAAATCCTCACCGCTGCGGATGCCCCACTCCTCCAGCACCATCAGCGTCAGCGGGCCGAACTGCTCCAGCGCGTGGGCGCGGATGCCTTCGAGCAACTGCTGGCCGCTGACGTGTGCTGGCTTGTCCTTGCCGGACTTGCTGGCCTTGGTGAAGTGCCGTTGCGCCACGTCCAGCGCCTCGCGGACGAAGTAGTAGGCCTCGCGCGGGTAGCGGGTGTCCTTGGCGACAATGGTTTCAAGGACTTCTTCGACGTTGAGTGATTTTTGCATGTCAGCGAGCGGCGGCGGCTGGAGCGTTGGACTGCGGCACCCGGGTGGACGTTCGATACGCCTTCACCGCGAGGCCGAGGAACACGAGGAACAGCAGCGTGAACAACACCGTCTGTTCCTGCCGCGTGAGCCACTTCATAGGGCGGAACGTATCGGCCAGAGGGGCGCGCGACAACGTGAAGTTATCCTCACGCAAAGACCGCAGAGCCGACCGGGCTACAAGGGAGCTCCTTTGCGTCCTTCGCGCCCTTGCGTGAGGCAAATCCGGCTCAAGCCTGCTTCCGATTGAACGCCACTGCGTCCGCGTAGCGCACGCCGGTGCCGCCGAAGATGTCCAGCGCCGAGCCGATGGTCAGATGCACGCGCCCTTGGCTGGCCCAGGTAACTTCCTCCAAATCCGCCAGCGACCGCGCACCGCCCGCGTAGGTCGCCGGGATGGGCGACCACCGTGCGAGGTGCTCCACCAGCGCCAGGTCCACGCCTTGGCAGAGCCCTTCCACGTCCACGGCGTGAACGAGGAACTCCGCGCAATACGCGGCCAGCCGAGCGAGCGCGTCCTCGTTCACCTTGAACTCGGTGAACTTCTGCCAGCGGTCCGTCACCACCCAATACTCGCCGTCGCGCAAACGGCAGCTCAGGTCCAGCACCAGCCGCTCCTTGCCAATCGCCGCCACGAGCGCGCGCACGCGGTCGAAGTCGAGCTGGCCATCGCGGAAGACCCACGAGGTGACGATGACGTGCGAGGCCCCGGCGTCCAGCCAGCCGCGCGCGTTTTCGAGGTTCACCCCGCCGCCCAGATGAAGTCCGCCGGGGAAAGCCGCGAGCGCCGCGCGGGCCGCCGCCGCGTTGCCGGTGCCAAGCTGGATGACGTGTCCGCCAGTCAGTCCATCGCGCTGATAGAGTTCCGCGAACCACGACGCGGGGCGTTCGCTGACGAAGTTGGTGCGCAGCCCGGCCCCGCCGTCTTGCAGCGAGCCGCCGACGATTTGCTTCACCTTGCCTTCGTGCAGGTCAATGCAGGGACGGAACATGTGGCGAGCGTAGAGGGCGCTGGTGAGCAGGGGAAAGCGTTTAGTAGCTGGTGGGGAGCTGTCAGCCGTCAGCTTACAGCCCGAAGCGCGCCGCCTTTGCTGACCGCTGACCGCTGACCGCTGACCGCTGATAGCTGACCGCTCCCCCCCTCTCACGGCACCAACCACAGGCCGCTCCACCTCGCTGCCGTCCAGTTGAAGACGGCGCGACTGTGACCTTCGTCGCCGAGTTGCAGCCATTCGATCTGGTCCACGGTCGAGACGAGCACGGCGAAGTTCTCATAGCCCGGCTCCAGCTCCTTGGCCGTGACCTTCGGGGACTTGAGCCCAGGGGCAATGGCGTCGCCGGGCGCGTGGAGGTCGGTGCCGGGCGGAAGGTTGGCGCAATAGTTCCGGCGGTGGGTGAACGGGGTTTTCTGCCAGTGGGCGGCGGTGATGGCGTCGTTCTGATGCACCATCGTGTGGGCGCTGATGCGGAGTTGGAGCCGCCGGGCGGGATCGTGGAAGAGCCAGTGTCCTTGCTCACAGAGCTTGAGCTGGTGGACCTTCTGCGCACGGGCATCTGAGTAGCAGATGAGCTGGCGCTTGGCCCCGTCCGCGTGGCGTAACACGACCACCCGCATCGAGCACTCGAAGAGGTTCGTGGTGCCCAGCACCGGCGTGCGGAAGGGGTTTCCGTCCACGGTGACGGCGCGTTCCAAGTCGCTCCAGATGCTCTGCGGCAGGGTTTCCAAGTCGGTGGCGGCGTAGCTCATGTGCGGCGAATTGAGCCATGAACCGGCGCGAAAGGCACCGCCGAAATACAGCGGAACACGCCTGCCTTTTCCCTTCCCGCTCGGTTGGGGCGTGCTTACGCTGCGCCGCAGTCAGTCATCATGAACACCATTCTGCTCGGCAAAAGTTCCCTCCGCGTCAGCCGCTTGGCCTACGGCTGCTGGCGCATCGCCGACACGGAAGAGCTCGGCCGCACCGTCGGGCGCGCGGCCATCCTCGCGGCGCTGGAGGCGGGCTACACGCTCTTCGACCACGCGGACATTTACTGCGGCGGACGCGCCGAGAAGGCCTTCGGTGATGTGCTCCGCGAAGTCAGCGGGATGCGCGAACGCGTGTGCATCGCGACCAAGTGCGGCATCCGCCTCGCCGGCGAGCCGCTGCCGGAAGCACCGGTGCGCTACGACTTCTCCGCCGCGCACATCGTGTGGAGCTGTGAGCAATCCCTGCGGCGCCTGGGCATCGAGACGATTGACCTCTACCAACTCCACCGGCCCGACTGGCTGATGAACCCGGACGAGGTGGCCGTTGCGTTCAACCAGCTCCGGCAGCAGGGCAAGGTGCGCGAGTTCGGCGTGAGCAACTTCCGCCCGTCGCAGGTCACCGCCCTCCAGCGCGCGCTGGCCTTCCCGCTCCTCGTGAACCAGGTGGAGATCAGTCTCGCGAACCTCAGCACCTTCACCGACGGCACGCTCGACGAATGCCTCGCCGAGCGTCTTACGCCGATGGCGTGGAGTCCGCTCGCCGGCGGCTTGCTGGCGGACGGCGCGCGGC
This sequence comes from Verrucomicrobiota bacterium, assembly GCA_039796295.1. Lineage (GTDB taxonomy): Bacteria > Verrucomicrobiota > Verrucomicrobiia > Limisphaerales > SXTU01 > SXTU01. Next base: position 11,307 of record JBDKJY010000076.1, read on the forward strand.
GCTTGCTGCCGTCGCAGGAAAGCTACCGCGTCGAGCGCATCGTGCTGGAGCTTGACGCGCTGGCTCGCGTGCGCGGCAGCACGCGCGGCACCGTGGCGTTGGCGTGGCTGTTGAAACACCCGACGGGCATCGTGCCCATCGTCGGCTCGACGAAGCCGGAGCGCATCCGCGAAGGGGCGAACGCGGCGCGCGTCGAGCTGTCCCGCGAGGAGTGGTATCGCCTGCTGGAAGCGGCGCGTGGGGAACGATTGCCGTAAGCTTCGCCGGGGAATCTCTTCAAAACCGCCAAGCAGGTTCCTGCGCAAGAGTGCGGCCTTGAAAGCTACGGCGGAGCGGAGCAGCGCGGCTAAGCCTGCGAAGAAACCCGCTTCCGTGGGAAGGGCGGGCGGGCGGGCGTCGGGGCGTCCGGCTGGCATTCCACCGACTACCATCGGGAATTGGTATCAGACGTCGCTCCGTGAGGTGTCCCCGCGACTGCTCCGCTGGTTGAACCCCACGCCTGCCGCGCCGGATATTTCCTTGTCTCGCTGCCACTGGGCCATAACTTCCCGCGCATGAAACTTCTTGCCGCAGTCCTTGGCGTTGTCGGGTTGGCCGTTGCCGCTGGGGCGGCCGAGCGCGAAGCGTTTGACCAAGCCAAGACGGGCGCGTTGCCACCCGGCTGGACCAGCGCTCAGACCGGCGAGGGCAAGCCGGTCTGGACCGTTGTGACGGACACCTCCGCACCCAGTCAGCCGCACGCGCTGAAGCAGTCCGGCACGGCGAGTTACCCGCTCGCCCTCAAGACGGGCACCGCGCTGAAGGACGGTTTCGTGGAGGTGAAGTTCAAGGCCGTCAGCGGCGTGGATGACCAGGCCGGCGGCGTAGTCTGGCGGGTGAAGGACGCGAATAACTACTACATCGCGCGCGCCAACGCCCTCGAGGGCAACGTCCGCATCTACCACTTCGTCAACGGCAAGCGCACCCAGTTCAAGGGCGTCAACCTCCCGGTCGCCGCCGCCCAGTGGCACACGCTGCGCGTCGAGTTCGCGGGCAGCCAGTGCAAGGTCATCTTCAACGGCAAGTTGCTCTTCGAGGCGGAGGACGCCACGCACCCCGCGGTCGGTCAGGTCGGGCTGTGGACCAAGGCCGACAGCGTGACGCTCTTCGACGACTTCAGTTATGGGGCGAAGTAGCCGAGGCCACTGAACAGCTTCGCCAGCGTTGCACGCGGACCCAGCACGCGGATAATCCGCGCATGAAAACCGTCGCCGTCATCGGGGCTTCCACCGACCGCAGCAAGTTTGGCAACAAGGCCGTGCGCGCCTATCAGCAACAGGGCTTCACCGTCTGGCCGGTAAACCCCAAGGAGCCGACTGTCGAGGGCCTGCCCGCGTTCGCAAGCATCGCAGACGTGCCGGGGCGGCCCAACCTCGTGAGCGTTTATCTCCCGCCACCAGTGACGCTGAAGGTGTTGCCCGCCATCGCCGCCAAGGGTTGCGATGAGCTGTGGCTCAACCCGGGCACGGAGTCAGACGCGGTGTTGGCGGAGGTGGAGCGGCTGAAGCTGAACGTGATTCAAGCGTGCAGCATCGTCAGCGTGGGCGTGTCCCCGGCGACGTTGTAGTCGCAGCGTGGAGTAGGCGCGCCAGCGTTTGGGAGTGCGGTGGCACAGCGTAGCGGCGACACCACTTTCGGCGTCACGCAGGCCAAAGTGGATTGCTCGTGGCGTCCGGTGCGGAGCTGGATTCGCTGCCGTGCGTTTGCATCAAGTGGGCGAGGCTTTCTTGCGCTTGCGCGGGTGCGGTGGCTGGTAAACCACGACACGTCCAAAAGCGCCGTCGCCACTGCGCTCTGCCGGCCACTCCAAAACCTCGCGGAGTCCAACACTGCCACTCAACCCAAGCCGTCCTCGACCAACTTCACTTGCTTCGGACGCAGGGTGTGCACGGAGAACTTCGCGGCGGTGCGGGCGAAGAGTTCCGGTTCGCCCCGCGTGCCCAGTGCAGCGATGCGTTTGATCGCCGCGACCGCCTCGTCCGGTTTGCCGTGCGCCACGTGCGCGGTGTGCGGCGAGCCGTCCATGCTGGCGAGGATGTCCGCGAGGTGGCTGGGCTGCGGCCCGACGTAGAGCACGGGCGCGCCGACGGTGAGGATGTTGTAAATCTTGCAGGGGTGAATCATCCCGACGAACGGCTCGCCGAGCACGACCGTGTGCAAGTCCGCCGCCGAGAGGGAGCCGGCGAGTTCAGCGAGCGGCTGGTAGGGCAAGCAGAGGATGTTCTTCAACCCGTGTTCCTCGGCGAACCGTTTCACCTTGGGATGCTCGCTGCCGCCGCCCACGAAGCAGAAGACGTAGCGTGCGTCGTCCGCCAGTTGACGCGCGGCGGCCATGAGCGTGGTGAGCGGATGCACGGGGCTGTGGTTGCCGGAATACATCACAACGAACTTGTCCGTCAGCCCGTGCGCGGCGCGGAACTTCGCCCGACCCTCGGCATCGAAGTGAACCGCTTCATCGTGCGCCCAGGGCGGGATGACGACGACGCGCTCGGCGGGAATGCCCTTCGCCACGATGCGGTCCTTCATGTAACGGTCCAGCGCGATGATGCGGTGCGACTGCCGGAGGCTGAAGCGGGACATCACCTCGAGCGCGCGCGTCGGCAGGCTCCCAGCGCGCAGCCAGCCGGCGGCGACGGCTTCGTCCGGGTTCATGTCCATCACCCAGTAGAAGAGCTTCGCGCCCCGCAGTCGGCAGAACCACGCGGCGAGATACGAGACCAGCGGGGGCGAGGTGAGTGCCACGACGGCGTCGTAGCGCGGCATCGTCAGCAGGCGCAGCGTGGTCGCGGCGCTGAACGATCCAAAGTCCGCCGCCCGCCGCCAGAGCGCAGCCTTGCCAAAGCCAGTCGCCGGCAGCCGCTCAATCGCCACGCCGCGCCACGTCTCGCGCCGAGGGAAACGCTGCGTTGGCTTGTCGTAGGCGCGCTGACTGGCAACGACGGTGACGTGATGCCCGCGCTCGACCAGTCCGACGGCGAAGTCCGACAGGTGCTGGGCGGTGGACGCCACGTCCGGGTGGAAGCACTGGTTGAGCAGCAGGATACGCATGATGGAAACCACCAGCCCAAGGCGGGGAAACTGGCGTCAACAGCGGCTTACTTCGATTTCGCCTGGGAGACCATCTGGTCGTAAATCCACGCGTAGGTCTGCTCCAAGCCCGTGCGCAGCGAGATGCTCGGCTCCCAGCCGAACACCCGTTGGATCAGCGCGTTGTCGGAGTTGCGGCCGTTCACACCCTTGGGCGCATCCAGCTTATAGTGGCGCTGTAGCTTCACGCCCGCGATGGACTCGGCGAGGTCCACCAGTTGGTTGATGGTCACCTTCTCCGAGCTGCCAATGTTGATCGGCTCCACGTAATCGCTGTGGGTCAGCATCTGCGTCCCCTTGACGCAATCGTCGATATACATGAACGAGCGCGTCTGGTTGCCGTCGCCCCAAATCTCGATCGCGTGCTTCCCGGAGAGCTTGGCGGCGATCACCTTGCGGCACACGGCGGCGGGGGCTTTCTCACGGCCACCGTCCCACGTGCCTTCGGGCCCATAGACATTGTGATAACGCGCGACGCGGGTCTTCACG
>JBDKJY010000077.1:0-14355 GCA_039796295.1 Verrucomicrobiota bacterium
TCGCGCGTTGCACCACGTCCGGGGTGTCGGCGAGTTCGACCTGGAGGGTCAGCAGCTTTCCCGATGGCGACACCGTGAGCGCCTGCGTCCCGCTGCCGTGTTTGATTTCCACCTCGTAGCTAAACTCACCGTGTTCCTCCGTGCGGTTGACCTGGCCGAGCTGGTCGGTGCCGAGGTGATCCTGGATGGTCTTCGGGATGGCGGCCGGCGTCTCGTCCAGCCGCACCTGCAAGGTGAGCAGCTTGCCCTCCTCGCTGACGCTGAAGTAGCGCTCCGTGCCGTCCCTCGTGATGTTCACCTCGTAGATGACGCGAGGATGGGCGTGAAGGTTTTGTGGTAGTGCGGGCGAAGCGGTGTGCGCTGCGAGTGAGGATTGAGCCGAGCCATCACATCCGCGCCCCGCGCCGGGATGTTGCGCAACTTGAGTTTGGCTTGGCGGATTGAAGCCGCTGTGACTTGCAGTTCAGCACAGCAACGACAGCCCCGGCGACGCCGGCAGCGCCTTTCGAAGCGAGCATGACTGGGAGGGCTTCGTCGTGGTGCGGGCCGAGGTGAGCGAGTGAGCCGGTGGTCGAAATAGCTGGCGGTTGGGTGATTGACGCCGGCTGCGACCGGTTCAACATTCCTAAGTGAACCCTAACGAAACGCGATGGCACCCCAGACACGCAGCCGCGAAACCTCCGAGTCACCCCCGGTTGAACTTCGTGCCGGTCGCGCTGGGACTCATGCTGGCCAGTCTCGTCGCTGCGGAGGCGGCGACCAGCCAGCCTCCCGGTTCGAGCGAGCGGGTGGGGCGCGTGGCGACCAATCGCACGGTGACGCCGGTGAACCAGGTCGTCACGCCGGCGGGGCTCCAGGTGAGCCTGCCGGGGATGCGGCCGCAGGCGATTGCGCTCAGTCCCAATGGGCGGCTGCTGGTCACGGCGGGGAAGACGAGCATACTGGTTGTGGTGGACCCGGTCACGGGGAAGATCCTTCAGCGCGTGGCGCTGCCCTCCGAAAAGCAGAACGAGCCGCAGCCGGAGGTGGTCTCACCGAACATTCTCCAGCCCGACGCCAAGGGACAGGTGAGCTTCACCGGCCTGGTCTTCTCGCCCGACGGCAAACGCATCTATCTCGCGAACGTCAATGGCAGCGTGAAGGTCTTTCACGTCGCGCCGGATGAGAAGGTCACGGGGTCGCACTCGATTCCGCTGCCGCCCGCCAACGCGCCGCGGCGCAAGGAGGAAATCTCCGCCGGGCTGGTGGTCTCGCTCGATGGCACCCGGCTCTACGTCGCCTTCAACCTCTCGAACCGGCTGGGCGAGTTCGACGCGGCGAGCGGCAGGCTGCTGCGCACGTTTGAGGTGGGCGTGGCGCCTTACGATGTCGCGCTCGCGGCGGGGAAGGCCTACGTGAGCAACTGGGGCGGGCGGCGTCCGCAGCCCGGCGATGTCACCGGGCCGGCCGGCCGTGGCACGGAGGTGCGCGTGGACCCGGTGACGCACGTCGCGAACGAAGGCTCGGTGACGGTGATTGACCTGGCTTCAGGCAAGGTGCGTGACGAGGTGCTCGTGCATCGGCACGCGTCCGCGCTCGCGGTCACACCGGACTACCGGCACGTCGTGTGCGCGAACGCGGCGAGCGACAACCTCAGCGTGATCGACACGGCCACGGACAAGGTCGTCGAGACCATCTGGGTGAAACAAAGCCCGGCGGACATCTTCGGGGCGTCACCCAACGCGCTGGCCTTCGACGCGAAAGGCCGGACGCTCTACGTCGCGAATGGCACGCAGAACGCCATCGGGGTGGTGGAGTTCAAGCCCGGGAGTTCCAAGCTGCTGGGGTTGATTCCGGTCGGGTGGTTTCCGGGAGCCATCACCTTTCACGCCGGGCGCAACCAGCTCTGCGTCGCCAACATCAAGGGCATCAGCGACGTGACGAAGACGGAGAAACAGACGGGCAAGCCCGGCTTCAACTCGCACCAGTATCACGGCTCGCTCTCGCTGGTGCCGGTGCCGCCGAGGAAGGCCCTGCCCGGGCTTTCCAGCATCGTGTGGCGGAACTACCGCCGGGAGCAGATCGCGTTCACGAAGCTCCCGGCGCGGCCCGGCCAGCCTGCGCGTCCCGTGCCCGAGCGCATCGGCGAGCCCAGCGTGTTCAAACACGTCGTCTATATCATCAAGGAGAACCGCACTTACGATCAGGTGTTCGGTGACATGAAGCCCGGAAACGGCGACCCCGGCCTGTGCATCTTCCCCGACCGCATCACGCCCAACCAACACAAGCTGGCGCGGGAGTTCGTGCTGCTGGACAACACGTATTGCAGCGGCATCCTGAGCGCGGACGGGCATCAGTGGAGCACGACGGCCTTCGCGACGGATTACATGGAGAAGTCGTTTGCCGGCTTCCCGCGCAGCTATCCCGACGGCATGGGCGAGGATGAGATGGACGCGCTGGCGTATGCGCCCACGGGCTTCCTCTGGGACAACGCGCTCAGGCACGGTAAGACCCTGCGCGACTACGGCGAGTTCGCGCTGCCCGCCGTGCGCTGGGCCGACACGAAACGCAAAGGCTCGCCGAAGTGGACGGACTGCTGGAAGGAATATCAGGACCGCAAGGGCGAGGTGATCTTCGGCAGCACGCCGGCGGTGAAGTCGCTCACACACCATCTTGCGACGAACACGGTGGGCTGGGACATGACCGTGCCCGACCAGTTTCGCGCCGACTACTTCATCAACGAGTTGAAACAGTTCGAGGCCAACGGGAAGTTTCCCAACCTCGTGATCATCTGCCTGCCGAACGACCACACGAGTGGCACGTCCGCCGGTTCGCCCACACCGGCGGCGTGCGTGGCGGACAATGACCTCGCGTTCGGGCGGATTGTCGAGGCGATCAGCCGGAGCAAGTTTTGGAAGGAGACGGCCATCTTCGCGATTGAGGACGACCCGCAGGCCGGCTTCGACCATGTGAGCGGCTACCGCACCACGGCGTATTGCATCAGCCCCTACACGAAGCGCGGTGCCGTGGTCAGCACGCAATACAACACCACGAGCCTGATCCGCACGATGGAGCAGATCCTTGGTCTGCCGCCGATGAACCAGTTCGATGCGACGGCCACGCCGATGTTTGACTGCTTCATGGAGACGCCGGATTTCAGGCCGTTCGCCAGCGTGGCCACCAACGTGCCGCTGGATCAGATGAATCCCGCGCCGCAGGCGCTGAACGACCGGCTCCTGCGCGAACATGCCCACGCGTCCGCCAGGATGAATTTCAAGGAGGTGGACAAATGCCCCGAGGACCTGCTCAACCGCATCCTCTGGCACGCGATGAAGGGCAGCGCAGCACCGTATCCCGCGTGGGCGGTGACGGCGGGGGCGAAGGATTGGGATGATTGAGCAAAGGAAGCCGGGCTGCCGAATGGTCGCTCTGCGTGAGTTGGCGATACTCCTGCCCCGGATCTAATTGACCCGGCTATCCCCGCATCAGCACCGCTTGCTTCGCCTGCAAATGCTTCGCCAGAACGATCTGGTTGCCCAGCGAGTTGGGAGCCCGGACGACATTGTCCTTGAGCAGCTTGTAGGTGACCAGAGTCTTGCCCACAGGGCCGATGTGGCAGGTCACGCCCTCCATCCGCCAGACTTGACCCTGTTCAAACGCAGGCTGGGAGATACGGGGCTTTACCTTCATAGGCAGACTCCGACTGATTGCGGCAGTGAATGTTCAATCCAGGCCGGCCGGTCAACGTGACTTCCCCCGAGTCTTGTATTGATAGCCGCTGGTCCCCACCCTCGTACCATGAAACCTGACATCAACAAGTATATCGCCCTCCGAACCGCCCTCCTGAACGAGAAGGCGAAACTTGAGTCCCGGCTCGGTGCGATTTCCAAGGCGCTCGGTCAGAATGATTCCGTGCCGGCAGCCGCTCCATCCGCCCCGTCGTCACCTGCAACGACAACTACCCCGGAGAAGCGGACCTTCAGTGCCACAACCAAGGCGAGGATGGCGGCCGCGCAGAAAGCCAGGTGGGCCACGAAGAAGGGCACGGCAGTTTCGGTCCCGGCTCCCGCGCCGGCCCCCACGCCGAAGAAAGCCAAGCGAACCATGAGCGAGGCAACCAAGGCCAAGATGCGGGCGGCTCATCACGCTCGCTGGGCAAAGAAGAAGGGCAAGGATGGTTCTGTCGCTGCTCCTGCTGCTGCTCCTGCCGGGAAGAAGACCAAGAGGATTATCAGCCCCGAGGCGAAGGCCAGGATGATTGCCGGCGCGAAGAAGCGTTGGGCGAAGGTCAGCGCTGCCAAGGCCAAGGCTGCGAAGTAACCGCGTGCTCCGATGGGAGCACTGGCAGTGCCGGTTCTGCCGCACCATCGCAGTCCAGGTCAGATGACGAATTGCAAATCGGGTGGCCGTGAGCGAACGCACCCGAGGTGAGCGCACATGAACAGCAAGTCCCGACAGCGCATCTCAGACGCCCGCGTCGCGGAGCTATATCTGAGCGGGATGAGCATGCCCAAGGTCAGCGCGGCGACGGGCTTGGGGTTGAGCCGGGTTCAAACAGCGCTTCAGCGGGCGGGGGTGAAGCTGCGGGGCCGGCATGAACGGCTGCCCTTTCCCGTCGCGCAACTGGCGATCCCAACGCAGCGCATGGCGGAGCTCTACCGCGCCGGGGCCAGCATTGAGAAGGTGGCGGCGCAGGCGGGCGTGCCTTCGACCCGGGCGGTGAAGCTGCTGCGGGAGCTGGGAGTGGCGATCCGATCTCGACCGCCCAAGCAAGGGCCGCAGCTGCCGCCGGAGACGATCGCCAGCCGCTACCGGGCAGGGGAGAGCGCGGGAGATTTGGCAGCGGCTGCGGGGATCAAGCTCCCGGAAATTCGGGCGATTCTCGTCGCGCTCGGGGAGGAGTTGCGTCCGCCGTTGGGGACTGCACAGGGCCGGCTGGAAGACCGGCAGTTTCCCCCGGAGATGATCGAGCAGCTTTACGTGCAGGGGGCGACGGTGCAGTCACTGGCGAAGACCCTGGGTGTCTCGCGGGAGATGTCCGCACGCTGCTGCTCAAGCGCGGGGTGAAGCTGCGGGGGCGGAGTGGCCAGCCCAGCGCAGAGCCAAGCGAACTCGTGGCCGACCCTAGTGAGGTGGTGCGGCTATACCGTGCCGGACACGCGATCGAGGAGGTCGCGGCTGCGGTGGTCTGCACCGTGTGGCAGGTGCGGACGGTGTTGCTCAAGCTCGGGGTGAAGCTGCGCGGGCGGGCGGGTGATCGCGGGGATGATTTTAGTCCGCCGTCCGTGTCGGCGGAAAGTGCCGCGGCGCTTTACGCCGCCGGAGCGGGGCTGGAGCGCGTCGCGGCGAAAGCCGGAGTCAGCCGGAAGCAGGCAAAGCGAATGCTGCGGGATCAGCAGGTGCCCATGCGCGGGCGAGCCGAGGCAACGCGGCATCCAGAGCAAAGCCGGAAAATCTCCGACCAGACCGTGGCCCGGCGCTACCGGGCGGGCGCGACCTTGGAGTCACTGGCCATCGCGGCAGGCAGCAACGCGCCGGTGATCCGTCGCATCCTGACGGATCAGGGTGTGGGGCTGCGGCGCAAGCTAGCGCAGTTGCACATCTCGGAGGAACAGATCACGTCGCTCTACCGGAACGGCAGCAGCCTCGATAAAATCGCGGCGCAAGCGGGCTGCTCGCGGGATGTCATCCGGCGGATTCTCCGGCGCGACGGGGTGACCATCAGGACGGCGAAGGAACTGAACATCCAGCGCGGAGTGAAGCCGCAGATCACGGCGGAGGCGATGCAGGCATCCTACGAGGCAGGCAACACCCTATCGCAAATCGCCGCCGCCGCCGAAATCAATCTTGCCCGGGTGGCGAACATCCTCCACCGGCGCGGACTGAAGCTGCGGGGACGCGGCGCGACACGACTGGCCGACACGGAGCGAGTCAAAATCCCGCCGGAGCAGATGGTGGAGCTTTACGCGGCAGGGAGCACGCTCGTGCAAATCACAGCATTGGCGGGCAGCGACCGAAAGAGAATCACCGCGATACTGAAGCGGCGTGGCGTGACAATTCGCAGCCGACGATGACAAGTGCTAGAAAGCTGACGGCACTTTCAACAACAACTTCCGGGGCGATCCGGCCTGCGTGAAACCAGTGCGCGGCATCCAGGCAGCCAGAACCGGAGGGTGGCGGTGCGGCATCGTGGATGGTAGAAACGGGGCGATGGCTGACCTATTCCCAGACGCCGGGCAAAACTTCAAGTCCAAGCTGCAATCCGCAGTTCAACGTCTCGCGGCCAGCGGCATCTACATCGGCACGTCGAGCTGGAAATACGCCGGCTGGACGGGACTGATCTACGACGAGCAGCGCTACCATTATCGCGGCAAGTTCGCGGAGGCGCGGTTCGAGCGGACCTGCCTGGCCGAGTATGCCGAGGTGTTCAAGACCGTGTGCGTGGATGCCGCCTACTACCAGTTTCCCTCCGAGAAGTATCTGGCCGGCCTCGCCGCGCAGGTGCCCGACGACTTCCGGTTCACGTTCAAGGTCACCGACGACATCACGCTCAAGCGGTTTCCCAATCTGCCCCGCTTCGGCATCCGGGCCGGCCAGCCCAACCAGCATTTCCTCGACGCGGACCTGTTCCAGCGAGCTTTCCTCGCGCCGTGCGAAACGGTGCGGCCCAAGGTCGGCCTGCTCATCTTCGAGTTCTCGCGGTTCTACCCGACGGACTACGAGCATGGCCGGGACTTTACGGCGGACCTCGATGTGTTCCTCGGCAAGTTGCCCACCGGGTGGCGCTATGGCGTTGAGCTGCGGAACCGTCACTGGTTGCAGCCCGAATACTTCGCCATGCTCCACCGACACGGAGTCGCGCACGTCTTCAACTCATGGGATGCGATGCCGCCGGTGAGCGAGCAGATGGCGATGCCGGGCAGCGAGACAAGTGACGCCTTCCTCGCCGCCCGATTCCTCCTGAAGCCGGGCCGCAAATACGAGGAGGCGGTCAAGGAGTTCAGACGAATCCCGGCGCGCTGATATTGCCGGAGAAGTCGCCGCCGCGGTCTGCGTGCCGCGTGAATATTCACCCACCGCACAGCCTCTACCTCTGAATGCTCCGACGGCCCGCCCTCGCCGCTTTGCTGCTGCTTCCCCTGGCTCCGCTCCACGCCGCCGGGCCGACAGTTTCTGCCCCGATCGAGTTTAACCGCGACATCCGCCCGATCCTCTCGGACACCTGTTTCCAGTGCCACGGCCCGGACAAGGCCAAGCGCAAAGCGGATCTCCGCCTCGACCTTGAGGCCAGCGCGAAAGCAAAGCTCGGTGAACATTTCCCGATCGTCCCCGGCCAGCCTGCGAAGAGCGAACTCTTCCGTCGCATCACGACGAGCGATGCCGACGACCGCATGCCGCCCGCCAAGGCCGGCCGCCAGCTCACGCCGCAGCAAGTCGAGCTGGTGCGCCGCTGGATCGAGCAAGGCGCGAAGTGGCAGACGCACTGGGCGTTCATCGCGCCGAAGAGGCCGACGGTGCCGAAGGCAAGTAAGCAGTATTCAGTGTTCAGTGTTCAGTCGGGGAATCGAGGTTCGAGCGCCACACTGAATACTGACTCACTGAAAACTGAACACTCGAACGCGATAGACGCCTTCATCCTCGCCCGGCTGGAGCGCGAAGGCCTGATGCCTTCGCCCGAGGCGGACCGCACCTCCCTCATCCGCCGCGTGTCGCTCGACCTGACCGGGCTGCCGCCGACGCTGGCCGAGGCGGACGCATTTCTCGCCGACACGTCTGCGCAAGCCTACGAGCGCGTGGTGGACCGCCTGCTCGCCTCGCCACGCTACGGCGAGCGCATGGCGAGCCGCTGGCTTGATGCGGCTCGTTACGCGGACACCAGCGGCTACCAGAGCGACGGCGACCGATCCATGTGGCGCTGGCGCGACTGGGTGATTGACGCCTACAACCGCAATCTGCCCTTCGACCAATTCACCATCGAGCAGCTCGCGGGCGATCTGCTGCCGAAGGCGAAGCTGTCCCAGAAGATTGCCACGGGCTTCAACCGCAACCATCGCGGCAACGCCGAGGGCGGCATCGTGCCCGAGGAATATGCGGTCGAGTATGTCGTGGACCGCGTGGACACGACGGCGACTGTGTGGCTCGGCCTGACCGTGGGCTGCGGCCGCTGCCACGACCACAAATACGACCCCGTGACACAGCGCGAGTTCTACCAACTCTTCGCCTTCTTCAACAACGTCCCGGAGAAAGGCCGCGCCGTGAAGATTGGCAACTCGCCACCGGTCCTCACCGCGCCGACGGACGCGCAGTCGAAGGAGCTCGCGACACTCGATCAGCAACTCGCCGCCGCCGAGACGCGTCTGCGCGGGCTGGAGCCGAAAATCGCCGCCGCGCAAACGGCGTGGGAGAGGACTCTCGCCACCGCGCCCGCGCTGCTGTGGACGGTGACGAACGGTTTACTCGCACGCTTTGAGCTGGCCGGCAAACTAGCGGATGCGTTCGGCACTAACCCGCCGGCGAAGTTTGAAAGTGGTGAGCAACTCTTCGCGTCCGGCCAAGGCGGCTCTGCTGCGGTGCTGGACGGGAAGCGGTTTATCAACTGCGGCGATGTGGGGAACTTCGGCTTCTTCGACAAGTTCACGCTGGCCGCGTGGATTCAGCCGCGCGGCACGAATGGCGGCGCGATCCTCTCGCGCATGGCCGAGCAGACGGAGGACTCCGGCTTCGCCTCCGACTCCGAGGGCTACAGCGTCCATCTCAAGGCCGGTCGCCTCCAGGTCCATCTCACCAAGCGCTGGCTCGACGACGCGATGCGCGTCGAGACCGAATCTGCGATCGCGCTCGATCGCTGGCAGCATGTGACGGTTGTCTATGACGGCTCGCGTCTGGCTGCGGGCGTGAAGGTGTTCGTGAACGGCCAGCCTCAGAAGTTGCGCGTGCTGCTCGATGAGCTGAACCAAAGCTTCCAGACGAAACAGCCACTGCGCATCGGCTCGGGCGGCGCGCCGGGCGACCGCTTCCTCGGGCTCGTCAGCGACGTGCGCGTCTATGCCCGCGCGCTGACGGCCGAGGAAGCCGGCATCGTGGCCACGCCGGAAACCGTGACGGAGCTGGCCGCGATCCCCGCCGCGAAACGCACCTCGCCGCAAGCGGCGAAGCTGCGCTCCAGCTTCCTCTCGGAGAACGCGCCGGCAGCGCAACGCGAGGCGCAAGCAACTGCCGCCGCGTTGCGCGAGCAGCGCGCGAAGTTCGTCGAGAGTCTGCCCACCGTGATGGTGATGGAGGAGATGGCAAAGCATCGCGAGACGTTCGTGCTGAAGCGCGGCGAGTATGACAAGCACGGCGAGCCGGTGACACCGGGCGTGCCCGCGAGCCTGCCGCCGCTGCCGTCCGGCTCGGCGCGCAATCGGCTCGGTCTTGCCCAGTGGCTCGTCAGTCCCGCCAACCCGCTCACCGCACGCGTGGCGGTGAACCACCAGTGGCAGATGCTCTTCGGCACGGGGCTGGTGAAGACCACGGAGGACTTCGGCTCGCAGGGCGAACCACCGAGCCATCCCGAGTTGCTCGACTGGCTGGCCACGGAGTTCGTCCGCACGGGCTGGGACGTGAAACGGCTGCTCAAGACGATGGTCATGAGCGCGGCCTACCGTCAGTCATCGCGCGTGACGCCTGAGCTGCTTGCGCGTGACCCGGAGAACCGCCTGCTCGCGCACGGGCCGCGTGTGCGGCTGTCCGCTGAGATGATCCGTGACCAGGCGCTCGCCGTAAGCGGTCTGCTTGTCGGCGAGATCGGTGGGCCGTCGGTGAAGCCGTATCAGCCCAAGGGATTGTGGAAGGAACTCACCGGCACCGACTACGAGCCAGACCGAGGCGACAAGCTCTGGCGACGCAGCCTCTACACCTTCTGGAAGCGCACCAGCCCGCAGCCGACGATGACGACCTTCGACGCCGCCGGCCGCGAGGCCTGCTCCGTGCGTCCGAGCCGGACGAGCACGCCGTTGCAGGCGCTGGCGCTCATGAATGACGTGACATTCGTCGAGGCCGCGCGGTGTCTCGCGCAGCGTGTGCTGCGCGAAGCCACGACGCCGGAAGCGCGCGTGCCGCTGGCTTTCCGCCTCGTGCTCGCACGCGAGCCAAAGCCGTCCGAGCTCTCGGTGCTGCGTGAGAATTTGGAAGCAAACCTCCTCCGCTTCCGCGCCAACCCGGCCGCAGCGCAATGCCTCATCAACGTCGGCGAATCACCCCGGGACGCGAAGCTCGACACAATTGAGCTGGCGGCTTACTCGGCGCTGGCGGGTCTGATCCTGAATCTCGACGAGGCCATCACCAAACAATAGCCGCGCGCATGAACCCGTTCCTCGACCATGGCTTACTCGTCAACCGCCGGCATTTCTTCGGACGCGTTGGGCTTGGTGCGACGGCGCTCGCCGCGTTGTTCAACGAAGAGTCGTCTGCCGCAACGGGCTTCGACACTCCTGCCATCGGCGGACTGCCGGGCCTGCCGCACTTTGCAGCCAAGGCCAAGCGCGTCATCTACCTCTTCCAGTCTGGCGCGCCCTCGCAACTGGACTTGTTCGATCACAAGCCACAGCTCGCCACGCGGCACGGCGCAGACCTTCCGGACTCGATTCGACAAGGCCAGCGGCTCACGGGCATGACGGCGACACAGGAGCATTTTCCCATCGCGCCGACGCGCTTCCGCTTCGCGCAGCACGGGCGCGGCGGCGCGTGGTTGAGCGAGCTGCTGCCGCACACGGCGCGGGTGGCGGACGAGCTGTGCTTCATCAAGACGCTGCACACGGAGGCCATCAACCACGACCCGGCCATCACGTTCTTCCAGACCGGCGCGCAGCTCGCGGGCCGGCCGAGCATCGGCTCGTGGCTCAGTTACGGGCTTGGCAGCATGAACCGCGACTTGCCGGCGTTCGTCACGCTGCTCTCCAACGGCACGGGCAACCCGACGGACCAACCGCTCTACGACCGCCTGTGGAGCAGCGGCTTTCTGCCAACGACGCAACAGGGCATCAAGTTCCGCTCCGCCAGCGATCCGGTGCTTTTTCTCACAAATCCCGACGGCCTCGACGCGGCAGCGCGCCGACGGATGCTCGACGACTTGGCGAAGTTGAATCAGATGCAGCTCGCGGAATACGGCGACCCCGAGATCGCCACGCGCATCGCGCAATACGAGCTGGCGTATCGGATGCAGACCAGTGTGCCGGAGCTGACGGACGTGTCACGCGAACCTGCGAGTGCGTTCGACCTCTATGGCCCCGAGGCGCACAAGCCGGGGACGTTCGCGGCGAACTGTCTGCTCGCGCGCCGGCTGGCGGAGCGCGGTGTGCGGTTCATCCAGCTCTTCCATCGCGGCTGGGACCAGCACCTGAAGCTGCCCGCGCAAATCGCCGGCCAGTGCCGCGACACCGACCAGCCGAGCGCCGGGCTGATCCAGGACTTGAAGCAACGCGGCTTGCTCGACGACACGCTTGTCGTGTGGGGCGGAGAGTTTGGGCGAACCGTCTATTGCCAAGGCCGGCTCACGAAGGAGAACTACGGTCGCGACCATCACCCGCGCTGCTTCACGATCTGGCTCGCGGGCGGCGGCATCCGTCCGGGCGTGACCTACGGCGAGACGGACGATTACTCCTACAACGTCGCGAGCGACCCGGTGCATGTTCACGACCTGCACGCGACGTTGCTGCACTGCCTCGGCATTGACCACACGCGGCTGACGTTCAAGTTCCAAGGCCGCCACCATCGCCTGACCGACGTGCATGGTCAGGTGGTGAAGGGAATTCTCGCGTGACCAAGGGCGAGACCGTGGTCACGCCATGATGCCCTTGGACACTTCCGAAACGGCGGCATCGCCGCACAGGCGGCGCACCAACGCGAGGCCGAACTCCACCGAGGTTGCCGCCCCGCGCGACGTGATGAGGTTGCCGTCTTCGACCACGCGCTCCTGCACCTGCGACTCCGGCAACTCCGCGAGGACACCGACGTGCGAGGTGAAGCGCTTGCCCGTGAGCAGCCCCGCGTCGAGCAGGACGGTGGGTGCGGCGCAGATGGCGGCGACGGGTTTGCCCGCCTGCGCGTAGGCTTGCGCGAGCTTCGCGGCACGACCGTCGGCGCGCACGGCCTTGATGCCGGGGCCGCCGGGGATGAGGAACAGATCGAAGTCCTGGTCCACCACGTCGGCCAGCGCCGCGTCGGCTTGCACGGTGATCTGGCAGCGACCGGTCACGAGCTTCTCACCGGTGAGCGAGGCCACCACGACCTCGACACCCGCGCGCCGGAGCAAGTCCACCGGCGCGACTGTTTCGATCTCTTCAAACCCGGTGAACAGCAGACACAAAACTCGTTTCTTCATAAGGGTGGTGAACGCCAATTATTCCTTTCGTATCCGTTGCCTCATCTCAAAATGTTACCAAGGTTGAGGGGCGATAAAAAGCTGCTTTTTCCTGGGTCGCTGCGCGTTGTTTCACGCGGTTGAGACACCTGCAGGGTAGGCCACGCGGAGGCGAGCGTAGCGAGCCGGAGCGTGGCCTACCCTGCAACGGAGACGGTGGCCGCGACGGCCTGCACATCGTTGCGCTCCGCCACTCCGCCAAAGACCAGCCGGCGTGCCATCGTCCGCCGCCACTCGCCGACCCGTCGCTGGAGGGTGCGCAGCAACTTGTTGTCGAACTGCCCCGGATATTTCTCATCCAGCTTTTGCAGGATCATCTTGGCAATGCTGTCGGGCTCCTTCTGAAGCCAGAGCAAGATGTCCGTCCAAACGTCTTTGAACGGGTCCTCACGCGTCCGCCAGTAGCGGGCTTTTGGCTCTCCCTTGCGATGCGTGGGCCGCGCCTCCCCTTCTCGCCATAGCTCAGGCAGGCTGGCGAGAAATTGATCCAGGTCTTTTCGATCCGGTCCCTCGCTCGGTTCCCCGGTGCTCAACGCCGCCAGCGCGGCCTGTCCTTGCCGGATCCGATGCAGCAGTTCCACCGGGTCCAACTGATCCCGTTGCGTCCGTAACGCCGTCTTGACCTGTTCCTCAACTCCCTCGTGCGCCAGCAAACGGTCGCAGGGCGTGGCGGGCGGGTGATATGCTTTCTTCACTTTGGCCCCCACGCGGATCCGCTCCCGCAGCTTGAAGGAAGGCTGAAAATAGTTCACGTAGAGCCGGACGGCCCGGGGGCCAGGAAGATGCGCGTGGCCGGACCGGACACGATCATCGCAACGCCTCCCGCACGACGGTCGGCAGTAAGAGGACTTCCTCCGCGTCGAACCCGGCCGGCACCGCCACTGTCGCGCCCTGCGGCAACTGCACGAGGAAGGTGGTGCCCGAGCCGGCGGCGGGCAAACTTGGGGGCGGCAACCGACTCAGGGAGCCGGCCACTTCGACTTCGGCCAGACGAGAAGCTTTTCGTTTCATCCACCCAAGCTTCTCACCCCGCTCGCCGCTCGCCTAGATGGGGCGCCGGTTGGATACGGTGGACTTCCTCGCCGCCGATAGGCTTGTCAGGCTATCCAGCTCCCCGCAGCATTCGAAAAGCACTCACTGACCACATGGACACCAAGGACCGCTTTCCCCTCCTGCGCAAAATCCTCGGCACTCTCGGCCTTCCGGCCGAGGCCATCGACGACATCATCGAGCGGATTCTAGACTGGCTTTCGACCAAGGACGCGCCCGTCACTGTTGCCCCCGCCTATCCCTTTCACCTGCGCGATGTTTTTCTCAGCCCGGCGGAGTTGAGCTTATTTCTGTAATGCAATTAAGGCCTCTGTAAACGCCTTGCCCATCTGCGCAAAGATCTTTGCACTGCCCAAATAGTGGTAGCCACCATTGGAAGAGCCTTTGAGGGCCTCCCTGTCTTTGGGCGAAAGGACTTCCTCTAACGCGAGGTCGAACTTTTCCTGGTCTGTTTTGGTGATACCCTCAATCCGCACATCAATCGCTGCATAATGGTCCGGGGACTTAGTGTCAAATTGGTCATTGGCATAGGCCGCCAATACGTTCTTCCCCTTCTTCAAATTCTTGATCTGTTCTTTTCCGAGAACGATGGAACCGTATTGCGGCTTGTCCTGCCACCAGATGTAGGTGTGAATCTTTTGTCCGTTCAAATAGACGTGGAATCCTTGTCTCGCCAAAATAGCGATGCGATACGAATCGCAGTCAATGTCTTCGACTTCAAAAGTTGTGCGCATCAGCAGGAATTCGCCATTACCCCAAGTTGAGGGGAATTTGTCCAAGGTGATTCCGCTGTGTTTCCAGCAACGGTGTCCATGACACGCTCTGAAAACAGCGACGAGAACGAGGCGTGCGGCGCGTATGGTGCCCGTCCGCAGGCCGGCTTTGCGCGGGTCGCCGAAGGTCGTTTGCTCGCGAAAAACACTGCC
>JBDKJY010000078.1:0-12924 GCA_039796295.1 Verrucomicrobiota bacterium
ATCTCCGCCCTCCTGGCCGAGACCAGCGACGACTGGGAAACCGGAAAAATCTACCTCAACATGGCAAACCAAACCCCACCCTCAGTTTGATGCTCAATCAATTTACAGAAAAGAAATTGCGCGGCCGCTCAGCGGTGTAGAACTTCTTCCCAGCCGGGGTTGGTGGGGCGGCGCCTGCCGCGCGGAATTGAGTGGCGGCGGAGATGAGTTCCTTGATGGCCTGATTGGTCACGGCGCTCATGGGCGTCGCAACGGCCTTGAGATTGGCAGTCGGAGCGTTGCTCAAGGCGAAGGCCCGAGGGAGGGGCGGCTTCTTGGTTTGCAGGACCGGCGGTTCGGAGGGTGGTCGGCTGAGCCACCAGAGGCCTCCGGCGGCAACGAGAAGGACGAGCAGCGCAACCCGTCCCCACTTCAGGTTGATTGGCATGGCGTAGGGATAGCGGGGCGGTTCGGATTTGCAAGTGCTGCCTCGAAGTTTTCACTTGCAGACTGCGGAGGGATTCTTAGCTTGCGGACGTTCACCGAAGAAAAATCCAAAACTCAGGAGATAATCATCATGCCCAACGAAGCCTCCCTCGCAGAAATCGAAACCGCCGAACTCATCTTGGACGTGGATGACGGGCGCGTGCCCACGGACACGTTCAAGCTGCCCACCTACCTGCGCACGCTGGTGGTCACGCGCCTGGCGGACCTGCGCACCAAGGACGCCGCCACGCTCATCACCGAGGGCGGTCGCGCTGGAGCGCAGATCAACGTCCGCACGGCGCTGGACACCCTCAATGTGCTGCTGCACGACGGCTACAACTTCATCAAGGGCATCGGCAGCTATGCCATCACGGCGGCGGATCGGGCGGCAGTCTTCACGGCTTACGGCTGGGTGAGCGGGGAGTTGGGCGAGTTCACGGACGCGCGGATCGAGTCGCTGGCACGGCAGGCGGCGGATGCCACGCCGGGCATTGCCAACGCGGCGCATCGTTATCCCACGGCGCTGCTGGACCTGATTGCGGCGCAGCTCGTCATCGTGAACCAGCACCAGACGGCGGCCACCGGCGGCACGGCGCAGACGGCGACGGACTTGCGGGACAAGGCGCTGAAACTCTTGGAAACGGCCAATGACCGCGTGCGGTTCCATTATTGCTCGGCCTCGGATGACAAGGACCAGACGCCGGAGCTGGCGAAGATCGGCAAACAGCCGCGTCGGGACAAGGGCGCGGCGTCCGGGCCGGTGCCGGGTGCGCCGGGGGCGGCGACGTTCGATGCGGCGGCGAAGACGCTGTCGGTGCCCGCAATGCCGGAGGGGGCGACGACGTTGCGCGCGTATCGGAAGGCGGCGGGTGGGGAGCCGGAGCTGGCGGGGACTTCCACGGGCACGACGGTGTCGGTGGTCGGCTCGGGGCCGTTGACGGTGGGTGTGACTTACGAGCTGTGGGTGGCGGGGCACAACGCTCAGGGCGATGGGCCGGAGAGCAATCACGTGAGCCACACGGCGGTGTAAGGGCGTCAGCGAAGCCGGAGTGGACAGGTGGTGTGGGCCGCCTAATTGTCTGTGCAGTCATGAGATTCAAGGGTCAGGAATGGGACACCGGCTGGCGCATGCCAGAGATGAGCTTTCAACTGGAGCATCCGGCGACGGCGGGCAGACCGCTGTGGTGGCATTTTGAAGCGCCGTTCCAGCCGGAGGGTTTTGACTCGATGCGCGCGCCTTACGAGTCCGTGGAGCACCTTTATCTGGATGTGTGCGGCCATTGGCCAGCGGGCACGGACTGGCGGGAGTTCGAGGGGAAGGTGTTCGAGCCGGGGGAAAAGTTTTGGAATGGGCCCGTTATACGGGTGAATTCACACGGCCCCGGGAACGCGCAGTGGATGGGGCCCGACACCCACGCCTGCATGATTCGGTTTCTAGGTCGGGACGGCTGGAAGTTCCAAGTGGAGGTGAGTGCGTGGTTCACGCGTGAGGCATCCATGCTCTGGCAGGTGCGGCAGTTGAGCCGGCTGGTGACGGCGGACGGCGAAGAGGAGGAGGAGGAGTTGCCAGAGGAGTGGCGGGATAGTCGGGATTTGTATTGGGTGGGGGAAGTTCTCTTCTCGGAGGTGCGATGTCTGGTGCCGGTCAATTCGGCCCGGCCCTTGGAACTGGCACAAGGCTTGGCGGGAAAGTCGCTGAAGCTGTCCAAGTTCCGTAAAGCCGCGCTGAATGCCGATTCATCGAAGCCGGTGACCCCGGAGTCGGGACTCTGTTGCGACGGGCGACTGGTGCTACTGACGACGCCCTATTTTTAGAGGACGCTCGTGGACTCACGCCCGGTCCTGCCCCCGGTTGAGGTGTGGGGTGAGGGAGTGAATCAAGGCGCGGCGGATTGCTTTGCACTCCTGCCGTTCATTTGCGGCAATCTCGGTGTGCGTATTCTTGCCCTTGACCACGGAACCGTTCGCGTTGGCGTCGCTGTCAGCGATGAGCTGGGGATGATTGCCCGGCCGCTGGAGTTCGTCCCGGCGGAACCGTGGGAGGGTTTCATCGCCCGGTTCAACCAGGTTCTCGCCGAGTTGCAGCCGGTGCAAATCATCGTGGGGATGCCGCGCAACATGGACGGCTCGATGGGGCCGGCGACGGAGAAGGTGCGTGCGTTCATGGCGAAGCTGCGCGAGACGGTCACGGTGCCGATGCGGACGTGGGACGAGCGGCTGACGACGGTGCAGGCGCAACGGATGTTCCGGCAGGCAGGACACACGGGTTTGCCACCAAGCCGGAGAACCTCGTCGCCCTGTCCGGCCATGCGTAGGCGCTGTTGGCCGGACGCTTCGTGCTGACGACGCACCGCGGGGAGTTTCTGAAGCAGCAGGTCTGCCGCTCCCCCCGGCGCGGCGTGGCAAGCGCTCTCCGGGCAGCAGCGGCGCATCGTAGAGCTCGCGGGGCAGGGCAAGGGGAACAAGGAAATGGCCGCGCTCATGGACATCAGCGAAAGCACGGTGGAGGAGCACAAGCAGCGCATGTTCGACAAGCTGGGTGGCCCCCGCGACATCAAGCACGTCATCACTCTCTGCGCCGAGGCGCTCCGCCTGCCCTTGACCAGCCTCACCGCGTCGCCCGCTCCCGAACCCGCGCCCGCCCTCGGCACGCCAACGGTATCAGCGCCCACTATGCTTACGATGTCGCCAGCCGCCTGACCGGGCTTGACCACCAGCAGGGCGCAGTGGCCTTTGCCAGCGTGGCCTGACCTCCACGCGGGCGCGTTGCGGACTTTAGCCTTGGTAGTCGGCTTGCCATGCGGACCGGAGCCCAACTATCCTTCGGCACCGTTTGAGCGAAACCAGTTTACCTTCCACCCCCAACTCCATGAGCGTCCGCGTCCGTTTTGCCCCCAGTCCCACCGGCTACCTGCACATCGGCGGCGCGCGCACGGCGCTGTTCAACTGGCTTTACGCCCGCCACACCGGCGGCACGTTCATCCTGCGCGTCGAGGACACGGACGCGGCGCGCAATTCGCAGGAGGCGGTCAACGTCATCCTCGACGGTTTGCGCTGGCTGGGCCTGGACTGGGACGAGGGTCCGCTCACCGCCGACGCCACGGGGCCGAGCAAGGGCGACCGCGGGCCTTACTTCCAGTCGCAACGGAAGGAGAACTACACGCGGCGCGTCGAGGCGTTGCTTTCGCGCGGCTTGGCTTACGAGAGCGAAGGTGCGGTGCGCTTCAAGATGACCCGCGAGCCGGTGCTCATCCGCGACCTCGTCGTGGGCGACGTGACGCGGGCGCTGACGGACCGGGAGGAGCAGGAGCCGGACTTCGTCATCCAGCGTTCGGACGGCTCGCCGGTGTTCCACTTCGTGAACGTCGTGGACGACTTGGAGATGGGCATCACGCATGTCATCCGGGGGGAAGACCACTTGAGCAACACGGCGAAACACGTCGCGCTCTTCCAGGCCTTCGGCGTGGAGCCGCCGAAGTATGCGCACATCCCGCTCATCCTTAATGCCGACGGCTCGAAGATGTCCAAGCGGGACGACGGCGCGGCGCTGACCTACTACATGGAGAACGGTTACGCGCCTGAGGCCGTGCTGAATTACCTCTGCCTGCTGGGCTGGTCGGCGAAGGACGGTCGCGAAGTGATTCCCGTTCAGGAGCTCATCGCGAACTTCGACGTGCCGCAAATTCTCCGCAGCAATGCGCGCTTCGACCACGAGAAGCTCAAGTGGATGAACGGCGAATATCTTCGCGCGATGGCCCCAGACCGTTTCTGCGAACTGGCGGTCCACGCGCTCGCGCGCGCCGGGGTGGACACGAACCAGTTCCCCACGGGCTACGTGCGGGCCGCGCTGGCCACCTGCATGGGCAAGGTCCGCGTGTTCTCCGAGCTGCCGGGCTACGGTGGGTTCTACTTCACCGAGAAGCTGGAGCTGGACGCGGAGGCGAAGGCGGCCTTGACCGGCGAGGCGCGCGAGCGGCTCGCGAAGCTGCGCGCGGCCTACGCGGGACTCGTGGAGTTCAGCGCGGCGAACTTGGAAGCCAGCTTGAAGGAAACCGCCAAAACCCTCGGCGTGAAGAACGGCGTGCTGGTGCATCCCGCGCGCTTCGCCTGCACGGGCAAGTCCAGCGGTCCGAGCCTCTACCACTTGCTGGAAGTGCTCGGGCGCGACCGCGTGCTGGCGCGCATGGACGCTGCGCTGGCGGAGTGACGCCTCCGTGCATCGGGCTTGATCAATAGCCGAGCAAGTCCAGGTGGTGGAGGGCGTCGGCGGTCAGCTCCCACTTGCCGGATTTCACCGCGAGGAATTTGCGGCAGCCGTTCTGTTTCTGTTCCGCGTCGTTGACGGAGAGCAGGTGGACCTTCGCGCTGTAGCTTTTTACCTCGGACGGGGCACGGGGGATGAGCTGGCAGGGGATTCCGTTGAAGTTCAGCACCACCTCATAGGCCCCGATGCCTTCCTTCCCCGTCGCCGGGTTGGCGCGCAGGAGGGGACGGTGTGCGCTGGCAAAGGCGAAGTCCGGTGACTTCACCAGCACGCGGCACAGCTCGGTCTGCGACTGGATGAAGCGGAGCAGGCTGAACTTCTCGCCTTCAGCGCGCTGTCGGAGCAGGAGGGCGCGCGGGTCCAAGCCCAGCAGGTTGCGCCCGTTCCAGTTGCCGTGGTCGTTGCGGATGCCTTTGAGCGCGGCCTCGTGCCAGGCGGCGTAGCGGTCGCTGGCGACAAGGGCGATTTCGAAGTGCAGGTGTGCGCGCTCGACGGCGATGCGGGTCTTGGTGTTCGTCGTGCGCCCCATGACGCCGAGTGGCTCGCCGGTTTTGACTATGTCGCCTTTCGACAGATCGGCGCGGATGCTGGCGAGGTGGGCGTAGAGGGTGCAGACGTCGAGGCCCTCGATGCGGTGGCGGAGGATGATGTAGTTGCCGTAGTTGGAGAGGCCGGACTTGCGGTTGACGTAGGCGACGGTGCCGGCGGTGGCGGCGGTGACGGGGTCGGTGGGCTCGCCTTTGCGGTCGCGTTGGGTCGCGAGGATGTCGATGCCCTCGTGGAGTTGGTGGCCGTCGGAGCGGACGCAGCCGAAGGTGCCGGCCACCCAGGTTTTACCCGGCGTGGGGGCGAAGAATTTTTCCTCCCCGCCCGGTTCGAAGAGGGCGCGGTTGGGGGTGGGGAGTTGGAACGGCTGGCCGACGGCGGCGTGCGAGGCGAACACCCAGAGCGCGATGGCGAGGCAGGGCAGGGCGCGCATCAGTCCTTATATTTCTTCAGCTTGGCCACAGTGCCGTTCAGCAGGCGGACCAGTTTCACCGCTTCTTCCCGCGTGATTTCTGGGCGGAAGAGCAGCGCGCCGTCGGCGATGCGGCGGTCCATGCGCACGGTGCCGATCCAGCGCGCTTCGGGGAACTGGCTCATGAGGGCCAGGCGCTTGCCCCGGTAAGACATGGAGAGCGTCTCGAGCGAGCGCTGGCCAGCGCGGTCAAACTGCAGGTGGATGGCGAACTGCTCGCCGGTGCCCTCCCACAGGCGGGCGGCGACAAGCGCCTCCTCGGTGATCATGGGAGGTGTGATGAAGAAGGTCTGCGGATTTTCGCTCCCAACGGGACCAATGGTGATTTGCCGGCTCAGGCCGAGCGGATCGCGGTGCGTCTCCAAGTGCACATGCAAGGTGGCGACGCCCTGAGCGGCCTTGGCCGAGCCGCCGGGCTGCGTGGTTTCGCACCCGGTGAGGCCCGCCGCGACCAGCAGGAGTAAATAGGAGTTGTAACGCAACCAACGGAACTTCATGGTTCTGCCAGCCAACAAAACCAGTTCGGCAAAGTAAAGAAGTTATGGGCAGACAAACCAACAAAGTGCAGAAACGTGCGCGTCGCGCCAGTTACAACGAGCGCAAGAAGGAAGCGATCAAGGCGAAGGTTCAGGCCAAGGCCAAGGCCAAGGCCAAGTAGTCCCGCTCGCCGCATCCGATTGCAGCCGCCCGGTAACGGGCGGCTGTTTTGGTTTTCCCGGCACTTGATCGGCTGTGGAGCGAAGTAATCTCGCGTCCCGTTGGCGGGAAGGCGTCAAAGGCAAGCCATTTTACACCGGGTCAAAGTCATTCAGGGCGACATCACGAAGCAGGCGGTGGACGCCATCGTCAACGCGGCGAACACGACCTTGCTCGGCGGCGGGGGGGTGGACGGCGCGATCCACCGCGAGGCTGGTCCGCACCTCGTTTGGGAATGTCGCAAGCTGGGCGGCTGCCCGACCGGCAGCGCGCGCATCACCAAGGGCTACTACCTCCCCGCCAAGCACGTCATCCACGCCGTCGGTCCCATCTGGCAGGGCGGCACGGCTGGCGAGGAAGACCTGCTGGCCCGCACCTATCGCAGCATCTTCGAGCTGGTCGAGCAGCACGAGCTCACGGTGGTGGCCCTCCCCGCCATCAGCACGGGCGCGTATCGTTTTCCCCTCGACCGCGCCACGCGCATCGCGGTGCGTGAGACGCGCGCGGCGTTGGAGCGGAATTTCTCCCTGAAGCTCGTCCTCTTCGTCTGCTATGAGCAGGCGACATACGATGCCTATGTGGCGGCGGTGGATGCGGCTTTCGGGCGGGCGTGAGCGCGGAATTGCCGCACGCGAAGGGTGCGAAGCTCGCAACGGAGAAGGCTTGAGAGTGGGGTCGCTTCAGTCGGTGGGGTGGGCCACCGTCACGGGTGCTGGCAGCAATTTCCCTTCGGCTTTGTGCCCTTAGCGTCCTTGGCGCGAGGTGATCGCGGCGGCTTGGTTGGACAAGTCCGCTACCGCTCAATCACCCGGTAGTAGCGGCGCACGAGGTTCGTGCTGGCTGGGTCTGCGAACTGGAGCGCTCCGTTCACCACCGTGAAGCCGTTGGTCAACGTCACCCAGGCCGTGTTCGTGCCCAGCAGCGTGGCGGCGGCTTGGACTTCGAGTTTCGCTAGGTCCGCCGGGCTGGGCAGCTCCCCGTTGTCATCCAAGAAGCGCAGGCGGAACGGCTGGCCCGGGGCCATCACCGGCGGTTCCACCCGCTGCGCGACGCGCACGCGGACCAGGGCGTTGCTGCTCGTGACGCTGCCGGCGACGTTCGTCACCAAGGCTTGATAAAGACCGTTGTGCAGGCGCGTGACGTTGGTCAGCACGAGCGCGGCGTTGGTCTCGCCGGGCAAATCGCCGCCGTTGAAGCGCCATTGGTAGAGCAGGGGAGCCGCGCCGGTGGCGGTCACGCGCAAGGTCACGGGCACGTCCCCCGCGTAGTCCGTGCGGGTGAGCGTCACGTTGGTCGGCTGGAGGGTGAACACCGGGGCGAGCAACACCGTGAGCGTCACCGGCGCGCTGGTGATGGCCCCGGCGACGTTGGTGGCGACCAACACGTAGCTGCCCGCCTGCGCCCCTTGGGCGGCGAGCACGAGCAAGTTCGCCGTGTCCACGGCCGAGTAACCCGACGAGTTCGTCAGCCGCACCCCGTCCTTGAACCATGTGAAGACCGGGGCCGGCACGCCGCTGACCTCCACGGTGAAGTTCGTCGTTGCGCCCTGGGTCACGGTTAGGCTTTGCGGGGCGGTGAGGAACGCGGGCGGCGCGTGGACCGTGAGCGTGGCCGTCGTGCTGGCGACGAGTCCGAAATCATTGAACACCTGCACGAAGTAATTGCCGGTCTCCGCCAGCGCCACGTTGGTCAGCGTCAGCGTCGCGTTGGTGGCCCCGGTGAGGGTCACCCCGCCATAGACCCATTGATAGCCCGGCGCGGGGGTGCCGGTGGCCGTCACCGAGAAGGTCACGTTGGTGCCCGCCGGCACCGCCTGGCTGAGGGGCTGAGTCACGATGGCCGGCGGCGAGGACGGGAGCACGGTCAGTTGTGCGTTACTGCTGACGATCAGGCCCTGAAGGTTGGTGATGCGCACGCGATACGCCCCCGCATTGGTCATGCGACTCAACACGGTCACGCTGGCATTGGTCGCGCCGGGGATGGCCACCAGATTCTTTTCCCACTGATACCTCAGCGGTGGTGCCCCGGTGGCCGTCACTTGGAACATCACGGGCGTGGGGACCTGGTCATAGGTGGTCGCGTCCACGGGTTGCTGGGTGATCTGCGGCTTCGGCAACAGGGTCACGGTCATCACACTGGACGTGACGCTGCCGAGCGAGTTCGTGATGACGACGTAGTAGCCACCGGCGGCGGCGAGGGTGGTATTCGTCACGTTCAAGGCGGCATTGGTGGAAACCGCCGTGATCGCCTGCCCATCCTTGAACCACTGGAAGAAGAAAGGCGGCAACCCACCCAAGTTGGTTACCGCCAGAGAGAAATTGCCCCCCTCGTTGACGACGGTTGGGGCACTCGGCGGCGGTTGCAAGATGGTGACGGGCAGGGCGACCAGGATTTGGGCAGGCTGGCTGGTCTGGCTGCCCACCGGGTTGCTCACCACGGCGTGATACAAGCCTTGCGAACTGCTATCGGCAGCCAGGATGACGTAGAGGTCATTGGTTTCGCCCGGCAGCGGCACGCCATCTTTGAACCATTGATAGCTCAACGGGGCACTGCCACCGGCCACGACGATCATACCCACGGGGTCGCCGGGGTCCAAAGTGGCGGACCCGGGGTGCTGCACGATGAAGGGCGGGTTCAGCACCGCCACGAGGGCCGGTTGGCTTACCACGGCCCCATAGGTGTTGCGCACGATCACGGTGTAGGTGCCCGCCTGCGCGGGCAGGGTGAGCGTGGGGCCGGTTTCACCGAACAGGTTCACATTGTCGCGCGCCCACTGGTAAACGAAAGGCCCCGTGCCCGTAACCCCGACGCTGAGATTCAGGAGGCTGCCGGTCGCCACGGCTTGGCTTTGTGGCTGGCTGGTGATGCTCACGCGGGGGCCGCGGGTGCCCTTGCGCAGCGTTTGCTGGCCGGCGGTGTTGCCATCCAGCACGAAGATCGTTCCGGCCGGGTCGAACTGCGCCCAGATCGGTGTGTTGAAGCGCGCGGCACTATTGCCATTCGCATCCGTGCCGGGACCGTTGGCCACGCCGCTCACGCCGGGTTGGCCGGCCAGCGTGGTCACGACGTTCGTCGCCCGCACCCGGCGTAGGCAGTGGTTGAAGGTGTCTACGACCAGAAAATTATCTGCGGCGGTGAACCGGTCATGCAAGGCCTGAAAGCCGTCTCCATAGCCTGGTATGCCAGAACCGTAAGCCACAGCTACTCCTATAGCGCCAAACTGCGCGTTGGGGCCGGTTCCCTCTTGATTGCCGCTACCGCTCCCAGCCACCTGGATTCCCCCAAAGACTTTTAACTTCACGCTGTCGCCCACCGGCCCGAGCTCTGCGTAAACCAATTTCAAATCGGGTGCTATGTCGAATTGATCGAGGCCGCTGGGGCTAAAGAATGTCCCCACCGTCCCGAACACGTTGATCCGCCGCACACGTGTTGAAAAAGGCGTAGAATTGTTCTTGCTCCCGGATACAATTCTCGGCCCATCAATAACGAACAAGTTCCCATCTGCGCCAAACTGGAGTCTAGCCGGCGTCTCAAACCGGGCAAAGCCCGCCACATCATCGACGTAGCCGCTGCCGTTGGCCGCCGCCCCGGAGAAGGTGGAGACGATGCGGGTGCTGAGTTGAATGCGGCGGAGGATGTGGTTGCCCGTGTCCGCCACATAAAGAGTGTTCGTGCCATCCCCCCAGACCGCCTGCGGCGCATTGAACCGGGCCGAGTTGCCGCTGCCGTCCGTGCTGCCGGGGAAGCTCTGCACGCCGGCAATCTTGGTCTTCACCCCGGTGCTGATTTGCAGCATCTGGATGGTGTGGTCCGAAGGTTGGGCGAAGTAGAGGGTGTTCCCATCGGGGTGCAGCCAAAAGGCAGGGACCAATCCGCTAAACTGGCTGCTGCTGGCCACGGTGGTGAAATCAAACAGCGGGTCCGTGACGGTGATGGTCAGGAGGGCGTTGGGAATATCGGTCTGGTCGAAGTCATCATAGACCGTGGCCGACCAGTCCCCGCCATCGGTGCGCTTCAAGTCCGTGGACACGACCACGTTGGTCAAATCACTCCCCGCCGCGAACTGCGTCCCGTTGCGCGCGTAGGTGTAATACAAGGGCACCCCTGAGCCGGTGGCTCCGGTCGCGAGCGTCTTCCATGTGTGGCTGTTGCCCACCTCGTAAACCGCATTCGTCAGGCTGGCCAGAAGGATGGGGCCATTGCCCAAGCTGGCCCCCAAGCGGCGGAGTTGGCTGTTCCCGCGGTCGGCCACGACCAGGATTCCCCCCGGCCCGGACACCACCGCCCGCGGACCGCTCAAGGTGGCGAGGGCGACGGGGCCCTGCCGTGCGCCGGCGGTGCCGGGCAGGCCGGCCAGCACGATGGGGTTCTGGGGGTTGGCCAGGAAGAGGCGCGAGATGGTGTGCGCGCCGCTCTCCGCCACCAGCAGCGCGTTCGCCGACTCCACGGTGAAGTAGGGGCCATTGAGCGCGGGGAAATTCGGGAAGACACTGACATCGGTGAGCGCGGCATCAATCTGGCGGACGTTATTGCCCTCCACCATGAGGATGCGGCCATCGTTGAGGCGGAAGAGCTGCCGCGGCGCGGCGAAGAGGGCGGTGCCGGGAGTCGCCACCGCCCCGGGGGTGACGTAGAGGGTGCCATCCAACCGGGAAGAGGCGGAAGGCCCGCCGCCGACGGGCAAGCCGCCAATCACATCCACGGTGCCGGCCGTCCTGTCGAAGAGGCGGAGCATATTGTTGCCCGTATCCGCGATGAGGAGGTTGCCGTTGGGCAGCTCCACGATGCCGGCGGGTTGGCGGAAGTTCGCGTTGGCGGCACCGCCGCCCAGCGCCGGCCCGTCCTGCGTCCCCTGGGCGCCGGAGCCGGCGATCACGGTGTTGCCGCCTGCCAGCGTGACGCGCCGGATGACATGGCCCACGTTGTCAGCCACGAGGATGTCGCCGCTCGCACTCAGGCACCAGCCGCCCACGTCGATACCGGTGACGAGGGTGGTGTTGGTCACCATGTAATTGGCCCCGAAGTCGAGCACGCTGATGGTCCGGGCGCTATAAGAGTAGGCGCGCGTGGCGTTCACCCGGAGCAGCAGGTCGGAGTTCAGGCCAGGCGCGTAGCGCGAGAGGCTCTGCGCGGCACACTCGGCGGTGAGGCCCAGCCAAAGCGCCAGCACGGCAGCGGTAATTCCAAGGAGTTTCATGATCAGGTGAGTGGGCTAGAACTGAGGAACCTGTCTGGCACTTCAGACCGGCTTTGTCGAGCGTGGAGTTGCTGAGTTCTTACGGCCGGCTTCGGCGGAGGGGGCGAGCTGGCCGGGCGCGGCCGGAGGCTTACGGCAGCACGCCGGTGATGGCGGCGGTGGGCTGGCTTTCACCGGTGGCGTTGCGGGCGGTGACGGTGATGTCCAGCTCGGTGCCGGCGGGCAGGGCGGGGAGGGTGATGATGCCGTCGCTGTCCTGCACAATCTCGTTGAAGACTTGCACGCCGGTGGCTTTCACCACGGCGCGGAGGCGGTAGTTGTCGGCGCGGCGGGCGTCGTCCCAATCGGCCAGGAAGGTGCGGCTGCCGGGGGCACCGGGAGTGAAGACGAGGTTCTCCGGGGTCTCGGGGCTGGCGGAGTCGGAGGGTTTCTCGAAGCCGAAGGCATACCAGCGGTCGTCGTCCTCGGGCATGAGCTGGCTGAGTTCGTCGCGGAGGTTGGTGAGGCGGGTGCGGGCGGCTTTGAGGCCGGCGAGGTAGTCTTTGTGGGCTTCGCCGGCGTCGGTGTTGCTCTGGAGGCTGTTGGAGGCGGCGGTGCTGATGGCTTGGGCGGCGGTCTCGCAAGCGGCGGCGGTGCAGGCGATGCCCTGGATGTTCGGGGTCTCGCGGGCGGGGTTGGCGGCGAAGTAGGCGCGGAGTTGTTGCAGGGTGGCGAGGGGGTTGGCGGGGATGGCGAGGGAGCCGCCGGTGAAGCCGGCGTCCTGCCATTGCGCGTTCCAGTTTTCGCCGAGCACGGGGAAGAGAGAGCGGACGCAGGTGCGGGCGAGGAAACGGCTGTTGCTCTGGACGGTGCGCAGGGCGGCGGTCTGGGCGCTCTTGGCGGCTTGGGCGGAGTTCCAGAGGGCTTTGAGGCCGGGAACGGCGGGCGGGACATTATCCGGGCCGGCGGGGGTGCCGACGAGGGCGGTGAGGTCGAGACGGATTTTGGCCTCATTGTTGTGCGTGACGCCCAGCTCGGCTCCGTGGGTGTGGGCACCATCGGCGGTGTCTTCGAGGAGCTGGATGATGGGGTCGTAGGCTTCGGGAGGGCTGTTGTTTGCCATGATTTTGACTCGGGGTTAGGTTTTTCTTAACTTACGTAACTGAAATGAGTTGGGTGTGTTCGGAGGCGATTTTTAGGGACCGAAAAAGCCATCCGCCGTCTCCGAATGGGCGGCAGGGGAGCCGGGCGGGGCGTCTGCCGTGCCGGAATGGGTGCGGCGGCGTCCCGGAGACCCATCCGGGC
>JBDKJY010000079.1:0-12078 GCA_039796295.1 Verrucomicrobiota bacterium
TGTAAACGCCGGTTGAAAAGTGAGACGGGGTCACGGATGTGACGCGGCGGTCCAAAAGTGCAGCACCTTCATTAACCATGAAGCATGTATCGCACTATGGAAGACTGGACCGACATACGGGAGCGGGTGTTAGCGGGCAAGGTGAGCAAGCGGGCGATTCTCCGGGAGACGGGGATGCACTGGAAGACGCTCCAGAAGATCCTGACGCACAGTGAACCGCCGGGCTACCGGCAGCGTAAAACCCGGCCCAAGCAGAAGCTGGGGCCGTATCAGGCGCGGATCGAGCAGATCCTCAAGGAGGACCAACTCCGTGCCGGGCCAGCAGGAGCGATATCTTTTCCTCGATCTTGTCCGGACACAGCTGATGATAGTTGTTGAGAATCGATTTACCCCCATCGCGGTGCCCATCGATCGCCGCAATGACTGGCACCTCGATCCCGGCCTGGAGCGCCCGGGTGATGAACAACTTGCGGAAGGTCCGGTGATTGAACTCCTGGAGCCCCGCGGCGGCGGCGGCGGTCTTCAACAGCTTGTTGATGGACTTAATCTTCAACGCGGGGCGGTCCCCATCGGCGGGATGAACGGAAAGGTAACGTTTCAGGGCCTCACGCAAGATCGCGGGCATGGGGAACGTGATTCGCCAAACCTTCCCCCCACGCTGCTTGTTGAACGAAAACGTGATCCGGCTCTGGTCAAGCTGGATGTCTTGCTGCATTACCCGATGAACCATTACCTTGCGGATGCCGTAGAACCACACGATCAGGAACATGATGAAGCTGGCCAGGCGCTGGCGGCCGTTGGCGCACCGAGCCTGAACGTAGGCCAGCATCGTGTCTTCCTGCGTCGGGGACGGCAGATCCTGCTCGTGGGTGGTGGCGTCGGCCATCTCCCCCGCCGCTCCCAGGCACAGTTGGCTCGCCTCGGTCTCGGTCAACACGGAGTGCGGTGACCGGGCGAGGAATTTCACCAGCCGCAGAACCGCACGCACATGGTTGTTATAGGTATTGTTGGTGTATTCCCTTCCTTGGCCGAGCCGGGCGTCGCTGATCGCCCGGCACATCGCCTGGATGTCCAAGTGAGTCAGCTGGCCGACGGCCTTGGTGCAGAACTCCGGCCAGCAACGCGCCACAGCCTGCAGCCACCGTTCTTCATTCGCGGGTGTCGTGGGACTGCGATGCCGGCGCTTGGTGCTTTTCTTCGAGGCCGCAAACAGGAACACGAAGTAGAGCAGCGGCCTTTGGCGGGCCGCCTCGATGGTCAGCGGGCCGCCTTGTGCCCCAGATACGTCGGCCACCCCGGCCGGCGGCGCTGTAGCGCAGACCGCCGAATTTGGTCGCTGGGTGGCGCGCCCGGCCACGGTTTCGGTAAGCTCTTCAACGATGGCTTTCATATGTGATGTATTGGGTGTTTTCCTCGCCAGGTTAGCTTAGTTCACCTGCCGCACGCGGTGGGCAGGCTGAGTCGGATCATTTGGCGTTCGAGTGGTCCGCGAATTGCTTAAAATGAATTGGGCGTCACCATTTTGGATCGTTTCCGCGCCGACCTCGCCCAACGCTTCTCGCCCTCGCGCGTGTTGGTGGAGACTCCGTTCAGCTTCCCACTGCCCAACGGCCAGCGCGTCAGCGGCGTGATGGATCTGCTCTTGGAAACTCCGACCGGCTGGGTGCTGGTGGATCACAAGTCCTACCAAGGCCGCCGCGACCAGTGGGCAGCAAAGGCGCTCACGTTCTCGGGGCAGCTCGCGCTCTATGCGCAGGCACTGCGTGCGAGCGGCATGACGCTCGCCGAAGTGTGGGTGCACTTCCCGGTGGGCGGGGGCTTGGTGAAGATGCAACAGATTTAGCCAGGAGGAATTATGCGGCCAGCGAAGGGGCCTCGCCCCGTCTGCCGGGCCACTGAGCGAATGCAACGAGGCTTTGCCAGTCGAGCCTCTCCGCGAAGCAGCGCGACATCAGCGAACTCCATCCTTGCGCAGCGTTCGTTCGTCGCACTCCATCGCTTGGGCTGCGGCCGTCCAGGTTCCGTGGCGCTCCTTGGCCCACCGGGCCAGGCTCGCACTGAACTCCTTGATGCGCTGCTGACGGCTGCCACTCCCGAACTCCGCATTCGTCGGCGCGCTCGGCGGCTCCAGACTGCGCCATTCGGCCAATGCCCGATCCACCGAATCATCCTCATGCCACGCGATGAGCATCATCGCAAGGCGTTGCAGGTCACGCAGGTTGCCCGGCAGGGGGGTGTTCTTGAAGCGCCTGCTCCAATTCCTCCGACCAGGGCGGCGGCGTTTCCTGCGCCGCGTCCCCGGTGAGCTCCCGCCAGACTGCCTGCCAGTCGCCCTTCAGGTCCGCACGGCATTCGCGCAAAGGGGGAATGTTTACCCAGAGATGGCTGATACGGTCGAAGAAGTCGGCGTCCAGCCGGTTGCGTAGTTCGGCAAGCGGGAGGTTGGAGGCACAGACCATTTCGAAGTCGACGGAGATTTCCCGGTCGCTCCCCAGCGGCCGAAAGCGGCGCTGACGGTCCTGCAGCGTCCGCACCAGCTTGCGTTGCGCGGTCTGCGGCAGATCCTGCACCTCATCCAAGAACAGGATTCCTCCATCCGC
The DNA here is from genome assembly GCA_039796295.1 of Verrucomicrobiota bacterium. Lineage (GTDB taxonomy): Bacteria > Verrucomicrobiota > Verrucomicrobiia > Limisphaerales > SXTU01 > SXTU01. The sequence goes on from JBDKJY010000079.1 coordinate 2,601, forward strand.
CTCCTTTAGATGGCCAGGCCGATTCACCGCCGCCCCGGTGAACGCACCCCGCGAATGCCCGAAGAGCGCGCTTTCCGCCAGCGACGAATCCAGGCCGCCGCAAGGCACGGTCACCACCCGCTTCCTCTGCTTAAGCGTTGTGATGAAGGTTTCGACCAGCCGGGTCTTGCCCGTTCCCCGCTCACCCAGCAGGAGCAAGGGCGCGCCGGTAAATCCGGCAAAGCGGTGCAGGCGATCGAAGGCCGCCCGCCGTGCCACCGATGCCGGTTCCGCTTCATAGATGGCCAAGGCGGGCTGGGTCCGAGCCAGCTTGCGTAGCTCCGACAGGTAGGTGGTGACCGGGAACGTCACTTCGTCAATCCGACACTTTTTGCTCTCAGGCTCAAACTGGGACGACCAAAGGCGAGTGTCCGTTGGCAACGCGCCGCCCGCATGAAGGATCAGCCAGACGGCGTGCATCGCGGGCGTCCCCGGCGACACATTGATATGGAATCGCGCGCCCCCCTGCAGGAGCGGGATCACATGCCTGCGCACCGCGGCGTAGATCTCCTCGTGACAAGTAGGGTTCTGCAGCGGGACGAGCACGGGCTGAGTGGGGATCCCTTCCAGCATTTCAGGTGCCTTGCCTGCCTGCCGGGGTTGGAGCAGGTAGATCACCTTCGTCAGGCCGATGCCGAGGTTATTCAGCGCGGTGATCGCGTTGGCCAGCACCTCAACCCCGTGCCTTTCCGAATGCCAGCAGACCATCACGTTCTCTTTGTCACTCATGGGTTTCTCCTATTTTACGACCACGATGGCCCCGAGTTCCGCCGCGAGTTGCTGCGCTCTCTCTCGTTCTTCATCGCTGCGCAGGAGAACATATGTCCGCCCGTCGCATTCAAACACCGGCGGCACGTAGGAAACCTTCTCCTTGGTGGTGATGGTTGCTCCGTCCTTGCCAGGTTTTTCCACGGCATGCTCCCGCTTGCGCTCCCGCGCCTTCTGCGGCAGTTGGGGCGGACGAACTTCCCAATCGTATCGGATGCGCCGCGGGATCCCGCGTTCGTCACCAGCGAACTCTGATCTTAGCGTGGGCTCCTTGGCTCCTTCCATGGCAAGGGCATCCGCCGCCGTGATCGGAGGCAGGGTCTGAACCACTTCCTCCACCATCTGGCGCACACCGTCCCTCATGGATTGGTCAGCGGGACAGATTTCGCTGAACTCACCCTGCAGGCTTGGGCGCGCAAGGAATTGCCAGGGAAAGCACTCGCACCAACTGCGCAAGGTTGTCTCCAGCGCGGCCGCTTGGGCTCCCTGCAGCTTGATGCCGGCTTCGAACCCGGCATCCAGTCCCTGGCTCGCCAGGTTGGCCGTCATCACCAACCCCTCACCATCGGACCAGATCGCCTTGGCGTGGAGCCGCTCATGGGCCACCCCCCTGATGCCATGGGCGACGAGCGTCTCACAAACCTGCTTCACCGCAGGGCGCGGGCGCGTCAGCACCGTGACCCGGACTCCCCGCCCGGCGGCAGCAATGAGCGCCGCGACCGATGCGTGTTCTTCCTCCAGCCCATAGCTGCTGACCAGCAACTCCTTCTGGGCCGCAGCCAGCAGGCGGAGCACTTCCTGCCGCAGGCCATGGTCCACCCGTGTCGTCGCAACCATCGCTCTTGGTTCAGGGATCGTTGGGAGCTTCGGCCGTGCCTCGACGGCAGCCAGCCGGCCAGGCTCGACCAATTCGTGTTCAGCCTCGCCCCAGAAGGCGTGATTGAATAATCCAGCCAGCGCTTGGGAATCTTCCGCTCCCAGTTCAACTCCCAACTCGATCCCCTCATGAAGCGCCCGGTTGAAGTTGGCGGTGGAAAGCAGCCCGCCCGCCTGCGGGGTTTGCGGATCGATCACCAGGAACTTCGCGTGAAAATGTTCGGCGGAACGCAGCGTCACCCGGCCGGCCAGCCGGTCGAGCAGCAGCTTGTGGTCGTCCACCATCCTGGCCGTGAAGGCGTCGTCCTCCCGCGGGCAGCTGCGCAGCCGCTGCTCGGAGGCGTTGAGCATGTAGATCCTCACCCCGCGGGCGTGCGCCTGATCGAGGGCGGCGGCGAGCTTTTCATCCGCAATCAGGAAGGACGCCAGCAGGATCACTTCCTTGGCCTCGCCGATCAGCTTCAACAACTGCGCGTGCAGCAGTCCCTGGGGTCCGGCGGGCACCAGTCCGTGGCGCACGCCGCCATCGTCCATAGGTGTGGTCGGGCCCCGGCGAAGCCAGCTCGCGGGCAGGGTGATGGTGTTGTCAACGCAGTTAGCGCGATTCACGAGGGAACTTACGAGGCCGCCGCAACCGCCGCCGGGAGCACGGTCTTCACCGCCGGAGCTGTCCTGACGGTGCGGCGATTCTTTGGCCCGGGTCTGGCGATTGGGTGGGGTGACAACCGTTACAACCTGAACAACCCATCCGCTGTTCAGTCACCAGTGGCGGGGCTCGCCTGCGGCAACGATTTCAACTTGTTCCTTCATGGCAATGGATTGGTTTCGTCCTATGGAGGCCTTGACGCCGCGAGGAACGCGCCCCCTGTCTGGTTATCCAATGTCACTGCCATATCAGCGGGAGTGCATCGCATGGCCTTGCGAGCCGATGGCGTGGTCGTGGTATGGGGCCCATTCTACGAGTATTTCGGCTCAAACGGCGCTCCGCCAGGTTTGAACGATGTGGTCGCGATCGCGGCCGGGCTCTACCACTGCCTCGCCTTGAAACGGGATGGTTCCGTCGTTGCTTGGAACGGCAATTTTGACCGTTACGGTGAGACCTATGTTCCCGAGGGGTTGAACGGGGTGGTCGCCATCGCCGCCGGGGGCTACCACAGCGTGGCCGTGAAGGCGGATGGAACCGTGGTGGCATGGGGTCGAAATGATCTCGGCCAGTGCAATGTCCCCGCCGGACTCACCAAGTGGTGGCCGTCGCGGCTGGCTTCGGTCAGACACTTGCCCTCCGACGGGATGGCTCGGTGGTGGTTTGGGGATCCAATGAACGCTTCGGTGTAAACTTAGGCTTGGCAACGGTGCCTTACGGCCTCTCGAGCGTGGTCGCCATCGCTGCCAGCTCAGAAGCCAATGCGGCACTGAAGAGTGACGGCACGGTGGTAGGCTGGGGCAGCAACCAATACGGCTTCCTCGACACGCTTACCAGCCAGCGCGGAGTTGCCGCCCTCGCCTTCTCTCCGGCTGACTGGGTCGTGCTGCAGGGGCGTCCAGTCGTCCGGGCTGATTCAACGAGGTTGATTTCCGCGCTGGGTGAGGCGGCCTCGCTGACGGGCAGCGCTGACGGGGTGGGACCTTTGCACTTCCAATGGCAGTGCAACGGCGTGGACATCCTCGGAGCCACCAATGCGACCCTGTCCCTGCCCGCGTTGACTTCCACCAACTTGGGATTCTACAGGTTTCTGGTATCCAACGCCGCTGGCACCTCCACGAGTGATTTCATTGAGGTGGTGCTCCGGCGCTCCTTGTCTCCACTGAGTCGGCCGACTGCCGGCCAGCCGTTTCGGTTCCGTTTTGCGACGGATGGGCATCCGGTTTACCGGGTGGAGGTTTCCACCAACCTCACGTCGTGGCAGCCCTTGGGCCTGCTGACCAACACGAGCACGGAAGTGGAATTCGAAGACCCCACCGCCGGTTCAGGTGCGAGGCGTTACTTTCGCGTGGTCACTCCGTGAGATTACTTCGATTGCATGGAGCGCCCCAAGCGCTTGGGAGGATTCATCGCCTGCTTCATTTGGCTCTGGGCTTGCCCGCCCGGTGCACGCGCAGCGTGAACCCGCGCCGGTTCTCGAATGGCTCCACCGTCGCGGTGATTTCCAGCACCGGGTAGCGCACGGTGGCCAGGTCGTAGCTTCGATACGTGGCGGCGAACAGCTCCGTCTCCACCATGCCCCGTCCGGTCTACCGGGGACTGGCTAAATAGGCCTCGAAGAGCAAGGGCCGCACGGTTGAGACCGGCAAGTTCACCTTCAAGCTGGAGCGGACGAAGCAGGCCAGCGCGACACCAGAGCAACTCCCGGCCTCGACGCCGGTCGCCCAATACGGAGGCGAACTCGACTGGGTTGAACCCTTCGTCACGGGGAAGCCGCAGGTGCTCCATTTCGAGATTCAATCATGGACTCTGCCCGGCACCGCGAGAAACTACCTGTTCGTTTGCACCTCACCAAGGACCCCGGGAGAAACTGTGGCGGTCTGGAAGGATCTGCGCACCATCCGTCGCACTTTCGAGGTCAAGCGCCAACCCCGCCGCGAAGGTGACCGACGTTAGCTGCTGTCCATGACCGCAAGGCGCTCACTTCACTCCTGCTGGTTCTGACCGCTGGTATTTGCGGGGCGCAATTCCTGTCGCGTCCAAGTTCAAGTCCCCGTGGCGTTGCGGCCGGAAACTTTACCCGCATCGAGGGCGGGTTGGTGGTGAACGAGGACGAGCTTCGCACGGCGCGGGAAACGGAATCGCACAGCACCGGCACACCCAACTGGACCAATGCGCCTGGCGATGAACGACGAGGAGACCGTGGCGCTCATCGCGGGCGGTCACACTTTTGGAAAAGCGCACGGCGCTGGCCCGGCATCGAATGTGAGTGCTGATCCCGAAGCTGATTCTCTCGAGTTCGGCGGCGACGTTCTTGTGCGTGAGGCCGCGCACTTCGGCGAGGAATTGGTCGTTCGACGTGTTCGTCTCCTTGATTGGGAGGATCCGGCGAACAATGATTTCCTGCTGGCCAGCGAGTTCAGCGTCACCGGCGCGCCGAAGAAATGCCCAAAGCCGAATTTCGTTTGGCGAACGGACTGAACTTCGACATTCGGACTTCGCATTTCGCACCAGCCCCGGCTCGCTCGCAGCCGATTGGGAGGGGCTTGCGCACGGGCCAATTGATTCGCAGAAGCGGCCGGTTCAGCTACACTGCCGCGGTGAAGAAAATGTGGGTAGCGCTTTCCATTCTCGCAGTGGCGGCACTTTTGCTCCTCGTGGGTTGCCAGGTCACCCGCGCGGGTTACGAGTCCGCACTTTACAAGGTTGTGCAATCGGACGGGAAGTTCGAGCTGCGGGATTATCCGGCGCTCGCAGTGGTGGAAACGCCCATGGCCAACCCGGACGGCAGCGACGGTAGTTTCAGGCGGTTGTTCCGGTTCATCACCGGCGCGAACGAGGAGAAACAGAAGATTGCCATGACGACGCCGGTCTTCATGTCCGGCGGTTCCACCAACCTGACGATGGCGTTTGTGCTGCCGGGGAAGTTGAAGCAGGCCAGCGTGCCCAAGCCGGCGGATGGCGCGTTGACGGTGCGTGAGCTGCCAGCGGGCCGGTTCGCGGTGCTGCGCTTCAGCGGCGGCCGGAACGCGAAGCACGAGGCAGAGACACTGGTGCGGTTGCAATCGTGGCTGGAGCGGGAGCGTCTGACGGCGGTGAGCGGCCCGGTGTATGGGTATTTCGACCCACCGTGGACGCCAACCTTCCTGCGGCGCAACGAGGTGATGCTGCGGACGGAGGGAGAGAATACAAAATGAGCGTCCCGTCGCAAATCCATTGCTTCCGCCGGACGCGCGACCTGCTGCTGCCTCGTCTGCTGTCGGGGCAGGTGGAACTGAAAACCAACTGACGCAATGAACTTCAACCGAAGCAGCCGTGCCTGAAATGGACAAACCTGGCCACATCTTGCTGACGGGCGCGACCGGCTATGTCGGCGGGAGGCTGTTGCCGTTGCTGGTGGCGGATGGCTGGCGCGTGCGGTGTCTGGCGCGGCAGCCGGAACATTTGTCGCCGCGTGTGCCGACCGGCGTCGAAGTGGTGCAAGGCGACTTGCTCGACGCGGCATCGCTGTCGGCGGCCATGCAGGGTGTGGAAGCCGCGTTATCTCTGGTTCATTCGATGGGCGCGACGGGCGATTTTGAAACGCAGGATCGTCTGGCCGCCGATAATTTCGCCGTCGCTGCGCGGGCCGCCGGCGTGCAGCGCATCATTTATCTCGGAGGCTTGGGCGAGGATGAGCCGGATTTATCGGCCCACCTCCGCAGCCGGCATGAGGTGGGAGAGCGATTGCGGGCGCACGATGTGCCGGTGATCGAATTCCGGGCGTCCATCATCATCGGCTCGGGCAGTTTGTCCTACGAAATGATCTGGGCATTGGTGGAGCGGTTGCCGGTGATGGTGATGCCGCGCTGGGTGCGGGTGACGGCGCAACCCATCGCCATCGGCGACGTGCTGGCTTTTCTCCGTGCGGCGTTGTCCCTCAAGCTGGATGGCGGCGTCATTGTCGGGATTGGCGGGCCAGACCAGGTTTCCTATGGCGAACTGATGCGGGAATACGCGCGGCAGCGCGGGCTGCGACGGTTGATGATTCCCGTGCCACTGCTGACCCCGCGCCTGTCGAGTTTGTGGCTGGGCCTGGTGACGCCGCTGTATGCCCGCGTGGGTCGCAAGTTGGTGGACAGCCTCCGCCATCCGACCGTGGTGCGCGACGATTCCGCGCAACGCCTCTTTCCCATAAAGCCGGTCGGCGTGCGCGAGGCGATTGCGTGCGCGTTGCGAAACGAAGATTCCAGCTTCGCGCAAACGCGATGGTCGGACGCCTTGTCAGCCGCCGCGAAAGCGCCCCGGCAGTGGGGCGGCACACGATTTGGCAACCGCCTGGTGGACTCGCGGTCCGCGCATGTCGCGGCGTCGCCGTCCAAAGTGTTTGCCGCAGTCGAACGCATCGGCGGCGAGACGGGGTGGTATTACGCGACGTGGCTGTGGACGTTGCGCGGCTGGCTGGACCTGCTCATGGGCGGGGTGGGAATGCGCCGGGGTCGCCGTGATCCGGAGAGGCTGCGCGTGGGCGACACGTTGGATTGCTGGCGCGTCGAAGCCATCCAACCGGACCAGCGGCTGCGACTGGCGGCCGAGATGAAACTGCCGGGCCGGGCGTGGCTGGAATTCGAGGTGCAACCGGATGGAAACGGGGCACGGCTGCGCCAGACGGCGACGTTTGATCCGCTAGGATTATGGGGGCTGGCGTATTGGTATGGCGTGTGGCCGTTGCACCAACTCGTGTTCGCCGGGATGCTGCGTGGCCTGGCGCGGGCTGCGGGGAAAATGGGCGCGAAATGAAAATCCGGGAATTCCAAACTGAACTGTGGTTGCCGCTGCCGTCGGAGGATTTGTTCTCGTTCTTCGCTGATGCCGCCAACCTCGACGCCCTCACGCCGCCGTGGCTGCACTTTCACATCGTTACGCCGCCACCCATCTCAATGCGCGCAGGGGCGCTGATTGATTACAGGCTGCGCGTGCATGGCATCCCGCTGCGCTGGCGCACGCGCATCAACGCCTGGCAGCCGCCGCATCGCTTCGTGGACGAGCAGATTCGCGGACCTTACCGCCAGTGGATTCACGAGCACACGTTCGAGGCGCGCGATGGCGGCACGCTGGCCCGCGACGTGGTGCGTTATGCCGTGCCATTCGATTTCATCGCGCACCGCTGGCTCGTGCGCCCGGACGTGGAGAAGATTTTCCAGTATCGCGCCGAGGCGTTGAGAGACCGCTTCACCAAATCATCATGAAGCCCGCCACAGCCATCGTTTGGTTTCGTCAGGATTTACGTCTGGCTGACAATCCTGCATTACGGGCAGCCATCCAGCGCGGTGAGGTCGTGCCGGTTTTCGTTCATGCCCCTGAAGAAGAAGCACTGTGGCAGCCTGGCGGCGCATCGAATTGGTGGCTGCATCAATCTTTGCGGGCACTCGACTCACGGCTGCGTGAAATTGGCTCGCGTCTCATTATCCGGCGCGGCCCGACGCTCGACACGCTGCGTGGCCTGGTGAAGGAAACCAACGCGGATGCGGTTTTCTGGAATCGCCGCTATGAGCCGGCCGTCATGGCACGCGACCGCAAGTTAAAGGAAGCCTTGAGTGGCGATGGACTGGCTTTCGAAAGTTTCAACGCCGCGCTGCTGCATGAGCCTTGGACGATTCAGAACCAGAGCCAGAAGCCGTTCCAAGTATTCACGCCGTTTTGGAAACACTGCCTCGCGAAACCCGACCCTGCCGAGCCATTGCCCGCGCCGAAAAATCTGCCCCTGCCGTCGAAGTGGCCGAAGTCGCTCGCGCTTGATGAACTGGAACTTGAGTCGAAACTCAATTGGCCGGACGGGCTGCGCGCCGCGTGGCATCCGGGCGAGGCGGGTGCGATCGCCAACCTAAATCGTTTCCTGAGCAAAGCGTTCGACGATTACACCGACCAACGCAACCGCCCCGATGTCACTGGCACGTCACGCTTGTCGCCACACCTGCACTTCGGCGAAATCAGCCCGCGCCAAGTGTGGCATGGTTTGCGGCAAATGGCGTCGAAGCGCGGCTTGCCCATCGAGCGTTGGCGCTCGTCGCAATTCCTCGCCGAAATCGGCTGGCGTGAGTTCGCGCACCACTTGCTTTTTCACTTTCCGCACACACCCACTGAGCCCTTGCGTGCGGACTTCAAGAATTTCCCCTGGCGCAAGGAAACCGTGTGGCTCAAGTCATGGCAGCGAGGCCGCACCGGTTATCCGATCGTGGACTCTGGCATGCGAGAACTCTGGACGACCGGCTGGATGCACAATCGAGTGCGGATGATAGTCGCGAGCTTTCTCGTGAAGGATTTGCTGCTCGATTGGAAGGAGGGCGTGCGGTGGTTTTGGGATACGCTCGTGGATGCCGACCTCGCGCAGAACACGCTGGGCTGGCAATGGACTGCCGGTTGCGGGGCGGATGCCGCGCCATATTTCCGCGTGTTTAACCCCACTAGCCAGGGCGAGAAATTTGATCCGCACGGCGACTATGTCCGCAAGTGGTGTCCCGAACTCGCGAAGCTTCCTGACAAATGGCTGCATCAACCGCACGTTGCGCCGGCTGAAATCCTGCGCGCTGCTGGGGTCGAGCTTGGAAACAATTATCCGCATCCTGTCGTCAGCCACGCAATTGCGCGCGAAGTGGCGCTGGAAGCTTTTGCGCGAATAAAGGGCAGTGCGGTGAGTGTTCAACCGTGAATCATAGCTGAAAACTTATGGCCTACGCCTACACCGAAGACCAGCTTGTCGAGCCGCCCGCCATCGGGTTGTTCGCGGAGTTTGGCTGGGCCGTGGCAGGGCCACCTCCCAATGCCAGCGTTGCCGGCGAGCCGCGTGACGCTGGCTTGCTCGGTCGCGAGACGAAGGGCGAGGTGGTGTTGGTGTCCCGGTTGCGCGCGGCGTTGGAGCGGCTCAATCCCGCGCTGCCGCCCGAGGCCATCACCGCCGCCGTAATTAACCCGAACGGTTGGACCGCGAGACAAGGGCTGCCCTCCATTCGTGCCAGCGAGCGGCAGAACCAGTTGTCACGTCTGGAGTCCAGCACGATGCGGACGGTGCAACAGCGCGCACGCGCGAAGTGAATGGGCCGCTAAACCTTTTCCTAACGAACGCCGACTCCCATGAATCGTTTAATCCTTCTGTTCCTCGCCACGCTCTCGGTT
>JBDKJY010000080.1:0-11846 GCA_039796295.1 Verrucomicrobiota bacterium
TGAACTCGAAAATCCAGAGCCTCAAATCCGCCGCCCGGGGCTTCCGCAACTTTCAGAACTACCGGACGCGCATCCTGTTCTTCTGCGGAAAGCTCGATCTTTACCCACTATGATCCCCGAAGGAGCATCCGTAGTAAGATGAGCTCTAAACGAATCGCGAAAAACCGCAGTTGTATTGAGTGTTTTGCGGAAAACATCTGGATGCAGTTGCTGGCAGCAGCCTGCATTTTCCGTCCGACCGGGTAAAAACCGGGTAAAAACTGCGGAGGGCACTGGCGGCATTTTGGGGCTCCGGTTCATTCGGTTTTGCGCCTGAGGCTCTTGTGTGGCCCCATTTCCGCCCGGAAAATTCACGACTGCTTTTCGCACGCGAGCTTCCTGGTAGGTGCCAAACGCCTTCAGAGAGATGCGCGCAATGTTGCGGGCATCATCAATACCCCGGTGCACGGTGTCCTCAAAGGTGAGACCAAGGGCATGCAATGCCTCGCTCATGCCCAGCTTCTTCGGCCTGACTCGCGCGGCCACGAACTCGGTCTTCAAGTTGCGGTGCGGTCCGGCGAACGGAAAGCCCACGCGATGGAACGCGCAGTCCTGCACAAACTGCTTCCGATCGTAGTCTCCCCAGGAGCACCACGAATTCGGGCTCAACGGCGTGAGCCACGCGCGCAACCGCGCGACCACCTCAAGGAAAGTTGGCGCGCCGTCCACATCCGCCTGCTGGATGCTGATGAGCTGGGTGCAGAAGGGCGTGAACTGGGGATGCCGCACGGGCCGGACGAAACTCTGAAACTCCGCGAGCGGCGCGCCGTCCACGGCACAGACCGCCACTGCGCCAATCTCGATGATCTCCATTGCGTGCGAAGGAATCGAGCCGGCATCGCAGCAGGTCGCTTCAAGGTCAACGATGATGGCATGCATGGGGTTCATGATAGGGGACAGAAATCGTCTCAGACCCCGATTTTCCCAACGGCTTTCCATTTCTCGAAGACCTTCCGGATCACGTCCGGCCGAAAGGTGCCGGTTCATTGCCGCCCTCCGTCGGCCAGGCGCGGCTGCGCGGGGACTCGCCTTGCAACGTGTCGATGCGGGCGAGCACGGCGTAATACTCCAGTCGCGGCAGCAAAAAGAACGCCGGCTCTCCCTCCCCGAATACTCGCGCTTCAGCTCGTGGCACATGGCACGAAAGTATTGAGCCTTGGCTGCGCCCTTCGGCGCCTTTCCTGGTTCAAACTCGTCGAGGGCTTGCACCAGGGCGGGGCCATCCGACTTAGGTAGAAGCGCCAAGACCGGGAGGCCTTGGTCCGCCTCAGGAAAGCTGCCGCACCGTCCATGCAGACGATTGAGCTCGCCTACAAATCTGACAATCTGCCGCACCGCTCCAAGGCCCCTTCAACCACGCGCCGTTCCTGCACCACGGCGAACACGCTGTGGTGGCTGTGCAAGTGGACGTGCCGGGCAAGAGCATAGCCCGTCCGCAGGTCAGGATGGAGCAGCAGGAGTTGCATGGGCTTTGTTCAGTCGGGGTTGATCTCGCTTTGTTCACTCACGGGAAACGCGCGCATCAGGATGCGCGTGGGCAGCGCGCGCGACTTGTCCAGACCGGCCACAATCAGCTCGGGCCTGGTGAGCCTTGGCTGGAAGCCTGGCGCAACGTAAGCAGCGTTCTTCATTCTACCTACCTGAGCTAGCCAACGGCACTTCTGCTTTGCAGCTCGATGGTTTTGCTTTGGCTGCGAGTCCGCAGCCGTTCGGCTTTCGCCAGTCCCAGCTCGCTCCTGTTGCGCGGCGCGTATCCGGAACCCGGGCCGAAATGAGATTCATCAGGCGGATACTTGAACCACGGAAAGCCATGTCCGACGACCTCAACCACCTGCCATCACTCGTGATCCCAGCGGAGACTGCCCTGCATCTGACCGGCGGTGGCCGTGGCGAGGCCAGAAGCATCGTGCCCGCGAAACTTCGCCTCCGTGCTGCGCTCGCGCTGCTCGCGGTGGCGGCGGCGCTGCCGTGTGCCGCACAGGCACCCTTCGAGGACGGGCTGAAGGCGCACCTCGAAAAGCTGACGAAGGACAAGCTGCCCGGCATGGCCGTGCTGGTGGCGCGTGAGGGGAAGATTGTTTTCCAAGCCGGCTTCGGTTTTGCGGACCTGGAAAAGAAAGTGCCGGTGACGCCAGAGACGAAGTTCCGCATCGGTTCGGTCTCGAAGCAATTTACTGCCGCCGCCATCCTCCGCCTCGCAGACGACGGCAAGCTGGCGGTGACGGACCCGCTGGAGAAATTCTTCCCCGGCTTCCCGCGCGGCGGCGAAATCACGCTGCACCATTTGCTCACGCACACCTCGGGCATCCACAGCTACACGGGCAAGCCGGAGTTTTTGGGCCGGGTGAGCAAACCCATCGCTCCGGGTGAACTCATTGCATGGTTCCGCGACGACCCGGCGGACTTCGCGCCAAGTGCGGCTTCCGCTATAACAACTCCGCGTATTTTCTCGCGGGCGAGGTGGTGGCGAAGGTCTCGGGCAAATCACTCGCCATCTTCCTGCGCGAAACTTTTTTTGAACCGCTGGGGATGAAGGACACTGACATTCTGGTGAACGCCAAGCCGCCGCCGGGCATCGCGCGCGGCTACTCGGTCGCCGACGGCAAGGCCGCGCCCGCGCTCGACTGGGACATGTCGTGGGCCGGCGGTGCCGGCGCGCTCTACTCGACGGTCGGCGATTTGTTCCGCTGGAACGAGGCCTTGTTCGGTGGGAAGGTGCTGAAGGCGGAGTCGTTCAAATTGATGACCACCGCGATCAAACTACCGCCCGGCGTGGACGGCATGAGCTACGGCTACGGCCTGACCATGGCTCCCGTCAGCCGCCTGCCCTCGATCAGCCACGGCGGCGGGTTCAACGGCTTGTCGAGCGACCTGATGCTGCTGCCAGAACAGCGCTGCACCGTTGTGGCGCTCGCCAACGCGATGCCGCCCGTCACGGGCCGCGAGCCGGCCGGAATCACGCGCACCATCGTGGGGAAATTCCTCGATGCGGAAATCAAGCAGTTGCCGCTGCCGAAGGAAGCCTCAAACGTGGACAAGAAGACTTATGCCGACTTTGTGGGCCGCTACGACTACCAGAACGCGGTGATGACGGTGACGGTCGAGGATGGCCGTCTCCATGCGCAGCTCACCGGTCAGCCCAAGGCCGAGATTTTCCCCGGCGGGCCAGACGTGTTCTTTTGGAAAGTGGCCGATGCGCAGGTCACTTTTCTGCGGAACGAAAAGCGCGAAGTCACCGCCGCCGAACTCGACGCAATCCTCGGAAGATACCAATATGGCCTTGGCACCGTGATGACCGTCACGCGCGACGAGGATAGCGTCTTTGCCCAACTTACCGGGCAACCGAAGCTCCCCATCTTCCCGAAATCAGCGACAGAATACGAATGGCGCGTGGTCCCGGCCACGGTGAAGTTTTCCCAGGACAAGACCGGCAAGGTGACCAAGGCCGTCCACACGCAGAACGGCACGACGTTCGACGCGCCGAAGATCAAGTAAGCTTGGCCGATGACCTCACGATCTTTGTCAGGAAGCCACCACGGAGGAAGCGAGCTGGCTTGCTTGGGCTGATGGGCGCAAGGGCGCGGGTCAGGGAGCAGCAACTGGAGTTAGACTCCTTGAACGCTTTTTCAATCGCCTCGCGGGTCTCGCCCGTGCGCTTCTGAATTCGGCCATAGACTTCCTCCAGCTTGCCCTTGATGATCTTCCAGTGCCCTTGATGATCTTCCAGTCGCCCTTGATTTCGAGTTTGGTCATGATGTTTTGTTTTTTTCGTTGCTCCGCCGCCAAACGTGGCGGCCAGCGTGTTCCCGCAGCCAGCGGGCTTTGGGGACGGTAGTTTGCGGGGGGCAAGTGTTCCTCTGGGGTGTAACCCGGCTCAAAAACTGTGGTTGCCAGTCACCGTCCCTGGATGCACGACCACACACAGTTGTTTCGCCCCTCGACCAAGGAAGCCGACGGCACCCGGCTCTTCGACCACGTCGCGCTCGCTTACGGGAGCAACATCCGCACGGAGCACAACCTCGACAATTGCCCCACGCTCCTCACGGGCGGTGGCGCGGGCATCAAGCTCGGCCACAACCTCGTCGTGTCGAAAGACACCCCGCTGTGCAACGCCTGGCTCACCCTGCTCCACGGCCTCGGCATCCAAGCCGAGCGGCACGGCGACAGCAGTGGCGTGATCAAGGAACTGCTCGCGTGAAAGAGGCCGGTGGCGGACGTTGGCTTCAGAGGCGCAGAACGATGTCCCCAGCAAGGGGGCCGACCACGGCGCAGGCTAATTCTTCGGCCAGCGCTTAATCTCCAAAGGGCGGCTGCGAAATCAATCCGCGAACGCGGTGACGGTGAACTCGTCGAGGTCGAAAGCCGCGCTGCCGCCCGGACCTGTGCCGACCACGACCTTGCCCAGATGCGTGAGCGTGTCGCGCCACGAAAACGCCGCGAGGCCGCGCACCCACCCGGCGGCCTCGGCCTCGGCGTCGTTCCAGTCCCAGCGCACCGGCACGGCCACGCGCTGCCACGCCGTGGTGAACTTGGGCAGCCGGGCGTAGGTCCACTGCGCAATGTCTCCGGCGAAAAGTTCCAACTGAAAACTCCCGCCCGGTTCGGCACAGCGCGTGTAAAAGGTGACGTTCACTCCATCACCGGCGAACTTCGTCGGCCAGTCGCCCGCAAGACCATTGGTGGCGGTGTGCGGCAGAAACGCAAAGGGTCGCAAGCCACCTCCGCGCGAAACGGTGAGGTGGCCACCGGCCAGCCCGCCGGCCGCGCGATGCTCCAGCTTGTCTGCACCACGCCAGCCGGCCTCGGACTGGTCGAATGCGAAGGTCTGCGTCACCGGCGTGGGCCAGGTGACGTTGCGCGGCTCGCGGCGGGTGAAGACGGCGTCGAACTCCGGTCCACCGCCCGTCACGCCAGGCAAGTAAGCCCGCGCGCGAACGCGCGTGGTCTGCGCCAGCCGCAGCGGTCCGCGCACGACAGACGAGCTGGCGTCCGGCTCGGAGCCGTCTGTCGTGTGGCGGAGCAGCACACCCTTGGTCGGGCCGGGGAAACTCAGGCTGACATCGAGCGGCGTGCTGAACTTGCGCACGCTCGTGCTCGCGACCGGCGCGGGCACCAGTTCCAAGCCACGAAACGCATAGAGCTTCGCGTCTCGCAGAGTGAACTTGAGCCGCACCATCTTCCCGCGCAGCGCCGCCGCGTCGCGACCGGGCCACTTCACTTCGCCGTCGGTCACGTCGCCGCCAATCACCGCGCCCGTGAAGCCCGGTTCATCCAGGACGCTCACGCGCAGAGAGCCGCGCACATCGGCGCTAACTTGGATGGGACCGGTGACAAGGAGCGGTTGCGTGATGAGGGTCGCCTCGACGCCTTCGGCGGCTGGTTCGTAACCCGCGAACCCGTCCACGCGCACGCGGGCGAGGCAGGGCAAGCAATGACGCTTCCAGCCTTGGTGCGGGAAGAAATCGCCGCCGTAGAAAATCAGCAACTTGCCGTCCTGCGCGATGGCCGGACCGGAAGGCGCATAAATGCACGCGCCGTCGTAGCTGCCCTGTGGTCCACGCGGGATAAACGGCGTGCCGGGCGCGACCCGCGTCCAGTTCACCGTGTCGGGACTCCACGCCAGTTCGCAGTCCACCGTGCGATTCGTGCCCGCGTGATACATCATCACGAAGCCGAGGTAGCCGTTCGCGTAGGGGAAGACCGGCAGGCAATACGTCTGGTGCGCCCGACCCTCGGCCACCGTCGAGCGCAGCACCACGCCGCTGGATTTCCAGTTCACAAAGTCCGTGCTCTCGAAGCGCGCGACCAACCGTTCGCCAAGAAAGGCCTTGGTGAACCAGACATACTTGCCCGAGCGCTCGTCCCAGAACGCGTTGTTGTGGGTGTCGCAGTGGTAGCCGGCGAAGCCCTTCGGCTCCTGCGGCTCGCTCCACTTCAGACCGTCCGGCGAGAAGCGCACGCGAGGTTTCCCGAGGCCCACGTCATACACCATCTTGAAGCGTCGCGCCGCGTCGGGGTCATGCGGGTCGCGGAAGACGCCGACGTTGGGCGTGTCGCGGGCCACGGCGTTGTTCGCTGTCGAGCCGCCGAAGGCGAACTGCCCGACCGCCGGCTTCTCCCACGTCAGCCCGTCGCGCGAGGTCGCGTAGAGCAGGAACCAGCCCTGATCGTGAATCGTCACCGGGTCGCTCATCTTCGCGATTACTTCCTTGTCGGTGAGCACGCACTTATACCAGAGCTTGAAGCGCTGCGCTTCCGCGTCCCAGAGGACGTTGGGGTAGAGATTGTTGAGCGCATTTTCCCACGGCTGGTCGGCATGGATGAGCGGGTTGCGCGGCTCCTTCTCGACCGTGCTGAGGGTGAGCCTGGCGTTCGTGACGGACTGGATGACGCGCGGGTCCAGCACGAGTTGTTTGGTGCGGTCCGGCGCGACGAGCTGTGGTTCGGCGGCGCGAAGGCTCCCGACGAGCACAAGCGCACCGAGCACAAGCCGGAGTCGGGTGGAAGAATTCTTAGTGGACATCGTTTCAGTAAAGAAGGTTCCGACGTCGCGCGAACACGACGGCTTTCGCGGCAAGTTTTCGGCCTGTGGCTGCTCTCATTTCTGTCCCGGCGCAAGCGCCGCCCTCGCCTTGGCCAGCATCTCGCGGTAGTAAGGGAGGGTCATCCGTTGCTCATCCACGCGCCCCAGCTCCGCGCGGGCCTCGGCGGGCTTGCCTTGGACGCGCAGCAAGTCCGCCACAGCCACGGCGGCGGTGCAGTGCTTGAACTCGTTACGCGTCGCATAGACGCGCCGATACGTGGCGATGGCACGCGCGTCGTCCTTGAGCAACTGGCGGTAAACGCCGCCGAGAATGAGTAGGCACTCGCCTTGCACGTTGTCGTCGGTCGTCCACGCGATGGCTTGCAGCAAGTCCCGCTCGGCACGCGCGCCGTCCTTGCTGATGAACCACGCTTGGCCGCGCAGCGACGCTGCTTCCGCGACCAGCGGATCCGGCCACAACGCCAGGTCTTCGCCGCCGAACTGCGTCGCAAGCGCGGCCCATTGGCGGTCGGCGTCGAGCAGGCGCATCTGCGCGAGCTTCGCGTGGTGTGGCAGCTTGATTTGCTTCGCGAGCGCCCGGGCCTCCTCCGGCAGTTTCAGCCGCAGCGCGCAATCCATTGCCTGCGCGAGCGCGTCGGCCTGCTGGAGGTCGGTGGGTTTGTTCGTGACGAGTTGCTTGAAGGCTGCGAGCGCGTCGACGTGCTGGCCTTGCTTCACCAACTCCCGCGCATCCGCGCGCCGGAGCACGTAACCGCTGCGGTGCTGCGGGTTGAGCGTGGGGTTCTGCTGATTCGTGCCGCCGAGCTTCATGTTCAGCATCGCGAACCGGTCGAGGACGTGGAAGTTGTTCTCGCCTGTCGGCGCGAGGGCGCTGAGTTCCACGCCGTGCTCGCCGACGCGCTGGCGGCAGAGGTTGAAGTGCCAAGGATACGTGAGGCTCGGCTGGCGGCCCGCGACGCCGTCGAGTGGGTTGAGCACGGCCTGCTGTTCGTCGGCCACGGGCAGGCGGAGCTCGATGGTCCATGAGTTCGAGTTGCGGCTCGTCGCGACTTGCAGGCCGGCCTTCCAAAGCGTGTTGAGCTTGCCGCCCGCGCGGTCCAGGTCGGTGACGGCTCCGTTCGGGTTGATGGCGATTTGGTAATAGGAGTGGACCTGCGTCTCGATGAGCAACTCGACCACATCGCCGTCCCAGATGGCGCTGCTGTCGTGTTCCTTGGTGGCCTTCGCGAGCCGCGCCGGGTCGCGCTCGCGGCAGGTGATGGCGAGGATGAGACTGTCGCCCTGCCACGCAGCCTTGAACGTCGTGCCGAGATACGGCGCGCGGCCGGTCTCCAGCTCCGCAAAGCCCCAGCCGCCGGGCCGCTGCCACACGGCGTCGTCGAGCTGGCCGTCCACGACGATGGGCTTGCCCTCGTTGTGCAGGAGCTGGATGTGCGGGGCGTTTTCGCGCTTGTGCGCGAGTTGCTCGCGGAGCTGCTTCATCGGCGCGATGTAGTCGGCGATAATACTGATGCGCCGCGCGAAGACCGACCCGGTCGGAGCCCAGGCCTGCGCCTTGGCGAGCAGCGCGAAGGCAGCGTCAATCTTCTCCGGCTCCTTGCGCATGAGCATCCAGTTCGCCTCGCTGAAGGCGATGAACGCGCGCATCTCCCTCGCGGCGGGGCCGTAGAACTTCGCGCAGTAGTCGTCCAGCAACGGCTCGAGCGGCTGGTCCGCGTTCCACCAATAGCGCGAGTTGACGTAGAGGTTCAGGTGATTTGCCGCGAGTGACTTGAGGCCCTCCCACTCGCGTTGGACCTCGATGAAATCACCCACGGCGATGCCCTTGAGCGACTTCAA
Organism: Verrucomicrobiota bacterium; assembly: GCA_039796295.1. Classification (GTDB taxonomy): domain Bacteria; phylum Verrucomicrobiota; class Verrucomicrobiia; order Limisphaerales; family SXTU01; genus SXTU01. Next base: position 8,423 of record JBDKJY010000080.1, read on the forward strand.
ATCATCCGCGACCTGACGCGTGAAGAACATCGGCAGCGACTCAAACACGTGGCCGGGACGCGAGCCGAGGTAGTAGTCCCAGATGACGAAGGGTTGCGCGATCTTGGCCCGCCACGCGGCGCGAAGGTCGTCATAGACCTTGCGCTCGGCGGGGTCGTGGAAGGCTGAGCGTGCCTGCGTGATGCCAACGACGATGTTCGGACTGAGCCGGGGGATTTTCAGCGGCGGCGCCTGATACGCGCCGTAGGCGAAGCACAGGAGCTTCTTGTCCGGATGCGACTTCATCAGCTCGACGCCGACGCGGTTCACGTAGTCCCACACGTAGTCGGAAATCTGGCCGTTCCAGCCGCGCTCAGGCGTGCCCTTGCCTTTGCACAGCTCGCACTGGCAGAGCGAGACGTAGCCATCCTCCGGCATCACCGAGACCATCGGCTCCTTGTAGAGGTCGAACATCGCGCGGACATACCGCACGTTCTCCGCGAACAATCCCGGCGACGACAGGCACGGCTTCCCCGCGCCGAAGGCCCCGCCGCTCTCGCGCTTGCCATTCGACAACACGAACCAGTCCGGATGCGCGTCCTGCATTTCCTTCCGCTCGTGCACCGGGTTGATGCCGTGGCCGAGGTCGCTCAGGCCGATGATTTCGGGAGCCTGGCTCAAGCCCAGTCGCAACTGCCACATCATCTCATCCACGGAAGTCATGCTGAAGCGCTTGAAGTATTGGTAGGGATAACGCAGCGCGAAGTCCGGCCGCACCGTCTCGTCGCCGAGCGGCACGCGAATCGTCGCCAGCTTCGGCACCACCTCACCAATCTCACCGGGCATGAACCAACGCACGCCCAGGCGGCGCAGCAGCTCGCACACGGCGTTGAACGAGCCGCGTTGGTCCTGCTCCCAGAACAGCAGCCCGAAGTGATGGCTCTTGTAAACTTGCGTGTGCGGGAAGCCCCACTGCGCGCCCGTGAGCTTGTCCCACTCGGCCGTCGCGCGCGGGATGTCGCCGTTGTGGCGCGCGTGCGGCACCGGCGGAGTGAAGTCCGCATCGTGCCCGAGCAGCACGAGCGCCTGGGTTGTCGCCACGATGCGAAACGCGCCGTGCGCCAGCCCCGCGTCCAATAGGTTGAGCGCATCCGTGTGTGCGCTGCGCCCGATGAACACCGGCAACAACCCACCGCCCGTCGGCTGTGTCGTGATGACGATCTTCACGCCGCTCATCTTCTGGACGTAGTTCTGAAGCTCCTCCGCCGCGAGCTTGGCCATGCGCGGCGCTTTCTCGGCGATGACAATCTCCGCGCGCGGCTGGCTGTCCTGGACGAGGACGAGGTCCGCAGCGAGCGCTTTGAGCAGCGCGACTTTCAGGACGCAAAGGGCTATGAGAACGCAGCGCATTCCGAGTTTGATGGAACCAGTTTATTTCGCGGCTTTGAATTCACTCACGAGCGCGTGGATTCGGGCCACGGCTTCGTTCACCAGTCGCTCGCCCGCATCGGCGGCGAGGAAGCTGCACTCGGCGGCACCGTAGCCGCCTTCCTTCACGGCTTGCACGGTGGGCAGGTAAACGGTGAACGGCGTGCCGCGCCCGCTGTAGGCCAGGCCAAGGATGAAGGCGTTCGGCACGGGCGACTTCGCGGTGAGGTCGAGCTGGTGCTGCACGAACGGCTCGCCGGGGATCGCCACGAGCGCGAGGTCGCGCTGGATGACGACCGTCAGCAGGCCCACCTCGGTGCTCTGCGCGCCGCTTCGGTGCGGGATGGTGAGCAGGCTTTCTTTCACCTGGAGCACGGGCTGCACGCTGGCGGGCCGGGCCTTCAAGCTCGCCGCGAGCTGAAGGGCGGCCTTGCCGAGCGCGATGCCGGCTTGCTTCACGATGTTGAACCGGTTTTCGCCGCGCAGATTGTGGAGGTCGTATGGGGCGAGGTCGCCGGACGCGCCTTGGAGGAACATCGCCATGCAGTCGCCGCCCAGCTCCTGCTCGAGGCCGCCGTGCAGGCCGTAGTTGAAGTGGGTGACGGCGTAAACATTCTGCCGTAGCACGAGCTTGATCTCGTCGAGCAACGCCGGGTCGCCGACGGCCTTCGACGTGCCGAGCAACGAGACGTAGGCCTTGTCCTTGAGCGCGGTGCCGACCTCGGCGGCGCAGCGCACGGTGATCGAATCGCCAATGAGCAGCACAAGCGGCAAGGCCGGGCCGTTCGCGGGCTTGGTGCGGAGGCTGATGGTGCACCAGTCCTGCGCCTCGCGCGGCGTGCGGTAGTTGTAGAGATCCTCAGCCCACGCCTGCGTGATCGCCAGGCCGGCGAGCAGGAGCACTGCAAAGTATGAAGTCGCTTTGGTTTTCACGGTGGTGTCTTAACTGCGGGTTGGGTTGAGACGGGCGGACGCGGAGCCGTGGCCTTGTTGATCAGTTGGCGGAGTTGCGTCGCGGGACTGGACTTGCCTGCGATGACGTCCGCCTCGTTGGTGATGGCCAACAGAATCTCCCGGTCCGACGAACGACCGCGATCGTAGATGATGTAGAGCTTGCCTGCGTCCGTCTCGACGGCGTCGGGATAGGACACCTGGCTGCGGTCATCCAGCAGCAGCTTGTGCGGCCAGGTCCGGCCCTCATCGTCCGAAAGCATGGCCGTCAGGTGGCTGCGTTGGGCGAGCAGCGAGCCGGCCCGGGAGAAGCCGACGTGATTGACCATCAACAATCGCCCGGACCGCAGACGCCGCACGTGGAAGCGGGAGCCAGGTCCTTCGATGGTGGAGCGCACGGGCGCGCTCCAGGTGACACCGCCGTCCTTCGAGGTCGTTTCCGCGAGGCCGTCCTTGATGCGCATCGGCATCCAGAGGGTGCCGTCGTTGCGTTCGATGATCAGGTGCTCCATGCCACCGCCGGTCGTCTTGCCGTCCCAATCGGCCTTGCGCCCCGGAGCGCCGCCGATCCAAGTGTAGGTCCGGCCCTGGTCGCGCGAGCGCACGATGCCGGCACCGTGGGCGCGGTCATACCAGTGCGCCACGGGCAACAGCCACGTCCCATCGCGCAGCACGGTCGGTTTGTTCAGCATGATGCCGTCGCAGATGCGGACCTGCCTGGTCCATGAAGAATCGGCGCGTTCAGGATGTTCGCAGACGGTGAACCACACGCCCCAGCGACCATCGTGGAGTTGCTTCGCGGCATCGTTCTGAACGTAGAACAACATCAGACGCCCCTCCGGCGTGGTCCAGAGGCAGGGGTCGGAGGTGCGCACGGCATCAGGAGGATCGACGACCAACACGGGCTCAGTCCAAGTGACTCCATCATCTCCACTCGTGACCACCAGGACGTAGTTTTCCTTCGTTTCGCCCCGTCCGCCGGAATACCAAGCCGCCCAGAGCCGCCCGGACTTGGCATCACGGGCAATGCTCGACACGCCCTGGTAAAGCCGGGCCGCCGATTGAT
>JBDKJY010000081.1:0-10723 GCA_039796295.1 Verrucomicrobiota bacterium
GCGGGACGCCGGAACCTGCGGTGTGTCTGGAAACGGTGAAAACCGAATCCGACACCCCGCCACAAGCGCATGGCGAGTCACAAAACGGAGGTCACAACTGTGGAAATCACCCATTTTTCAAGAAACTCGCTAGGTCTCTTACCAGGACTAATTTGCTTGGCGCGACTGACATCATATAGATGTCACAATACTTCTGATCACAGTGCGTTCACTTTCGTTTGTATGTGTCTGTTCGGATCACATGCCTGCTGACTTCATTCGACCAACAAAAAACCCTGCTTACTTTCGGTAAGCAGGGTGAGTCGAAAAACTGTTTCTCTCGTTACCTGCTTACTGGGGACCGCTTCGGATTAAGGCCGGGGATATAACCCGACATGCCGAAATGGCGTTCCAGACTGAACGCGCCATCACAACGCGTCCACTCATGACGTGTCGCCAAGGCGACCGTCACTCTGGTCTGTTGTGTTGACAGGTTCATACAGGTCTTCGAATGCGATAGACTTCTAATACGAGACAAAGGTTACGTCAATATGTTTTTGTAATGTATTTCATTTTTTGAGTGAGTCTGCCGGTTGTGAGTGGGGTGGTCATTGGGTGACATTGAGCTCGAGCAGACCCAAACACGAAATCCACGTCCGGTGTGCCTGCTCGTATCGGAGGCGAGCAATTCTCCCTACCAAATCTGGCAGGGCGGCATCGAGCCGCCGTCCTACCAGCGTCGTTGTTCGGTCACGCAGCTTTCGCGGACTGTGCTTTGAGCATCACGCCGAGCAGTCCATCCACGAGACCGGGGCTGCTGTTCGCGCCGGTCACGGCCACGTCGGGCACAATCCGCACGTTGCGCTCGCCAATAATCTGCATGAGCTGCATGACCGTGTAGCCCTGTGCGCCGATCGCTTCGACGCCCACGCGATAGGCTTCGGCCTTGGCCTGGCCAAGGGCGCGGATGGCTTCCGCCTCACCGATCGCATGCAGGCGCGTGGCCTCGGCCTCACCGGTGGCCTGCTTCACGTTCGCGCTGGCCTGCAACTCGGCGATGTTCACACCTTGCTCCGCGCCAACGACCTGTTGCTGGATGTCCGCCAGCGAGGTCTGGCGCACGAGCTGTTGGCGCTGGATCTGCGCGGCCTCCTGCACCTGGTAGGTCTTGCGCCGTTCCTCCGCGATCTTGCGGTCGGTCTGGGTCAGCATCAGTTCTGCCGGCGGAGTGATGTCGCCGATGAGCGAGTCAATCGCCTGCACGTCATACGTGCCGATCGCGGCACGGATGTGCTCAGCGGCGTCCACCTGCCGCTGGCTGCGGGCGCTCAGGAAGTCGAGCGCGGTGAAGTCCTGCGCGGAGTTTCGGAAGTAGTTTCCGACAATCGGCTGCAAGAAATGATCCACGAGGTTCTGCATCGAACCGACGCGGGAGATGACCTTCGGCGCATCGAGCGCACCGACGTGGATGATCTGCGCCACGTCGAGATTGAACGCGAACCCGTCCTTCGAACGCACGGTGATGGAGGAGAGTTTCGCGTCGTAGTTGTGCGCCTCGGTGCGGTTTGCCCAGTTGAGCACGATGTTCGTCGTGGGCACGAGTTCCACCTTCATGATGCGGGTGTTGATGGGGTGTTTGCCGGGATAGAGCGGCGTCACCCAGACGCCTTTGTGGCCGGCGTTGACGAGATCGCCGTGCTTGAACTCCAGACCGCTCACGTCCTCGTGCGCCTTGCCGACGAACGAGATGACCACGCCCACCGAGCCGATGGGAATCTGCACCATCGGGACCTGTTCCACCTGCACGAACCAGGGGTTCAAGTTCCACGAACCGGACAGCAGCACCTGCTCCTGCAAGCCGCGTCGTCCACCGCCCGTCAGAAACGCCTGCGGGTTCTGGAAGTTTTCGTGACCGGCGATGACCGGCCCGGCGATCTCGCCCGCCTCGATGGACTGCCCATCAAGCGTGGTGACGATGCCCACCATGTCCGACTCGACGCGTTGCAAGACCAACTGCTTGCTCGCCATGCCGTGGTCCGGCGCGGTCGCCGCGTTGATGACGGCGAACATCGCCGTGTTGATGCGATACGTGCCCGCCGTGAGGATGCCAAGCTGCCGGCCTTTCTCACCGCCCTGGAGCAGGAACTTCCGCGCATCCTGAAACGCATCGCACGCGACCACTTTGCCCAGGATGTGCTCGGTGGGCATCGCCGTGCCGTCCGCTGCGATGACCAGCGCGATTTCGCCCTGTGGCACGATGGTGACCGGCACCTTGATGATGCGGTATTGCCATGGCCAATAACCGAAGTGCAGCCCGGGCGCGAGTGTGTCCGCCTGATAACCGGCCTCACCCTCCAGCGCCACGAGCCGGCACGGTGCGAGATTGCGCCGCGAGAACCGCTTGACCACGATTCCGACCTGCCGCTCCCGAATCAACACGAGACTCCAAACCAGGATCAAGCCGGCCAGTGCCAGCACGACCCAATACCACGCCACGTCCGGCCAACTAAACCCGACCGCCGCCATGATGTTCGTCGTCATAACTCAACTCCGATGTGGTTGCATCACGACACGGCCCGTCGCCGCGCGATGACGCAACGCGTTTTCTAATCGGGGAGACCGTGGCGTCCCGCACACGCGGGGGCTAGAGGATCGCCCTTCCAGATGCCGACGAGGTTAGCTGACGGGCTCGGTCCTGAAAGTGACCGCGACGATGGTTCGCCATCGCCGTTCGCCCCGTCCCCGGACTTGCGTCCGAGGAGTTGGGTTCCCCGTGCTGGCTTGCAGGAAGGCAGGCCAGCTTAGGCTGCTACGGGAGAAGCATTCGCACAACGCCCCCGAGCCGTCAACCTGACCCGGCGGAACTACCTGAGAGGTAAGCGAATATAAATATCCTCCACTAGCGGGAAGCTGAGTCCGCAGCGATTCATGGACGTTTGCGCCCGCGCCGATGGCGTCAGTCCATGACCGCTTCAAAAACATTTCCAGCGCGTAGCCAAGGCGACATGATTTGAAAGTGCCAACGGCCCGAATGCCTGTCGTGTAACGCGCCATCGATCATCCTCCTGATCTCCGCAGCATGAACCATGGAGCGAGGCCGTCTGGCAGCCCATTCAACAACCGACCTCCTCCACGCCCGCACTGCTCGATGCCCAAGTCCTCTGAACCAACCGCACGCCACGCCGGCTGGCGCTTCGACAATTCCTACGCCCGCCTGCCGGAATCGTTCCACTCCCGGGTGAACCCCACGCCAGTCGCCGAACCCCGCCTCGTGCTTCTCAACCGTCCACTGGCGCAATCGCTCGGGCTCGACCCGGTGGCGTTTGCTGGCCCTGACGCGGCCGCCCACTTTGCTGGCAACCAGATCCTCCCCGGTGCCGAGCCGCTCGCCCAGGCCTACGCCGGACACCAGTTCGGTAACCTCGCACGGTTGGGCGACGGACGCGCCATCCTGCTGGGCGAACACCTCACGCCGACGGGCCAACGCTTCGACATCCAGTTGAAGGGTGCCGGTCGCACGCCTTATTCGCGAGGTGGCGACGGCCGGGCCGCCCTCGGCCCCATGCTGCGCGAATATCTCATCAGCGAGGCCATGCAAGGTCTCGGCATTCCGACCACCCGCAGCCTCGCTGTGGCCACCACCGGCGAACCGGTCCTTCGCGAGCAACCGCTCCCCGGTGCTGTCCTCACCCGCGTGGCCGCCAGCCACATCCGCGTCGGCACCTTCGCCTACTTCGCCGCGCTCGGTGACACTGACAGTCTGCGTGCGCTCGCCGACCACACCCTCCGACGCCATTTCCCCGAGCGCGTGGAGTCGGAGAATCCGGTGCTCGGACTGCTGGAGGAAGTGATTGAACGTCAGGCCTCGCTCGTCGCCCACTGGATGCGCGTTGGTTTCGTGCATGGGGTGATGAACACCGACAACATGGCGCTCTCCGGTGAAACCATCGACTACGGTCCGTGCGCTTTCATTGATGCCTACGATCCTGCGGCGGTGTTCAGCTCCATTGACCACCACGGCCGCTACGCGTTCGGGCAGCAACCCCGGATTGCCGCGTGGGATCTGGCGCGTCTCGCCGAGGCCTTGCTGCCTATCCTGCACCCGGAACCGGACACGGCCATGGCCCTCGCCAACGAAGCCCTTGAATCATTCTCCACGCGTTTCCAGCACCACTGGCTCGCCGCCCTGCGTGCCAAGCTCGGCCTCTTCACCGCCGAACCGGAAGACGCGGTCCTCGCCGAAGACCTGCTCCGCTGGATGCACGCGATCCGCGCCGACTACACGCATACCTTCCGGAACCTGCGGGCCACCACGGAACCGTCAACGCCAGATGATGCCACGTTTGTTGCCTGGCATCGGCGCTGGACTGAGCGCCTTACCCAACAACCGCAGCCGTGGCCGAAAGTGGCCCTGCTCATGAACGCCCACAACCCAGCGGTGATTCCCCGGAACCACGAAGTGGAAGCCGCGCTTTCCGCCGCCACCGCAAACGATCTCGCGCCGCTGGAACGCCTGCTCGCCGCGCTGGCCAGGCCCTACGAGGAAGCTGATCAGCCTGATGCACTGCTTAATCCTCCGCCGCCCGGAACTCCTGTTTGTCGCACGTTCTGCGGCACCTGAATCAGGTCGTCGATGGCGCCGGGACGAAAATCCAGCCTGGCTCGTTTCACGCGATCAATTCCTTGATCAGGCCGCTGCGGTCTCGATCCGGGCCAGCAAGCTTTTCCCAGGCGATGAAATCCACCAGCGCCTCCGGCTCCACCCAGTCGGCGGCCCCGTCCAACTGCTGTCTCAATCGCCTCACCTTCGCTGGCCCGCGCGCGAAGAACTCCTCGACTGTCACCAAATCAGCCAGCATCAGGTTCTGCTCGAAGGGCGTTCGCATCTCCACGCCGACACAAACCCCCATGAGGCTTTCGACTAGGCCTGTTGAGTCGCCCGCGAGATAGGTCTCCACCTCCTGTGCGAGTGCTTCCTCCAGTCCGAAGCTCTGCGTTCGCAAGGGAGCTGAGGTCAGCAGCCGGGACGGAAAATGGCCGAGGCTCAGGTTGGTGTGGCTGGCGATGAAGAGCAGCCGGCAAAGCGCGGCAAAGGGCCACGCCGCCCCGCGGAACGCACCGAACAGTTTTCCCGACCCGCCCGTGTCCCGCGTCAGCGTCAGCCGCAGCACTCCTTCCTCCCGGTCCACCGCGATGAAGAAGCACGCCTTTGGATACACGTTCATCCGGTTGAATCGGGGCCGCAGCGTGCGCAGCAGTTCGTTTTCCCGCAGCACGGCGCCCACCGGTGAATCGCACACCTCCCACTCGATGCGCCCCACGAGATGCACCAGCCGCACCGTCTTGCGCGAGTCCCGGTCCGGATGCACATGGCGGTAGCTGTTGAGCCGGTCGTGCAGATCCCGGGACTGGCCGACGTAGAGCAGCCGGCCCGCCTCATCGAACATCCGATACACGCCGGGCACTCGCGGGATGCCGCGAAAGAACGCCGCTCCAAGGCGGTCAGTCAGCGGCCTCGGTGCCGGCAGCAGTCGAAGTTGCTTGGCTTCGTTCATCGCGTCCTCGGCTTGCCTGCGCGGTGCACCCGCAGCGTGAAGCCGCGCCGGTTCTCGAACGGCTCCACTGTGGCCGTGATTTCCAGCACCGGGTAGCGCACGGTGGCCAGGCCGTAGCTTCGATACGTGGCGGCGAACAGCTCCGTCTCCACCATGCCCGTCCGGTCCGCCAGCGTCAGGAACTTCATCGGCTCGCCGGTGACCTGATGATGCGTGCGCTGCTCAATGATGAGGCCGCACATCACCACCTCCTGCCCGACATACGCCGCCAGCCGGTTGACCGGGCAGTAGGTGTCCCATGCGATGTCGGGAAACAATTCCAGCGGGTGGCCACTGACCACGAAGCCGAACAGCTCCGTCTCCCAGCGCAGCCGGTCCAGCTGCGTTGGCTCGTTGAGCGGGACACCGGGGAACTGCTCCAGGCCGGGCGGCGGGAGCAGCCAGCCCTGGCCGGGCTCCGTCGTCGCGCCGAACGTCCTGGCGAGATGCTGTGCCTGCCAGTATTGGCGCGTGCGGGTGTCGCCAAACTCATCAAAGGCTCCGGCTCGAATCAGCGCCTCGAACTCCTCGCCGCCCGGCCCCACGCGCCGGAAGAAATCCAGCACCGAGGCGAACGGCCCGTGCTTATGCGCGGCAAGCAACCGCTCCGTGGTGCGCTCGGTGAGTCCCTTCACCCGCGTCACCGGCACACGGATGGACTGGCCGTGCGGCACGAACGGCGGCCCCGGCTCGTTCACCGACGGCGGCAGGAACTTCAGGCCGAGCCGGTGGCATTCCAGCACATAGACCAGCGGGTGATAGAAGCCCTTGCCGTGGGTGAGCACCGCCGCCATGAACTCCGCCGGGTGGTAGCACTTCAGCCACGCCGCCTGATACGCCTCCACGCCATAGGCCGTGCTGTGCGCCTTGTTAAAGGCATAGCCGTTGAAGCCGGTCACCAGCTCCCACACTTCGGTAATCTTCGCCTCGGCATGGCTCTTTCCTTTCGCGGCCGCACGAAACTCCCCCGCAATCTCCGCCACCACCGCCCGCTTCTGCTTCACTAGCGCGCGCCGCAGCACGTCCGCCCGGCCCGGGGACAGGCCCGCGAACGCCTCGCAGATTTGCAGGATGTGCTCCTCATACACCACGAGGCCGAACGTGCTCCGCAGGCAGGGTTCCAGCGACGGGTGCGGATACACCACCGGCTCCAGGCCCTGATAGCGCCGGGTGAACGAGAGTTTCTTGGACTCGTTGGCTGCGCCGGGCCGGATGACGCTCACAATCGCCACCAGTCCGTCGATCTCCCGCACGTTGGTCATGCGGCACAGGTTGATCATCGCCGGGGACTCGATGTGATGCACGGCCCGGGCGCCGCCGCCGGCAATCATCTCCCACACCGCCGCATCCTCCCACGGCTCCAGCGTGGCGAGGTCCACGGCGATCCCTCGTCGCTGCAAGGACTCCCGCGCATCCCGCATCACCGCCAGGCCGCCCTGCGCCAGGATGTCCATCTTCACCAAGCCAATCGCCTCCACGCTGTCCATGTCGAAGTGCGTGGTGGGATAACCCTTGGCCGAGGTGAACGTCGGCGTCAGCGCGTGCATGGGTTCACGCGAGAGCACCACGCCGCAGGGGTGCATCTTCGCGTAGCGTGGCGCGCCGTCGAGGCAGGCGGCCATTTCAATCGCCGAGCGGTAGGGCTCCTCGTCCAGCGGCAGCGTGTTGGTTTCAGGATTCGCGCGGAGCAGTTCGATCAGCCCGGCCCCGCTCTTGGGCGCGGGTTCATCCGGCACCCAGCCACCGCCGAAACCCCACGGGAAATGCTCGGTGAACTTGCGCACCTCCCGCTCCGCGACGCCGAGCACCTTGGCCACCTCGGCAAACGCGCTCCGCGCCTGGAACGTCGAGAACCCACCGACCACGGCACAGTGCTCCGCGCCATACTTGGCAAAAATCAGGTCCACCACGTCGTCCTTCCGGTCATGTGGGAAGTCCACGTCAATGTCGGGGAGCTTGTTGAGCGCCATGCGGTCCTTGTTGAGGAACCGTCGGAAGTAGAGGTCGAAGCGGATGGGGCAAACGTCGGAGATGCCCAGGCAGTAGCAGACCAGCGAGTCGGCGGCGCTGCCCCGCGTAATCCACTCGATGCCGTGCCGCCGACACGCCTGAAGGAGGTCCCAGACGACGAGGAAGTATTCCTCGTAGCCCACGTCGGCGATGATGCCGAGCTCCTCGTTCACCTGTCCCTCGAACTGCGCGTGCCGATCGCGGTAACGGCGGCGCAGGCCTTCATGCACCAGCCGGTGCAGGAACTCATGCGCCGAAGAACCGTCCGGCGTGCGGAAGGCCGGGAACTGCGGCTTGGCCGGCTCCAGCGTGAACGTGCACCGCTCTGCCAATTCTGTCGTGTGGCGGAATAACTCCGGGCTGCTCCCGAACCACTGCGCCAGTTCCCGGCCGGTGTGAAAGTGGAACTCCCCGCCCACGCGCTTCTCCGGGTGCGCCTGCTTGAGCAACGTGAGCGTGCGGATGCTCTGCACCACATCGAACTTCCAGCGGTCGGCCGGCGCGGCGTGGTGGACGGGCAGGTGCGGCACGCAGGGAAACGCAGAGGGCACCGGGCGCGTTGGATCAGTAATGGCGCGGTAAAAGCGGTCGGGGAACTGCGTTGCGAAGCACTCGTGGGCACTCACCGCAAGCAGTCCCTCGGTCAAACCCTCCAGCCGCTTCACCGACTGCGACAGCAGGCGGCAGAGATTCGCGTAGCCCGTGTGGTTCTGCACATAGAGCCAGACCGGTTGGCCGGCCACCGTCACCTCCGCGCCGACGATGGGGTGGATACCTGCTTGCTTGGCCAGTGCGCAGAACTCCACCGCGCCGTGCAGGTTTGGATCGGTGAGCGCCACTGCTGGGAGACCACGTTCCTTCGCCAGCGTCACCACAGCTTCGGGCGACAACGTCGAGTCAAGGAACGAGAAGTGGCTGTGGACGTGCAGGGGCACACACGTCGCCGGCTTGCGGATGATCACGCGCACCATGGCCGGTGGTGCCGCCGCCGGTTCGACTCGCTGGCCACCCTTTAGCAGCAGGTCGTGGCCGCGCAGGATGACGCCGTGCCCCTTGCGGCGACGCAGATCGTCCACGGCGGCGGCCAGTCGGCGCTGGGCCTCGTGCTTCCCGGTGGGTCCATCCAGCGCCAGCTCCCCGCTGAAGAGGCCGTCATGCACGTTCGACAACTTCAGTGACACCATCCGCAGGCTCACGCGCCGCCGCCAGGCCTGCCGCAGCAGCGTGTGCAGCCGGCTGTAGAGGTCGGTTTCTAAGTTGGTCGGCTCCGTGAGGCTGGCCCCGCACTGATCCTCCGCCATGTCGTTGTAGCGCACCTTCACGGTGAGCGTGCGGATGGTGTGAGCCTCCTCCCGCAAGCTGGCGCAGAGCTTGTCCGCCATGCGGCGCAGCGTGGCCTGCGCGAAGTCCTCGTCGGTGACATCGGCGGCAAACGTCTCCTGCTGGCTAAAGGACTTCGCCGGGGCACGCTCCGGGACAACGGGCCGTTCATCAATGCCCCGGGCGAACTGCCGCAACAGTTGAGCCTGCCGTCCGGCGATGAGTTCGAGCAGCTCTACCGGCGTGCCAGCCAGTTGGCCGATATGGGCGAGCCCGGCGGCGTTGAGCTGCTGGCCCAGCTTGGGGCCGACGCCGGGAAGCCACTGGTTGCGCAGCGGCGCGAGAAAGTCTGCCTCCCGCCCGGCGGGCACTTCCTCAAACGCCGCCGGTTTGCGCAACTTCGAGGCCACGGCGCTGACCAGCTTGTTGCTCCCGATGCCCTCGCTGACGATGAGCTTCAGCTTTTGCTGAATGGCCCGGCGGATGGTTTGCGCCACCTCGGCCGGCGGCTTGCGCACGGCGGTCAGGTCGAAGTAGCCCTCGTCAATCGAGGTCTGCTCCACGTCGGGGGTGAAGTCGTGCGCGTAGCCAAACATCCAGTGCGAGAACTGCTCGTAACGCTCAAAGTCGCCGGGCAGCAGGATGAGCTTGGGGCACAGGCGGCGGGCCTGCACGGATGGCATGGGGGTGTAGATGCCAAAGCGCCGGGCCTCGTAGCTGGCGCTGGCGATGATGCCGCGCTTCTCGCCGCCGACGGCCACGGGCTGGCCGCGCAGCTTCGGGTCGGACGCCTGCTCGACGGAGGCGAAGAAGGCATCCGCGTCGAGATGGACGATGACGCGCATGGGGTCCAGTGTGCGGGAGGAGACCGGACAAGGGCTGTCCGAGGACTCACTCCGGGGCGCGACGGATGAGGGCACGCAGGACGCCCTGAATCATCAACTCCTCGGCCGGGATCAGGTCGGGATATTTCGGGTTCTCCGCCTTGAGGCAGGGCTTGCCGTTTTTTAGCACGAACGTCTTGAGCGTGCTCTTGCGGTCCACCAGCGCGGCGACGACCTGGCCGGGACGCGGCTCCGGGCCGTGTTCGAGCAGCACGATGTCGCCGTCGAGGATGTGCTTCCCGATCATGGAGTCGCCGGTGACGCGCAGGGCGAAGGTGTTGCGGGTGGGCTTGAAGCCGATGCTCTCGACGTCCACGGAGACACACCCTTCCGCCTCCTGCTCCCGGTCGCCGCCGAGGCCGGCGGGGATGGAACCGAACACCGGGATGTCCACGATGCGCCGGCGAAACCGTTGCAGCGGGGAGATGAGTTTCAACGCCCGTGCCCGGCCATCGCTGGCTTCGAGGCAGCCCTTCTGGCGGATCAGGCGCAGATGATCGGCGACGGTGGTGAGGCTGCGGAAACCGAAGTGGCGGGCGATCTCAGCGAGGGTGGGCGCGACGCCGGCCTGGTCCTGCTCCCGGCGGATGAAGTCGAGGACTTGCTGCTGGCGGCGGGTGAGGGGTGGCATACCGTATGGAGAGACGGTATATCCAGCCTGCACGTCGTCAACGGGGAGTTGTTCACCGCCGCAGGGCAGGCATGGCGAGTGGCTTGCCTTCCGGCCGCTGCGGCGGTTTCATTCCCTGCCATGACAGAGCGCCACCCTCCATCGCCGGGAACCTCTGCTTTTGACATGGCGAACTTGCGTCCAGCACGATGCGGACGGTGCAACAGCGCGCACGCGCGAAGTGAATGGGCCGCTAAACCTTTTCCTAACGAACGCCGACTCCCATGAATCGTTTAATCCTTCTGTTCCTCGCCACGCTCTCGGTT
>JBDKJY010000082.1:0-10626 GCA_039796295.1 Verrucomicrobiota bacterium
AAACCGAATCCGACACCCCGCCACAAGCGCATGGCGAGTCACAAAACGGAGGTCACAACTGTGGAAATCACCCATCTTTCAAGAAACTGCTCGATTCCATCTGGTTCGGCGACGGCTATCTCACCAAGGCGCGGGCCTATCGCGTGGCGGTGCATCATGTGGCCGCTTGGAAGAACTGAGCCGCCCCGTCTTTTACCCGCTGGTCTTCGTCGCTTCCTCGAAGCCCGCCAGCGAGGTGTCACGAGCGCGGCGGAGCGGAGAGCCGACCTTGGATAGACCGGAAAACAGCCCGTCACCCCGTCATGGAGCTTGGCCGATGACGGACTGACGGACTGTTTCGGGCTTTCAACGAGGAGGTTGGATAGTCCACCGGCGGCTGTCGGCGTCGCGGTCGTGAGCGATGCGCTCGGGCATCCGCTTCGCCAGTCGGGCGAGATAGACGCCACAAGCAGTCGGCCATGACAGGAGCTTGCGCGCCTCGTAGGCGCATCGGCTGTCTGGGCCGGTCAACCGGTGTTCCAATTCGGCCGCCGTCCCCCGCCACGCGCCCGCCGCTGGAGAGGTGAACAACTCGCCGTCCATCAAGCCCGCAAGCTTCTGCTCGGGGGCCAGGCTGTCAATGGCCTCGACCAGCGCGGGATGGTGGTAGTGAGTGACACCGAAGCGGCTGCTCCGCGATTCGACAGGAATTGTCCACGTCGTCAGGAAGTGAACGAACGCGGGCAACTCGCTTATCAGCCGTGCCCAGAAAGCGGCTCGCTCCTCATCGCTGTCCGTGGGCATCGGCATCGGACGTTTGAAGGCACGCAGGAGCTGGAGCTTGTCTGCCAAGCTATCGTCCAACGGCGGCAGGACCATGAGGTTCTCGGGTTCATCATTCACTGTGATTGTCACGCGCCAGAAAGGACGCAGGTCGTTGACCGCGCGGCGGCCTTTGTCATGCAGACGGTGGGATTGGTTCACGCAGAACGCCTTGATGCTCGTGCCGAAGTTGCGTCGCGCCCGGATGTCCGTGCTGCTCTGGTCGTCCTCGATCTGAAGATGCTCCGCCTCGAAGAGGTCGGCGTTGAACGTGGTTTGCCCGGCCATGAACTGATACGGCTTGGCGCTCCGCCCGCCCAACAAAACCGTGAGGAGGTTTTGCAGAAGTGACTTGCCGCAGTCGTGCGGGCCACAGAGCGCGAGTGTTTGTCCCGGGCGGATGCTCCCCTTTGCCAGCGCCTCGACGGCGACTTTGAGCCAACCGTAGAAGTAGGGCCGCTGGTCGCAGTTGCCGTCCACGAGCAATCCCTCAATGAGTTGGTGAAGTGTCGGCCATGCGCCGGGAACAGGCCCCACGAGCCGGGGGGATTCTGTCACGAGTATCCGCTTCTCACCGGCCATGAACGCTCCGGCCTGATGACCCGCGAGTGGGCCGGCATAATGCACGTCCATCTTCCCTTGAATCTCCAGCAAGCGCTCGTCCAGCGGCGAGACATGACAGCCATCGGGCCGGTTGGGCGAGATGCCGGACGCGCGGAGCACCCGCTTGATCTGCGTCTCGTTCATCATGATCCAGCCGCCGCGCTCGTTGCGCGTCCAGTAGTTGCTCCGGTTGAAGTCGAAATAGACTTCGCGGGCTTGCGCCTGGGCGGCGGTTGAAGTATTTGTCGAGGTGTCAACAATCGGTGTCTCGCGCGGTCCGGCTGGCAGGCTGGCCGCGCCTTTTCTTTTCAAGGGAAGGGTCTTCATCGGGGGATCAGGTCTTCAAGTTGCGGTTGGTCTTCGAGGCGGAGGCGAGTGCAGTCGTTCAAGTCCTTCACGGGTGAGCCGTCAGCCATGAACAGGCCGGCGAAGTCCGCCGCGTCCACGACCGCGCCGACGCTGGCGAGCTGCTCCGCCCACTTCTGCCCGGCCGTGCGCCCGGCTTCATCCGCGTGCGCCATGATGCGGATGCGCTTGCCAGCAAAGAGCGGCAGCGCTTCGGGGGGAATGGCGTTGCCCGCGCCCAGCATGGCGACAGCGGCGGTGTCCGCCTCGCGCCCGTGGGCGTGAATGAAGTGGTGCGCTGCGAGCAAGTCGGGGCCGCCCTCGCAGAACAACACGACGGGGAAATGCTGGTCTTCCGTCTTACAGCCACGAGCTACCGACGGGTTATCTGGATCGTGATCGCACAGCCGCACGACAGGGAGCGCCAGGCTTTCACGCGCGCCCACCGGCCACGCGGCTTTCGAGCCGGGGAGCGTCTGCGCCTTGGCGTTGATGGCATCCCACTTCTCCCCGTCTATCCGGCGTGCTTGAGCGTTCACCCGTTCGCCGTCTGTGACGATGAATGCGGTCTGGCCTTTCCACCCGGCGAAGCAAAGCAGCCCGCGCCCGGCCATGAGCCGCACGCCTTCGACGGAGACGTGGCGGAGTGCCGCCAGCTTGGCCATCAGGAAGTCGTGCAAATACCAACGTGGCGTTTCCAGCTCGGGCCAGAACTTGCGCAACACCGCCTGCGCAGGTTCTTCCATCGGCGAAGGAGTGCAGGGGGGACGGAATGGTGGGGGGCGGGTTCCGTCGCTCAGGAGATGGCCGCGCGGCCTGTTGTGGTGCGCTTGCTCGGCGCTAGCGAGCTTGTGCCGCAACTCGACTTCGCTCCAAGGCGGCTGGCAACAGCTTGCGTTCCATTCCATGAGCAGCGGCATGGCGTCTCCTGCGGACAGGGCAAAGCCATTCACGAGCACGCAAGCGGCGCGAAAGGTGGCGTTGTGCCCGCCCTGACCGGAAATCGCACCAGGGACGCGAGCGAGGTAGTCCCGTGCGCGGTCAGTGGGTCCACGCTTCATTTCGCACTCTCCTTCCCCGCGTCAGCGTTCGCCTCGGCCTCGCATGCCTCGACAAAATCAAGGATCGAGCCAAGGTGAAAGAGTCTGACCCCTTTCACCTGACCAGGTGCGCGAATGGATACGCTCCTAATTTTTCCGTCGCCAGCCAGCTCGTAGAGCTTGGCCCTTGAGAACCCGACGTAATGCTCCGGGCCGGACTTGGGGGAGCGAATCCAGACGGGCAACTGCCCTTGACGCTCCGCCATGAATTCGGCGGCGGTGGTGGAGAGTTTGCGACGCACCGCCGGGGTCGCTTCGGGGCCGCGCTTGTTTGGCGGGCGGCTGCCAGTGTCATTTGTGTTTTGCACACCGGAAACGCTACGGCGCTCGCAGTGAGCCGTAGTCCGGTAGCTGACCCCCTCTCCTGCCTTATTTAGAGGCCGACCAAGGAAGCAAGCGCGCGCCTGATCCGGTTGATTGCTTCGTCGTGTTTCTGGTATGTCTTCGCCTCACCGACGCCAATCCGCTTGATTGCCGCAGTGTAATCGTCGGGCGAATCTTTCCAGTGTTGCAAAACGCACCGCCGAACTGCCCACCACCAGTCAGGAAAGTTTGCCGAAGTGATTGAGTCATCAAGACTGGCGCATCGTTTCTGCCAGTCAGCGATCAGGATGATGTCCCCGTTGGCTATGGTGTAAACCGAAACCTCCACATTGGTTTTCCAAAATTTCAGCGACTTCAGCACCAGCTTGGCTCCAGCACAATTCGACTCAAGCTGCGGCACCACCACCTTATTGAGACGGCAGGTATCAAGAGCGCCGCGTGCGATACTGGTCCACGGGTCGAGAGAATCCACGCGTTGCCCGGTTCTCGTAGGGGTGACGGCC
This sequence comes from Verrucomicrobiota bacterium, assembly GCA_039796295.1. Taxonomy (GTDB): domain Bacteria; phylum Verrucomicrobiota; class Verrucomicrobiia; order Limisphaerales; family SXTU01; genus SXTU01. The sequence goes on from JBDKJY010000082.1 coordinate 3,677, forward strand.
TTGGCTCCGGCGTTGAGCTTGACCAGGTGTTCCTTTGCATGGGCTATGTCCTGTGGATTCAAACTCAACAGCACGGGCCAGCGTCGGCAAACCTCGGCCACGGCCCGTGTGGCCTCTGGCTGGTGATTTGCAAGCGATTCCAACTCACCGACAGCGTCGCGCAAGGTCAGCCCAAAAGCGCGCATCGCGTTTTGGTCCCCACAGTGCGCGCGAATCTGAATCTGATTGAGTGCATCCCGCGCTTGCTCCTGCAACTCCGCCAAGGATCGCTTGTCCACCAAAGTTTCGATTTCCTCTTTTGGACGAAGTTCTTTGCGAGGATTGAGAAGCGGGGCGAGATAGACCCAGCGCCCTTTCCTTTCTCCGCTGGGATACGACTTCCGCAGAACTCTACGTCGAACCGGCTGAAAGGACTCCGCTGGCTCCGGTTAGAACTCGCCATAAGCAGAACGAAGTGCAAGCAAGTCCGCTGGCTCTGGCTCTGGATGGTTCATTGGGTCACTCCTCAGAAAATCCAAAATGTTTCACACCCCTCCCCAGCGTGAACCGGGGGCGGCAAAAAGGGGGGTCGGGTGCCTGACTGCCCGGCCCGTGGAAAAAGAATGCTTCCCCGGCCTCGGCCATGTCTTCGGGTGGCCGTGCGCAGAGTGGTCGGGGCAGGGTGAGGTGCATGGTTCAAGCGGCATGGTCAGAACCCGGCCTCGCGGAGTTGTTGCTCGGCACGGACGGCGTGCCGGAGGTCGCGGACGGTCTTCTTGCCCGCGCCGCCTTGCTGCCACGGTTTGCACAGGCCGCAGGCGGATGCCTTGCGCGCCTTAATGCGGCGTTGGGTGAGTCTGGTCTTCATGGGTGCTGGCAATGAGCTTCACCGCCGCCCGGCGCTCGCGCTTGGCGACTCGGCGTTTGTTGAACGGCCGCAGATGCCGCCACCATTCGGGCGCGGCGGTCAGGGTGTCTTGGCGGGTGTGGGCCATCGGGTGAGAGCGTTGTTCGCTGGTCAGGGCTTCACCTTCAAGCCCTCAGCGGTAGCGAGCTTGCGCTGGTTGGTGTCGAAGGTGAGGAATTCCCGCGCCTTCAGGTGCAAGGCCGTGGCGACGTGAAGCACGTCGAGGCTGCGGTGTCCCCCTGCCGCCGTGTGGCGCTTGGAGAGGGCTTCGGCGCGGCCATGCACGTCCGCCCATTCCGCCGCCACAATCGTCAACGCTCCCGCGTCGAGGTTTGCTTGCAGTTTGGCGAGCGCGGCGTCCGCGATGGATTGTGGGTAGCCTCGGGTCTTGTCCCGCGAGTGGAGCCAGACTTGAAAGCGGACGCTCTGGCGAAACTCGTAGAGCAGCAGGCCGGAGACGGGTAACGGCTCCGGCATGGCCTGGAAGTGCGCCGCTGCCGCCGGGGAGTTGTCCTGGGCCACATACATCGCGCACAGGAACGACGTGTCGGGGTAGGCGGTCATCCTTCCTCGCCTTCCAATTCGGCGGCGCGCATCTCGGCAACTTCCTTGGCGGAGAACACGCGGTCGCCCCAAGTGGCCTTCAACTGCGCCATGATGTCGGGCTTCACGAGTTTGGCCGTCTTGGCGGGCAGGGCCGGCACGAGGCGGGCGAAAAGTTTCCCGGCTTTGGTGATGCCGACTTCCTCGCCGTTCTCAATCCACGCGGCGACGCGGGGGAACTGGTTTCGCAAGTCTCTGACAGTGGCGGTTTTCATCGTGCTACGAAGTTGTCTCACACGTCCACGGGTGTCAATCGGGTTCGGCCATGTTCAAGCCTTGGCGTTCAGGCCCGTGGCTTGCCGACGGCAGCGCGGAGGGTTTCAAGCTCGTGGTGCGTCGCTCAGGACGGCGGTTGGGTTGTTCCAAGGTTGGCCATCTCGCGGGCGGCACAGGCCTGACAGATGCCGTGCGTCAGTGAAATGCGTGGGTGACGTGCGAAAAATTCATCCACTCCTTGCCAGTAGCCATCATCGTCACGAACCTTGCCGCACCAGCCACAAACCGGGATCAAGTTGCGCAGCTTGTCGATTTCGGCGCGAGCGGCGACCAGTTCCGTGACATCGCGGAGGATGACGCACGCATACCGGCGTCCACCAGCGGACAGTTGCGCGATGCTGGCCTCGGCGGGAAACTCATGCCCATCGGCGCGCAATGCCCAGATCATCGAACGCGAACCCATCGGGCGGGAGGTTGTTCCACTCGCCGCGAAGCGCTGCATGTGCGCCCTGTGTCCCGCCCGGAACCGTTCCGGCATCAAGGCTTCCAAGCTCAGCTCGCTGACGGCTGCCAGAGTGTGTCCGAAGATGCGCTCGGCTCCGCCGTTGAAGAACAGGATTCGGGAATCCTCATCCACCACGATGATGCCATCGTCTGCGATCTGGGCCAAGGCGTTGAGGACGCCGGCCGCTTCGAGCATGGTGCGTTGGGGCATGTTCCTAACCCTGCTTCGGAGCCCTGAAAATCGTCAAGCCCGGTAGCTTGCCGACAGCGGTGCGGAGGGTTTCCAGTTCGTGGTGCGTGTAGCCGGCGTGGACGGCCTCGCTCTTGTGGCCGGTGAGCTTCATCCGCAGCTCCGGCGCAACGCCCGCGTTCGCCAGTGCGCTCGTGAAGGAGTGGCGGAGGGCGTGGAAGGTGCGCCGAGAAATCATCCGCACGCCGCCGCCTTGCACGGTCTGTATGTCCACGCCAGCCTTCCCGGCGATGCGCTTGAAGGCGGAGGACAGGCCATTGCGCCCGCTGCCGGGCTGTTGGGCCATGCCGGGCATGACGAATTGCTCCGGCTTGTCCGTGGACGCGAGGGCTTCCAAGTGCTCGCGCAGTTCGTCATGCAACGGCACCACGAGTGCCGTGGTGGTCTTCTCCTGTGTGAAGGCCAGCGTCTCGGCAGTGAGGTCCACGGCAGCCCATTCCAAACGCGCACAATCCATGAGCCGCTGCCCGGTGTAGTAGCCCAGCATGATAAGTGTCTTCCACTCACCTTGCGCGGCGTCCAAGAGCATCCGCACTTGCGGACCGCTGAACGTGCCGCGCTCAATGCTGTTCCGCGCCGGAAGCTCCACGGCCTCGACGGGGTTGCTGGCAATCAGCCCCATGCGCCGGGCGCGGTTGAAGGCCGTGCGGAGGATCTTGCCGTCCACTTGAACCGTGCCGGGGGCGGAACCGATTTTGCGCCGGGCGTCCACATACCGTTGCACGTCCGCTGGCGTTATGGCTACCAGCGGGCGCGTCGCACGCACGCCCAGGCTGGTGATGAAGCCTTCAATGACGGGCTTGTAGCGAGCCGCTGTCCGGGGCCGCTGGTTTAGCTCCTTGCCGTTCATCCATTCGCGGAGGTAGTCCGCCACGTTCGGATTCCGCAAGGTGTCGCCCGTGCCCGCCCGCTCCATGATGGCCGCCACCACTTTGCGGGCTTGGTCCTCGACGAGCTGGCCGTCCCGCGCCATACGCGCCGCCCGTTCCCATTCCATCGCGACGGCCTCGGCTTTCGCCCGGTTCGTCTGCTTGGTTGACCGGAGAATGAGCCGCCCGTCAGGGCCACGGAAACCAGCGTGGAAGTAAGGAGAGCGGGGCCGACGGTGAACAGATGCCATAACAGTGCTAACTCTAGTGCTAACATCCACCGGCGTCAATGATGTTCAGATATGTAGTAAATACAGGTGTTTTGTGATTTGGAAAGGCCGGAATCGAATCGCCGGTTCAATTCCGGCCGCAGCCACCACTTGAAAAGTGACGTATTTCCAAGGAATTAACCGTTCTAGCCAGACCCACTGTGCCCAGAATGTGCCCCAAATTCAAAATCTGTCGCCTACATTGAAGCCCGTGCGAGGCAATGAACACGGCCTTGGCATTGCGGTTGTAATCGAGCTGCCACCTCGGCTCGGCACCCTGAAATCGTTCCATTCTCTCCGGCGGCTTACGGTGTCGCCACCGCATTTCGGCCCCAAGCGAGTGATTCACGGACTTTGAAATCCGGGTGGGCTCGGAGCCATTCCATCGCGGCGGTGACGGTGGTGCGACCGCCGGGCACCGGCAGGCCAGCCTTCTTCATCGCCCGCGTATACGTCGTGCCGACGTTCAACTCCGTCGCCAGTTCGGTGAGGTTTAACAAGCGGGTATTCGGGGAACTTAGTGGGTAGAAACCGGAGAAAGCAGCTTTTAGAGGGGAAAACAGGCAGGGTTGTCCTTCGGCTCTGCGCGGAACCCGCTGGGTTGAGGGGCCGCCTCTGAAACGCTCTCTTCGTGCGCCTACGGTGCATGTTGACGCGTGCTGGCGTGCGGCGTGCGGGTTGGAGCACCGCTCTGCCTAGCCAGCGCCGCTTCTCTGGGGTGGTTCCGGACCTCCAGGCTACCCACTATAATCCCCGAAGGAGTCTTTGCCGAAGCGAGGTGCGCGGCGGTGGCGCGGGAGGCGGTGAGCTGCGTTTCCGACGCGTTCAACCAACGCAACGAAACACCATTGCTCAAGGAGTGTGGCATGCCGTCAGGTAGGCAAATCGAGCTGGCCGAAGGTCTGATGCCAAGGGGTCGATAGACGCACGAATTGAAAACGGGGCGTGAGAACCGACTTTAGCAAAGTGTAGACCTTCTCACATTCCCGGTCTGCGGTCAGATAGTGGGTGATCGCGGGCACCACATCTGCCTGAGCAAACAGCTTGGTGTCATTCGCTATCACCGCCCGCTGATCCAACTGCACGGGTAAATTCTTGCGGGCTTCAAATGCCACGCGTGCAAACTCTCCGGCGCGCTGGGCGTGATCGATGTTGAAGGGCAGAATGCGGAAGTAGCGGAGCGGCAGATTCGCGATGGAGTCTCGCACCGCATACTCCGCCAAGGCGATGGTCGAGACGTAGAGTTCATGGCCGCCCTCGACCAAAAACTTCAGGTAATCCTGCGCCGCCGGGTGCAGAACCTCGTTCGGCTTTGCCCAGCGGATGAAGTAACTCGTATCGCAGAGCACGCCGTGAACGATCGCCGCTTTAGGCATGAGTCCCCCCTCGCAGCTCTTCCAGCCACGCATCAGGATCCGTCACGCCGGCCCACGCTGGGGCTGCGCGTTGCAGCAAGGTGTCGAGATACGGCTGGGAGTAGGCCGCATCGTGATCCAACAATTCCACGAACTGCAATGAATTCGGGTCCATCTCGAACGTTTTCAGGTTCTGCCTTCCGACCGCACGGACGCCAAACTTCCTGTAGAGCAGGTTTTTTTCGCCCTGCTTGAGATAATCTTTGCCCACCGCGATGCGCAGGGTGCCGTGCTCCTTGGTGTCCAGATGGATGTTCGGATTGCTTTTGCCCCCGGCGTTGGTGAGTTCGCCATAAAGGTAGAACTCCGCTTCCACCCACACCTGTTGCTGGCGTTCGTAGTGCGTCGTGCGGTCGATCCGCAGGCTTTGCTGGTTTGCCAGCAGGATGACGACGTAATCCTTCTCCCGTGCGACGCGCTGTAATGACTCGATGGCGGCGGCGGTCTTCTCGTGGAGGAAATCAATGTGCCCTTCGTTGCCAACTTGGGCGATGACAGCACCAAACCCGATCACGGTCTGCATCAACGTGCGAAAACGGTGGCGCACCGACCCTTCGCTGATTTCGTAGCTGATGACGGGGCGCTGGGAGCGTTTTTCCGTGGGGAAAAGCAGATCCGCCGCTTCGCCCAGAAGCTCGCGGATCTCCTCAATATCCACATGGGCTGGCGTGAGACTTTGAGCCCCCACCTTCCCTTCGATATGAATTTCGATTTCGCCGAGCGCGTTCATGGCTTCTTTGGGGACAATCTACCGTTTGTCAGGCCCAAGCCAAGCAGGGTTTTGGGCGTGATGAGTTCGGCGACGAGGGCGGAGAGGAGGTTCGCAGCGGTGGCGAGCTGCGTCTCCAACGCGTCCACCAAGGCCATCCGTTGCTCCACTTTGGCCACGATCCGGTGTTGTTCCGTAAGGCGCATCCTGCCGGCAGCTCATTGTTCAGGCCGAGGATGGAAGGGGAAGTCCGTGTAGCCCTCCGCTGTCGGCGCTGACCACGCCTTCATGTCTGCGGGCGGATTCAACTCCCAGCCGTGCGTGAAACGCTCCACGAGATCGGGATTGCTCAGGTAGGGTCGTCCAAACGCAATGAGGTCCGCCTGGCCGGAGGCAATCGCCGCCTCCGCCGTTTCCTGCGTGTAGCCGCAGTTGCCCATCAGCGGCCCCGAGAACACCGCGCGAAATTCCGGGAGCGTCATCGGCTGGGCTGCTCGTGAAATCCAAACGCCAGCCCGTCCACCACATGCAGAAACGCCAGTCCGTAGGTGTTCAACTGTGCTGCGACATAAGCGAAAGTTTCCCGAAAGTCCGGCGCGCCCATGTCGTTGAAGTTCCCATTGGGCGAAAGGCGCACCGCCACCCGGTTGGCCGGCCACACCGTGAGAATCGCTTCCACGATCTCCTTCAGGAAACGATAGCGGTTTTCCACACTCCCTCCGTATTGGTCCGTCCGATGATTGGTTTTCGAGTCGAGGAACTGGTTGATGAGGTAGCCGTTGGCCGCGTGAATTTCCACCCCATCGAATCCGGCGGCCTTGGCCCGCTCCGCCGCCCGCCGGTAATCCTCCACCACCGCCGAAACTTCCGCCGTCTCCAGGGCGCGCGGTGTTTCGTAGGGCTGCTTGCCGACGGGCGTGTGGATGGAGTCGCCATTGATCTTGATGGCCGAGGCCGACACCGCCGGTTTGCCCCCATGAAAGCTGCTGTGAGATGCGCGCCCGCAGTGCCAGAGCTGGAGAAAGAAGGGCGTGCCGCGCTCACGAAGCGCCACCGTGATCTTCTTCCAGCCCGCCACCTGCGCGTCGTTGTAAATGCCCGGCCGTCAACGACAACTATACCTCCTTGTGGCGACAACTATAATTCCCCAGTGGTCATGAGGTGTTTGGCTTGAGGGTGGTGATGATTGCCCCTGGCTGGTGGAGTGGAGCCAGGAGGGCGTAGCCCGA
>JBDKJY010000083.1:0-10065 GCA_039796295.1 Verrucomicrobiota bacterium
AACTCGTCATCAACGCCCGCGTGGCGAGCCGGCTCGCGTTTGGACAATCCCTGCGCCTCGTCCTGCCCGGAAAGGGACCGCCGCCGCCCACCGGCCGATCCGGCGTGCCGGAGGCGCGGTGATGCCACCGGCCGTGAACCGCCGGCTCCTGCTGGCTCTGGGCCTACTGCTGCTGGTCCCGCTGGCCCGGGCCGCAGAAGGCCGCACTCCGCCCGTGCTGCAATCGGGGCCGCACCTGTTCGTGGATGACTTCCTGATCGAGCAGAGCAGCCATCTCACTCGGCTGGTGAACTCGCCCAAGCGCGACCTCGCCCAACCGGTCCTCACCGGCAAGGAAGACCAGAACTGGCAGCCCTACGTCTCCGTCGTCCGCGACCCCACGACCCGGCGCTTCCGCATGTGGTATGACAGCCCCACCCCGGGCAAAGGCTCGCACCTCGCCTACATGGAATCCAACGACGGCGTCCATTGGCTCCGGCCGCATCGGGTTCTCGATGACCCAGCCCAGATCATCTTCGGGGCAAGCGTGCTGGACGAGGGGCCGGGCGGGAAAGCCCCCGAGTATCGCTACCGTTTCCTCTGGTGGACCAGCGGCCTGTGGCTGGCGCACTCGGCGGACGGCCTCCGCTGGCAGAAGGACCAGCCGCGTCCGGTGCTGACCGGCACCAGCGACATCTCCTCACTGGCGCGCGACCCGATCCGCAACCGCTACCTCGCCGTCTTCGGTATGCCGTCCACCAACGAAGACGGCTACCAGGGCAGGACACCCAACGCCCCGGAAGGCTATCGTCGCTGTGTCGGGCAGAGCGCCAGTCTCGACGGGGTGAAGTGGGAACCGCCGCGCCGGATCATCAAACCCGACGGGCAGGACGAGGGCATCACCGAGTTTTACAGCATCGGCGGCGTGGTGGCGCGGGGCGGCCTGTTGATCGGATTGCTCAAGGTCCTGCGCGAAGATCTGCCGTGCGACCCGGACGGCCCCCGGCAGGGCATCGGCTACACCGTCCTGGCCTGGACGCGCGACGGTGAGAACTGGCAGCGCGATCGCCAGCCATTCTTCCACCGCAACCTCACGCCGGGCAGTTGGGACCACGCCATGGCCTGGGGTGACTTCCAGTTGCTCGTCGGGGACGAGCTTTACCTCTACTACGGCGGCTACGCTCGCGGGCACAAGGTCGCGCGCGAGACCGAGCGGCAGATCGGCCTGCTGCGGATGCCCCGCGACCGCTATGTCTGCCGTGCCGCCGGCAACGAGGAGGGCACGCTGCGCACGCCCTTGGTGAAGCTGGACGGCGACACGATGACGCTGAACGTGGATGCCTCCAAAGGTGTCGTGCTGCGGGTCCAAGTGCTGGGTGCCGACGGCCGGGCGCTTTCTGGGTTCGCGCTGGCGGATTGCGAGCCGGTCAGCGCCGACGCCGTCGCCGCGCCGTTGCGCTGGAAACGCCCGCTGTCGGCCCTGCGCGGACAGACCGTTCGACTGGAGTTCGCGGTGAGGGCCGGCCAGCTGTTCGGTTTCGATCTAGTGCGCTGAGGCCCGGAGCCGGGCGGTTGACCGTGAGGAAGGTAATTGTCGTTCTCCATGACTCAAGTTGGGGCCAACGCGTCACGGGAGTAATCCTTGAGGTGGTGGTGGGTTCAGCACCGAGAGGTTTCGCCACCGCCCTGCGTCATGGCTGCCACCGCCGGTGCCGTTCCGCCTTGGACAGCTTCGCCAGCACTTCCACCTCACGATAGAACGCCACCAGGTCGCCGCCCTGCTCCCGCAGCAACCGGTGGAACGCCGGGACGAGTCGGTAGTAGGTGTCCACGTCGTTCAGGTGCGCGTTGTTCAGCGGCCGGCGAAACCAGCGCGCGTAGTCCCTCCGTCCGCCCCAGGTGGCCCGCAGGGACTCGTAGTCACTGCGGAGCTGGCCGAGCAGGGCCTGCTTCCTCACGCGCAACCCCGCGACCGCTTCACCGGACAGGGACGTTCCCTCACGCGGGGACTTCTCGCTGGTGCCAGCCGCGTGGAACAGCGCCGTCAACTGGTCATGCGCGCCGGTGACCAGGCGGGTGAAGTCTGCCTTGCGTCGGAGGTATGCCTCATACTCGCGGACCCTGGCGGCACCGTGTATCGCCCGCAACCAGCGGCGCGTGCCCTCCTCGCCGACCGCCTCGGCAAAGGCCTCGCTGAAATCCGTGTCCCCGCTGACAAACAACCGCTGGTGCGCCAGCTCGTGAAACAACAACTCGGCCAGCTCAGTTTCCGGCTCATGGATGAAGGTGTTCAGCACCGGGTCGCGGAACCAGCCCAGCGTCGAGTAGGCCCGGACGCCACCCACGTCCACGTCGAAGCCTTGTGCGGCCAGCTCAGCCGCCTGCTGCCGCGCCGCGCTCTCTACGAAGTAACCGCGATATGCCAGCCGGCCGACGACGGGATACCACCAGTCCTTGGGAGTCATCGAGAACTCCGGGGTGGCCGTGACGTTCCAGACCGCGTTGCTCCGGCCGAGGTCGGCGTAGCGGAGGAAATGACCGTTGACCGGCAGTTTGAGTTCCTGCGCCGCGAACTCCCGCAGCGCCAGGACCAGTCGGAGCTTGGCCTTGAGCGGCTCGGGCGTCTGGGGTTACTGGAGCAGCTCCGCGATCGGCTGCTGCCGATGCACGATCTGTAGATGCCCGCGCACGGCTTGGGCATAGTAGCCCACGCTCTGACAGCCAGTGAGCATTGCGACCGCCGCGAGCAGCGTGAGGCTGGCTAGGCCGGATCGGAAACTGGTTCTCATCGCGCCGGGCAAGATGCGGGTTTTGTCCAGATCACGCAAACCGTGCCGCCCGGCACCTACGGCGAACCGATCGCACGACGGTGAGCCCCGAGTGGCTCCGAGGGGTCGGGCAGGTAATTGTCGTTCAGCTTGGCGGCAGGCGAACCTTCTTCTCATCCGTGGCCGCCATCTGCTCCCGCAGAAACTTGGCAACCCGCTCATGGGCCTTGGCCACCGCCTGTGGGTCCGCGCCACGCAGGCCATGCTCGCCACCGGGGACGGTGATCAGTGCGTGCTTCACGCCGTTGCGTGCCAGCTCGCGAGCCATGTCTGAGGAACACGCGTAAGGCACGTCCGTGTCCTCCGTCCCATGCACCATGAGGATGGGCGGGTAGTTGGCAGTGACCCCATGCACCGGACAATACGGCTTGAGGCGCCCCCTTGGACCGGCAGCTCCAGCATCCGCCCCGCGTTGATCCGGTGCGCGTTGGTGATGATCCGGCTGTGCGCCGCCTGCCGGAATACCTCGGTCAGCCGCACCACCGGCACCACTTGGCTCTCGATCAGATGCCGCAGCACCATGCCCGGGCCGACAGAGGGCAGCTGGTTGATGTCCCCCACGAGCAGCAGGCTCCCTTTGGCCGGCAGAGCCCGGAGCAGGCTGGCCATCAGCCCCACGTCCACCATGGAAGTTTCATCCGCGACCAGCAGGTCGCAGTCCAGCGGGTTGGCCTCGTTGCGCTGGAAGCCGCCGGTGGCCGGCTGGACTTCCAGCAGCCGATGGATGGTCTTGGCCTCGCCGCCGGTGGTTTGCGCCAGCCGCTTGGCCGCCCGGCCGGTGGGCGCACAGAGGAGACAGCGCACCTGCTTGGCCCGCAGAATCAGCAGGATCGTGTTGACGAGGGTCGTCTTGCCCACGTCAGGGCCGCCGGTGATGACCAGCACCCAGCTCGAAAGCGCCAGGCGCAGCGCCTCCCGCTGGCTCGGAGCCAGTTCCTGGCCGGTCTTGCCCTGACACCAGAGAACCGCCTTGTCGAAATCGATCGCGGGAAACACGGACGGAGCTCCGGCCAGATGCTTGATCCGGCCGGCGATGATCGCCAACCACTCGCTCGCCCAGCACTACGGCCTGCCCGGCATCACCAGTCTCGCGCTGCAAAAGGTGAACCTGCCCGCCGACTCCCCTTACGGCGGCCTCTGGACCCAACCCGCCGTCCTGAAAGTCACCGCCAACGGCACCTACACCTCCCCCGTGAAACGCGGCGTCTGGATCGCCGAACGTCTGCTGGGCACCCCTATCCCGCCGCCCCCGCCTAACACGCCCGCCGTCGAGCCCGACATTCGCGGCGCGAAGACCTTGCGCGAACAACTCGCCCTCCACAGCAGCCAAGGCTCCTGCGCCGCCTGCCACGCGAAGTTCGCCCCCCTACGGCTTCGCACTGGAGAGCTTCGATGTCACCGGGGACTTCCGCAAAAACTACCGCGTCCTAAACCCCGAACGCAAAAGCGGCCCATGGTGGACCGACGGCCTCGCCGTGGATTGCAGCGGCCAGACCCCGACCGGCCAAGCCTTCAAAGACATCCGCGACCTTCGCCAAACGCTCGCCCAAAACCCCGCCCAGCTCGCGCGCGGCGTCACCCGCCACCTCGTCACCTACGCCACCGGCGCGCCCCCAACGCGCCTGGACCAGCCCGCCCTCGACGCCATCGTGACCGCCGCCGAGAAGCAAGGCCACGGCCTCCGCTCCCTCATCCACGGCATCGTGCAGAGCGACTTGTTCCGGTCCAAGTAGTTGGAACTTGGAATTTCCCGTCCTTCCCTGAATCGCCCTCCGCCACGCGCCGTCCGAACTTCACCTCGTTGCTAGGGCTGGCCAGCGGCTCACCGGGGTGTTTTTGAATGAGAAGAATCTATCCCGGTTGTGACGAGTTCCGCCGCCTTAACACGTCCCGTCGCGGCTTCGTCCACGCCGGCATGCTCGGCACCGCCGGACTGACGCTCTCGCACCTCCTTCGCGCGGAGGCCCAGGCCAAGACCGGCTCCGCCAAGCGCCAGAACTCCGTCATCATTCTCTACCAACGCGGCGGCCCGCCCCAGCACGAGACCTGGGATCCGAAGCCCAACGCGCCCATCGAGTATCGCGGCGAGTTCAACCCCATCGCCACCAGCGTCCCCGGCATTCATATCTGCGAACACCTGCCCCTGTCCGCGAAGGTCATGGACAAGTTCGCCATCATCCGCAGCATCTCCCACCGCAAGGAAGACGGCGGCGTGGACCACTCGAACGGCGACCAGATCGTCTTCACCGGGAAGAAATACGGCCCGAACGAAAGCATCAACGCGCATCCCAGCATCGGGTCCATCGTGGCCAAACAGCTTCAGCATCAGAACCCGTCGCTGCCGGCCTACGTGATGATTCCCAAGATGATTCCCGGCACCGGCTCCGCCTACCTCGGCTCGAAGTGCCTGCCCTTCGAGACCGGCGTGGACCCGGCGACCCCCGGCCCCTTCGCCCTGCCGAACTTCACGCTCACCGAAGGCCTCACCGTCAACCGCCTCACCGACCGGCGCGGGCTCGTCGAGGGCCTCGACCGCGTGCGACGCGAGATGGATGCCAACGGCGAGATTCAGGCCGTGGACGACTTCACGCGCCAGGCGTGGGACATCCTCGGCAGCGACGCCGCGCGCAAGGCCTTCGACCTCGACGCCGAACCCGCCGCCCTCCGCAACCGCTACGGCTTCTCCACCCAGTTCAAGAGCCGCGTCCGCGCCGGTGGCGATGCGCCCGGCTGGACGCAGCGCGTGCTGCTCGCCCGTCGCCTCGTCGAGGCCGGCGTGCGGCTCGTCACCGTGGACCTGCGCTGGTGGGACACGCACGAGGACAATTTCTGGTCCATGAAGGAGTGCTTCCTCCCGCGCTTCGATCAGTGCTACTCCGCGCTCATCGAAGACCTGCACCAACGCGGCCTGCTCGACACCACGATGGTCCTGGCCTGGGGCGAGCACGGCCGCACCCCGCGCATCAACGCGGCGGCGGGCCGCGACCACTGGGGCAACCTCATGTCCATCGCGATGGCCGGCGGCGGCATCAAGGGCGGGCGCGTCGTCGGCGCCTCCGACGCGAAGGGCGCGGAACCCGTGGACGCGATGAAAATCCCCCACGACGTCCTCGCCACCCTCTACCGCCACCTCGGCGTGGACACGACCACCGACTACCACGACCACCAAGGCCGCCCCTTCCCCGTCCTCTCCCACGGCGCTCCGATTGACGAGCTGTTTGTGTGAAGGGGACCTGCTTCACCGCCCAGCGGTGGTCATTGAGGTGAATTCCCGAATCACCCGCACGAAGGGCTGGACGGTGGATTGGCCGTAGCCGAGCACGAAGTCGTAGGTGCCGGGCTGGCTGGCCGGGGCGGGGAGGAAGCAGCGCACGATGCCGCGCAGGTCTTGCTGGCCTTCCCGGCTGTCGAACGTGATGCCGAGTTGGGGCGCGAGGGTGAGGCGGCCGTCGTCGCCCACCTGGACGCGCTGGAAGTGGACGGCGCTGGCGGTGGCCTCCAGCGGCTCGGTGAGGAAGAAGATTTGCCCGTCCGGCGCGGTGAAGATGATCTCGGTCGGGCGTTTGAACTCGATGGGGCGGATGTCTTCGCCGCCCGGCGTGCGCAGGCGGACGCCGTCCACGAAGCGGCGCTGGGCCAGGCTGTAGGTGTAGAGCGCGCCGTCCTGCGTCATGAGCACGAGGAAGCGGTTGCACGGGGAGAGCACGAGGTGCCCTTCGACCGCGCGCTCGTGGTCGAGCTTTGGGAGGGAGAAGCCGTAAAGCCCGCGCAGGCCGTTGCGCTCGGAGACTTCGTAGAGGAACACCTTGGCGTCGAGGTTCGCGGGGCCGGTGGCGGGGTCTTTCAATTCGTTGATCAACTGTTTGCGGATCGAGCCGCTGGCGGCGAAGACCTCCTGTCGCACGCTGCCATCCGATGCGCTCCAGACCAGGCGGCTGCGCACGGTCTTCAGCGCGAAGCAGCGGCTCAGATGCGCGCTGGTCTGGCTGGCCGCCGAATTGGTCTGGCTGGCCCCGAGCCGGTGGGGGTCGAACAGCTCCACGCCGGTGGAGAAGGCGTCCGCGCCGCGACCGTCCAGCCCGTAGCCCGCGTCCAGCAGGCGTCCGCCAAACACGGGCAGCAGGCCGTCAATCTTCTTCATGGACGTGCGCGCGTGGCCGTCGGTGCTGCTCTGGACGAGCCGGGAGTTGAAGAGGTCGGAGGTCATCGCGGGCAGGGCTTTCCCGCCCTTGGCGTAGAGGATGCGCGAGAGGCCGGTGTAGCCGCTGAGGTAGAGCCATTGTTCATCACCGTCCCGGACCCACGCGGAGTTGTAAGGACCGAGGCCGGCGCGGACGGGCGCCTGTGGCGGGAGGAAGGTCTTGGTCACCGTCCGGCTCGTCGCGAGCGCCGAGAAGTCGAGGACGGAGAGCGGATAGCCGGCATACTCGCACACGGCGACGGCCCGGCCCGGCTCGCCGGGAATCGGGGAGACGAGGAAGGCCGGGCCCATGCTCGCGCCGCCGGTGAGGGAGGCGGCGAGCGGGCCTTGCGCAGCGGGGGCGGCGCGCAGCTTCGCGACGAGATCGTAGCGCACGGTCAGGAGGCCGGGCGGCGCGCCGTCGTAGGTGGGGAACGCGCCCTTGCGCTCGGCGCGCAGCGTGAGGCCCTCGATGCGGTCCATCAGGAGCAAGCGCACGGAGGCGCGGGGGATGGTGATCTCGCCCTGGGAGAAACGGATGAGGTTACGCCCGCCGCCGGTGCCGGGGTTCAGTTCGCGGCCTTTCGGAATGCCCTGCATAGTGACGAACTGCGTGGGCTGAAGGCGACGCCCGTCCTTCGACATCGTGTCCGACACGGAGTTGACCTCGCCGAAGAAGCGCGTGTTGCCCCGCTCGTCGAGGTCCAGCCGCCACGGGCCGCCCTCATACTTGGGCCCGGCATTGATGATGAACAACCCCGCGTCCGTGAGGCTGACCGAACCGAGCTTGCGCACGTCGGCATCGGCCTTGGGCGGCGCTTTGTAGAACGCGTGCGCCGCCGTCTCCCAACTGCCCACGTGCAGGCGCACGTCCGCCTCGAAGGCCGCCGCGTCCGACCAGTCCTGCGGGATGGAGAAGATGCCGCCGAGCCGGCGACGGTGGGCGTTGCCGGGGTCGCCGTTGGTCAGCGTGTCGTTGCACATGGTGAAGAACACGCGGCCGTGCGTGCAGGAGACCTTGCAGAGGTTGTCGTTCAACAGGCCGAGGCCAGCGGGCACGAGCTTCTGAAAGTTGAGGCGCACCGGGGGCTGCTCGAACTGCTTCGTGTGCGGATTGAACCGGACCACGTAGGCCCCGCCGCCCTCGACCCGCCAATAGATTCGGCCTTGATCGTCGGAATCAATCTCGCCCTTCTGCCCCAGATCACCGTCGCCGGCCCCAAGCATGTTCGCGCCGCTGGGAGCATTCTCATTCGTGACGTGGACCTCAAACTGGTCGGGGCTGAGCACGATCTCTTCGTCGCCGCGCCCGGTGCCCCAGGCCGGCTGCACGGGCACTTCGAGCAGGAACTTCTGCCAGCGCTCGACGCGCGTCCCGGCGTAGATCGCCTTCTTGCACGCGAAGTAAATGCTGGCGCGCGCGGAGTCCTTGGGAAACGCCGTCTGCCGGCCGACCACCGCGCCGCCGATGAGCGGCAGGTCCACGCCCGAGGTGATGGGAAAGGTGATGTCACGCTTCGCCACGAGGCGCGTGGCGGGGGCCAGGGTGACCTGGCGCAACTGGCCCGCCTCGGGGAGCGGGATTTGCGGGCGGGCTTGCGCTGACTTGAGCATCTCCGCACCGGGCTCGATGTAGGCGAGGAATTTTCCTGGGGCGAGGCCGCTCGGCGCGGACATTTGCCGGATGGGGGCGACCACTTGCTTCACTATCACCGCGCCGGTCGCGTCCTTCACCGTCACCGTGACGCCGTCGCACTTGCCGGACGGACCCAGGTCAATGACCACGGCCCCTTGCAGGGCGGGCTCCAGCAGGTCAATCAGCAGCGGCTTCCCGGTCGTTGGTGGCTGGAATTCCACCGAGGCCGTCAGCTTGGGGTGGCGCTGGCGGAGCAGGTCCAGCCGGTCGAACTTAACGATGAGTTCGTCCCCCGCGCGATACACCGCCACCTGCTCCGCTGCGGTCAAAGTGGTTGCCAGCAAAAGCAATGGCAGCAGGCGGACCAGACGGATGAGCTTCATGGAGTCAGCGTGCCTTTGCCATTTAAGTCCCGTCAACCATGCTGGCCTGCGACCCAAGCGCGGCCCCCGACTCCCGCCGACTATTCGCGGCCCCACCAGCGTCAGGAGACGACCGATGAACCTGTATTACGTCCGCGCCCGGCTCTGGCTTCTGCCCACTCTCACCTCTCTCGCCCTCGCCAGCGCCGCCCCCGCTCCGAAGCCCGACGCCCCCGAGCGCCTCGCCGCGATTGCGAAAGAGATGAAGTCCCCAGACCGCGAGGTGCGCCTCAAAGCCGTCGGGAAACTCGTCCACTTCGAAGGCGGCCAGGAGCAAGCCCTGCCCGTCCTCGCGAACCTCCGTGAGGCCATGCGCGACTCGGAAGCCGACATCCGCGCCGTGGCTTGCACCGCCACCGGGAACTTTCGGGAAAAGGCCAAGCAAGTCATCCCCGACTTCACCCGCCTCCTCCGCGACCCCGACAAAGAAGTCCGCCAATGCGCCGCCCGCGCCCTCGGTCGCGTGGGCGCCGATGCCAAGGTGGCTCTCCCCGACCTGACCCACGCCACGAAGGACGAAGACGCCGTGGTGCGAGTCGTCACCCACGCCGCGATGATTCGCATCGGCGCGCCCGTGCCGGAGCATCTCCCCGCGATACTCAAAGGTTTGGAAGACGCCTCGCCCCTCGTGCGCTACAAGTCCGCGCACTGCCTCGAACCCCTCGGCCCCATCGCCGCCCCCGGAGTGCTCAAGCTCGGCACTCTCCTCACCGACCCCGACGAGAAGGTCCGCCACTACAGCGCCCGCGCCCTCGTGAACCTCGGCGACACCGCCCGCCCCGCCCTGCCCGCACTCAAAGCCGCTCGCGAGCAGGAGCAGGTCGCCGGCAACCGTGGCCTGATGGACGCCGCCATACGCAAGCTGAGTGGTGACGCCAAGGCCAACTGAGTCTCGGTGGAATCAGACTGACGTGGACCAAAGCGTTTCCCGCAGATGCACTCCGCCGTCTCCCCGATCAACCCCAGCGCCGCCTTGAGCGCCGCGCCATGGATGTGAGCCCCTTCAGTCACGGTTTTGCC
>JBDKJY010000084.1:0-9687 GCA_039796295.1 Verrucomicrobiota bacterium
ATCAGCGCCATGTCGTAATAGACCGGGGCTGAGGTCTTCGTGCCGGTGCTCAAGGTCGAGCCACGGCGACCGAAGGCGGTGTTGACGACGAAGCCGTCGCCCTTCGCTTCGAGCCGGACGTGATACTCCTTGTCGCTGGAGCCTTGCCGGTAGTAGAGGCTCGTGGTTTTCAGTTCTTCCATCATGGCGGTCATGGGGTTCCTTTCTGTGGGTTGAAATGAAACGGGCCGAAGCGCGTGAACGCCCCGGCCCGTCTCGGGTTGGGTTGTTGGGGTTGAAAATCAGACAATGCCTCCGTTGCGACGGGGCGTGATTGACCCAAGGCGGGTCAGGGGGGCGGGGAAGTTCGGGAGCGAACTGGGGGAAAACGAACGGGCTGGCGTGGGCGTAGCTACTAACCGACTGAACTGCCTCTGCACCGTCAACTGAACTCACTCAACTGACCGTTCTGCAACCGGCACCATCAACTAACACTCACGCCCACGACAGCCACACCGGAAGGTAGCACACGTCCGGCGGGTGCAAGTGGATATTTTTGGAGAAGGGGGGGGCGGGCACCACTGGGATGCCCGGCTCCGGGTTGGTGGTTGGGGTTATCAGCCCCACTGGCGGCACTGAGATGCAGCGTTCATCAGGTCAGTGCAAAGGACCGCCCGTTGCCGCGCGGCCGGGGATACTTCTCAAACAGCTCCTCGATCAGCCCGGAAGCGTCGAGGGTGTTGAGCTGCTTGACGCCCTTGCCGAAGCGCTCCTGGGCGAGCTGCTCGATGTCGTTCTTGTCGAGGCGCTGTTCGTCCACGATGCGAAGGATGAGCGCCTGCTGCTTGGGCGAGCAGTTCCAGCGTTCAGGCTGGCCGTTGCCATTGCCATTCCCGTTCTGCGGGGAATGACCGTTGCCGTTGCCATTCCCGTTCGTCGGGTGGTGGTCGTTGCCGTTGGTGTGACCATTGCCGTTTGTCGGCGCGTGGTCTCTGACACCATTCCCCGGCGGGAACCAGCCCGGCTGTTGGAGTTCGCGGTCCACGCTGGCCTGCAACAGGCTGTGCAGCCGCTGGCTCTCCGCGCTGACCTGCGTGAGGTCCGTAAGCTCCGCGCGGAGGGTGAGCATGTATTGATGGCTGCTGTAACCGGGGAGACCGATCTTCTTGCTGTAGTTGGCTTCGATGATGACTGACATGGTGGTGGTTGGGGTTGAGGTTTTGGTTGGACTGCAAACTGTTTCAGACAGGGGTGAGGAACAGACTGCGCGTGGGCTGCGGCGGCGGTAACGCCTCGCCCCCGAGACGAACACTGATGGCGGTGAACGAACGCGGACCCCAGCGGGTCTCGCCTTCGAGCCAGCGGCGCATGAACTCGGCTACCTGTAACCGGGCGGTTTCGCGCACCAGGCCGAGGTGCTGCTCGTTGCCGGCCCACTGGGAGATGAGCGGCGTGACTTCGCGGTGCAGCTCCCGGAGCAGGTCTTCGGGCGCGCACCGGCACCAGCCGCGCTCGGTGTGGGCTTCCATCTCGTCCGTGTGAATGGCCGGCGGCAGGGAGGCACGCAGCAACGGCGCGTGGACAATGAGGTGACTGCCTTGCACCTCCAGCCGCCACGCGTCGGCGAGGCGCAGGTGGTAGCGGTAGGTCACGGGCAGCCGCAGTTGCACGGTGTTGGTGCCCAGATCGATCAGGCCCAGAGCGTGGACTTCTGGTCGGTGCGCTCGAAGAACTCGACCTGGCGCGCGGTGGCGACTTCGAGGTTAAGCTCCCGGGTGAGGTTGGGCAGCGCGGCGACGAAGGTGCGGGTGATGTGCTGAGCACTGAACGGGTCGGGCGCGGGTGGGCGCGGCGGGGGCGAACTGGTTGGCGAGTCGTTGCGCTGTCGCAACAGCAGCCAGAGGATGACGGCGGAAAGGCCCCAGCCAGCGAGGTCGGACCCGAGGGCGAAGAGGACAGGGGGTAAGGACGGGCTGGATGAAATCGCGAAGAACCAAAGGTTGAGGGACAAAGGGACAGACTCCTTTCTGAAGACCCCACCCGGCTGGGTAGCCGGATGGGGCGTTTGGGTTGGGGGTGGGAGAAACGGCGGCCGAGGATGGCTGGCCACCGGCGAGACCGAACAACAGGGTTGGTCTCAAAAGCTTATAGCCCCGGATGCCGGGCTATTGCACGGGACCGGCCAGCAACTCGCTTGGTGAACGTCGGCAGCTCTGGTATGGCTCTCACCCGTGACGCCTACCCGGCAAGGCTCCTTCCATCTGTTCCGCCTGGCGGGGATTGACCTGTATCTCCATTGGTCGTGGTTCCTCGTCGCCGCGTATCAGATCACCAGCCGCAAGGGCGAATACACATCGCCCGTCTGGAACGCGGTGGAGTATCTGACCCTGTTCGGCATCGTGATGATGCATGAGTTCGGCCACGCGCTGACCTGCCGGCAGGTCGGTGGCCAGGCCGACCTGATTGTGCTGTGGCCGCTGGGCGGCGTGGCCTACGTGAACCCACCGCCTCGGCCGGGCGCACTGCTCTGGAGCATCGCTGCCGGGCCGCTCGTCAATGTCGTGCTCGTGCCTGTGCTGGGTGGCCTGCTGGCCTTGGCGAAGGCCGGCGGCTCACCGGATGTGATCGCATGCCTGCGGGCAGTGTGGTTCATCAATATGTTCCTGCTCGTCTTCAACGTGCTGCCGATCTATCCGCTGGATGGCGGGCAGATTCTTCGCTCGCTCCTGTGGTTCGCCTGCGGCCACACGCGCAGCCTGCTGGTCGCCAGTGTGCTGGGCCTGGTCGGGGCGGCGTGCCTGCTGGGCGTGGCGGTCTGGTCGGAGTCGGTGTGGCTCGGCATCCTCACGGTGTTTATTGCGCTGGGATGCTGGCGCGGGTTCCGTTCCGCACAGGCGCTGGCCCGCGTCCAGAATCTCCCCCGCCACACGGGGTTCGCGTGCCCGGTGTGTCGCGCCGCGCCGCTCCAGGGAGCATTGTGGCAATGCGGGAAGTGCCGGAACGCGTTCGACACCTTCGTCACCGGGGCCATGTGCCCGCACTGCGCGGAGCAGTTTCCCGCAACGGGCTGTCCGGACTGTGGCCGGCTCTCGCCCTTCGACGCGTGGGTGATTCCACCTCCCAAGTTGTGAGTAGGTGTGGGATCGACTATCTGAACGCTGCGGCGTTTGCCTGGCCCCGAGCAACCAGGCCCCGGCTGCGAACAGCAGCGGGCCTCGACCGGCACACGCTCCCACCGAGCCAAGAATGATTATGACCACAGCCCAAAAGCTAATCGGCACAGGTATCATCGCGTTGGCCATTGGCGCAGCGTGCTTTCAGCACCGACAAGTGGCTGAACTGCGAGTGGAAAACCACCTCCTGCGGGAGCAGAACCAACCGTTGGCGGAGCAGGTGCAAACCCTCCAGCACGAACGGCAGCGCCTGCGCACGGACTTGCAGCAAGCGCAGGCAGAGATCAAACGCGGGGCCGGCGAGCAGGGCGAGCTGATGCGGTTGCGCGGTGAAGTGGCCCCGCTGCGGCAAGCCGCCCGGGAACTGCAAGCGCTCCAGGCGGCCACCGCGCGCGTCGCCCCAGCGACCCGCGGCGGCGGGCTCTCGCCCGCGGTCGGGCCGACTGGCTTGGACGTCGATCGGGTAGTCACGCTGCGGGCGCAGGAGCTGTGGCAAAAGCTGAATCAGGCGCCGACCAACTGGATTCCCGAACTGCAATTCCTCAAGGACGAGGACTGGCGCAAGGTCGCACTGGGCCAACGCTGGGAGACCGAAGACGAGACCCGCAAGGCCTTCGGGCAGTTGCGTAACGCGGCCAAGGAGCGGTTCATCGACCAATTGGGCAACGCCCTGCAAAAGTATGGCCAAGCGACGGCGGGGCAGACCCCGGCCAAGCTGGCCGACGTGGCCACTTACTTTAGCCCGCCGGTGGAGGTCAGCCTGCTGGACCGTTACGAGTTGATCCCGCAGCGCGACATCCCCAGCGTGCGGCTGAGCCAGAATCCCGATGAGTTGATCGTGCGGGAGAAGCGGGCGCTGGATCCGGCGGCGGGGGAGACGCTGCAACTGATCAACCTGAAGGGCAATGCCCGGGGCACGATTGGCGACACCCGGCCCATCGCCACCCCCAAGCCTTGAGCAACAGCTGGGGCTGCCAGCGTAATTCAGCGCCTGGGGTGCCAACCTAGGAAGTGCTGGTGAGGCGGCTCGGTCCTTCACCGCTGGGTTTGGGTTGAAATCATCAGGCCGACCATGGCCCCACCCAACCGCCGGAACGGTGTGACTGGGAGCCTTCGGTGAACAACCGACACGTAAAGAGAAGGCTGCCACCGGCAACCTCTCCTCGTCCGCTTACGCCACCCGGCGCTCCACTCGGCAGGCGAGGTGTTCCCGGAACGACCGCAGGCCCTCCTGCCACGCCGGGGCCTGTTGCAACCAGTGGAGCAGTTCCTCGTCCATGAACGCACGCACCGCCTGCGGCAGCGCTTGTCGCCAGGTTTGCACCGTCGTGCGCGATACGGCGTGGGCGTCCGCCACCGTCTGCAACGGCACCTTCCGCGCCAGGCACGAGAGGATCGCCAGCGTCCGTGCGTCCAGCGTGGCGACGAACGCCTGCCAGTCCAGGTTGCGCGCCGCCGTCTCCGAGGGATCCTCCGCCTCGCTGGTGAGCACGTCGCCTAGCGAACACGTGTCGTCCGGAAACTCGTCATCGGGAGCCAGCGGCGCTTCCAGGGACGTGACGCGCTGTTGCCCACGATCTGCGTGCGCGTGCCCATGACATCGCTGCGGCCCGCGCTGTGGCTGCGCCGGCCGGCCCGGGCGTGCAGCAACGCGTAGAAGGCGACGTTGCCGGCCGTCACCGTTTTGCCCTTGGCTTGGGCGCGGGCCAGTATTCGGGCAGCCATCAACGTGGCATCCTGCAACACCTCCTCGGCATCCTCGGCCCCGACGAAGGAAACTTGGTGCGGGATGGTGTTGCGGAGGCGGGGGACAATTTCATCGATCAGCATGGTATCGGCGTGGGAACTCATCGTTATCTCCTGGGGTAAACCAACGTGGACCCGTGGGAAGCCGCTCCCGCCAGCGGCAGGAGTTCACGGCCGGGACGGGGAAGGAACAGCTAGGCTGACCTTCAAAGGTTTATAACGCTGGAGGAGGGGGCTGTTGCGGGAGCAACAGGAACGAAAAGGTCTCGGCCTCGTTCGCCTACTCGGCGAACGAGGATGTCAGCGAAGCCGCATCAGGGCCTTCAGCCAGCACAAAGTATTTTGCGCAGCATCTGGCGTTCGATTTGCGTCGATGCAAAATGTGTTTGCCCGCGAAACGGTAATAGTCAGCATCCTCCAACCATGACTCCACCTACCATCTCGCGCCGCTCGTTCCTGAAAGCCTCAACTTCATTGGCCGGGTTCGGGCCGATGTTTGCGGCTTCAGCGAACGCTCAATCGGGAAAAGTCATGGGGCCTCTCATGGCCTACGTGGGCACCTTCAGTTCGCCACTACGTGATGTGCTGCCGACGCAGGTGGATCTGCCGCCTGGCAATGGCCGCGGCATTCACCTGTTTCAGGTCAATCGCTCCACCGGGGTCCTAACGCCGAGCGGCGTCTATGAGTTGGGGACCAGCCCGAGTTGTTTGGCGCTCAATGCCGCCGGGACGCGCCTGTATTCCGCGAACGAAACGGAACGCGTGGGCGACAGCAAAGAGGGAACTGTCAGCGCTTTCGCCATCAACCGGACCGACGGACAGTTGACACTGCTCAACTCGGTCCGCTCCGGCGGGGCGGGTCCGACCTACGTGAGCATCCATCCGTCCGGGAGGTTTGTGCTGGTGGCAAATTACTTCGGCGGCTCGGTGGCGGTGTTGCCCATTCTGCCCGACGGCAGCTTGGGAGCCGCGAGCGACGTGAAGAATGACGCCGGGAAGATCGGGCCGACCCGGGCCACCAACGCCCCGCCGGGCAGCTTTGCCTTCAGCGGCCATGACCGGACGCACGCCCACATGATTGAGGCCGATCTCTCGGGTCGCTTCGTCCTGCACGTTGATCTGGGCTTGGATCAAATCTTCAGTTGGAAGTTCGATGCGCAGAAGGGCGTGCTGATTCCGAACGAGCCGCCCGCCATCTCGCTGCCGCCGGGCGACGGGCCGCGGCATTTTCACTTTCACCCCAACGGTCGCTGGTTCTATTCCATTCAGGAAGAAGGCTCGACCGTCGTCCGGTTCGACTACGATGCAGCGACGGGGCGGCTGACGTCGCGCCAGACCATTTCCAGCCTGCCGCCTGGGTTCGCCGGCAGCAACTTCTGTTCGGAGATCATGGTTTCTGACGATGGCCGGTTCGTCTACGCGGGCAACCGTCTGCACGACAGCATTGGGATTTTCTCGGTCGGCAAATCCGGTGAGCTGACCTTCGTCGGCGAGGAATGGACGCGGGGGAACTATCCGCGCAGCTTCAATTTCGACCCCACCGGCCAGTTCCTTTATTCCTGCAATCAACGGGGCGACAACGTCGCCATCTTCCGGGTAGATCGGAAGACGGGTAGGCTAAACTTCACCGGCCATTACACTCCCGTCGGCAATCCCTCGATCATCGTCTTCCTTGATCTAGGGGCTGCTGCGTCGAAGAAGTGACAGACCCGCTTACCAAACTGTTTTCATGAAACGTCGAATTTTCATTCAGAGTGGCCTGGCACTTGGTTTAGGGACTCCCGTGTTAGCCGCGTTGCGACAGGAGCGGCTGGACGAAGCGGTGTCAGTGCTGGCGCGGGCCACAGCCGGAGGACAGATCGCCGCAGCGGTGCTGCATGTGGTTCAGCGAGAGAACTCGTTCACTCGATCGTTCGGCAAAGGTCAAACCGAACACGCGATGTTCCTCTTGGGTTCGATCTCCAAACCAATCGCCGTGACGGCGCTGATGACCCTGTTCGACCGGGGCGAGTTCAAACTGGACGACCCGCTGAAGAAGTTCATTCCGCAGTTCCAGGGCGACAATCGCGAACAGGTGACGATGCAGCACTTGCTAACACACGTTTCGGGACTGCCGGACCAGTTGCCGGAGAACGATGCGCTGCGCAGAAAGCACGCGCCGCTCGCTGAGTTTGTCGAACAAGCGATCCGCACGCCGCTGCATTTCGTCCCGGGTTCAAAATATCAGTATTCGAGCATGGCGATCCTGCTGGCCACGCGGGTGGCGGAACTCATCAGCGGAACCGACATTCTGAAACTCGTCGATCGCACGGTGTTCCAACCGCTCAAGATGCAGCACTCGGCTCAAGGGCTTGGCCGGTTCAAGGTGGAAGACATGGTGCCGTGTCAGACCGATCGCGCGGCTCCGGAAGCTGGTGGTGGCGACCCCAACGCGAAGGATTGGGATTGGAACAGTCCCTATTGGCGGAAACTTGGGGCGCCTTGGGGATGCACCCACGCCTCGGCGCCGGACGTCGCGAGATTTCTGGCTGAGTTTCTGAACGGGACGGGGGTCGTCCTCAAACCGGAGACGGCAACGCTCATGGTGAGGAATCACAATCCAGCCGGTCTGACTCCACGCGGATTGGGGCTCAACGTCGGTTCGTCGGCTGGAAGCAAGGGATGTTCGGAAACGACTTTCGGGCATACAGGATCGACCGGGACAATCGCCTGGGCCGACCCGGGCACCCGCACCATCTGTGTGGTGCTCACCTCGCTCCCAGCGCATGCCGTGCAACCACATCCTCGTGATCTCGCTGCGAACTCCGTCGCTGCCTCGGCTTCCTAAGCCCGAACCAGCAATACTCTGGCCTCGACGAGGGCTGGTTGACCTTCAAGAACTCATGACCGGGAGGCGAGGCCTGTTGCTGGAGAGCGATGCACTTGATACCGTTGGCAATCTGATGACGCCATGCGAAGGTGGGGCACTGCATACCTTGTGAATCTAAACCCAGAGATGAAGATTCTGATCAGATGGGCGACAAGAAAGTTTCCACCGAATCACGGGCAGAAAGCTGTGCCACTTTCATGGTTTCCTTGAAGGGTGTGGCAAAGCCTAAGAGAGCCACGTGAAAAGTGATTCCCGACCAATAACCATAGGCATACTGATGCGCTATACTGAAACGGAATGAAGCCTCCTGAAACCGGCGATTCTTGAATTTTGAGTCTAGGCTCGCTTGGCCATCCCCAATTCGGACTCCGGTGTCACTCGAGGTCTGGCGTGTTCCCGTGGAGGCGGCCAACTCGGTTGCAAAAGCTCAGGCAGCCCTGCGCCGACTACTTTCCAAGAGAGTTGGCCAATACGGTTCCTGGCGTAGCCGGTGGCCGACTGGTCAAGCCGGGCGAAATCGGAACACCCCTCAAGAACGTCCAGTAGTTCGCTGTCTGCGTGCGGCTCCCGGTCTGCTGCGGTTCGCGCATGAGCGAGACGCTGCGGCTCGAATGGAGCGATGTGGACCGTGGAATCGGCCAGCTAACCGTGGGGAAGTCGGCAAGGACTTGGCTCGCCTGCTCCAGCTCTACGGTGCCCACAAGACGCAAATCGGGGTTCGGAAGAATGGCCTGTCGGTGCTTCGCCGCCGTCAGCCCAACGGCTCCATCAAGCTCATCCTCGCCACCCTATAAAACTCACTATTTATCCGTCAGGGTTGTTAATCCGGCAGCGGGCCCAGCGGGCGGCGTTGACGGTGTCTCCGGGGAGGGTTCTGCGTCTTTTCCGGACGCACGGATAAGGAAAACCCCGACCTTGTCGTGGCTGGACTTTTCTCCCGGCGTTGGCAGTCTTTGGTGCGTCGTAAACTCTGGGCTACCAGAGGAAATTGTTGTGCTCATGACCTGTCGGCCACACGTATCTGCACTGATCACCACGCTTGTTGGCGTGCTGATCTCCGTGGCGACGTTGGCGCTTGCGGCAGTGCCGACGCCCGGGAGTCTGGACAGCAGCTTCAGCGTGGGCACGGGCGGGAACGCTCCGGTTTCCGTCTTGGTCGCGCAGCCGGATGGCAAGCTCGTCATCGGCGGTGCGTTCGACGTGTTCAACGGCGTGCCGCAGCGGCGGCTCGCCCGACTGCTGGTGGATGGTTCGCTGGACCCGGCGTTCAACCTCGGCACGGGCGTGGGCGACGCGGTGTATTGCCTGGCGGTGCAGCCCAATGGCCAGATCGTGCTGGGCGGCAGCTTCTACACGGTCAACGGGGTGAACCACCACGGCATCGCGCGGCTCAACGCGGACGGTTCTGTGGACGTCTCCGGCAACTGGGCGAGCAACGGGGCGCGGACGGACGGGAGTGTTTACGCGGTGGTGATCCAGCCGGATGGCCGGATCGTGATCGGCGGCACGTTCAGCCAGGTCAACGGCGTGGCGCGCAACCGGCTGGCGCGACTGAACGAGGACGGGACGTTGGATACGACGTTCAACCCGGGAGTTGGGCCGGACAACGCGGTGTATGGGCTGGCGTTGCAAGGCGACGGAAAACTGCTGGTGGCCGGCCAGTTCAACCGTTACGGCGGGGCGGTGCACAACCCGGTGGCGCGGCTGAATGCGAACGGGACGTTGGACGCGAGTTTTGACATCGGGCCGGTGCTGGTGGGCTACGCGCAGACGGTGGTGGTGCAGGCGGACGGGAAGATAGTGGTGGCGGGAGGGCTGAGTTCGACGGATGGGCGGAGTAGCAAGCTGCTGCGGTTGAATGCGGACGGGACGCGGGACGGGGAGTTTCTGGCCGGCAGCACGTTCAACTCGGACGTGCTG
>JBDKJY010000085.1:0-8307 GCA_039796295.1 Verrucomicrobiota bacterium
GGGCTGGAAGAGCACGGGGTTCCACGTCGGGTGGCGTTTGCCGTCGGGCTGGACGCCGTTGGCGACTTCGACGGGGGCGGTCCACCGGCCGCCTTCGAGCCGCGCGACCCAGATGCCCACGTCGGGGTTCTTCTCCGCCGTGCCGCCGAACCACGCGGTGACGAGGCCGCCGCCCGTCGGCTCGGCGATGGTGGACGCGTGGCACGAGGGGAACGGCGCGGTCTCGTAAATGAACTCGGACTTGAGCAGAGCGGGGACGGCGTCCAGCCATTTCCACGAGGTCAACTCATGGCCGGCGTTGCCGAGCTTGTGCCAAACCACCGCCGTGGCTTGGCGAGCCTTGCCGGCGTCCAACACACGCAAGGTCATCCGATAGTTCATGCCGGCAACAACCTGATGCTCGGCCTTCTCGATGGCTTGGAAAGTCAGTTTCGCGTCCTGCTTGGTGGCGGCGAACTTCGCCGCCGCGAGCGCGTCCGCGTCCGTGGGTGCGACCGGGCTGTAGCCGCCTACAATGGGCTGGGCGCACGCGATGGTGACGAGGCAGAGGAGGGAGAGCAGGAGTTTCATCGGTGAGTCAAAGTTGATGCGGTTAGCGCGAGCGCGGGTTTAGCAGGTAGTAAAACCGCCCGTCCTCCGCGCCGCCAAGGAAATCGGGCACGCCGTCGCCGTTGAAGTCCACCGTGGTCGGGCTGACATCGTGGCCCTCGATGTTCTGCGGCACGAGCGCGCCTTGGTCCTTGAAGAACCACTTGCCATCGCGCGCGTCCACCTGGCGGAGGAAGTTCGCGCTCGAAGAGTTGAGCAGCAGGTCCAGCTTGCCGTCGCCGTCCCAGTCCACGACGCAGAGCTTCCGGCGGCCGCTCTTGCCCGCGAGGCCAGCGTTCAAGCGCAGCGGTTCGCCGCGCTCGTTGCAGAAGACCCGTTGCGGTTGGAGCAGGACCAACTTGCCGTCGCGCTTCGCCCGCTCGAAGAACGCGAGGTAGCCCGCCTGGTCCAGCATCACGAGGTCCATCAAGCCGTCCTTGTTCCAATCCACTGCGACGGGCGTCGTGCGCCATTGCGTGAGGAGCGCCTTGCCCTCGGGCCGCAACCAGCCGTAGGCAAGCTTGGGCTGCGGGCCGTTCCACTCGACCTCGATGGGTTGCGCGGCGGCGAGCTTCGGCGACTTGCGCGTGCCGATGTTCCGATACCACTCCACTTTGCCGAGGATGGAATTGACGACGAGGTCGGGCAAACCGTCGCCGTCCCAGTCTGCCACGGTCTGCGTGGTGTAACCCCACTTCGCCTCGGCGGGGCCTTGGATGCTGCCGTTGTAGCCCGCCATCGGGCGGATGACCTTGCCGCCCGCTTCGAGCAATTTCGGCGCGGCCCACTTGGGTTTCTCCACGCGTGGCCCGCTGAGATTCTCGAAGAACGCGATGTAGCCGGCAGTGTTGCCGCAGATGATGTCCGTGTCGCCGTCGCCATCCCAATCGAAGCCCACGGGTGTGGCGAGCGCGCCGAACTTCACGTCTTCGGCCTCCTGTTGGAAGTAACGCGGCGGGAGGAACTGCGGCGTGTGGTCGGCGGTGAACTTGCCGGTGTTCTCGATGAACGCTACGCGCCCGTCCTCGTCGCCGACGATGAGGTCGAGGTCGCCGTCCTTGTCCCAGTCAATCGCCGTGGGCGTAATCATCTGCAAATCCATCGTGAGCGGACGCGGCCGCGCTGTAGGGGACGAGGTGACGAGTCTCTGACTTTCTTTCTCAGCAAGCCACGCAGCGGGGAAGGAAGTGAGACTCCTCACGGCGTCTCCTGCGGCGAATGGAAGCGTCAACCGCCGCCCAACCGCATACTTCGGCACCGTGCGCGTGCCGACGTTCTCGAAGTAAGTGAACCCATCAAGGAACTCGCCGCAGAGCAAATCGAGGTCCCCGTCGCCATCGAAGTCCGCGAAGTTCGGCGACGGCCAGCCGAAGGTTTCGAGTGGCTTGTCACCCGCCACGATGTTCACCGGCTTGTCGTAAGCCGGCTTCTCCGCCGTGCCCGTGCCGCGCGCGAAATACACGAACCCGCGCAGCGGCCCGTTGGTCCACTGACCACCCGCATCGTAGGCGTTGTCCCACACATATTCCGTCCAGTCGCCGACGCTGATGAGCAAGTCCTGCTTCCCGTCGCCGTCGTAATCCGCCATGCGCCACATGTTCGCGCGGACTTTGTTCGGGTGAATGTTTGGCGGCAGCGGGAGCTTCACCGCTTGGTCGAGGCCGGTCTTGAGGAAGTCCGGGTGCGCGTGGCCCGGCGTGAGCACGACCGGTTTCCCGTCCACGTAACTGACCTGCACGTTCTGCAAGCCCTTGCTGATGCGACGGCCCGGCTTGAACACGGGCATTTTGTTCGTCGCCGTGTCACCGCTGACGTTCTCGAAGAAGTAAACGCCGTTGTAAGGCTTGTCTGGGCAGTTGACGACGAGGTCGAGGTCACCATCGCCATCGAAGTCCATCGGCAGCGGCCACGCCCACAGGCCGACGCCGAGGTCCACGACGAGGCCGGGGTGGTTGTATTTGAGGCGCTCTAACTGCGGCGCATCGGCGGCCAGCACTGCGGAGCCAGCGAGCAGCAAGGCCCACGTGGCGACGGCACGTGAGAGGTAAGGACAAAGTTTCATTTGGGAACGGCGACGGCCAAGCAAAGCCAATCAAGCCGGCCGGTTCAACCCAGTTTCTCCACCAACGCTCGGTTGGAACGATTCGATGCGAACCACAAAGACACTGCATCGTTGCGGCTCAGGGCTGGGGAGCCTTCCCGCGCACGAAGTTCGCCGTCGCCCGGCCGAGCTCCCGGCCCACGGCACCGTAGCCGGCCGTCGTGCTGTTCTCGTAGTTCCAGATGGTCTCGAGGCACAGGCTCACGGTGTCCGGGTTGCCGTTCATGCAGACCCAGCTCGCGCTCATGTTGCGCCAGAGCGGATGGTAGCTCGCGCCGGTGGTCTTGGGTCGGTTGCTCATGGGGATGAGTGGCTTGATTTTGCTGATGCGCCCGTAGGCGAGCGCGATGAAGCGTTCGCACTGCGTGATCATCGGCTCTTTGAGCAACTGGTGTTCTAAAATGAAGAAGAAAGTGGGATCGCCCGGACCCGGATTGTGCAGGTCAAGGAACACGGCGAGACGGTCCTCCTTCACGAGCGCTCGCAACCGCTGCTGCGCGGCAGCGACTTCGGGGTAAACCGGTTTGTCATCCCAATCGCGATTGTGGTCGCGCGGATTGGCTTCCTTGCCGCCGTGGCCGGTTGCGGCGTTGTCCACGTCCATGATGGGCACGATGAACACCTCGGCGTGAGCGCGCAGCCACTGCGCGTCCGCGTCGTCGCTCACGAGCCACTCGGTGAAGCCGCGCGCGACCCAGCAGGAGCCGCTCTCCCACGCGTGCTGCCGGGCGTGAACCCAGATGCCCGGCGGCTTCGGCGTGGTCGCTTCGCTCACGCGCAGGCCGCGCACCGGCCGACCCTCGCGCGTGCGCGCCAGCTCGAAGGGCTTCGCAGCGGGTGAAAGTTTCTCCGCCGTGGCCAGCAGCGCGTCCGTGTCGCGCGGCGTGAAGGGCGGACCCCACGCGACCCATAGCGGGCCGCCGGTGCCGGTGACCTCGTAGCGGATGCGCGCACCCTCAAGCTTGCCGGGCGCGGTGTGCAGCCAAGTCCTGCCGTCGGTGGAGAACGTCGCCCGCGCGGGCATGGCCCAGCTTGACGCAAGGGGCTTGCTGGTGTCCTGGCCGTTGTTGCGCGTCGGACGATCACTGCCCGCGAGGTCCAGCGTGACCTTCTCGTCTTTCGCCACGCCGTCCACGCGCAGATACCACCAGCAAGCCCAGCCGCGCTGTGGATTGCCATCGGGCATGAAGCGGATGACGCGCGTCGCTTGGTCAATGGCTTCCACCTTTGCTGAACCGCCCTCGAAGTCCGTGCTCACGCGCAAGTCGGCAGCAAGGACGCCGAAGGTGGACGATGCGAAGCAGACTGTCAGAAACACACTGGGGGTTTTCATGGGAGCTTGAGCGACCACACTTCCGGCGAGCGGACGCCGGGCTTTTGTTCACCGCTCACCACCAACCACGCCCCGTTCCACTGCACGGTCGGCACGGTCACACGCGGAGCGGTTGTCGGCGCGGTTTCGGTCCAGCGGTCGGCGCGGATGTCGTAGGTGAGGACGCTCGGCGGAAAACCTTTGTGCTCCGTGGGCGCGACGCTGAGTTGCGCCGCGTCGTCGCCGCTGATGACGAGGAACTGCGTCGGGCCGACCGTCGGCGCAGGCGAAGGCGCGGCCACGGCGGCGCGCGGCAAGTCGGCAATGCGCTTCCAACCTTTGCCCGGCGTGTAGCGGTAGCCGTCCTTCAGGTAAGTCCGCACCGGCTTGCCATCCGGGCCAGCGGAGAGGTCCGCGCCGCTCACGAGGAAGAACGAGCCGTCTTGCGCGGCGGCGGCGGCGAGCATCCGGGCCGGGCCGGGCCATGGCTCCAACTCACGCCAAGCAGGCTGCTTCGCGGCGAGGTCGAGGGCGTAGAAAGTTTTCAGCGCGCTGGTCGAGTCGGGTTTCTCGATCCCGCCCGCGATATGGAGGGTGTTGCCCAGCAGCGCCCAGCTCATGTTCGCGACCGCACGCGGCAGTGGTGGCAGCGGCGTGGTGGTCAGCTTGCCCCCGCGCCAGTCGAGCCGGAAGCTCTCGGCGCGGTGGCCGGCCGCATCGCTGCCGCCGACACAGACGACCCCGCCGCCGTGTGTCACGCTCACACCGTAGCCAAGGGGTCGCGGCAGTTTGCCCGCGACCTGCCACGCGCCCTCCGGCTGCTCCAGCACGAAGACGGTGTCATACCAGACCTTCTTCCCGCCCTCCCACGGCTTCTTGTCCGGGAAGTTCGCGCCGCCCGCCGCGAGCAGCGCCCCGCCACTGACGCCCGCAAACATGGAGGCGAAGCCTTCTTTGTCCGGCAGCGAGGGTAGGCGCGTCCAGCCGGGCACTTCAGCGGCGAAGGCGGCGGACAAGCTGGTTAGGAGCATGAGGAGGAAGGGGGTTGGGCAGTGGAATTTGGGGCAGCAGAATAAAGAGGGTAAATTCTCCAGCCCAACCTTCTCCTGTGCCGGGTCCACTTGCACGAAGCGGCTGCCTGCCCCGCATCTGTGTTTATCTGTGTCCATCTGTGGCTCAAGAATCCCGGCCCGGGCCGGCCGCGCTACGGCGCGTTCACCACTCGCCGCCGCTGGAAAACTTTTGCTTCGCCGCGTCGCGGAAGGCCGCTCCCGCCGCGTCCATCTCGGCCAGCACTTGATCATAGGGCTTGCCCGCCGCGTCCCGCGCGGCAGCGATAACGGTGTTGCACTCGTTGGCGTCCATGAAACGTGCGGCCTCCAACAAGCGCGGCTCGTCCTCCGGCGGCACGGCGAAGAAACCGTGTTTGTCCGCGTGGATGAGCTGGCCAGGCTCGATGCGCTGACCGAAGACCTCGACGGCGCAACCCCAGCGGATGGGCGTCACATACGCGTGGCCGACGCAGAGACGGCGGGCGAGCGCCTTGAAACCGGCGTTGGTCATCTCATCGAGGTCGCGCACCGCGCCGTCCGTGATGGTGCCGACGCAGCCAAGCGCGCGGTGGGTGTTCGCGTTCACCTCGCCCCAGAACGAGCCGATGACGCGGGGCTTGTCCAGGTCCTGCACCACGACGATTTTCGGCCCCGGCACGCTGGCGATGTAACGCCGGTAGTCGCTCAAGGCACCGGGCTTGTCCTTATGCGCCGGGTTGCTCGGCTCTATAACCACTGTCACTGCGTAGCCAATCATCGGGCCCATTTGCGGCATGAAGTCGCGCGTCTCCTCAATGTTGATGCCGTCGCGGGTGCGGTCGTGCTTCGTGATTTGCTCCCAGCCGTTGTAGATGGTCGGCGTGTTCCAGCGCTGGAGCTGGTGGAGGTCGGCGTGGGAAAGCGGGCGGGACGGAGTCGTTGAGTTCATGGAGTTGAGTTGCTGCGAATTGAGGAAAATAAAAAGCGGGTGCCAAGTCATTGCAGCCGCGCCAGCGGATTGTCCCGCGCCGCCAGCGGGAAGGCAACGCGCTGGCCTTGCAACCGATGCGACTCGAACACGGCGGCAATCATCTCGACCGTCGTCCGCCCATCGCGTGCGCTGCACAGCGGCTGGCGGTTCTCGCGCATGGCCGCGAGCAAGTCGCGCCCGGTGACAAGGTGCGCCATGACCTGCTTGCCCATGTCGGCGACCGGCTCCGGTTGGCCGATGCCCGCCGAGCTGATGGGCACCCAGACACGCGGCTCCTTCACGGGCCGGTGAGGATTGCCCGCGAGGAAATGCGCCACCGGGTCTTGGTCCACGCGCAGGTCAATGATGCCCTTCGTGCCGACCAGTTGCAGGCCAAAGCCAGCGGCGCGGTCGCCAGCGCCTGCGACGGAATCGAAGTAGGCCGGCACGCCGCGCTCCAAGTCGAACCGCGCGTGGACTTCGTTGCCGGCGAGCGGTCCGAGGCCCTCCGCACCGTCTTTCACGTCCGCGCGGGTGACGGCCTTGCCCGCTTGCAACACCGTCGCCGAGCAGCCGAGCGGCTGGCCGCCGAAGTAGCAAATCAAGTTCAGCAAGTGCGAACCCAGCACCCACAAGTCCAGCGAGCCGCCGCGCGCATCTTCCTTGCCGCGCGCGCGCAACTCCAGCATCCGCCCGATGGCGTCCGCCTTCACCAGCTTGTCGATGGCGGGCAACACCGGATGCCAGCGGTTGCGATGCGCGAGGGCGAGCTTGACGTTGTGCTTCTCGCAAGCGGCGACAATTTCATCCGCCTCCGCCGGCGTGCGACAAAACGGCTTCTCGATGTAAATCCCACGCGCACCCGACGCCGCCACCGCCAGCGCCACATCCCGATGCTGGTCCGCGTGGCGCATCCCGATGGCGACAACGTCCGGTTTCACCTCGGCGAGCATCTTGCGGTAGTCAGCGAAGCCACGCGTGACCTTCAGCTTCTGCTGCGCGGCGGCAAGACCCTTCGCGTCCGCGTCGGCCACGGCCACCACTTCTGTCTCCGGCAGCTTCTCCCACATCGTGTCCAGCCCGTGCCCGTAATCCCCGCGCCCCGTGTGCCCGATGACGGCGACGCGCACCCGCAGCGCGGCGTCCGCCCCGTGCGCGGCGAAGGCGACTCCGGTGGTAGCAATGGTCCCGAGGAATTGGCGGCGGCTGGGCTTCATAATGGTGGGCCGAATCTGAGCAGAGCCACGCGGCTGAACAAGGAAAGACTCGGTAACCATTGGCGCGTGACCACAATCGGACGCCCACTTGGAAGACCGCAGGTCGGCAGCGGGGCTTGGAAACAACGGCCAGCGCTAGGCTCCTACGGCGTCGGCGCAGGCACCGGTGTCGGCGAGGCTGGTGGCGTGCTGTGACCGCTGCCGCTGTCCACGATGATGCGGGCGCGCTTCCACGCCTCGTTAAACCGCTGGCCCGCCTCCGTCCCGTCGAATTGCAATACGAGGTCGTCCAAGTCGCTCACCGCGTCGAGCAAGGCCGCCGCATCCGTCTCCACCTCCCGGAGCAACGCGCTGCGGTTCACGATTTCCCCGCGCGGCGCGTTCATCACGCTGCTGAACGCCGACCTCGTCACCGGCGACGCGGAGTTCAAGGCGCTGGAGAAGGAACTCAAAATCCACTGGCTCAAGTAGCCAGCCTTCCAACCTGGCCGATCGTCCATAGACCTTTCCCGCGTGGGGGCATGGACTATCAGTCATGCCGAAACGTGACTCCGTCCTCGCCGCCCTCGGGCAAAACGTCCGCCGCCGCTTTCAGCGGAACTGCTCAATGGGGTGGACGCGTGAGCGGGAAACCCAATCCACGTAGGAGCCGAAGTGAGGAGGCTCAAACCTCTCCCCATCCGCCGGGAAGTCAGAGACTCGTCACCTCGTCTCCTACGCTGCGCGAAGAAGCGACGCCTTACCGCGTCTCTTCCGAATCTTCTCCCTCGCCCCTCGGAGCCCCGTCCGGGGCGACATCTTTGTAGAACAGGTGATGAGAAAAAATTTCCAAGCTCCGTCAGGAGCGGCATCTTCTGCGTATGGCCAACACCTACACGCAAATCTACGTCCACATCGTGTTCGCCGTCGAAGGGCGGCAAAACCTCATCCAGCCGGAACACAACGACGAGTTGCAGAAATAGGGTATTCGGGGAATTTCATGGCTAACTTGGGGTGAACTGGGAATGAGCTATGAGGAAAAGCGCGTGCGAGCGCCTGGCTTTCATGCCTGAGCGCTCTGCGGGTTGGTGATCCCAGCGCTGCGCGTC
>JBDKJY010000086.1:0-7937 GCA_039796295.1 Verrucomicrobiota bacterium
TTCCTTGTCCAGCGTGTTGAGCAGGCCGACGGGCATGAGGGAGAGCGCGGAGGGCTTGCGGGACTTGATGGCGGTCTTGGCGACCTTCTGCACTTGGGCGGCGGTGGGGCCGGTTTGGAGGGTCACGCTGTCTTTGTCCTCCGCGAGGATGAGGCCGGTGGGGGAGTTTTCGTCGCCCAGCTCCAAGGTGACGTTGCGATACTTCTCCTCGATGGCCTTCGAGGGTTCGAGGATTTCCTGCAACACGAGCTTGGCGTCGCCTTTATACTTCTTCACCACATCGCTGAGGCTCGGGCCGAAGGCGACGCCTTCTTTGCCGAGTTGATGGCACTGGGCGCAGGCGAGCGCGGTGAACTGCTGCTGGCCGCGCGCGAAGTTGCGGTGCTGACCGACGCGCTTCAGGTCGTCGGTGAAGTAGGCGAGCTTCCACTCGGTGAGCTTCACCGTCGGCTCGGGATTTTTCGCGAGGAACTCCTCTGCGTTGTCGGCGACGAGGAGCACGCCGCGCATCACGCGCCAGTGGCCGGGGAAGGTGCAGAGGTAGGGATAGCGGCCGGGTTGGATGGGCGCGGTGAAGTTCAACTCGGCGCGGCCGTTCGGGTTCACGAGCGGGGTGGCTTGGAGGATTTTCTTCGAGTCGGGGAGGTAGTTCTTGGCGAGGGCGTCGGGCTTGGTGGCCATCTGGTCGGCGAGTGTGCCGACTTCCTCGTCGGCGCCGAGGGCGACGAGCACGAGGTTGTGCTGCATGAGGTCGGGGTTTTCAAAAATGATGCGGACTTGGGCGCCGGGCTTGGCGTGGAGTTGGCGCGGCGCGAACTGCATGAGATTCGGCACGGCTTGCACGCGGAGCGCGTTGGCATCGGCGGCGTGGGCCTGGTCCCAGGCGGCGGCGAAGGTTTTCAGTGCGGCATCATTGGTGGCGAGGCGGGCGTCGGTGAGGGGTTGGCCGAGGAGGTCGTAAAGGAAGACCGGCGGCATGGCGGGCTTGGCCCGGCGGAAGGCGATTTCGATGCTGTTGAGGCCGCGCTGCAACTCGACCTGCACTTGTTGCTCGGAGCTCCACTGGCTGTCGGCGGTGAGGAGTTGCACGCCGTTGGCGGAGATGTCGAGGTAGCCGTGCTTCACACTCACCAACGCGGTCTGGGCCGCGTCGGCTGCGACGAAGGTGCGATAGGTCTTCACCTTGTTGGGGGCGGGCTTGCCTTTTTTCTGTTCGACGGCAGTCGGCGGCACGCTCGGTTCGGCGGCGGTGCTTTCGCCGAGGTAGAGCCAGTGGTTCACCTTGGTCGCAGGAGAAATATCGAGCACGGGAATGGAGCGGCCTTTGAGGGGTTTCGTCCCGAGTTTCAAATCGGCGAGCATCTGCTGCACCGGTGGCTCGGTGGGTTTGAGCCGGGCCAGCGCCGCCTCAAACTGCGGCTGTCGTAAGCGCAGGTGTGACACGACGTTGACCACCGCCATGCGCACGCGCGGATGCGGGTCTTGCGCGGCGGTGGTGAGCCAGTTGAGCGCTTCGGGCAAACGCTCGGATTGAAAGCGAATGAGTTGCACGGCGGCGCTGCGATAGTGCGGGTTGGCGGACTGCAACAACCCGGCAAGCAACGCCGGCCGCACCTGGCCATGCGCCTGAAGCACCCACAGCGCTTCGAGCGCCGCCTGGTCGAAGCTGGGTTGCTTTCGGTCCAGCGCGGCCAGCCACCCGTCGAGCGCGGGGACCACTTCCTTGCCCATGCCGCGCAGCCGGATGCGTGCGTGGTGCCGGACGATGTCTTGCGGATGACTGAGCAGCGCGAGCAATTGCGACACGGACGCGCCGGCGATGTCCGGCCACTCCATGACGACCGGTTTCCCGTTGTAAACCACCCGCCAGATGCGCCCCTTCTCGTGGTTCCATTGCGGGTCGCGCATCGGATGCTGCGCGTGGCCGATGATGCGGCTGGAGAAGTCGGAGATGTAAAGCGCGCCGTCGAAACCGAACTCGCAGTCCACCGGCCGGAACGCGGCGTTGGTGGAGCTGACCACGTCGAGACGGTCCGTGCCGACGATCGGCCCGCCGTCGTCGGCGGTTTTAGAAAGGGAGACGAAATAGCTGCCGAGCAGCGTGGCGGACGCGACGCCCTGCTGATACTCCGCTGGAAAATTCGGACTCGAAATGACACTGAGCGCGGAGCCTTTCCCGTAGTTCACCACGGTGCCGTGGCCGTAAGGGTGATACGCCCCGAGCGGCGTCCAGGTCAGCGGCATTCCCTCCAGCACGTGACCGCCGCCGTAGCGTTGAAAGATGTTGCCGTAGCGGTCGAAGGCGACCTTCCACGGATTCGGGGTCATGCTTTGCCACTCGGACTCGAGGCGGCCGCTGGCGGGATTCAGGCGATACGTCGTGGAGTCGATGCCGCGCACCACGCCGAAGGGTGTCTCGAATTGCGACCGGTGAAACACGCCATCGCAGAAAATGACGTGCCCGAGCGGGTCGGTCGCCACCATGCCGCCGTGGTGCGAGTCGGTCACATCCACGCCGCGCAGCAATTCCGTCTGCGTGTCCGCCCGGCCGTCGCCGTCGGTGTCCTGCAAAATCAACAGCCGCGGCTGCGCGGACACGATGACGCCGCGTTCGTGAAACGCGACGCCGTCGAGCGCATCAAAACCATCCGCGAACACCGTGCATTTGTCCGCCTTCCCGTCGCGATTGGTGTCTTCGAGAATCAGGATTTTGTCCCGTGGCTGCGCGCCGGGAACGGTGTGCGGAAACGACGGCATCGTTACGACCCACAGGCGTCCGCGCGCGTCGAACGCCATCTGCACCGGACTTTTGAGGTCAGGAAATTCCACCTCGTCCGCGAAGAGGTTAAGCGAGTAACCCTCGGCGACTTTCAAATCCTTCTGCTGCTCCGCTGGCGATTTGACCACGCCGCCACCAAAACGGTCGGTCTTGCTCTGCCCCTCCGGCATCGCGGGTAGAGCGGGCGCGGGAAAGTCGGCGAAGTGCGCGGACGGCTTGCTTACCAAATCGTGCAGAACCTGGTCGGCCTGCTCGATGAGCTGGTGATAGCGCGGCATCTCGGCGGCGTATTC
Source organism: Verrucomicrobiota bacterium (assembly GCA_039796295.1). Classification (GTDB taxonomy): domain Bacteria; phylum Verrucomicrobiota; class Verrucomicrobiia; order Limisphaerales; family SXTU01; genus SXTU01. Next base: position 3,073 of record JBDKJY010000086.1, read on the forward strand.
CTCGGGCCGTTTGCGCACGCCGTAATACACCACGCCATTCTTTGGTCGCACCACGTCAGCGACGTAACGCGCCTTCTGCGCGGCAGCCTCGGCCACGTCATCCACGCGCCAAGTGGGCACACGAGCCACCGCCGCCTCACCCAGCAGCGCGCGCGCGATGACGACGCCCAGCTCGCGATTGCCCGCCGCGTTGAGATGAATGCCCTGAGTCGTCAGCGGCACCGGGCTTTTCGCGTAGGCAAGCTGGCTTGCGGCAAAGAGGTCCACGAACAGCGCCCCACGGGCTTTCGCCAACTCGGCAATCACCGAGGAATACGCCGCGATTTCGGCGTTGCGCGGCCCGGCCTCCTGAACCGCGATGGGCGAAAGCAACACGAGCTTCGCATTTGGATGCAGCCGGGCCACCTCACGCAAATGCGCCTCGAACTGCACGCGGAACTCGCCCAACCCCGCGCGGCCCGCGAAGGACTCGTTCATGCCGTAGCCGAGCACCACCACGTTCGCCGGCCACTTGGCCAGCAGCGTCTTCAAGTGTTCGACATAGCCCTCGGCGCGCAGCCGGTAACCGACTTCATCCCCGGTCCACGCGAGGCTGCGCACGCGGAGATTCTTCTCCGGGTGGGCGAGTTGCAGATGGGCCTCCAGGTTGCCGGACTCCAGCATGCGCTCGACCATCCCGCCGCCGTAGAACAGAAGGAGGTCGTCCTTCGCCAGCGGCACAGCGGCGCGCGCGGCAGAGAGCACCAACCAACCGGCGAGGAACGAGAGGAGCGCGCGTTTCATCATTGCCAACGAGCTTGCAATACCCGCCCACCTGTCTCAACCCGGAACGAACACACGCCGGACGGAGCTTGCGGGCCAAGACACTCGGCCGGTCTGCCATCGGCGATGACCGCGCGGCTCTGGAGCAAGCGCGTGATGCGCCAGCGTGCCGATTCGGTGTTCGTTCGCCACAAAGGCGGCGGAGTGAGGCCCCCACGCCCTACCCGCGTTGGTAGGGCGCGCCAGTTTGCGTCGCGGGCTTACGGCAGTGCGGCGGTGACGAGGGGACGCCCGTCAAGGGGGCGGGGGGCAGGATGGTCATCTGTCTGATGATTTTTTGCACGGCGGGTTGCTTGTCTGCCGGGGCGAGGGCCAGCGCGCGCTCGGCGAAGGCGTGGGATTACGGGGCCTGGAACTGGTCCACGATGAGCGCGGGGGCCGCCTGCGCACCCGTTTACGAAGCGTCCAGCGCCTCGGGCACCTGCTTCTCTGTAAGTAACTGCTCCGCCTGCGCCATGTGCTGCGCGTAAGCGGTGGCGTCTGCGGCGGGCGAGTGCAGGCACAAACCGAGAACCATTGCGGCCAGCCAGACGGACAGGGACAGGGGGATTCACCCACCGAATCAGCGGTTCGTTGGAGTGAAGAGTGAACGGCGAAACTGCTTGCCCGCTCTTTTGCGAAACCGCTAGTGTGTCAAGCGAGTCGAGACGGTAATGGTGCTCGCCGACTTTGTTGAAGACCGGTAGAGCCGGTCTGCCTGACCGGTTAGGTTGTTGCAAAACAACCCGGAATCTTAAGGTGACAAATTCGGGTTTCACGAGCCAATCCTTAACCGCTTCGTTTTGTTTGCAAGTCGTTGTAAATAATCGGTTTTTGCCAGAGTAGCTCAGGGGTAGAGCAGAGGACTCATAAGCCTTTGGTCGGCGGTTCAATTCCGCCCTCTGGCACCACTTAAAAACCAGCGGATTTATTGTTGTTTTAGACCTGTTTTACCAATCCGAACACCGCAATGAAACCGGTCCATGAATGCTGCTTGGACACTTTTGAGGCTCTACCCATTTCAGACAGTCAGAGCGTGATGGGGGGGCGGGAGTATTTGAAATTGCGTGGCCGAAATGACCAGACCCCAGAGAGGGCTCCTTCGGGGATCATAGTGGGTAAAGATCGAGCTTTCCGCAAAAGCACAGGATGCGCGCCCGATAGTTCTGGAAGTTGCGGAAGCCTCGGGCGGCGGATTTGAGGCTCTGGATTTTCAAGTTCAACCCTTCGGTTCTGCGTTGGCGATGTGCTGTTTCAGGTAGGTCAGCAAGTTGGGCAGGTGCCGCTTGAGCTGTTGCGCCACCACGATCATCGGCTGGCGGCGGCGGCTCACCCCAGCCAAACCAGTCCTTGAAAAAGCGCCGCGCCCAGCCTTCCTGTTGATGCGCCCAGAACTTGGAAAAGAGTTCCTTGGCCGCCCAGGCCCGCGCCACTTTCAAATGCAGAGCCTTCAACGCGGAAAACTCTTGCGCTGGGTCCGGGCTGAAATGCTGCGGGATATACAGCCAGAGCTGCCGCGATCCCTTGAGCGGCTCGTCGCCCTGCGCCATCAGTTTCTTGTGCTCCTGGCTGCGAACCTGGTCCACCGCATCACCCAAGTATTTGCTGGCGTGAAACTTGTCATGCACGATGTCCGCGTCGGGAACCGTGCTGCAATCGTCCGGGTGAACGCCTCCCACATGTCTACGACCACCGGTTCCACCGTCTGCTTTTGCTCGAGGGTGAGTGTCTGCCACAACTGCCCGGCGGCCTGCGTGGTCCGCTCCACCACCACGTCCGCACCTGCGACTCTTCGAGATCCGTCAGCAACGCGATGCAGGACTGCCCCCGCCGGAGCTCTTCTCGTCCATCCCAAGGTATTTCAAGCCTTCCAGTCGACGCCGCGTCAGGCCCCGTTCCACGGCCCGCCGCATCATCTGTGCGCGGGGTCCCAGCCAATCCCCAACAACTCGTCACGCTCCCGCTAGCCAGCAGCACATCCACGGCAAAGCGCTCGAAGAGCAGCGTGAAGCGTCCCTGCGGAACCGCCCAGGGGAACCTGCCTAGTCTTGACGCCGTGCTGCGGACACGCCGAGCGCGGCGTCCGCGCCCGAATCAACGTCGTAAATTGCATCGTGTCCAAATGCCGCCACGTCCGCTCCGGCGCGCAGTCATGGAGCGAATACGCCTGCCCGCATTCCGGGCACGTGGCCGCCGCGCCCCATTGCCACCCCAGTTCGATCACCACCTGCTTCTCCAGCAGCTTTGAGGTCCACCGTCTGGACCTCCCATGGGCTGCCAATCCCCATCAGTAACGCGTAATGCTTCTGTAGTTCGCCATCCATGCTCATGGCCCAAGCCTGCCAGCACCCTCCAGCGCTGCGCCAGCCACGGCTTACCCAACGCTCCCCTGCGGCGTGGCGCAGCGGAGCGAAGCCAAGTCCGACTCGCAGCGGGGCACCCGCCACCCACCCAGAGCGGCTCGGCCTGCAATCAAACCCAACGCACACGCATTTCCTTAAAAGCTCTTCCCTCCCCCAACTCGAACTTAGCCACGAAAACCTCCGAATACCCGAGAGGTGTGAAGCTTATTGGGAGGAGACGCTTCGCGAGGCTCACGAGATTTCAGAGCGAGAGGCGCAGACGCTTCTAGCCCGGCGGCGCTTGACCGGCTCGTTTCGCTCACTCAAGACAACAACTACGGAGTGCAGTCCACCGCGATAAGAGCCCTCGGCCATTTGGGTCCGTCGGCTGCTACCGCTTCTGTGATAGACCTGCTCAGTTCACTCCTGCATAGCGATAACTACAAACCACCGCCCCTCCCACTTTCCCACTCTCTCACCTTCCCGCTCCCCTCCCCTCTCAACTCTCAACCTTCAACTCTCAACCTCCCCCTCACCCCGGCCGCGTCACCTTCACCGTATTGCTCCCCTTCTCATTGTCCGTCTCCGTGATCACATACACGCGGAAGACGCCCACCGCCCCGGGCGCGTCCAGCCCCTGCGCGGTAGAGAACTCCCGCGCCCCGTCCGGCGCCACACTCCCCAGCACCGACTCATCCGCCGCCGAATAGCTGCTCCCCGGACTCCACCGCACCTCGTAACGCTTCAAATCCGCCGCCGCGCTCGCGCCCCAGGTGATCTTCGCCATCAACGTCCCCACGTCCCACACCCCGCTGGCCACCACCGCGTCCGGCGTGCTCCCCGCCTCCGGCGTCAGCCGGGGCAACGTCGTCACCAGCGCATGCTCCGGCGCGAAAAACGTCGGCATCGCCTCCCGATACGACTTCAAGATCGGATAAATCACATTCTCCAAGTCCTCCCGCTCCCCGCGCTTCACCCGCAAGTCCACCTCCTTCGTCGTGATCGTCTTGTAAGCCCCGCGCAGCAACCCAAAGTCCGCGCTAAACGCCGCCAGCGCGTAACCCCCCAGCAGCAACAACGGCGGCGTGAACCCACCCACCGGCGCCAGCGCATTCGCCCGCGTCCACAGATTCTCCATATCGTCGAACACCGGCAGCCACGCCCCCTGCCCTTCTGAGAGCGTGGGCACCTTGGGCAGCGACCGCGCCAACGTCGTCGTGCCCAGATACGCCCGCGCCTTCTCATTGAACTGCGTGAGCCGCGCGTGCAACGCCCCCTTGCGATCATCCAGGTCCGCGCGGGCCATCTCCACGTCATTGATGGCCGCCTGCACCGCCGTGTGCAACCCGCCCAACGCCGTGCGATGCGTGTCCAGATTCGCCCGCGTCGTCCCCGCCGGCAACACCAGCGCCCCCGGAGCCAGGGCAGTGTTCACGAGACCCCAATGAGCGAGAAACTCGTCCGTCGTGGGGAGAAAGCTGGCGGGTCCTTCTATCGGCATGGTGTTTTAGTGGTTAGCTGGTTTGAGCCACGTCACCGTGGCAATGGTGCAGGTTAATTTCTACCCAGTTCATATCACCCATCCGGTAGTCTGTCGGCCGCGCAATTTCTTTTCTGTAAATTGATTGAGCATCAAACTGAGGGTGGGGTTTGGTTTGCCATGTTGAGGTAGATTTTTCCGGTTTCCCAGTCGTCGCTGGTCTCGGCCAGGAGGGCGGAGAT
>JBDKJY010000087.1:0-6725 GCA_039796295.1 Verrucomicrobiota bacterium
TGGGTGGAGGCGATGAGCATCTTGTCCGGCGCAATGCCGGTGCGTTTCGCGGCGAGGTCCTTGGCTTCGTCCTGCACCTCGGGCGCGACGCCGAGGTTGTCCACGACGACCAGCGCGAGCGTGGTCGCGCCGTCGGCGAGCACGAGCGCGCGGGCGTGGAGCGGGTCGTGCGCGTTGGTGGCCAGGTTGGCGGTGAAGCCACCGGGCATGTTCAGCGGGAACACGCGCGGCGTGATATCCACGGCGGCGGCTCCGGCGCGGAGGGCGGGCTTGTCGGCGGCGGGGAGCAGCAACGGCAGGACGAGAAGGCCAACGAGCAATAGGTATTTCAGGCGCATGACAAGGGAATGAGTTACTGGGCTGGCTTGGCTCTGGCCAGAAGTTGACGAATCGAACTCAACGCATCGTTCACCATGCGCGCGCCTGCATCCGCGGCGAGGAAGCTGCACTCGGCGGCACCGTAGCCGCCTTCCTTCACGGCTTGCACCGTCGGGAGGTAAACGACGAACGGCGTGCCCTTGCCGTGATAGGCGAGGCCGAGGAGGAAGGTGTTGGCGACGGGCGATTGCGCCGCGAGGTCGAGCTGGTGCTGGATGAACGGCTCGCCGGGAATCGTCACCAGCGCGAGGTCGTGATTGAGGACGACCGTGAGCAGGCCGACCTCAGTGGTCTGCGTGCCGTGCCGGTGCGGGAGGGTGAGCAGGCTCTCCTTCACCTGAAGGCTGGGCTTCGCGCTGGTGGGCCGGGCTTTCAAATCAGCTGCCACGCGCAAGGCTCCCTTCGCCAGCGAGACGCCGGCTTGGTGCACGATGTTGAACCGGTTTTCGCCGCGCAGATTGTGGAGGTCGTAAGGGTCGAGGTCGCCGGACGCACCTTGCAGGAACATCGCCATGCAGTCGGGACCGAGCTCTCGCTCGAGGTGGTCCACCATCGCACCGGGATAATCGCGCGACACCACGCCCGCGCCCATGAGCGCGACGGGATGGCAGGCGTAATGCACGGCGAACGCGCGCGGCTTGCCCGCCAGGTCCTCGACGCGCAGCACGCCGACGGTCGGGTCCACGGGCCGAGTGGGGCGGCGGGTGGGATTTTCCCAGAGCGGCAGGACGCGGTCGGGCCGGATGTCGCGGCGGTTGTGCGCCATGTAAGCGCTGTCATACGCGCCCTTGCCGGCCACGAGCCGCGCAGGGAAAAGGTTCTGCATGGCCTGGCCAATGGCGGCGACGACCTTGGTCTCCGTGGCGGCATACCACGGGTCTTCAGAGAGGCGGAGCCAATTGACCGTGCTGGCCGGGCCGTTCGGGTTGCGGGTCCAGTCAGGCGCGGTAGGCGGCTTGATGAGCAGCCCGCGCGGGGCCATCGCGGCGTGCGTGTGCGTGGCGCAGAGGAGGACGTGGTCCACGCCCCACTTGGCCTTCGCCTCGGCAACCACCTTCGGCGACGCAAACAGAATCAAGTCCACCGAGACGATGGCGATGGACGTCTTGCTGTCCTTGAGCACCAGCACGCGGGCGAAGAGCGGGTCGCGCAGGCGCAAGGGCTGGCCGGCCAGATTCACGGCGTCCTGCGCCGCCGGTGTGATCTCGACCTTCGCCGTCCCGGCCCAGAGTCCCGATGGGGACTCAGCCGCGCCGATCCCTGCAGCGGGGACAACGCAAAGCAACGCAATGCTCAGAACAGCGAGCGAACGGGTAAGTTTCATGTCTGTGTAAAATTGCTATTCCTTCAGCGCTGCCTGTGTCTCCTGATGCTGCGCCCACGCCGCCGATTGCAACTCCTTCGCCACCGCCACTGGCATGTCCGCCGGTGCGGCGAGCCCCATCGGACTGCGCCCCGTCAGCACACTGTAGAGGCTGCACGCGTAGATATACGAACCCCACAGGCCCGGATGCATCTTGTCCTTCGCGAACAGGCTCTCCATCCGCTCCGCCGAAGGCTGGCTGCCGAAGTATTTCGTGTAAGCCGGGCTGGCATCCACGATGGCAACCTTCAACTCCCGCCCCATGTCCAAGTGTAGCCGATGCTGCCGCTCAAAGCCCTGCGGGTAGTCGCTCAGGATCGAGGCAGTGCCGAACAAAAGCGTCTTCGCCCCCCTGCCCTTCACCACCTCATGAAACTGCCGGGCGTAAGGCTGGAAGGCCGGTGCCTGGATATTGTAGATGTCCTGCAAGACGACGTAATCCCACGTGCCGCTGGCAATCATCCCGCGCGCCGTATCGGGTCCGGTGCCCGCCTCCCAATGGCTGCGCAACGACGCCCCGCCCTTGATGCAGCCGGTGATCTGGATGGGCGGCGCGCCCTTGTCCGACGCCGCTAGGTTCTCAATCAGCCGGTTGTTCACCAGCAGCGGACACTGGCTGTTGCCGATCATCAGCACGCGCAGCGGCTTGACCGGCACCGGCAGCAACGGCGCGATGACCTGGGCCACCTGCTTGGATTGCAGCGCCGTTCCCTCTGCCGAGTAATGCACGCCACCGCCGTCCCAAAGCTTCTTCGGATGATTCGCGACCAGCGTATAGAGATCGTCCACGATCAGCCCGGCTTTCGCGACGTGCGGGGCGGCGATCAGGTTGCGCTCGATCACGCCCTTGTCCGGCGCGTCGTCCTTCTGCTGGCAAGGCGTGGTCGTGGCCCAGACCAGCTTCGCGCTGGGCGCGTAGCGTTGCAGCGTGGCCAACACGTCGGGAAAGCCCTTCCGAAAACCCTCAATGCCGCCGTGGAGGCCGTAGTTGAAGTGGATGACGGCGTAAACATTCTGCCGCAGCACCAGCTTGATCTCGTCGAGCAACGCTGGGTCGCCCACAGCCTTCGACGTGCCTAGCAACGAAACATAGGCCTTGTCCTTGAGCGCAGCCGTCACCTCGGAGGCGTAGCGCACCGTGATCGAATCCCCGATCAACAGCACCAGCGGCAGTGCGGGACCGTTGGGCGGCTTGGTGCGGAGGGTGATGGTGCACCAGTCCTGCGCCTCGCGCGGCGTGCGGTAGTCGTAGAGGTCTTCGGCGCTGGCGCGTGGGGTGGCGAACGCGACCAGCGTCGTGAGCGTGAGGAGGAGAAGCTTTCTCATGGCAAGTCGGTGGTGGGTCAGGGACGCGGTTCCAGTTCGAGCGCCTCGCGGAACTTCGCGAGCGATTCCTTTTCCTTGCCCTGCGCCGCGTAGGCGTGGCCGTAGGCGCGCAGCAACTGGATGCGCCAGGTCGGGGCCATGCCGGCGAGATCACCGTATTGCCCGAGCACGGCGAGCGCCTCGTCCGCCTTCACCTGGCTGGTGAGGATGCGCGCGATGGACACGGTTGCGGTGAGCGGCTGCCAGCCCTGGCCCTTCCCAGTGATGGCGAAGGCCTGGCGATACGCGGCCAGCGCCTGCTCATCGTCGTTCAGGTTGTTCACGTAATTCTCGCCGAGCGTGAGCCAGATGGCTGCGTTGCTGGGCGCAAGCTTCGTCGCCGCCTTCAAGTCCGCTTCCGCTTGCGGGCCGTCCTTCAGGAAGGAGTAAATCTGTCCGCGCAAGTGCAGCGCCTCGTTGGCCTTCACGCTCATGCCGACGGGCCAGGCGGAGAAGTCCATGTCGCCAAACTGCGCGATGAGTTCCTTCCACTTCCGCTCCTGCTGAAGTGCGCGCATCCGCCCGAGCACGGCGTCCGGGTCCGCCGTGTAACTCGCGTATTGGGCCGCCACCTGCGCCACCTGCGCGTCGCCGTGGTGAAAGTAGAAGCGGCTCCGCAGCGCAAGCGTCTTCCCGGCCGCGAGTGTGAAGTCACCGGAGTGCGAGTTGCACGCCGGGCAGTTCGTGCCGTGCGGGCGACAGACAACGGTTTTGTGGTCGCCGTAGTTGCCCTTGAAATGGTCTGTGCCGAAACGGTTGGCCGTCATCAACCCGTAGGTGCGCGCGTGCCAGTGCGTGGGGAAACGCAAGTTCGTTGGATGGTCAAACATCGCGATGCCCACCGTCTTGCCGCTCGCGTCTGGCCCGAAGTAATCAGTCCACTCCGCGCGCTTGCCCCAGGCCGCCTCGTTGCGGTCGCCCCGGCTGTTCACAATCGTCCCGCTGCCCCGCTCGCCCTTCTCCGACTCGACCTTCATCGTGCCCGCCACGCGCACCAGCAGCCCGCCATCGCGCTTGTCGCCGAAGACCACCGGCGCATTGGTGGCCTGCAGTTCCACGTCGTAATCCATCAGCACCTGCCGGTTCGCGAGCGGCGTGAAGACCAGCCGCACCTGCTCTCGCAGCACCAGCTTGCCGTCGCCGAGCCACTGATTCCACAGCACCACCTCGCCCGTCTGCCCCGAGGTAATCCGCTCGATCTTCTCCAGCTTCACCTCGGCGGACTGGCCGGGCTTCGGCTTGGGCGGCGACCACCAGAAGTTGAACCCGTTCACATCGCTGTGCGAAAAGCGGATCGAGCGATGGTGCGGATGATCCGCGTCCTCGCCCGGCACGCCCGTCTTCATCGGAAAGTGCCGCGTCAGGTTCTCCCCGTTGGGACCGATGACCGGATACAGATACGGCCCGACCCAGTCCTTGTGCCGCCACTCCGTGAACACCTCGCCATCAATCGTCACCCGGATGCGATCTTCCAGTTCCGTGAGCGTGACGGCGGCGGTGAGGTGCCCGGCGAACGCGGCGAGTGCGGCGAGCAAAAGGCACGGCATAACGCCTGGCACCCGAGGACGAACGGCTTTCATGTCGCCAAGGCTGGCAGGGAAAAGAACCGATGCAAACGCGGAAGTTGGCGCATGCTCCGCCCTCTCCGCCTCGAACGGGGAGAGGGATTGAGGGTGGGTGTCGAGTTCTCTGCCACCACGCCACAGACCAGTATTCGGCTTGGGTTATTGGACGATGGAAGGCGCGGCAGCGTCTTGGAGTGCGGCGGCCCTCCGCCGCTTTCACGACGGTCTTGGTAGTCACGCGCCCGGACAAAGCGCCAGAGGGCTGGAGCACTCCAAGACCTCGCGGACTCCCACGACGCAGTCAGTTCCGTGAAGCGCGGCTGTGTCGCGGAGACCAGCCGCAGCGGCTGCGCCTGATCGGATGCACTGAGAAATTCCTCCCTCGGCTCTCGGACGTTGCTGCGGCTGGTCCCGCGCCGAGCGGGACACAGCCGCGCTCCGGGAAAAACTTACGGCGTCGGCGCAGGCGGGGGTGTGGGGCTGCCGCCGCCTCCCTGGGGCGTCGGCCCGGTGATTTGCGCCAGCAGCGCGTTTTGCGCGTCCGTCTGGAGCAGGCCGGAGAGCGTCTTCAGCGAGCCCTTGTTCTTCACTTCCAACGGCTGCGACAGCGCGTCAATGTCGATGAGCAGTGGCCGCAACTGCGTGATCAGCGCATTGAGCGCCGACACCTTCTGCTCCAGCGCGTCCGTCTCCGTCTGGTAGGCGGCCATCGCGTAGCCGGGCAGGGTTTGGAACGCGACGCCAAGCTGCTGCATCACGTTGATGGTGGCGGTGGCGCGGGCGATGATGGCCTGCACGTCCGAGTCGGTGTTTTCACGGTCATACTCCACTTCTATACGGGTGCTCATTGGTTGCCTTTCTTCTGTTGTTTTGTTGTTCCGAGGGGTCCGGAAAATAAATGCAAAATCACCCCGCCGAAGGCCAGTGAAAAAGTGGAAATCCCCAGGGGAAAAGTGGATTTCTTCTGGCGTCAGCGACCCAGCCCAGCCCGGAAGCCGATTTTGACAGGTTTCCGCCCCCGGTTGGCACGAGAACCCCGGCCCGCCCCTGCGGAACCGGGCTGGCGGCTGGGGAAAGCCGGAATCCGCAGCGGCAAGGCGGATTCCCCCAGCGGCCAGGGGCAGAATCTCTCAGTTCAGGCCGGAACTAACGTGTTTTGGCTGCTGGCACGCTGCTCATTCGTGGCTTTTCTCCCTCACCCCGGCCCTCTCCCGCTGGGCGAGGGAGAAAGGCGGCCCGCGTGTCGGCGAACGAACGCGTCTGGTGAAGTCGGTTGCGGTCGAGCGCCTCCCCTCGCCCAGCGGGAGAGGGCTAGGGTGAGGGAGAACGCGTGAACAAGCCCGAATTCGTCCGGCTTACCGAGGACCGCCTACTTCCCCGGCTTGTCGGTGCCGTAGGGCGGGGCGTCTTCCTTCACCATGAAGTAGTGCGCGGCGTCGGCCTCGGCCTGCTCGGGGGGCGGGCGGCGCAAGGGCGTCGGGTTCGGTGGCTCGTAGGGCGGGTAGGTGGAGAAGGGCGGACGGATGCAGTCGTCAGTGAGGAGGTTCTGCGGATTGGGATACGAGGGCGGCAGGCCGGGGGCGGTGACGGGTTCGCCGCGCTCAATCTTCTGCGCGACGGCGAGGTTCAGCGACAGGAGCTGGGCCAGCAAATCCTGCTTGGCATTGAAGCCGTAGGCGGCGAGCACGGCGGCATCGAGGGCGGCGTGGGCGTCCTTGAGGGGATTGGCTCCGGGCAGTTCGAGCGTGCGGTAGAGCGCGCGGAGGCCGCCCTTGAGCTTCACGAGCGCCTCCGCCCGCACGCGCCTGACTTCGCACCCCGACTCGGCCACGGCTTCAATCTGCTTGGCGGTTGGCGACTGCGGCCAGGGGAAGGTGTCGAAGACGGTGCTGGAGGTATAGTTGAAGTCGGATTTCAGCTTTGAGCACTTGCTCCTTCGGGGATCATAGTGGGTAAAGATCGAGCTTTCCGCAGAAGAACAGGATGCGCGTCCGGTAGTTCTGAAAGTTGCGGAAGCCCCGGGCGGCGGATTTGAGGCTCTGGATTTTCGAGTT
>JBDKJY010000088.1:0-6444 GCA_039796295.1 Verrucomicrobiota bacterium
AGGGCAGTGTTTTTCGCGAGCAAACGACCTTCGGCGACCCGCGCAAAGCCGGCCTGCGGACGGGCACCATACGCGCCGCACGCCTCGTTCTCGTCGCTGTTTTCAGAGCGTGTCATGGACACCGTTGTCGCCAAGGTATGGCAGTTCGATGACATTTCTATTGAAGCGCATTGCAAGGCACCTCCCCAGACGGGGCCGAAGGGGGATGATTCGGACGCACAGTCAGGTGAGGTGCAATCGCAGGATGAAAAGCCAGCCAGCGAACGTTTCGCCCCGGTAGCGAAGCAACTTGGCGAGCTCGTGCGCCTTGGCAAGGACGATCCGAGTGAGTTGCTCAAACACCGGTTCCTTTGCCGAGGGGCCGGCATGCTCGTCGCCGGTCCTACTGGTGTTGGGAAGAGCACGAAGGCGCTCCAGTGCGCAGGCGCATGGGCGGTGGGACGTCCGGGTTTGGAATCGTTCCAGCGCGGCCGCTCACCTCGCTCGTGATCCAGGCCGAGAATGACGAGGGCGATATGGCCGAATTTCGAGACGGCATCATCGCTGAGCTCCGGCTCAGTCCAGAGGAAATCCAGCAAGTTGGTGAGCGTATCCGCATTTGTCGGGAGGACGTCAACACAGGCCACTTGTTTCTCCAAGGCGTGGTTCGGCCTCTACTTCGAGAGCATCGTCCTGATCTGCTCTTCCTAGATCCGGCGCTGGCATTTCTCGGCGGGGAAACGAACTCGCAGAAGGACGTGGCCAACTTTCTCCGCACAGGCCTCCAGCCGCTGCTTCGGGAGTTCGGCTGCGGGGCGATTATCACGCATCACACTTCGAAGCCGCCATCGGTGAAGGACCGGAAAGGCGGCTGGCGGGGTAGCGACTTGGCGTATTCGGGATCCGGGTCAGCCGAATGGGCCAACTGGCCGCGGGCTGTGCTTGCGCTCGAAGCGACGGCCACCCCGGGCGAGTTCCGGCTCCACGCGGCGAAGAGAGGTGGACGACTGGGTTGGCGGGAGCCCGATGGGGTAACCCCGCATTCCACAAGACTCTCCGGCATTGTAGGAAGCCCGGGGTCATCTGCTGGGAGGAAATTGCCATGGAAGCTTCCACCGCGGTGCCGGAGGTCGATCGCGCCCGGGATGTGCTGCTCGCGTTGGTGCCGGTCGACAAGCCGATCGCCAAATCGCACCTCATCGAGACGACTCAATCGCGTGGTGTCAGCAAGGAAAAGGCTCGGGCGCTGATCGACCAATTGATCCACGATGGCGTGCTCTGTCTCAGTCATGAGGCCAGGAGTGGCACGAACCCGTTGAAGCTCATCTCGCGTTCGCCCGTTTCACCGCCAAAACCAGCATGAACCCAAGAGACTTTTTGACAGACTTTTCTCTGCAAAATCAGCGGAAAGCCGTGTCCACACCTGGGGAGACAGACACTTTCCGCCCCTCTGTAAGAGGGCGGGAAAGTGTCTGTCCCCGCCGGTCACACACCCGCAACGCTAAAACCCGACCCAGCACCATGAAACCACTCGAACAACAAACGTGTGCGGCGACCAGCGTTACCCCAACCGCGGATTGCCCAGCAGCCGACCACCTCCCGTCCGCCCTCACCCCGCAGGCCACTCCATCGTCCCAGACTACCAACACCGAGGCCTTCACCCACGCCCTGGCCCAACTGACCAGCGCGAACCTTGAACTTGGCCTTGCGCTGGCACTCGTCACCGCCTCTGGCCATCTTGATCTGAACCTGATCCACCAGCTGCGCACCCGGACCCGCCGTGACCTCATCGCGCTGTTCCACAAGGCCGCCCGAACGTCCATCACCGCAGACCTTCTGCTGACCGTCGCCCAGCAGGCTCAGGAGGCGTCGTTGCTCGCTGAGGAGCGCGACGAACTGGTGGCCGGCCACCAGTGGTGCCCTGGCAGCGTCAGCCTCCGCGAATTTCATGCGCTCACTACCCGGCTCGGCGACTTGGCATCCAGAATCGTGGCGGGACATTCCAAAGCTGACCGGGTCGGCGCCCTGTTCGACCAGATACTCACCGGCGTGCCGGTCAAGGCGGAGCCGGGCATCTACTCCATCTGGGCCAAGGAGCGCACATGCCAATCCCAGACGGTGGAGACCAACGCGGGTGAGGACCATGAACAAATTTCTCCGCAATAACAAACCAGGCCCTTTGGGCTTGGCTGCGGGGTTGGCAGCGACAGACAAACAAACCGAAGGCAAACCATGAAAACAACCATCACTAAACTAGACCGGGTCCTCACGGACTTCACCAACGACTTGCCCAGCCATCCGAATCCATTCGTCGGGCTGCCGGCCTCACCCGAGGAGGATCTGGAGCTATTCCTCTCTGCCGGAGTGCATCTCGGCGACCCGCCGCTGCCGCCAACCATGACCGCCGCCGCCGCCCGCCAGTTGGCGAACAAGGCTTTGGCGGATGCCCGCACCGAAGCCGCAGCCGCCATGGCCTCCCGGCTCATGTTCAACCAGCACAAGCTGGACCCGGCTGAGGTCCGCGGGCTATGCGACCTGCCCATGCCCGAGCTGGCCCGCCGCTTCTGTGACGCCGAGTGCGGATTGGATTCCAGCGATGAGGACATCCGGGGATGGGTGCGTGAGCAAAAGGACCAAATGCTGTTTTGGGAAGCCCATCACGAACGCCTTCGCCAACAACCTGGCGGACTCGTCAGCGCCAGCCTTTGCACCCTCAGACAGCTGGGCTGCGGCTTCGGAATGACGGCGCAGGCCATGTTGGAGCCGTATTGGTGCGATTCGGCGGATACCACCTTCGTTGAGTTTCACGACCAGGTCATCGCCGCCATGCCCCAAGCCGACTTCCACTACAGCGGCCCGATGCCCGACACAGCCGGCCAGCAGGACTGCGCTGTCGCCGCATAACCACCCATGATAACCACGCCTTCTTCTTGCCGCCGGCACGCCATCACGGCGGCGGCGAGGGTGGCACTCACTACAACGAACAATCTCTGAACATCGCCATTTCCCAATCCCGGTCCAGTGGAGGCAAAACCAACGGCTGTGAAAACAGCCACCGTCGCACGCCTCAGCGACACATGCCGGTAAACCAAAACAAGCATATGCAAGCAACCCTCGTAAATCCTCAGGCCGGCTCGGCCAACAACATCAGCGTCGCCAACAACCTCGTCGAGGACGCCCTCAACGGCGCCCAGGTGATGCCAGAAAAACCCGGCACCGGGCCACTGCTCGGTGCTTGGTCCACACCTCCAGTCGGCATGTGGCCTCACCACGCAGTGATCTCAGAGAACAACTTCATTTTCAAATCGCTGAGCTCCTGGGCGCTGAACACGGCGGTTGGCTGTGAACATGCGTGCCGGTTTTGCTATGTCCCCAGCACCTCGACCATCAAGCTCACCCCGGAACTCAACGAACTCGGAGTCGAAGATCCAGACGCGGAGTGGGGCCAGTATGTGTTCCTCCGGTCATGGGACGAGGCGAAGTTCCTCGCCTCCTTGCGCCATGCGGAGCAGACCCCGGCGGACAAGCTCAAGTCGGACGGCAATCGGGCGGTGTTGCTGTGCTCAACGACTGACCCCTATCAGGTCATCAAGCACCCCGACCCCAAGCGGGCGAAAGAACTGCGGGACCATGCGGCCTTCGTCGTGCGCCGGGCATTGGAGTTGATCCGCGACCGCTCGACCATCAACGTGCGAATACTCACTCGGAGCCCACTGGCAAAACGGGACTTCGACCTTTTTAAGAGCTTGGGCAAACGCCTGCTCTTCGGCATGTCGCTGCCCACACTGGATAATAACCTTGCTCGCATCTACGAGCCCAAGGCTCCAGCTCCCAGCCAGCGGTTGGCCACGTTGCAGGCGGCAGCCGCAGCGGGAATCCCAGTTTTTGTGGCTCTGGCACCGACGCCCGCTGAGGTGGATGAGGCAGACCTGCGGGCGACGCTCACCGAGGTCAAAAGGCTCAAGCCACTCACGATATTTTCCGAGCCGATCAACATGCGGGCTGAGAACGTCGAGCGCATCGAGGCGCATGCACGGTCGCTCGGCGTGAAGTTGAACACCGCCGTGTTCGCCTCCCGGGAAACCTGGCGGGCCTACTCAGTGGCGCAGTTGAAAATGGTGGAGCGAGTGGCCGGAGAAGTGGGACTTCGTCGGCAGCTGCACCTGTGGCCCGACAATTAGGCTCGAATGCCGCGGTTAGTGAGCAGTGCGATCCAACGGCATATCGGGCTTGGCTTGAGTCTTGGTGGTCACGGATCAGCGAATGGCCGGGTGTGAACCGAGCCGCGTGGACACCGCCTGCGCTGCCGACGGATCCCTTCGCAGTCCCGGCACTTCGTGACCTCGCGGTAAACACCTGAACCTTCGCTATGCATCCTGCCGCCCGGTTCAGGCCGGGCGGCAGGGCTTCAACAACACCCCCCATGAACCCTCCAACCGCTGACTACCGCGCTGCCCTTCGCTCCGTGAGTGCGTCGCCGATCTGGCCGAATGCCTCGCGGGATCCCACCTATGATGACGCACTTCGGCGGTTGAGCAGCGCACAGCTTGAGCTCGGCGCGTGTCTCGCCGTCCGTGCCGCCGGCACCTCGGGCAATCTCCTGGTGGAGTTTGTCCATTTTCTGCGGGATCTGCCGCGCTACGAGCTCCTCGATCATTTTGAATCCGTCCGCCGGGGTCTGCCCTCCGCCAGCGCGGACCTCCGGGACTGGATTGCTGCCCGGGTGGCGGAGGCCCGGCTTCTCCAGACTGAGCTTGAAGGCTTGCTGGACCGCCATGAAGGGTTGTCCGGCTCCGTCAGCCCAGGGGAATTTGCTGAACTGACGGACCGGCTCGGTGACCTGTCCCGCCGCCTACTCAAGCCCCACCAGAAGTCGGCCCCTGGCGTTGACGCCTTGTTCGACCAGGTCGCCGTGCCCGGCTGCCGCTTCCACTACACCAAATGACTAACCCACCCATTCCAGCGACACCGACAAGCTGGCCCGGCAGCCACCTTGTGCTGCCGTCCTTGTTGGGCAGCGTCGTCCGTGGCTTGGAAGACAGCCTCGCGCTGCCGCCCGCCGTGGGAACTGCCGTGGCGCTCCAGGCCGTTTCCGCCGCCATCGGTGCTGCCGCCGTGCTGCGAGACGACCCGGCACCGCCGCTCACGCCCAGCCTCCACACGATCATTGCCGCGAGCCCGGGGTCCATGCTGCCGTTGGCTCTGGACACAATTCTGGCCCCTGTGCGCCTCATGCAGGTGCAGCTCAACCAAATGGCGGCCACCGGGCCATCCATGCTGTCGACCTCTGGCCAGCCCTTTGGGGCGAGGGAACTGCGCGCCTGCCTGTCCCCGGTCATCCTGGTGGCGGACGCGTCATGCTCGGCACTGCTTGCCGCCCCCTCTCGCGCGTTCGATGGTTGTGTCCTCGCCACCTTCAGCGCCACGGCCTGGTCACGTCTCTGGACCGAGCTCGCCGCCACGCCCAACGGCTCTCGCCGCCATCTGCTCCTCCAAGCCCTCACCGGCCATGCTCCCTTGGACAAGGGGCGGCCACTTCGCACCGGCACCGTGAGCCTACTGGCGGAAGTCCGCCCCGACTCGGAGGCCTGGTCCGGCCTGGTGGACTTCCTGCCGCCGGACCTGTGTCAGTGCAGCCTGGTGCTCAACCTCGGGCTTGGCCCGGCCAGTCCCAAAGGCGACCAAGTGCTGCCACAGGAACTGGCCGAAGCGTGGGCGGACCACCTGCAACAGCTCTTTCGACTGCGGGGCTTGGACGGACCGGGGGACGTGGCGCTCTCCCCGGCGGCCCGCGCCACGTTCCGGCAGTTCCACGCGGAATTGGTGGCGAGTGCCTCCTCCTGGCCCGACCGGCATCACGAGCTGGTCTTTGGCTGGCCGGTGCTCGCGCGGCGGCTGGCGCTGCTGCTGCACCTGAGCGCCGTAGTTGACCACCAGTTGAACGAAGTCAATGCGGAGACTGGTATTGCCCTCGCGCGGATCTACGGCTCGCATCTCCTGTCCTTACGGGACGCCGCCCAACTCCAACTGGAGCAGGCCGCTCTTCAGGCCGATTGCGACCGCCTCTTAACCGCCATCCAGCAGTATGGCACGGCGAAGCGGCGCACGCTGTTCCGAAGCTTCAACGGACAATCCTATGTGCGCTGGAACAAGGCCTTGGAGGCGCTGGTGCTCGACGGACGGGTGATTCAGGTCTCCCACGATGAATTCGCCGTGCCGGAGAGCCTGCTGCCGGCTTCCTCCTCTACGGTGTGAGCCCATTGACGCATTGACACTTTATGAACCACCCAAACCTGATTCGCCAAAACCCCATGAAATCCCCGCCCTCCCCAGAGACCGAGCCTCAGCCCATCTCCATGTCCGTCGTGGTGCTGCTCGCCGACGCACGCAAAAGCACACGGGTCTTTGAAGCCGGACGGGAGCAATCTTTCGCCGCCACTCCTGAAGCCTTGGCAGCACTGCCCG
>JBDKJY010000089.1:0-6246 GCA_039796295.1 Verrucomicrobiota bacterium
CCGTTCGCGCTGGAGCACCTGAATCTCTACGTGACCGCGTGTCTTTGGTGGGATGCGGAGCAAGATCTCGATGCGCTGCTGGCTGACTACTTCACCAGCTATTACGGCCCCGCCGCCAAGCCGATGCAGGCCTTCGCGGAGTTCTCCGAGGCCAACTGGATGCACCTGGGTCAGGACAGCGCGAAGATCGGCGAGGCCTTCACCTTGCTCGCCGCGGCGCAAGCCGCCGCTGATCCGCCATCGCTCCCCGGACGCCGCATTCAAAAAATCGCCGACCTCATGAAACCGTTGCGCACTCTGGAGCAGCAACTCAGCCGCAAGCACGACACCGCTCTCGATTACCGCGTGCTCGAGACGCATCAGACCGGCGGAAAACCGCTGCGCGAAAAAGCCTTCGATGGTCAGGTGCTCAAAGCCTACTGGACCGCCGTGCGCAGTGCTCAGCTCGTGAAACTCACTCCGCAGTCGCCGCAGCCGAAAGCCGCCACGCAATTCCAAATCCAGCGCGAAGGCAGCATCCTGCACCTCGGCATCGTCTGCCAGGAACCTGACATGCCCGGCATCAACATCGCCACCACCACTCCCGACGACCCGAGACTTCTCGCCGGCGATCACCTCACGCTCCTCATTGAGACCGCGTCCAACAGCTACTACGAAATCGCCATCAACCCCGCCGGTACCGTGCTCGAAATCGACCACGGCAAGGACGGCAAAGGCGTGCAGTGGACGTCCGGCGCACAGTTCGCCGTGCATCGCGGCGACAAGGAATGGAGCATCGAAATGCGCCTCCCCATCACCGGCGAAGGCTCCCGCATGATCGACCCGCTCAAAGGCATCGACGGCGCCATGCCCAAGGATTTGTTCCCCTGGCGCGTCAACGTCTGCCGCCAGCGCGTGCGCGGCCCGACCATCGAGCGCACCGCTTTTTCCGCGACGGGCAAGGACGATTTCTACGTGCCGGAGAAGTTCGCGAAACTCTGGGGGAAGGGAAAGTGACGAGGGGAAGAGCCATGAAAAACACCCTTATCGCACTCCTTGTTCTCGCGTCCGTCCTGCGTGCTGCCGAGCCGTCACCGCCGCAAATCGTCCGCTACGTCGTCGTGGACAATGTCTGTGCGTGGCCGAATCTGAACGTGCTGCCGGATGGCACAATCGCGGCCATTATTCACAATCGTCCGAGTCACGGGAAGATGGAGGGCATGGTCGAATGCTGGGCGAGCCAGGACGGGGAGTTCTGGGAGAAGCGCGGCAATCCTGCGCCGAATGACCCGCACACGGTTCGCATGAATGTGGCGGCGGGCGTGGCGAAAAATGGCGACCTCGTCGTGATTTGCTCGGGCTGGACAGTCGATCCGCCAACGGCGCGGCCCGCGGATGCCGCGCCTTTTCGTGCCGTGATTCTTTCCAACTGGGTCTGTCGATCGAGCGATGGCGGGCGCACGTGGACGCAGACGAAGGAGTTCCCCGCTCCGGAGAAAGGCTGGGATACGTTGGTCCCATTCGGTCCCATCTTATTGGGCGGTGACGGCGCTCTTCACACGACCTGTTACGCAGGCAAACTCGATGATCCCGCCGAACCGAAACTGAAGAAGCCAGACGGTCCGCGCCCTCGACGCTCGTGGCATTTCCGGAGTGACGACGATGGCAAATCCTGGCGCGCCACTTCCGTGCTCGGTCCGATTCACAATGAGACCGCGCTCTTCCATCTCAACGGCAGGAACTGGCTCGCCGCCGCGCGCGACGAAGCCGCGCGGGCGATGGATTTGTTCCGCTCGGATGATGACGGGACGACTTGGAGGAACGAGCAGCGAGTCACCGCGCGGAATGAACTCAATGCCCACCTTCTGCGCCTCAAAGACGGTCGCTTGCTGATGGGCTACGGCAATCGCGTGGAAGGACAGTTCGGCGTGCTGGCCAAGCTGAGTAGCGACGAGGGAAAAACGTGGGGCGCGCCGGTCCGCATCATGCACAGCCTAGCCTCCGATTGCGGCTACCCCAGCAGCGTGCAACGCCCCGATGGCAAGATCGTCACCGCTTACTACTCCAAGGCTGTGGAGAACCACGAGCGCTACCACCTGGGCGTCGCGATTTGGGAGGCGCCGAAAAAAATAAATAGCGGCACTCAGTTCACCCCGCCATGAAACCAACTAACCTCGTCATCGCCGCCCTGCTGCTGGCTCCGCTTGCCGCACGACACGCGCAAACGGTCCCGTTGAAACTCAGCGACCTCGGCCGGCGCGTCGAGATCGACCGGTCAGCTCTTCTCAGACTACGTCACCAAGGACACGCCGCGGCCGTTTATGTATCCGCTTTTCGGGTGCGGCGGAAAAACGAACGCCGGCGATCCTTTTCAAGCAAAGAACGAAATGACTCTCCGCTCAGCTGATACAACTCACCACAATCCACCCCGCTGCACTTGAAACCGCTTCGACCAACGACGACCCGACGGACGCGTTCACCGCAATCTGTTGGATTTTACAGCCTACTCCTGCTTCCTAAAAACGGCAGCGAAGCCCATGTAGCCAAAGTCCCGCCGGCCACCGATGAAGCCGGCCGCAAGGCTTGGCTGCGCGAGCGCTGGGTCAGGCGCCAGGGTGGCGAGGCGAACCGCTTTCGGGATGTGCTCATCAAAGGGTATGGCCCCGAGAAAGGTGCTGCCGTGAAGTTCGCCGAGGCCTTTGAGATTTGCGAATACGGACGCAAGCCAAAGCCAGAGGAGATCAAGGTGTTGTTCCCGTTCTTCCCCTGATTGCCTATTCTAAACGCACAGGATCATGAAACGCACACTCCTCACCGCCTTGCTGATCGCGCCACTCGCCTTGCTTCACGCCGCTGATGTGCCAGCTGCTGAGCCCGTCACCATCGTGGCCTTCGGAGACTCGACCACGGCGGTGCGGGGTTCCACGACGATCTATGCCAGACTCCTGCAAGAGGAATTGCACAATGTTCGAGTCATCAATGCGGGTGTGCCCGGGAACACGACGGAGCTGGCTCGCCAGCGCTTCGAGCAGGACGTGCTGAGGCATCAGCCGCAGATCGTGATCATTCAGTTAGGCATCAATGACGCCTCCGTGGATGTGTGGAAGACGCCGCCGGCGACGGAGCCGAGGGTTTCGTTGGAGCGCTACGAGGCGAACCTGCGGCATTTCGTGCAGACGTTGAAATCCAAGAACGCACGCGTGGTGCTGATGACTCCCAATCCGCTGCGCTGGACGCCAAAGCTGAAGGAACTGTATGGCAAGCCGCCTTACCAGTCCGAGAATGGGGATGGATTCAACGCGCCGCTCGGGTCCTACTGCGAAGCCGTTCGCCGAGTCGCGCGAGAGGCAGGTGCGGAGTTCCTGGATGTGCAGCAGGCGTTCGTCGATCACGCACAGAAACGCGGCGTGACCGTGGAATCGCTGCTCTCCGATGGCATGCACCCGAATGACGACGGTCATCGCATCGAGGCCGATCTTTTGCGCGAGCGCATTCTCGCGCTGGCGAAAACTCACGGCCTCCCCATCACCGAAGGGCCGCGCCGGAAAGCCAGTGGTGAGTTCGTGACGATCCATCCGCTTTGCACCGACCTCACACACGATTCGCCAAACCCGACCGTGCTCGGCGGCGGACTCGCGCGCAGGAAGGACGGCGCGGTGATCAGCGTGTATTCCACGCCGACGGGCTATTACAGCAAGCCAGGCACGACGTGGGTCGCAGGCCGCGTGACGAAGGACGGCGGCAAGACGTGGTCGCCCGAGAGCGTGATTGCGCGCCATGCGGATTGCCAGCCATCGCATCCCTCCGCGCTCACCACGCGTGATGGCGTGCTCCATGTGTTCTACCTCGGCTTCAAGCAGTGGAAATGGAAAGGGGTGAATCCCACGGACGAAGCGCAGAGCGACCTGTGGACCACGCGTAGCCGCGACCACGGCGCGACGTGGAGCGAGCCGCAGATGATTTTCAAAGGCTACACCGGCGCGAGCAACGGAGCCATCGAGACGCGCGAAGGCCATCTCATCGTGCCGTATTCGCACTATGTGAACGACCCCGGCCGGCTCGTCAGCCAAGCATCGGTGTCCACCGATGGCGGCAAGACGTGGAGCCTCAGCCATGCCATCGACATCGGCGGCGCGGGCGACCACGAAGGCGCACTGGAGCCCTGCGTGATTGAGCTCAAGGATGGTCGCGTGTGGATGCTCATCCGCACCACGCGCAAGTTCTTCTGGGAATCCTTTTCCACCGACGGCGGCAAGACGTGGTCCGAGGCCAAGGCCACCACCATCGACGCCGCCTCCGCGCCCGGACATCTCACGCGACTCGCCGATGGCCGCATCGCACTCGTGTGGAATCGGGCGGACAAAAAGCGCACCGAACTGCACCTCGCCCTGTCCGCCGACGAAGGCAAAACCTGGACGCCGTCCCTGAACGTGGCGCGAGGCACACCCGGCGGTGCCACTTATCCCTTCGTCATCGAGGTCGATCCCGGCGAACTCTGGATCGGCTACCACAACGTCCCCAAAGGTTGGAACTTCCCCCGCGCCCGCCACCTCCGCATTTCTGTGGCTGCGGTGATGAAGAGTGTAGGCGATAAGTTGCCGACCACGACCCAAACGACCCACCCATGAAACGAACTATCTCCACCGTCCCTGCCCTGCTGTTCGCGCTCTCGCTAATCGGTCAGGCCGCGCCGGGTGCTGGCGCGGAGGACTTGACGGTGCTGCCGCCGTTGGTCGATGGCGTCGCGCCGAGCGCGTTGTTAGAGGAGCAGTTGAAGAAACTCGCCTTCGCCGCGTTGGCCCGCCGGGAAACAGCCTACGCGCAAATCAAAACTCCGGCGGATGTCGCCATTTGGCAGCAGCGGCAACGGGCCAGTTTCCTCGCCGCGCTGGGTGGGCTGCCGGAGCGCACGCCCTTGAATGCTCGGGTGACGGGCCAGCGCGATTGCGGCGCGTATCGGCTGGAGAAGATCCTGTTTGAAAGCCAGCCGGGGTTCGTTGTCTCCGCTTTGCTCTATCTTCCGACGGGGACCGGGCCGCATCCGGCGGTGCTCATGCCGTGCGGACACACGGCGATCGCGAAGGCTGGCGAGGTGTATCAAAAGGCGTCAATCAGCCTGGTGCGCGCGGGTCTCGCGGTCTTCTGCTTCGATCCCATCGGCCAGGGTGAAAGGCGGCACCGGCTGCCTGACGGCACACCGGAGTTCAACAGTCCCACGAGTGAACATCAACTGATGGGCATCGCCGGGACGCCGGTGAGCCTCAGTCTCGCGCGGGCGATGATTTGGGACGGCATCCGCGCCCTCGACTACCTCGAAAGCCGGAAGGACATCCGGGGCGACCGCTTGGGCTGCACCGGCGTCTCAGGCGGCGGGACCATGACCAGCTACTTGATGGCGCTGGATGCACGCGTCGTCGCTGCTGCGCCCGCTTGTTATCTCACCGGCTTTCGCCGACTGCTCGAAACCCTCGGCCCGCAGGACTTCGAGCAGAATCTTTTCGGTCAGATTACCGCCGGTCTCGACCACTCCGATTACGTCCTCATGCGCGCGCCACGGCCGGTGCTTATCATGGCGGCGACACAGGATTTTTTCGACATACAAGGCGCCTGGAACGTCTTTCGTGAGGGCAAGCGTGTTTATGGGCGGCTCGGGTTCCCGGAGCGCGTCGAGTTGGTCGAGGCTGACACCAAGCACGACCTCGCCATCGAAATGCGCGAGGCCTCCGCACGCTGGTTCCGGCGTTGGCTCGCGGGCCGGGACGATGCGTGGCAGGAACCCGCGTTCGAGATTTTGCGCGAGAGTGAAATCCTCTGCACGCCGGAGGGCGACGTGCTGCGCCAGCCCGGGGCCCGTTCCTTTTTTGAGCTGATTGCGGCGGTGGCCGCGCCCCTCACCGCCGAACGCCAGCGCTTTTGGCAGGAAAATCCGCGGCCCGCCGCGCTCGCCAAGGTGCGTGAACTCGCGCGGATCCGACCCCTCGCGGAGCTGCCGCCTTTCACCTCGATCCCCGGGGACACGCTCCAGCGCGGGCCGGTGCGTATCGAGAAGCTGACGCTGCGCAACGCCGAAGGCACCGTCCTTCCCGCGCTCTTGTTTCGTCCGGCCAACCCCAAGACCAACACCGGCTTCAGAATCCACCTGCACGAAGACGGCAAGCAGGCGGAAGCCGGCCCGGGTGGCACTCTCGAAGCCCTCGCCGGCGCGGGTGAAACCGTGCTGGCCGTGGACCTGCGTGGCCTCGGCGAACTGCAGCGAGGAAAACGTCC
>JBDKJY010000090.1:0-4832 GCA_039796295.1 Verrucomicrobiota bacterium
TGGTTGATCATGCGCCCGCAGTCTGCACCAGCGGCCCGCTGCACCGCCCGAGTCAGTCCGCCAACGCCCTTCCCTCGACTAGGGAATTTTAGTTGTCGTCGAGGGGAAGGGTAATTGTCGTTTTACGTGCTCCAGCGGAACACGTCCCCGTTGATTGCCGGCGCGTTGGCGGCTGCATCCAATTCGAATTCCAAAGTTGGCCGCAAAGGACGCAAGCCGGCGCGATCAGGAGTGACGCTTGCCGCTTTAGGCTTGGAACAATTCCAAGCTTCACCCGATTTCCAGCACTGCCGTCGCTTTGCGTTCTTTGCGGCTAGTCTATTTCGGTGTTCTGGTTCAACCCGGGCGGCGCGTTGTCCATTTAGGCTGCGACCGGGCGCAGGCCGCACGAAGGTCAGAGCTTGTCACTCCGCTTCTGGACCGCGTCGCGAATGTCCGTCAGGCAGTCCACGAGGAAGGCGAGGAAGAAGCCGCCCACCATGATCCCGCCGCCGAGGAGTGCCATCTGACGACCGGCCGGCGAAGGCACCGGGCTGCACGCCATCACGATCAAGCCCGTGAGCAGCACGAACAGACTCAAGCCCCCGACCATCCGCAAGCTGATCGACCAGCCAGAACTTTTCGTGCTCATCGCCTGCTGCGCCAGCGGCGTCACCGGGTCAATCGCCAGCCAGCTCAACCCGCCGACGACATACACGGCGGCGAAGAGGTAGAACACGGCGTTCCACGAAGGCGCGGTGGCCTCGGGCAAATTCGTCATGGTCAAGACCATGGGCACTACGAAGCCGGGCATCGCGCCGCCGAGGTTGCCCATCATGTTCATGCTGCCGGAGAGCGAGCCGGTGTGCTTGCCGCCGACTTCCATGCACGCGCCCCACGCGCCGGGCATCGCCAGATCGTTACAGAAGCTCGCCATTCCCACGGCGAGCATCGAGAGGATCGGAATCCACGAACCGGCCTCACTGGCCGAGCCGGTCTGCCGCAACCACACGGACGCCAACAGCATCAGCGCGGCCCCGCACAGCCCCGCGCAGCCCATGAACCGGCGTGCGCTGGCCGAGCTCCCGAACCGTTTCTCCATCGGGGCTGCCACCATGCCGGAGAAGATGGAACCCAGCCCGCCGAAGAACAGCGGCACGCAGGCCAGCAGGGCGCGGTTGATGTCGGAGAGGTCCGGGAAGGTCTCCTTGATGAAGGTCGGCATCCACGTGATGTAGAAATACCACGCGAAGGACATGCAGAAGTATTGCAGCCAGAGCATCCACACACTGCGGCTCGCGAACAGCTCCGCCCACGGAATGGAATGATCCCCGCCTGTCGCGTGGGAGTGGTCGCCGATAATTTCCAACTCGGCGGCGTTCACGCTGGGATGGTTCTTCGGCAGGTCGCAAAACCACTTGTAGAAGAATACGGCCCAGACCACGCCCAGCAGGCCGAAGGTGAGGAAGACCCATTTGTAATGGATGCCCAAGCCCGCCTTCCCCTCCCCGCCCGTCGCGAGCATCCAGCCCACCAGCAACGGCGTGAAGGCCCCGCCCCACCGCGCACTCAACCACATGACGCCCTGCGCTTTCACCCGTTCGCAGGCGGGGAACCACAGGGTGAACGCCTTCGTCACGTTCGGGAAGCAGCCCGCCTCGCCCACCCCAAACAGGAAGCGGAATACAATGAGTGACGCGAGGTTGAACGCCCAGCCCGTCGCGATGGTGAACACCGACCACATGGCGACCACGCGCATGAGCACTTTGCGCGGCCCGATCTTGTCACCGAGCCAGCCGCCGGGAATCTCGAACAGCGCGTAAGCCAGACTGAACGCGGTGAAGGCCCAGCCCATTTGTTCCTTCGTCAGCCCAAGGTCCTTCTGCATCTGCGGCGCGGCCTGCGAGATGCACACGCGATCCACGTAAGTGATGATGGCCAGCGAAACGGCGAAGAATAGAACGGTGGAACGGGCGCGCGTGGGCGCAGCTTTCGGGTCAGACATAGGTGGATTAAAGCGGGTTTGCCGACGAGACGCAAAGGCGCAAAGCGGGAAAGTGTCGGTGTCAGGTGCAATTTGATGCCCGCACCAATCGAAGGCGAAAGCTTGGTCTCCCTGCTCTGCCCTCATGAACCGCCAACAGTCGCGATTTCAGCCCCTGAACCTCAGTTGTAGCGCAGGCGTCCCCGCCTGCGGGTTTCCGGGGCGTCCCGCCCCACTGCGGTCGTGCGCGCGGCGGGACGCCGCTGGAACCCGCAGCCGGGACGGCTGCGCTACGCGTCCATGGGAGGAGAGTCCACTTGCTGCGATGCAGGTGCCGAGTTGCGCCCAACGGAGGCTCCGCCCGTCACCCCGGCTCGGCCTTACGCCAGGATGTCCTTCACCACGTGCCCATGCACGTCGGTGAGGCGGTAGTCGCGGCCTTGGAAGCGGAAGGTGAGGCGCTCGTGGTTGAAGCCCAGCAGGTGCATGATGGTCGCCTGCAAGTCGTGGACATGGACCTTGTTCTCCGCGATGCCAAAGCCCAGCTCGTCCGTCTCGCCATAACTAAAACCCTTCTTAATTCCCCCGCCCGCCAACATGAGCGAATAGCAATCCGGGTAATGGTCACGACCCAGGACTTGCCCGCCAGCGGTGCGACCCTCGCGGAACGGCGTGCGACCAAACTCCCCGCCCCACACGATGAGCGTGTCCTCCAGCAAGCCCCGCTGCCGCAAGTCCTCGATGAGCGCGGTCACGGGCTTGTCCGTGCGCGCCATCTTGTTGGTCAGGCCGCCACGGATGTCCTCGTTCGGGCCGGTGCCGTGGAAGTCCCAGCCCCAGTCGAAGAGCTGCACGTAACGCACGCCTTGTTCGATGAGCCGGCGCGCGAGGAGACAGTTGTTGGCGAAGCTCGCGTCGCCGGGCTTGGCCCCGTATGCGTCGAGCTGGGCTTGCGGCTCTTTGGAAATGTCCATGACCTCCGGCACGCTCGCCTGCATGCGGAAGGCGAGTTCGTATTGGGCAATGCGCGTGGCCGTCTCGGGGCTCCCCAGCTCTTGCGACTGCACTTCGTTCAGCTCGCGCAAGGTGTCCAGCGTGCGACGGCGCATCTCGCGGTCCATGCCCGGCGGGTTGGAAACGTAGAGCACGGG
Source organism: Verrucomicrobiota bacterium (assembly GCA_039796295.1). Classification (GTDB taxonomy): domain Bacteria; phylum Verrucomicrobiota; class Verrucomicrobiia; order Limisphaerales; family SXTU01; genus SXTU01. The sequence goes on from JBDKJY010000090.1 coordinate 3,115, forward strand.
GTCGCCCTTGGAGCGGCACTGGACGCCTTGATAGACCGACGGGAGAAAGCCGCTGCCCCAGCAACTCTGCCCGCCGCTGGGTTGCACGCCGCTGCTGATGAGCACCACGAAGCCGGGGAGGTTTTCGTTCTCCGTGCCGAGGCCGTAAGTCGCCCAAGTGCCCATGCTGGGGCGACCTTGGCGCGCGGAACCGGTGTAGAGCAACAGCTCGGCGGGCGCGTGGTTGAACTCGTCCGTGGTCATGGACTTGATGACCGTCAACTCGCTCGCGACGCGCGGGAGGTTCGTGAGCGCGTCGGACATCCAGATGCCGCCGGGCCCGTGCTGGGCGTAAGTGCGCGGGGTGCCCATGAGCTTGGGCACGCCGGTGGTGAAGGCGAAGCGGCGGCCTTTCAAGTAGGCGTCGGGGCAGTCCTGACCGGTGCGCTTCACCAGCTCGGGCTTGTAATCGAAGATGTCCAAGTGCGGCGGCGCGCCGCTCATGTGCAGGTAAATGACGCGCTTGGCCTTCGGCTCGTGGTGCGGAGCGCGCGGCGCGAGCGGACGCGCGGAGTCCGTGGGCGCGGCGGCGGCCTTCGCCCCGAGCAAGGACTCCATCGCAATCGCGCCGAGACTGAACTTGCCCGCGCTGCGGAGGAACGTGCGCCGGGTCTGGTGTTCGAGTTTGAGCAAGTGCGGATTCATGGTGTGAAAGTAGCAGCGAACTGACGCACGGGACAACGGGGGATTCTAAATCAGTTGGGCTGGCCGCGCGGCGGCGGCGGGGGAAGCCAGCCACCCTTAACCCCGAATCCCGAAGTTGAGCCACGAAAGAGCGCAAAGAACCCACAGAGGCGGAGGTGGAACTGACTGGAATCGGGCCCACTTCCACCCGTCCTCCTGCCAGGGGCTTGGTTTTGCGCTCTTTGGGCCCTTTCGCGGCCATTCCATTTCGGGCTTCGGGTTAACATCTTCACCCACAAAGCTGGCCGACGCGGTGAAGCATCAGCTTGGTTTTGTAAGCAGAGCGTGTGAACCCGGCGGGGTGGCCGGCCTGCCGGTGGCCCACCGGCCCCGGGCGCAGTTGCTACTTGTTCCCCCTGCCTCGGCTTTCTAACGTGCTGGAATGGCCGACGAAACCTCCTTTCCCACGCTGCCGACCGGGCAACTCCCGTCCGGCGTCGTCACATTCATCTTCACGGACATCGTCAGCTCCACCGCGATGAAGGGCAAAATGCCGGGAGAAACTTCCGGCGAACGAGACGACGCCTTTCATCATCAGGTAAAGGAGCCGCACGAGAAAATCATCAAGGAACGACTGGCCGTTCGGGGTGGAAAGATTGTCGAGGGCACCGGCGACGGTTACTTCATCGCCTTCGATGACCCGGAGCAGGCCGTGCTCGCCGCGGTTGAAATCCAAGAACGTTTGACCGCTGCGGCCATCGCCACTCCGCTCGGCCCGCTGCAAGTGCGGGTAGGCGTCCACAGTGGCCGAGCCAAGCCGCGCGCAAGTTCATACACCTCTTCTGCTGCCGACAAGGCTGCGCGAGTGCAAAGCAAAGTGGACGGTGGACTGGTTTATATCTCGAAAGAGAGCTATGGCTTGGTTGACGAGAAGATTACCAGCCGGTGTAAACCTGCTTCTGTAATTTGTCTTTCTTCCCTCCAGCTTCACCCCTTTGGGGTGAGGCGGAGCGAAGGCGAGCGTAGCGATCCGAGCGCAGCCGAACCCCAAAGGG
>JBDKJY010000091.1:0-4643 GCA_039796295.1 Verrucomicrobiota bacterium
GTTGAATCGGTTTCGCCGCCTGCTGGTGCGCTGGGAGAAGCAGGCGGCCAACTATGAGGCGCTCCTCCATCTTGCCTGCGCCTGCATCACTTGGCAGCAGGCCGGGTTATTCGGATAGGCTCTAAGCACGGTGTTCTGCGCCGTGAACTGATTGCTCAACGCAGTGGTCTGGGTGTTGAACTGCGTGGTGAGCTGGGTGTTGAGCGTGGTGACCTGATTGCTCAACGCGGTGTTCAGCGCGGTGAACTGTTTGCTCAGCGCGTTGATCTGGGTGTTGATCTGATTGCTCAGGGCGGTGGTCTGGGTGGTGAGCTGCGTGGTGACCTGATTGCTAAGCACGGTGTTCTGCGCCGTGAACTGATTGCTCAACGCAGTGGTCTGGGTGTTGAACTGCGTGGTGAGCTGGGCGTTCAGCGTGGTGACCTGATTGCTCAACGCGGTGTTCAGGGTGGTGAACTGATTGCTCAGCGTGTTGATCTGGTTGCTCAACGCGGTGGTCTGGGTGGCCAACTGGCCGGCCAACTGAGTGGTGAGCGTGTCCACACGATTGCTCAGCGCCCCCACCGCCGCCGGAGTGGTGGCGAAAGTGGCGTAGGGCGTGGCGTTGATCGCCGTGCGGGGTAGCAGGATGTTGTAGGCAGCGGACGATCCGTTCGTGCGCATCCCGATCTCCAGCCAGCGGGGGGTTCCATCGAAGGCCGCCGTGCCAAAATCGAGCACCGTCGTGAACAGCCCATTGGTGATTCCAAGCGGCGCAACGACGTTGGGCGTGCTGATCGAACTCCCACCGGCCGCACTGTCCTTCAGCGTGAAAGTCACATCATAGGTGCCATAGACTGGGCTGCCGCCCGACGTCAACCGGCCCTGAAACGTGAAGGCGCTGCCCTGCGCACGGGCCTCAGTCACTCCGACCGCATACAGCCATCCGATCGCGAGCAGCGGCAGGAGTCGGAGGAGGGAGAGCCCAGCGTTCACCGGCAGGAGTTCGAGCCAGACGGCGCGGGGCGTAACTTTCACGGAAAAAGGAGAAGGAGAGGTTGAAAGCGGGAAGGAAGACGCCCAGGAATACCGCGCGGAGTGGGACTCAATGCGACGTCCTTACCGTAGTTGGCCGCCACCGCTGGATCAGATGTTTTCATTTGCTTGACGGCTTCGGTAGCTGCACTCGGCTGCGAAAAGTCCGAATTCTGGCAAAATAACGGGGCCTAGACTGACACAGCCCCGAGGGGGGTGGGCAATCTCTTTGTTGGTTTAGGTGCCACTTTTTTTGCCACACCAGTTCGGCGTGGCTCTTGAGCAAATCAGCATGGGCGAGCAAGGTTCGCACCCTCCCAAAATATCGAAACGCGGCATCACGTCACCTCCCCAAAATTGGGGAGGACAAAAGGCGATACGCTCGCCCGAACTCCAAGTAGAATGCTGACATCCGCCGCGAACCAGCGCATCCATTGCCGGAATGAAATTCACTCAACTGTGCCTCTTCGCGAGCCTTCTGACGCTTGGCGTATCGGGCCAGGAGCTCCCAGACATTGAGCGTTTGGCGTTTTGGTCGTGGGGAACATCTGCTCAACTCAAGGAAGAGCTGAAGGCCATCGACCAGGAGCTCGCGAAACTTCCCGCGTTGGCGGTGGTCAACACGAGTGCAAGCACCGGATTCAAAACGGCTATCAGCATCGGTGAGAATGTTCGCTGGCTGGCGGTGGAACTGTCTGGGGAAGCCGTGGCCGACACGGTGGTGCTCGCACCGGCCCTGGCGAAGGCCGCCACCGGGGTCGTCGCCGGCTACGGCTTTCCCGTGCGCTTCGTGCTGGAAGTGTTCGATGCCAAGGGAGAGGCGACCGTGGTCCTCGACGCCTCGCGGGAAGACTTCCCAAATCCAGGATGTTATCCCGTGGTCGCGCGATTCGAACCAAGGCGGCTCATGCGAGTTCGCCTGACGGCGCTAGAGCCTTGGGCCTTGGACGGCGCGGACACCCTCGCGATGGCCGAGTTGCTGATCCTTTCCGGAAATCGCAACCTCGCTGCTGGTGCCAAAGTGACCTGTTCCAGCACGCGCGCCGCGCCCCGCACTTGGACCCGCCCCAATCTGGTGGATTGGATCACCCCGATGGGACTGCCAGTGCGACCCGAGCCGACCGGGGCACCCGGTTTTCACAGCGCCGTGGCGCAGACGGCTGAAGCGACCAAGCACGTCACGGTCTCCCTGCGCGAGCCCATGCCCCTTGATGAAGTTCTGGTCGTTCCGGCCCGCGTCAAAGCCGTGCCGCTCTGGTTCGACTACGGTTTTCCGCATGAATATAAAGTCGAAGGCGCGCTCAACCAGGACTTCTCGGACGCGGTTCTGCTCGGGGAAGGCACGGATCGTTTCGCGCGGCAGGGCATGAACTTGGTCGCCTTCCCCGTGGGGGGACGCAACATCCAACATGTGCGATTCACCGCCAAACGACTCTGGCTTCGGCAGAAAGACTACGTGTTTGCCTTGGCAGAACTCGCGTTGATGCGGGACGGCGTGAACGTCGCCCTGGGAGCCGAAGTGACCGCGAGCGACCAGTCCACAGAAGCGAGTAGAATGAACTGGGCACCCCAGCAGCTCACCGATGGCTTGACGGCGGAGGGCACCCTGATTCCGCTGCCGGACTGGTTCTCCCAACTCGAACGCCGTCAATCACTGGAAAGCAAACGAAGCGGCCTCGTTCAGCGGCTCGACGACCACCTGCAAGGCGCCCGGAAGCAAGTCGTTTACGCAAGCATCGGTGGCCTCGGCGGAGCCAGCCTTCTCTCCATCCTGCTACTGGTCCGACAACAGCAGCAGCGCCGGCGCGACGCACAACGGCTTCAGGAAAAGCTCGCCCGCGACCTGCACGACGAGATTGGCTCAAATCTGGGCAGCATCGCCATGATTTCCTCTCTCGCGAGCGAGCCAAACACCACCCCGGAAAGCCTGCGCGCCGACCTCGCGGAAATCGGCCAGGTAGCCGCTGAGAGCGCTGACTCCATGCGGGACATGGTCCAGCTCATCAACCCACGCACGCACGCCCCGGAGTCCCGCTGGCTCGAGGTCATTCACCGGCTCACCGAGCGCCTGCTCCGTGGGATCGAAACCACCTGCGAGTTCCCGGCGCATCCGCTGCAACTTGAGCCCGACCTTGAGACGCGCCGCGAAATCTACCTCTTGTGCAAGGAGGCGCTTCACAACATTGCCCGTCATGCACGAGCCTCCAAAGCGAGCGTCCGTATCGCGCCTTCTGCAAAAGGACTCCAGGTGCTCATCACAGACAACGGCGTGGGATTTGATTCCGGCCGCTCCTCCACCGGGCACGGCATTGGCAATATGCAGGAACGCGCCAGCATGATGGGCGCACAACTGCGCCTGTCTTCCAAACCCGGCACAGGCACCACCGTCCAGTTCGACGTTCCTGCCACCAAGCGCTGGCGCCGCTCCTGATTCATCGAATCTTCACAATGTCTGACATATCAACCACCGATTCGCTGATTCGCGTCTGGATCGTCGAAGACCACGCCACATACCGGCGCACCATCGAGCGGCTCTGCACACCCGATCGGGGCCTCGCTCCACCCTGCGCATTCTCCAACGGAGAAGGGATGCTCACCGCCCTGAAACACGTCGGCACGGATGAACACCCCGACGTCATGCTACTCGACGTGGGGCTGCCGGGGCGCAGCGGGCTTGATCTCATCAAAGATATTCACCAGCACGCACCACACTGCCGCATCGTCATCCTCACCGTGTTCGAGGATGAGACAAAAATCTGCGAAGCCATTCGCTCCGGAGCCAGCGGATACCTGCTGAAAACCGCGGGCGCCGAGGCCGTCGCAAAAGCCATCCTCGAAGCCAACGACGGGGGTTCCCCGATGTCCCCCAGCATCGTCAATCGCGTCGTGTCCCTGCTGGCAAAGTTGATGAAGCCCATGCCCCAGAAAGTCGCGCTCTCGCCGCGGGAAAAAGAACTCCTCACCCTCATGGTCGAAGGGTTGACCGCCAAAGAGATCGCCGTCCGCATGAGCCTCAGCATCCACACCGCCGGCACCCACACCAAGAACCTCTTCGTCAAACTTGAAGTCCACAGCCGCGCCGCCGCCGTCGCCCGAGCCCTCCGGGATGGACTCGTGTGAGAAGAAACCTCCTGAACCGGCAACCACTGCGCTGGGGTATTCCCCCAAAGAAGTCCACCTGCATTGCTGAGGGGCAGACGGGGCTTAAGCTGTCACCCGTCGAAGTCGCCCCATGTTGATGGTCGTTTCCGATTTTCCACCGGCAAATCTCGGGGCAGGAGGAACACGGGAACCCAAGCCCCTGTTTCAGCCGGTCACCTTCAGCTTCCCCCCCAGCCCCAGCTTGGCACGGCCTTGTTCATCGGCATCTCGCGCATAAGGGTGAGTGCGAAGGCCTCGAAGTCGCGGGTGGAATGCTCGCCCTCGCCCTCCCAAGGCGCGGGCACACGCCAGACCTAGCGGCAGGCTCCGCCGCGGGCGCGGGGCGGGCTCATCGTGCGAAAAGTCCCGCTGCATCGCCCGCACGATGTCGCGGGCGTGGTCTTGTGGTCCTCGATGCGGTTGGAGTAGTAGCAGTTCATCTCCCGGACGAGGTCGGCCACCCGCTTGAGGACATGGGGTGAGTGAAC
>JBDKJY010000092.1:0-4028 GCA_039796295.1 Verrucomicrobiota bacterium
GTGACGTGGTCGCTGGGGGAGTTCGCGGCGGCGGTGGAGGCGCGGTTGCGGGCGCACGGGATCGTGAAGGGGTGGGTGCTGGCGGAGTCGTTCGGGTCGCAGGTGGCGTGGGAGCTGTTGGCGGGGCGGGGTCGCGGGGAGGGAGCGGGCGATGGGCGGGAGGTGTCGGGCGGGATGGGGGAGCGGGTGCCGAGGTTCCGGGCGGAGGGGCTGATCTTGGCGGGTGGGTTTGCGCGGCATCCGTGGCTCGCGGGGGTGCGGGGGACGGAGTGGGTGCTGCGGCGGGCGCCGTTGGGGTGGCTCTCGGCGGTGGTGGGGGGTTACGCGGTGGTGGCGCGGTGGCGGTTCCAGCAGAGCGCGGAGGTGGTGGCGGCGGTGGGGGAGTTCCGGGGGCGGTGGGGGGAGGAGCTGCGGCAGGCGGCGGGGCATCGGCTGCGGTTGATCGCGGGGAATGATCCGCGCGAGTTGGTCCGGGGGGTGCGGGTGCCGGTGGTTCACCTCACGGGGGTGTTCGATCCGGTGGTGCCGTGGTGGCCGGTGCAGCGGTGGCTAGGGCGGGAGTGTCCCGGCTGGTGCGGGAAGGCTGTGGTGTGGCCGGCGGATCACAATGTCCTGAGCACCGGGACGCCAGCGGCAGTGCGGCTGGTCTTGGGCTGGATGGGTGGAGCTGGGCGGGGTGCGGCGGGGGTGAGTTCCTCCGGCACGAAAGCGAAAAGCCCGCCGTGAGGCGGGCCTTCCAACTTGGAAATCAGAACGGGAACTCAGAACGCTTAAGCGCGTTCCATGTATTTGCCGGTGCGGGTGTCCACTTTGATCTTCTCGCCGGGCTTGATGAAGAGGGGGACTTGGATGGCGACGCCGGTCTCGAGGACGGCGGGTTTCTGCATGTTGTTGGCGCTGTCGCCACGGACGCCTTCAGCGGATTCGGCCACGGTGAGGATGACGCTGGAGGGGAGTTCGACGGAGACGGCTTTGTCTTCGACGAAGACCATGGTGACGCCGCCGTTTTCGACGAGGAAGTTCTTAACGTCGCCGACGAGTTCGGGGGAAAGGGTGACGGTCTCGTAGTTTTCCGGGTTGGTGAAGACGTAGTCGGTGCCGTCCTTGTAGCTGAACTCCATCTTGTGGGTCATCATGGGGACGACTTCGATCTTTTCACCAGAGGCGAAGCGCAGCTCGGAGGTCTTGCCGGTCTTGAGGCTGCGCATACTGATCTGGACGAAGGCGCGGAGGTTGCCGGGGGTGCGGTGGGTGACTTCGAGCACGACGACGACGTCGCCCCCTTGGCGGATGGCCATGCCTTTGCGGATCTCGGTTACGTTTGCCATAGAGTGTCTGGATTCGGATGCTACGCGCGGCAATTGGCCGCAGCGGAAGCGGGGACGCTAGCCAAGGGAGGGGTCAATGCAAGCTTGGATTTGAAAAACCAAAGGGGGCGGGCGCTGGGCGAGCGGTGGGAGCAGGCGTCCGCCGCCGGGGGTCAGGGCTTGCTGGGGGCGGGGGCGGCGGGCTCTTGGAAGCGGATGACGACTTCGCCGGGCTTGGCGTAGCCGAGTTTCTCGCGGGCGAGGCGTTCGACGGCCTTGGGGTCGGAGCGTTGGGCGTCGAGGGTGGCCTTGAGGGCGCGGGCGTTGTCTTCTTCGCGCTGGATTTGGGTTTCGAGTTCGAGGTTGCGTTGGCGCATGCGCTCGTTCTGCTGGATGAGGGGGATGCAGAGGAAGACGATGCCACCCGCGACGGCGACGACGAGGAGGAGCAACACCGCTCGGGTGAGCTTGTCCCAAATGCCGAGGTCAACACTTTCTTCCTTCATCGCGTGCCGCACAGTAGAGCAAACGCGGGCGAAGAACGGAAGGGGAATTTGGAGGAGCCGGTCGGCGCGTAGGGAATTTACCGCCACACGCGCTGCCAGCGCTGGAGCTGGCCGTCCGGTTTGAAGGTAAGGCGCAGCAGTTGGTCTTGGTCGCGCACGCCTTCGGTGCGGATGACGCGGCCATCGGGGAAGGAATGGTAGTTGGGATTGCTGCGGCCGCGGGCGAGCAGCCAGTCGGCCACGCGGGTGCCGTCGGTGAGCGGGGCGCTCTTCTCCGGCGGGCCGAGTTCAAGCACGGCGGCGTCGAAGGTGTAGCTGCCCACGCGGGCGTCCCAATCGGTCTTCGGGGGCGTGGTGCAAGCGGCGGCGAGGAGGCAGAGGAGCAGGGCGAGGGGCAGGGGGAGTTTCATGTGGGATCGACGGCGCGGGGATGCGCGGCGGCGTAGGCTTGTTTCAACCGTTCGGTGGTGACGTGGGTGTAAACTTGCGTGGTGACGAGGTTCCGGTGGCCGAGCAACTCCTGCACGCTGCGCAGGTCCGCGCCGTGGTCGAGCAGGTGCGTGGCGAAGCTGTGGCGGAGCTTGTGGGGCGTGAGGCGGGTGTCGAGACCGGCGGCGAGGAGGTAGCGCTTGAGGCGGAGTTGAACTTGCGCGGGGCGCAAGGGCTGGCCGGTCTCAGGCTCGGCAAGGAAGATGGGTGCGTCCGGTGCGGGCGGCTGGGGCAGTGCGCGCCAGTAGTTGGAGATGGCGCGCACGGCGGGGAGGCCGATGGGCACGAGGCGTTCCTTACGGCCCTTGCCGCGCACGCGGACGAGGCGCTGGGTCGGGTCCAAGTCTTCGCCGCGCAGACCGCAGACTTCGCTGACGCGCAGGCCGCAGGAGTAAACGGTTTCGAGCAATGCGGCGTCGCGCAGGAAGGGCAGGGGATCCACGGGCTTTTCGCGGGTCTGGCGTTCGCGTTCTAGCTCACGGAGCGGGGATTCCATGAGCGCCTTGGCCTGCGCCACGGTGACGAACTTGGGCAGGCGGCGTTCGGGCTTGGGCAGCGTGAGATTGCGGATGGGCGAGGCGGTGACGTGGGCGCGGCGGATGAGGAATTTGTAGAAGGTCCGCAGCGCACTGAACGTGAGGTGGATGGTGGCGCGGCTGAGGTTCCGCTGGCTGAGGTGGCGGAGGAAATTACGGAAGTCATCGCGCAGCAACGTTGCCCACGCGGGTTGCGTCTGCTTGGCCGCCGCGTGCCAGCGGTGGAACTCGGCGAGGGCTTCGGCGTAGTTGCGTCGGGTGTAGTCGGACGCGCCGCGATCAGTGGCGAGGTGCGTGAGGAACTCCGCGACCCACGGGTCCACAGGGGCTGGGGTTGGTTCCGGCGCGCTCACTGGGGGGAAGGCTAGTCGCTGCGGCGACAGTTCGCTAGCGGGGACTCGAAAGCGAAAGGCCGCCAGCGCTGGCGGCCTTTCAAACGAGATTGTGTCGCGGACTTACTTCGCGACGGGGGCGGCGGTCGAGGGCTTGGCGGCGACGGGCTTCTGCGCGTCCACCTTGGTCTTCACTTCGACCTTGTCGGTGCCAGTGAGCTTGGCAGTGGCTTCGCTGAGGCGCTCGGCGATCATGCCGCTGGTATCGCAGCCGGCGGAGATTTTTACGATCTGGCCGCCCTTCGCGATGAGGAAGTTGCTGGGCATGACTTTCGTGTCGAAGACCTTCCAGCTCTCGCCCTTGGTGTCCACGGCATAGAGCATGTTGAGCTTCTTCTCCTTCACGTAGGCTTCGACCTTGGCGTCCGGCTCGCGGAAGATGGCGAGGCTGGTGAGGCCCTGTGCCTTATAGGCGGTGTGCAGCTCCTGGAAGTAAGGCAACTCCTTGTCGCAGCCGAGGCAGCCGCAGGTGAGGCGCACGAGCACGGGGCCTTTGGCGGTCAGCTCGGCGAGGTTGATCTCCTTGCCAGTGGCGTCCTTGATCTTGAAGTCGGGCGCGGGTTTGCCGATGGCGACTTTCTTGGGTTCCTCCGCTTGGGCGAAGGCAACGGTGGTGGCGAGTGCGAGGAGGAGGCTGGTTATTTTCATAGCAGGTTGAATTGTGGGAAAGCAGACCCGGCCTCGGAAAAGTCTATTCAAGTAGAGATGGCCGGCGGGGAATCTCCTTCCCGCTCCGGCGTCGCCTGTGGCTGAATCCGCCTCCGATGTTCGAGTTGCTTAAGACGGATACGAGTTCCA
>JBDKJY010000093.1:0-3710 GCA_039796295.1 Verrucomicrobiota bacterium
ACGCGGCTCGCGGGCGAGAGCAGGCACAACATATCGGACTGGGGATTCACTTGGCCACGCATGCAGTCTCAGACTAACGCCGTTCCATGCCGTTCAATCCGCCAGCGACTTTTTCAATGAACTGCTAATTACTACTCACTAATCACTTTCTCCGTCGCCATCGTCGCCGCGACCGCCGTCTTCGCCCAAGCGATGGTCTATGCCGACACCCACCGCGCCTTCTGGAGCCTCCGCCACACTGCTCCTCGCTTCTTCGGCAGCGCGCTCTTGTTGGGCCTCGCACTCGCGCTGACTTTTCAGCCCCACGCCCCGCTCGCCTTTGCGGTGCTCCTCGTCACCCTGCTCAAGCTCGCCTGCGAACTCTCTGTCCTGAAGCACGCCGATTCCGACTCCGACCGCTGGACACAACTCCGCCGCACCGCCGCGTTGCAAACCGGCGCGCTCCGCCCCGTGCTCGCCGTGCGCCTGCTCAGCGCGTTCACGGGTGGCGTTTTCCTCCCCTTCGCCATCGCGGTCGGCGCAGCGTCCACAGCACTCGCCGTGAGCGCTTTCGCCCTCTGCCTGCTCGGTGAACTCGCCGAGCGCTACCTGTTCTTCACTTCCGTCTCACCGGACAAAATGCCCGTATGAAGAACAGCCAGTATTCAGTAACCAGTGTTCAGTCCAAGGCAGCCGAGCCACCTGTCGCCACTGAACACTGCTCACTGAACACTGAAAACTCCTGGCTCCGCCAGTGGACCGGCCCGCTCACCGCCGACCTCGTGCGCGCGCCCGGCGAGTTCGGCCTCGGCCAAGTTCCCGCGCGGCTCAAGCCCGACGCGACCACCACAGTCGTCTGCGGCTTTTGTTCCACCGGATGCGGCTTGAATGTGCATCTCAAAGACGGCCAGGCGGTGAACTTGTCCGCCACCGCCGACTATCCCGTGAACCTCGGCATGGCTTGTCCGAAAGGCTGGGAAGCCCTCACGCCGCTCGCCGCGCCCGACCGCGCCACGACTCCGCTTCTTCGCAATCCCGGCACCGGCAAGCTGGAGCCGACCGACTGGGACCACGCGATGCAGGTCTTCACGCTGAAGTTCAAGGCCATCATGGACCAGCACGGGTCGGAGAGCGTGGCGTTCCTGAGCACCGGCCAGATTTGCACGGAGGAGATGGCCTTCCTCGGTGCGCTGTGGAAGTTCGGCATGGGCGCGCTGCATTGCGACTCGAACACCCGCCAGTGCATGGCCACCAGCGCCGTCGCTTACAAGCAGAGCTTCGGCTTCGACGCCCCGCCGTTCACCTACGCGGACTTCGAGGAGTCGGACGTGCTGGTGTTCGTCGGCGCGAACCCGTGTGTGGCGCATCCCATCATGTGGCAGCGCGTGCTGCGCAACCGCCGCTCGCCGGAAATCATCGTGCTGGACCCGCGTGCGACCGAGACCGCACAAGCCGCGACGTTGCACCTGCCGCTCGCGCCGAAGTCCGACTTGGCACTGCTCTATGGCGTCGCGCACCTGCTCATCCAAAACGGCTGGGTGGACAAGGAATTCCTCGCCGCGCACACGAATGGCTTCGCGGAGTTCGCCGAATTTGTCCGCCAGTTCACACCGGACGCGGTGGCGGCGCAGAGCGGATTGACTGTCGGTCAAATCTACCGACTGGCCGAGAGCGTGAAACCCGGCAAGCGCGTATCCTTCTGGTGGACAATGGGCGTGAACCAAGGCCACGAATCCACGCGCACCGCGCAGGCGGTCATCAATCTCGCACTGCTCGGCGGCCACATCGGCAAGCCCGGCACTGGCGCGAACAGCATCACCGGCCAGTGCAATGCGATGGGCTCGCGGCTCTTCGCGAACGTCACGAGCCTGCTCGGCGGCCACGACTTCGCGAACCCGGAGCATCGCAAGAAAATCGCGACGACGCTCAACATCCCGGAGTCGGTGATTCCAACGAAGCCGTCCTTGGCCTACGACCAAATCCTCGACGGCATCGCCGCCGGCAACATCAAAGGCCTGTGGGTCATTGCGACCAACCCGTCGCACTCGTGGATTGGCAAAGGCGGAGCGCCGAGCATTGCTCGGCAAGGGGGCGCATCATCCGCTTCGGGCCGAGCAATACTCGGCGCTCCGATTCGTGGAGAGGAGGATTCAGCCAGCCTCGATGCCCTCCTCGCCCAGCTCGACTTCCTCGTCGTGCAGGACATGTATCACACCACCGACACCGCCCTGCGTGCCGACTTGGTGCTGCCCGCCGCCGGCTGGGGCGAGAAGGAAGGCACGTTCATCAACAGCGAGCGGCGCTACGGGCTTGTGAAGAAGGTCGCCCGTGCGCCAGGCGAGGCACTCGCGGATTTCCACATCTTCCGACTTGTTGCGCACTACTGGGGCTGCGGCGCGATGTTCAGCGAATGGACTTCGCCCGAGGCCGCCTTCCAAATCCTCAAGCGTTGTTCCGCTGGCCAACCGTGCGACATCACGGGCATCGAAGACTATAGGCATCTCGACCGCGAAGGCGGGATTCAGTGGCCGCTGCTCAAGCAAAGTAATCAGTGTTTAGTAATTAGTAATCAGTCCGGCTCGACAGGCACGGGGCCTCCCGAACTCGGCACTAATCACTACTTACTAATCACTCCTCGGGAACGCCGCTTGTTCGAGGACGGCCGATTCTTCCACGACGACGCTCGCGCCAAGTTCCTCTTCTCGCCGCCGCGCGAGGCCCCGGATAAGCCCTGCGAGGATTTCCCCTTCATCCTTCTCACCGGACGCGGCACCAGCGCGCAGTGGCACACGCTCACGCGCACCAACAAGTCCGATATTCTTCGCCAGCTCGCGCCGTCCGAGCTGTTGCTGGAGCTGAATCCCGACGACGCCCGTCGGCTGCACCTCCGAGCCGGCGACACCGCCCGCGTCGCCTCGCGTCGCGGCGAACTCACCGCGCGCGTCCACGTCACCGCGACGGTGCGGACCGGACAAGTTTACCTGCCGATGCACGACGCGGCCACGAACCGGCTCACCTTCCCGGCCTTTGACCCGCATTCGCGGCAACCGAGCTACAAGTTTTGCGCGGTGAGCGTGCACCGCACGGACACGGAGGTTCGCCGATGAACCACTTCGGAGGAGCGCGGCATATATGCCGCAGGAACGTGAGCGTGCCGGAGACGGTTCGAACGGTCTTTTGCTGCTGCGGCCTTCTGCGGCCTGAAGGCCGCGCTCAACTGACGCCAGGAACTTCGCCCATATGATCCATCGCACCTTCAGCGCCGAACAGCTCGTCCGCTTCTCCGCCGAGAAAGCCACGGTCACCGAGCTTTCCGTCACGGATTTCACCAGCATCGCCGTGTGGGGCGTGCGGCCCGGGCAGGAAGTTCCGGCGCACACGCATCCCGACGGGCAGGACACGTGGGTGATGGTGCGGGGCGAACTCACCTACTATCTGGGCAACGGTGAACGGCGCACCGTCCGCGCTGGCTATGTGGATGTCGCCGACAAGAACCAAGTCCACGGCGCGCGCAACGAATCTTCCGCCGACGCCGTTTTCCTCTCCATCTACTCGGCCCCGAAGCTGGGCTGGGAGAAAGCCGAACCATGAACGAGACCGCGACGCTTAGAGCCTATCCGAATAACCTGGGACGGGGTTTCCGGGCGGGGCAAGCTGGCCTGCATGAAGCACACGCGCGGGCCAGGCTTTCGTATCTCGGACACCTTTTGGGCCAAGGTGGCCCCGCTCTT
>JBDKJY010000094.1:0-3661 GCA_039796295.1 Verrucomicrobiota bacterium
CCGGCTCTCCAGTTGGTGATTAACTTAGCAAGAAGACCGACAGGCCGAGGCATGGGCTTGCGATAGGCTGAACAAGCCCAGCTCGGTGAAGTAGTGGTTGCGCCACGTGTGGTGATCTGTCCCTCGGCCGCGTCCGCGCTTGCCCACGCGCTTGCGCAGGATCGAGCGGAGGCGGCCCCGCACATAACCGTCCACATTGGAGAACGTGGTGCGGTGGCCGTGTTGGAAGTATCCAAACCAGCCTTGCAGCGTTTCGTTGAGCCGCGCGATCGTGGTCTCCAGCGAGACTCCGCACGTGCGCGGGGTCAGCTGGCGCACCTTGTCCTTGAGCCGGTCCAGCGACTTGCGCCGCGGCCAGCGGTAGCCCCGCTCGAAGTGATACCCAAGGAAGTCAAAACCTCCGGATTGGGTCGCATCCACCAAGCGGGTTTTCACGGGATGCAGCGTCAGGCCGTTTTCGCCCACCCACGTTTGCACGCGGGCCAGCGCGGCCTGCGCCGCTGCTTCGCTCCGACACAGCAGCACGAAGTCGTCGGCGTAGCGCACCATCTCCACGCCGCTCTCGGCGAGTAAATGGTCCAACGGATCGAGGTAGATGTTCGCCAACAGGGGGCTGATGACCGCCCCTTGCGGCGTGCCTCGGTCCGTGGGCTCGTGCAGCGTCAATTCGTCCATCACCCCTTGGTCGAGGTAACTGAGGATCAACGTGAGCACCCGACTGTCCGCGATGCGTTCCTCCACCCGGCTCATCAGCCGGTCTTTGGGAATCGTATCGAAGTAACCTTTCAGATCCGCGTCCACGATCCACGTGTGGCCCTCATCAAGCAGGGTCTGCACGCGGCGCAGCGCGTCTTTGCAACCACGTCCGGGTCGGAAACCATAGCTGTGTTCCGAGAAGTGGTGCTCGCAGATGGGTTCGATCACCAGCCGCAGGGCCGTCTGCACGATCCGGTCGCGCACCGTGGGTATCCCCAAGGGGCGCTGCTCGTTCGTGCCGGGCTTCGGTATCCAGACCCGTTTTACTGGCTGGGGTTGATCACTCGCCGTGCGCAGTTGCTCTTTTAGGTCGAGCAGACCACGCGGGCAGTCTTTGGCGAAGCGAGTTACCGTCATGTTATCCACGCCGCCGCCACCTGCGTTGGACTCCACTTTGGCCCAAGCCAACTCCAGGGTTTTGTCCGCATAGACTTTGTCGATGAGACTAAACCACTGGTTTCCTCTCAACCCTCTCGCGAGGGCCGTCAGCATGCGCTCTGTCCACACCCCGGGTTCGGCGCCCGCCGTGCGGCGGGGCGCTGCTCCTGCTGGTTTATCCCTTGCGGGAACTGATGCAGGTTGGGCTTCCTGTGGCGTGTTCATGGCGCGTTCACCTTCTTGGGTCCCTTCGCTCCCCCGGCGTTAACCGGCTTCATCGCTACTATGGACCCTCTGACTCCGTCGCGGCTCAGCTCGCCGCGCCGGGATCTCCACTTATCCCATGCTCTCTTCGGATCGTTCTCGCTCCAACCACACCCCAGCCGACCGGTCGCCAGCTTTGACAGCGTTAGTGCCGTGACCGGTTTGCCGCTTACGCGGCAGGCTTCGCCCCTTGCCAGCAGGCTCGCCCGTCTGACATGCCGTATCGAGTTCACTTTCGTTCGGGACCGACCCTCCGTCTCGGGCTGCTCCCCACCCCGCCTTGCGGCGACGCAGTTGCCTTCGACTGCTCCGCAGTCTCTGTCTCCACGGAGGTAATGACTTTCACATTCTGAGTTCATGGTTTCATGGACGCACTGGCACGGGCCGCCGCCGCGCCACTCGGGGCGTTCCCGTGCCGCGAGATTGCCACGCCCCTCCGCCCCCGCAAATCCAGTTTCCTGGCAATAATTATTCCACCGGCACCATGCTGGTCGAGTGCCAGTGTCTGTGGGTCGAAACGGAAAGGCGACGTTGCTCGACCCGCAATGGGCGGAGCGGATGCGGCTCGTGCTGGTGCGGTGCGACGTGGGGTGCGACGTGGGCGTGTTGGGGGCGTGGTCTTTGGCGGTAGGAATATTTTTTTGGTAGAAAGATTTTCCGGAGAAATGGAGGGCGGAAAAATACCGCCCTGCTGGTGAGGCCGGGCGAGCAAAGTGCGGGCACCGTGACGGGCTCGCTCATGGCGGAAGGCGGCGACAGATTCCGTCCGTCGCCGCCAAGCTGAAATCGCCCGTCCCTGCCACGAACCTCGCCGAGCTCGACCCCGGAGCGCCAAGCGCCATCGTCGCTAATGCAGAGCCGAGCGGGAACTCGCAGATCCCGAGCGCTACTCCGTGCTGGCCAAAAAGCTTTACTTGCCAAATAGCCTCTCTCACCCACCCCATGAAAATGCCATCACGTTTCACGCTTGGATTCGCGCTCGCACTCGCCGGCGTCATATCACTCAGCCACGCCGCCAATTGGCCGGCGTGGCGCGGCCCACTCGGCACGGGCATCACCGAGGAAAAAAACCTGCCCGTGCACTGGGCCAGGACCGAAAACGTGAAATGGCGGGTCGCGTTGCCCGAACCCGGCAACTCCACGCCCGTCGTCTGGGGCGAACGTGTCTTCCTTACCCAGAGCATCGGCCGCCAACGCACGCTGCTTTGCCTCAGCCGCGCCGACGGCCGGACCTTGTGGCGCGAGGACGTCACCACCAAGTTAGCCGAGGACCCCACGCACCAGACCAATCCCTACTGCTCATCATCGCCCGTCACCGACGGCGAGCGCGTCATCGTGTGGCACGGCACAGACGGACTGCATTGTTACGACCTCGACGGTAAAAAATTATGGGGCCGCGATCTCGGCGTGCAGCGCCACATCTGGGGTTACGGGTCTTCGCCTACGATTTATGGGGATTTCTGTTTATTGAATTTCGGCCCCGGCGAGCGGAACTTTCTCGTCGCCGTGGAAAAACACACCGGTCGGACGCTCTGGCAACACGACGAGGACATCGGTTACGGCAAAGTCGCGCCCTCGCCGGACGCCAAAGATGCCAAGGCTGCCAAAGCCGCCCAAAACACGGCCACCTACATCGGGTCGTGGACGACTCCGGTCATCAAACGCATCGACGGTCGGGACCAATTACTCCTGAGCTGGCCGCGCCGTCTGGCCGCCTATGAGCCGGCCACCGGCAAGGAAATCTGGACCTGCGCCGGCCTGAATCCCCTGGCCTACACTTCGCCGATCTACGAAGGCGACACAGTGGTCTCGATGGGCGGGTTCAATGGCTCCACCATCGCCGTGCGAGCGGGCGGCGGCGGAGACATCACGGAGACGCGCCGCCTTTGGCAGCACCCGCGTACGAAGCAGCGCATCGGTTCCGGAGTTATTCGCGAGGGCCACATCTATGTTCATAACGACCCCGGTATCGCCGAGTGCTTTGAACTCGCGACCGGCAAACTCGTCTGGGAGGAGCGCCTCACAGGTCTCGGCAAGAGCCGGCAAAACTGGTCGTCGGTGCTGCTCTCGGGCGACCATTGCTACACGATCACCCAGGGCGGAGATTGTTTCGTTTTCAAAGCCAGTCCGAAATTCGAACTCGTCGCCGTGAACGCCCTCGGAGAGCCGAGCAATTCCTCGATCGTGCCGAGCGACGGCGAACTCTTCATCCGCACCCACGCCGCGCTCTGGTGCATCGCGGCCAAGCGGTAGCGGAACGGGC
>JBDKJY010000095.1:0-3375 GCA_039796295.1 Verrucomicrobiota bacterium
GGCGTAGTCGAGCCGGCCCTTGGCCGACTTGACCTCGTAATCGATCCGGCAGTTGAGCAGGCCGGGCACTTCCTTCGTTTCACTGACTTCTGATGGGTTGAGTTTGATGAGTTTCATGTTGGGTTGGTGGTTGGGGTTGAAAGGGGAGGAACCGCGCAGACCTTCGCAAGCCTGCGTGGTTCCAAGGACGGACTCGGGGTTAGAGTTCTGCCGCCAGCTCGGGATGGCGCTCCCGGACGAAGTCGAGCACGGCGGTGCGGATTTCGGTTTTGTTGCACTCGGTCGCGCTGTCGCCCGTGTCGCTGCCATCGTGCTCGCTGTAGTCGTGGTCGCCGGAGTCATCCATGCTGGGATCGCACTGGCTCCACGCGTCGTCGTCGATCTTGCTGGCGACAGCCTCGACGACCTCGTCCAGGCCATCGCCGTCGTCAATGGCCGTGCGGACCATCGCCATGAGATCCTCGGCACTGAGGCGGAACTCCTCCCTGCCGCGACGCCGCACCGAGTAGTTGGCGCGGCCGTATTCGGTCTCCGAGAAGTCCACGTTGATCACGATGCCGCCCTCGCGGCTGTGTCCGCCGGTTTGCGGTGGTGACGTCCGAGCCCGCTTCTCGCAGTTCAGCTCCACCCAGTCCTTGAGCTGCGCGAACGTCGCGCACTCCGGCGGGGGCAGCTTGCCCGTGAGCTTGAGGATCAACGCCCGGACGTGAGGATTGCGGGGGGCCAGCTCGATGAGTTCGATGAAGTTCGCGTCGAACACCGCCTCGAACACGCACTTGCGGGCCACGGGGGCCACGGGCTCCGGCGCGGTCATCGCCTCACTCATGGAAACCTCCCTTGAGCGCGTAGGTTTCGAGCCGGCTCAGGTTGGCCGCGAACTTGTGCGGCAACCGCTCGACTGTCTCCCGGTCCATGCGCGGCGCCTTCAGGTGCCACAACACGAACAGGTGTTCCGCCAGCGCCGCCGCCATGAGGTTCGCCGACACCAACTGGCGGTTGGTTTCCTGCGCCTCGCCCGTGCAGCCAATCGCGGCGGCACGCGGGTCGCCGCTGCGGTCGGTGAGCAGCTCCGGGTAGTAGCTCCGTGGATCACGGGACGTGCCTTTCCAAGCACGCCGGTAGTAATACGCTTCCGCCGAGTGCATTTCGTTTGCGGCGAAGATGGCCTGGCAGCCGATGTCGTCGCACACCTCGACGGCTTCGAGGCGCGTGCGATGGTTGTCCACGAGGCAGAGCAGCCAGTCGTTGCGGTAGAGCCGGAGCTTGCCCCGGCTGAACCACTCCGGCAGGGCGTGACAGCCGAACTTCCCGGCCAGCGCCTGCGCCTTGTTCTTGCCGATCTGGCCGGCGTCGAACATCTGCCGGTTGAGGTTCTTCCGTTCGATGGTGTCGCCGTCCACCAGGGTGATGTCGCCGGGTGATTTGAGCAGACAGAACGAGGGGACGATGGCCGAGCCGACGCCCCCGCAGCCGATGAGGTAGTTCATATTGATTCCTTCAGGGATGCGGCAATGGTCTTGCCGAGTTGGTTGGGTGGATTGGTTTTCTGCTGGTAGCGCTCCAGAGCGACAGTGCTCAGGGCGAGGAGTTGCACGCGCTCCGCCGCGTTGAGCAGGCGAGCGGTGTTTTCGTCATGCAGGACGAGTCCGGCGATGACGGCCGGGGTGGGTTCCGTTCCCCGGTCCCAGCCCGTGTGTTTGAAACGCTCCCAAGCTTCGAGCAGCAGCTTCTCCGAGAAGCTGGTGTCCTGCGAGGGACACGCCTTGAGCCGGGCGACGAGTGGGCGTAGCACGTCGGCGTTTTCTGGAGCGGTCTTCACAGGATGACCCTTTCAAAGATGTCGGTGGACACCTTGTCGCAGAGCGTCGTCCAGTCGGCGACCGCGATGGGCAGCGTCGTGAACGTGTCGTTGGTGGGCTGGAAGCGGAAGCACTGCTGCGACCGCTCGATGGTCCGCATGAGGTCGGCGTTCCACTTGGACTTCCGAAACTGCTCCAGGCTCGCCGCGACGCACGCGGCCCCGGAGGCGTAACGGTCGTCGAAGTTGCCGGTGCAGATGAGGCAGTCGTCGTGGAGGTTCGGCAGCGGCAGGCGATAGCCACGGTCGTCCCGGTCGCAGGCGAAGAGCCAGTTGCCGCAGACCCGGACGCACTCATTGGCGAACTCGGTGCGAACGACGAAGGCCAGCCGCATCTGGTCAGGCGCATGCCAGACCAGCGGCAGCTCCAGGTCGGTCGCCGACGCGAACGCCGGCACGAGCACACCGTTGATGAGCCGGAACCTCGCGTGCAGCGGGATGCGGTCGATGGCCACGGTCCAGAGCGTGTCGTTGAGGCCCACGCTGGCATGCCCCAGGCCCCAGTCGGGGAGCGAGAGGACATTGCGCAGCTTGCGCGTCACGCTTTCGGTCAGCGCGTCCAGCACGGCTGGGCCGGTGGCGAGGTCGCGTTCGCGGATGACCCGCTCGGTGAGCGTGCCATTGTCGCGCAGGATGATTTCGGTGGTTTCCATGGTGGGAAAGGAAAAGCCCGCCCCCGGTGAAGGAGGCGGGCCTGCGCGGGTGGGCTTGATGTTCAGGCCTTGGTGTTGGCGGCCGTCTCCAGGCGCACCGTCGCGCCGGCCGGGATGACGGTGGCGCGGTCCTGCTCGATGCCGTCCACGAGCGCCTTGGTGCGGTCGCCGAAGCCCAGCGCCGCCTTGAACGAGTCGCTGTCGTGGAGGTCGCCGAACGTGAAGTCGGCCGCGACCTGCTTGGTGATGCTGTCCACGCCGTATTTGACCGTGATGTTTTTCATGGGTGTTTTCCTGTCGTTTGGGGTTTGGGGTTGCTGCGAGGTGAGTCTCATCAGTGTGCGCGAATACGCACAGACGCCCGGAGGCGTTTCGACTTGGGCCAGCAGGTCAGCGGGCCGGAACTGGTTGGAACCGCAGGGTCAGCTTGCCGGGCCGGGCGTGGTGGATGATGACCCGGTGGCCGGGCTTGAAGCCGGCGCGGTTGAGCCAGCCGCCGCCTAGGCGGATGCGGGGTTTGATGTTCTGCGCGGCGAAGTCGCCGACCGCTTCGATTTTCAGGGTGCGTGGGTTCATGGGGTGGTTGCTGCGGTGGTTTCAGGCAGCGGATTCTGCGGACTCGACTTCAATCTCGTCGCGGTGCGCGAAGAGTTGGGCGCCGAGGCCGAAGGGTTCGCGCTGCAAGGTGAGGTTGATGAGGTCCACGGCCTGCCGGGCTTGTTGCTCGGGCGGGCCGTGCGTGATTTGACCGGCGTCGAACTGGAGGTCGAGCCGGCGGATGGTGATGACTTTCATGGTGGGGCGGCTGGTTGACAGGGCGTGGGTTCCACGGCGTCCTCGTCGGCGTGCCGGCCACAGTGGATG
>JBDKJY010000096.1:0-3318 GCA_039796295.1 Verrucomicrobiota bacterium
CTGAACCTGGCCGCCGGACGCAGCATCGCGTTGGGCGAGGTTCCGCTTAACTTCACAAGGTCCTCGATAAACTCAACGACGTGCTCGCGGCTAAGGAAGGCCGAAACCAGACCCTCGGAAGGATTTTCAGTAACATTTTCGGATTTGCGTCACATGGAAGCGTATCGGCACCCGGCGGCCATGGAGCCGCTCCCGCCCAAAGAGCGAGGTGCCCGCCTGTCCGAGTTAACCTGTGAAATCCTGAAATCCTCCGGTCGCCTCACCGGCCAAGTTCACTCACCCCATGTCCTCAAGCGGGTGGCCGACCTCGTCCGGGAGATGAACTGCTACTACTCCAACCGCATCGAGGACCACAAGACCACGCCCGCGACATCGTGCGGGCGATGCAGCGGGACTTCTCGCACGATGAGACCCAGCGCGACAACCAGCAGCTCAGTCTGGCGCACATTGCTGTGGAGCAACTGATGGAGGAACGGCCCGCCGGCCCGCCGGTGGACGTTTGCGCCCCGACTTCGTCTACTGGCTGCACCGGGAGTTTTACACTCGGCTCCCCGAACCGCTGCGCTGGGCCAAAGCCAAGGGTGGCAAGGCGTATCGCATCCAGCCCGGGCACCTGCGTGACTTCATGGTGGACGTGGGCCAGCACCCCCCGCCGCACTTTGACGCGCTGCCCGCCTTCATGGACCGGTTCCACGCGTTCTACGGCGACGGGCAGATTCTGAAAAGCAACCGCCTCGTCGCCATCGCTGCGGCGCATCGCCGGCTCGCTTGGATTCACCCCTTTGGCGACGCCAACGGTCGCGTCATGCGGCTCCACGTCCACGCGCTCCTCATCCGCCACCGGCTAGACGGCCACGGCTTGTGGACGCTCTCCCGTGGCCTGGCCCGCGCGCGCCAGCGCTACTACGAAAGTCTCGAATCCGCCGACCGCCCCCGCCGCAACGACCTTGATGGCCGGGGCAACCTCTCCGAGGCCGTGTTCGCCGAGTTCTGCGTGTTCTTCCTCGCAACCATGCTCGACCAAATCCAGTTCATGAGCGGCCTGCCGGACCTGCCCGCGCTGCGCATCCGGGTGGAACGCTACTTCCAGTTCCAGGCCCGGCACCTCCGGCGGCACCGCGAGGCGCTCATACGCGTGGTCCGCACGCTCGTGGACGAGGGCGAAATCCCGCGCGCCCGCGTGCAGACCATCACCGGCAAGGCCGCCACCGTCTGTGCGGAAATCATCAAGCTGGGACTGGCGGAAGGACTGCTGGACACGCCCAGCCCCAAAGGCCCCCTGCACGCCGCCTTCCCGGCGAAGGTCCAGGAGTTCTACTTCCCGCAACTCTTCCTCGACCTCCCTGTCGAGGCATCCGCCGGAGGAGCGGTGTGAGCATCTTCCAGCTCAAGTGCCACGCGCAGGAAGAATCGTCTAACCTGCCGCCCCGGAAATCATCGCCGCCGACATCACGGCGGATTTGGAAGCCGCGATGGAACAGTTCGCCACGATTGCCGGAGACCTGAAATAGCAGGCAGCCAACCCCGGGTGGACGCTGGCTGCGTGGTATTCCAATTCGCTGGCTGGTCGAGGAACGCTACAGAGTGGCGGGGCAGACGGGCGCGAGGCTGAAGAAGCGCTCCGCGTCGGCCACACTGATGGGCACGAAATGATGCCGTTGCTGTGGAGCGTTACGTAGGCCAGCGTAGCTTGCTGTGACGTTCAAGCCATGCAGCGCCAGCCAGCACAGCAGGCACGTCATGCGCAGGACGTTGGGAGCTGTCGGCTTCAGGTTGGCGAGCAACGCACGCACCTTGCGAGCAGCGGTGGTAGTCACCACCGGGCCTTGAGCCGGGGTGGGAGGCTGAAGCCAGGCCAGCAGGTTCGCCGAGAGCGGCACCATCCGGACAAAACCTTTGCTACGGCAAAACAGGCCATCCTGCTGCTCGGTGATATCCATCCTCCCAGCGCAGTGCCGCCACTTCGCCCGGGCGCAGCCCCGCGAAGAGGGACAGCGCCGCGTAACGGCGCGCGTCGTCATCGGGGCAGGCACGGAGCAACTGCTCGGCCTCCTCTACCGTCAGGAATTGCTTCTTGGCCGCCGACGCATCCGGCGTTGCGACGTGCGCCTGCGGCTCCAGTGGCTGGTGAGCGAGCCAGCCCAGGAACTTGGCAACTATGACTCGGCGGCGTGCCCGAGCATCCTTCGTCCGGAGCTGCTCCTGCGAACGAGCGTCCTGCTTCTGATACCAGTCGACACTCAGCGCGCCGAGGCCGCCAGCAGACACAAAGCTGAACGCGGCACTTAGCACGGCGACCACCGTTCCAGTGTTCGCCTGTGAAGCACCGTTGCGACGCATGGCGCGCAGGAAGCAGTCCTCGGCCATGACGATCGAGGTAGTAGGGCCCACGCGGAACGAGCGCACGGGTGCGACGAGCCGCCCAGCCAGTTCCTTCGAGAACCGTGCCCGGTGCTGTCGGCGCACGCGGAAGCTCGCGAACTCGCGGGCTTGGTCTAGGCGGACGAAGGCACGGCGATGGCGGCGACGCTCGGAGACGTAGGCGACGACGTATTGGCCGTGATGCCGACGGATGGGGACCGTGTGGCAATCCTTGAGGAGCGGGTCAGTATTCATGTTGCTTGGGGAAGTTTGGGTTGCGGATGGGGATCAGGCGTCCTGGATCTGGCTGGGGAACCATTTCTCGACAACCTCCGAAAGATTGCGCCGTTCGAGCCGCTACAGGACTTTGGGTTCGGATAGCGGGGTGATGCCGCTGTTTGAATGATATTCGCTTCCGACACAGAGCCTGCGGGAACTCAAAGCGTCGCCCTCCCAGTGGAGGAACCAGTTCCCGCTGGCAGTGCGGTAGAGCGACTCCTCCTCGCGGTGGAAGTCGTTCACCGGATGCCGCGAGTCCCATGCGGCAATGCGCTGGGCGGTCTCAGTGTCGTAGCGTTTCGAGCTGATGATGGATTTAATAGGGCTGGGTTTGTTTGTTTGTTGTCCGACGGAATCTTGATTTGGTTTGGCGGGGATTCAGAGTGAGTGAGCGGGCTTGGAGGCGGGACCAGGCGGCGATGCACATGGCGTCCACCACGGCGGCGCGCTGGACTTTGTTGAGGCGTTGGCCATCGAGCGCGCCGGGAAAGCGCTGCTCCACGAAGCGGGCGGCGACGACCTTGGAGTCCCCATCGGGGATGCCTTGGAACCATCGGTGTCCACTGATGATGGCTCAAAGTGAGGCATAGAGGGTGGTGAGGCGGGGCACAGCGGCGGCTTCCGTGAGGTTTGCTTGCAGCGCATGGCGCAACCACCGAATGAACTTCACTGAGCGCT
>JBDKJY010000097.1:0-3005 GCA_039796295.1 Verrucomicrobiota bacterium
GACGCCAAAGCCGTCCTCGCCGTCACCGACCCCGCCGCGAAGGAAAAGCTCCCGCGCCTCGCCGAGAATTACGCCCGCAGCACCGTCGCCGCCGCCGAGCGCAAAGAGGAAACCCTCACCGTTAAACTCCAAGCCCTCCGCATCGGCGACCTCGCGGTGTGCGGCATCCCGTTCGAGACCTTCGTCGAGACCGGGCTGGACTTGAAGAAGCGCAGCCCGTTCCCGCAAACCATGGTCATCGGCCTAGCCAACGGTCGCCACGGCTACCTGCCCACGCCCGAGCAGCACCAGCTCGGCGGCTACGAAACCTGGCTGGGCACGAACACCGTGCAGGAGGACACCTCAGTGATTCTCACGCAGCACCTGCTGGAGATGCTGGCGCTGCTGGCGAAGGAGAAGTGAAGCGAGGCCGGGACTTTCCCCACGCAGACCACACCCCCCAAGCTATGACCTTCCATCCGCTCACCCGCCGGCACTTCCTTCACACCACGGGCACCGCTCTGGCGCTGCCGCTCCTGGAATCCCCGTCCCGAGCAGCGGATGTCCCGCAAACGCTGGCCGAGCTTTGGGCTGGCTTCGAGCCGCGCAAGGACCCGCTCGAAATCGAAGTCTTCAAGGAGTGGGAGCAAGACGGCGTGGTTTGCCGGCTCATCCGCTCCGCCTCCTTGCGGTCGTAAGTCTTGAGGCTCTTACGCGACCCCGTCTGCGTGTCCTTGCAATAGAACATGCCGCTGCGGTTGCCCAGACACACCAGTTTGAACCGTTCGCTCTTCATACGCGTTGTGCAGTATGGGTGTGCGTGATTCCGGCCCCTAAAGGATTGGGCGAGCCTTATCCCGGATTAAGCCGGATTCGGCGCGCCGCCCGCTTTTGGTGCACATTTTGGTGCACAAAACGCGGTTTTTCAGGGGGTGTCGCTCGGCCGCTCCAAGAAACCGGCGCGTTTCCTTAAGGAAAGCACGGTGGAGGCGGAGGTCGGAATCGCGCCACTACGCCCAGTTTGAGGACGTTTTGGACCGATCTGACACTGCTACTTGAGCTTGCTCCGCTACTACTCGCAACTACTCTTTCACTACCCGTTAGCTGACAGTTCTGCTGACACCTTGTCAACCGCCACAGCCACTCCACAATCAAGTCGTGCTGAGGTTCTCGGGTTCGTTGAATTGCCTCTCCATGGAGTCGCTCACTTCACCACTCAGCCTGATTTATCATGCCGACACTTCGCTGCCGAGATCCGACCGGCATTCCCACATGTGAGGTGGCGAAACAACTCCTAGAAATACGGCGTCGTCAGCAGCACCAACCGCCCGTCACAGCAAAGCCCGGACTCCGGCGTCGTCGGCTCCTGTCGGTCGGCGTTCAGCCGAACCTTGCGGAACTCCGACAGTTTCAGCGATTTCATGGCCAGCCCTTTTGCCAGTTCGAGTGGCCGGGCCGAGTTGACCGGCACCAAACACTGCACCTCCGTGAAGAGAACCTCCCCCACCCAATATACATCCCGGCTGTTCGTCCACTCCTCCGGCAGTTCCTCTTCCTCCTCCTCGCCATCCGCCGTCACCAGCCGGCACATCTGCCGGATCTGCCACAGTCTGGACGCCTCCCGCGTGAACCACGCGCTCACCTCCACTTGGAACTTCCAGCCGTCCCGGCGCAGAAAGCGAATCACACAGGCCATCGTCTCCGGCCCCTGCCAAAGCGCCTTCCCCGGCCCGAAGGAATTCACTCGCACGTCCGGCCCGTCCCACAACTTTTCTAGCGGCTCGAACACCTTCCCCTCCAAGTCCCGCCAGTCCGACCCCGACGGCAGATGGCCGCAAATGTCGAGGTAGAGGCGCTCCACGGCTCCGCAGCCATCGCGCACCGAGTCGTAGTCCTCCGGCTGGAATGGCGCCTCGATGTGCCACGGCAACCGCCCGCTCTCCCCAGCCGGGTGCTTCAATGCGATGGACATCTCCGCCACCCGGTTGCCGGTCGTCCACTCCTGGCCTTTGAACTTCATGGTTGGGCAGAAACCTTAGGGCGGACGCCAGAGCCTGTCTAGTTTGTCAGCCGCGTATCCACCAGCGGGCGCAAGACGGCGGGCAGTTTGAACGGGTCATTGGCCGCGCTGGTAAGCAAAAAGTCGCGGAAAGCGGCTCGACGACCGATTGATTGCCTGGCACCATGCCGCCAACCGATTTGAGTCCCATGCGCATCTACATCGGCCGCGCAATTTCTTTTCTGTAAAAGTAGCGAACATCAGGTTGAGGGTTGGGTTACTGGTTCCATGCTGAGGTAGATTTTTCCGGTTTCCCATTGCTCGCTAATCTCGACGAGCAGGGCGGTGACCAGGCGCAGGACGGAGGCTTCGTTGGGGAACATGCGTGCGACCCGGGTGCGGCGTTTGAGCTCCTGGTTGACGCGCTCCAGCGCATTGGAGGTGCGCAGCTTGCGCTGGTGAGCGGGGGGGAGCGCGAACACGGACAAGCCCTGGGGGAGATTCTCCTCCATCCAGGCCGAAAGTTTCGGGGCGGTGGTGGCGTAGTCCGCCGCGATCTTTTTGAGGCGCAAGTCGGCGGCAGCACGGTCGGGCGAGTTGAAGACGCTGCGGATGTCTTGGGCCACCTTTTCGCGCAGCTCCAGGCGCGGGACGTAGGCTTGGGCATTCTGCTGGAGATGGAACTGGCAGCGCTGCCAGGGCACGGCGGGGAAGATGGCGGTGCCTGACTGGCCAGCCCTCCACACGGAGCTGGGGCGCAAGTCCGTGACGCTGCGGCTGCTGTGGCAGGAATACCGCCACGGGCAGCCGGAGGGTTATGGCTACAGCCGCTTCTGTCAGTTGTATCGGCGCTGGGCGGCCACGCTGGACCCGGTGCTGCGGCAGGTGCATGTGCCCGGAGAGAAGCTCTTCGTGGATTGGGCGGGCCAGACCGTGCCGATCCACAACGCGCAGGACGGCAGCGTGGGCGCGGGCCACCTCTTTGTGGCCGTGCTGGGGGCCAGCAACAAAATCTACGCGGAGGCAT